>NZ_CP040018.1:4327363-4945558 GCF_005280255.1 Arthrobacter sp. 24S4-2 | reverse complement strand
CGCTGACCACGGCCGACAGTTCGCCCCACACTGTTGGGCAGGGAATTGATTGGATCAGCTTCCAACGGCCTGGTAGAGCCCGCAAGTTCCTGACTCCGTTACTTCGGTACTCGCAGACAGGCGCGTACCTCCAGAACGAGGAACGTAGTTGGCGAGACCCGGCATGGGTAGATAAAGCTACGCTGGGAACGCCAACATATCCCTTCAGGTACTGGCGGGTAACGCAACCGTGTTGGCCTCCATGCAAAGTAATCTCACCCAAGCCGTCTGCTAGCTAGGCCAACCCCTCCCGAAAACAACAGAAACGGACGCGATGCCACTCTTTGACCTCCCGTTGTCCCAGCTCCGCAGCTACATCTCCGATGTGACGATGCCGGACGACCTTCGCGAATTCTGGGATGCCACGATCAGGGATGCCAGAGCCTACCCCTTGAACGCCCGGTTTGAGCCCGTGGAGAACTACCTTTCTGTGATCGACACCTTTGACGTGACCTTCGCAGGGTACGGTGGGGAACCCATCAAGGGCTGGCTGCACCTCCCGGCCACTAGGGACTCAGGTTCCAGGCTGCCTGTGGTGGTCCAATACGTCGGCTACTCCGGCGGGCGGGGACTGGCGAACCAGGAAACAGGGTGGGCGCAGGCGGGGTACGCGCATTTCATCATGGACACCCGTGGCCAGGGCTACGGTTTTGCTCTGGGTGAGACTGCTGATCTCCATCCGTCGGCTGGCGGCGTAGGTTATGCCGGCTTCATGACCCGGGGCGTCGGCAGCCGCGAAGACTACTACTACCGGCGGGTGTACACGGATGCCTTCCGGGCAGTGGAGGCAGCACAATCCCACCCCGAGGTGGATCCGGCACGAGTCGTCCTCGCCGGTGGAAGTCAGGGCGGCGGCATTGTGGTAGCTGTCTCCGGGCTGGTAGCCGGCCGGCTCGACGGCGTCGTGGCCGCTTTGCCCGACGTCCCGTTCCTGCAGGACTTTACGCGCGCCATCGACATCACCCCGCGTGGCCCGTACCCGGAAATCGCCGCCTTCCTTGCCCGTCACCGGGACCGGTATGAGCAAGTAGTTGACGTCCTACGCTATTTCGACGGCGTCAACCTCGGACGATGGGCTACAGCGCCGACGCTGTACTCGGCAGCGCTAAGTGACGACATCTGCCCGCCTTCTACTGTCTTCGCCAGCTTCAACGCGTACGGCTCGGGCACTTCTGATGCGTCCGGTCCCGGCCCAACGAAGGAAATTGAGGTGTATAGGTTCAACAACCATGAAGGAGGGCAGGAACACCACTGGATAAAGCAGGTGCTTTTTCTCCGTAGGCTCCTAGCTTAACGCTCGGTTCTAGTCGCCCGAAAAGACAAACCAGCTACTGAATGGTTGTGCATTTGCGACCGAAACCTCGCAGGGGTCCCCAGCGGTTTCAGCTACCGCCGTACGCCTGCTTTGGCCCTGGCGAAAAGAACGGTGGAGGAGGGCCGTCTGGGCCAAATCCGCCATGTCCGCTCAGTACCTCCAGGACTGGCTCAGCGACGCGGACGCTCCCCTGACGTGGCGGCTGGATAAATCCAAGTCCGGCTCCGGTTCACTGGGTGACATCGGCGCGCACAGCATTGACGCCGCGCAGTGGATCACCGGACACAACATCACCGGCGTTTCGGCCCTTCTGGAGACGTTCGTGAAGGAACGAACTCCCATTGGCATCTTCGAAGCGACCCGGTTTGCCTTGGGCCGCAAGAATGCCGTGCGTTTGGAACTCAACGGCACCAAGGGTTCGATTGCCTTCGATTTCGAGGATATGAACTACCTGCAGTTCTACGATTCCGCGCTGGAACCGGACGCAGGCATCCGCAAGATCATGGTCACCGAGCCGTCCCACCCCTACGCCGGCAACTGGTGGCCCACCGGACACGGCCTTGGCTATGAGCACGGGTTCACGCATCAGGTGGTCGACCTCGTCACTGCCATCGGCGCAGGCGAGCAGCCCTCGCCGACATTCGCCGATGGTTTGCAGGTGCAAAAGGTGCTGGCCGCGGCAGAGGCCAGCGCAGAGAACGCAAGCCACTGGCAGAACGAAGCATTATGACCAGTCCCATCACCCTCTTCACCAGCCAGTGAGCCGATCTGCCGGTTGAGGAAGTGCCACGGCGTCGGGCTTTGACGGCTGGGAGATCGCCCGCTGGGGAGATCACCTGGATCCCCAGCGAGTGGTTGAAGACGACGCCAACGGGCGGCCTAGGTGTATTGACCTGAGAGGTTGGTGACGCGGCTGGCCGGTGGTTGACCTTTGAGTGAGGTGTGGCCTCGATGATGATTGTAGTGATGGAGCCAGTCCCCGAAACCGGCAACACGCTCGGCCTCTGATCTGTAAGGACGGGCGTAGGCCCATTCGTCGAGCATGGTGCGGTTGTAGCGTTCGACTTTGCCGTTGGTCTGGGGCCTGTAGGGGCGCGTGCGTTTGTGCTTGATCTGCGGGCCCAAGGCGTCTTTGAACGCGTAGGAGCGGTAGCAGGAACCGTTATCGGTCAAGACCCGTTTGACGGTGATCCCGCAGGACTCGAAATAGGCGTTGGCGCGTTCCCGGAATCCGGCTGCAGTTTCCTTTTTCTCATCGGTCAGGATCTCGGTGTAGGCGAGCCGGGAGTGGTCATCGACGGCGTTGTGCAAGAAAGCGTGACCCGGTCTCCTGTTGGCCGCGGCGCCGGTCTTGTTTCGGTTACCGGCGGCCCTGCCAACACTGCGGTGGCCGCCGCCGTCGGGGATGCGTCCGAGTTTCTTGATGTCGACGTGGACCAAGTCCCCCGGGCTGGGGTGTTCGTAGCGGCGGATCACCCGGCCCGTGGCACGGTCCAGCCACGACAGTCTGGCCAGCCCGAACCTGGACAGGACCCGGTGCACCGTGGAGGGGTGGATGCCCAGCTGATAGCCAATCCTCGCCGGCCCCCACCGGCGGTTGACCCTGATCGCAATGATCCGCCGCTCCCGTCGCATGGAGGTCCGACGCGGGGAGCTGATGGGCCGGCTGGAACGATCACCCATCCCGTGCTCACCGTGCTCCCGGTATCGGGCCGCCCACCGCGCCGCGGTCGTCACCGACACCTGGAACCGCTCAGCAGCACGGCGCAGCGGCCACCCATCATCGACGATGCACCGGGCCAGCCGGAGCCGCCCCTTCGGCGTCAGAAGCGCGTTAGCATGGGACATTGAAGACCTCCTTGTGGATCGGACTCTTAGACAAGCCCCACCCCACTCGGAGGTCTTCTTTTTGTCACCTAACCACGCCGCATGTTCCTAACCTCCGTGGTCAATACATCTAGCAGGCGGTGACCACAGGGCGCTGCCCGCGGTTGCAGGGCACGACGGGCGGTCGGCACCTTTTGGTGCGGGCCGCCGTTTGCGTTGCGCCCGGCCCACCGGCCTGTCCGGGCCGGCTGCTGTCCGTGGCGGAGCAAGTGTCCGGCGCGCCAACCCGTGCATTTCAGCACCGGATTCGAGTAGTGGGCGCCGTTCCGTCCGGACCGAGGCCATGCCACACTTGGTGGACTATCGATTGACTGGGGGGATCCACGTCAGGAGATCGTTATGGGCATTAGGATGCACCCCCGCACTTCGCGCTCCCGGTTGGCGGTGAGCAACTCATGATGATCGGCTGGGCCTACCTCACGGCGGCAATCATGACCGTGGACTCACTCCTGCTGGGACTGCTGCTGCTTAACATCAGGTGGCCCAAACGCTGGAAGAGGCACGGCTGACCCATAGGCCCGGCCGCCGTTGACCGGCCGCATGATCTCCCGGCCGGCATTCACAGCACTGTGACAGTTTCCGGACAGGCCCGCCATACCTTGGGGCGGCATCTTTGTGTGAAGGGCGGTGCAAACCAGCCGTTCTTCCGTAAAGAGCCGTTTCGTACGGCGGATCGAGGAGACATCAGATGTCACGCATGAAGAAAGTAACGCTTGGCCTGACGGCCGGCGCATTGGCGCTGGGTGCCGGACTGGGAGTCACGGGGATGGCATCGGCTGCCGAGACCCCAACCCCGAGTGTCAGTGCATCGGCGCAGGGCACCGGGTCCACCGACGGATCCACCTCCGGCTCGGCAACCACCGACAACGGAATGCGCGGCGGCCACAAAGGCGACCAACTGGCAGCCGACCTTGCCACGAAGCTTGGCGTGGACGAGGCCAAGGTGACCGAGGCCCTCCAGGCGTTCCGGGATGCCAACAAGCCCGCCGCTGCCCCGGCGGAGGGCACGGCACCGGCGGAAGGTGCCAAGCCGGACCGCGCCGCCATGGACGCGGCGATGGCCAAGTCCCTGGCGGCGTCGCTGGGCGTTGACGAAGCCAAGGTCACGGCTGCCCTGGCGGAAATCCGCACGGCTGAGCAGTCGGAGCGAGCGGCGGCACTCAAGACCAAGCTGGACAAGGCCGTTAGCGACGGCACCCTGAACCAGGCAGAGGCCGACGCCGTCACCAAGGCCGTGGAGAAGGGCGTGATCGGCGGAGGCGGACACTAGGAAGCAGGGCGTTTACACGGCGTAAACGCAACAGTCCCCCGGGTGCAGTTCATTCGCAGCCCGGGGGACTCTGCCTATTCCGGACGCTCTCTCACTTCCTGTCGCCTGAAGCGCAACGCTCTCTCACCTCCTGTCGCCTGAAGCGCAACGCTCTCTCACTTCCTGTCGCCTGAAACGAAACGCTCCCTCACCTGTGAGAGAGCGTTTCGACTTTGGTTGCGGAAAGTGAGAGAGCGTTTGCAGGGGGCGTCGCCCCTAGAGCACCTTCCGGATGGTCTGCTCGAAGCTCGTTACGTGGTGCAGGGCCAGCTCGGCCGCCTTGTCCGCGTCGCCGGCGGCCACCGCCCTGAGTAGCTCAACGTGCTCGGTGATGTGACCGCTCACCGACGGGACCTTGTCCAGGACCAGGCACCAGATGCGCGTGGCCAGGTTGTCATAGCGGATCAGGGTATCTTCCAGGTGCGGGTTGGCAGCCGCCCGATAAATCAGCCGGTGCACCGTCAGGTCGTAGCGCATCAGTTCACGGGACTCTGCGGGGCTAGGGGCCAGCTCCGCGATGGTCTTGGCGACATCCAGTAATTCGCGGCGCATTGCGGCGTTTGCCCGGGTGGCCGCGCGGCGGGCCGCCAGCGGTTCCAGCAGTTCCCGGATTTCCGAAACATCGGCCAGTTCCGTGAAGTCCACAGTGGTGGCAAAGGTTCCACGGCGCGGATAGGACACCACCAGGTGGTCCACTTCAAGCCGTTTGATCGCCTCGCGCACGGGCGTGCGGCCGAAGCCGAGCTCGGCGGCCAGCTGTCCGTCATTGAGCGGGTCGCCCGGCCGGATTTCCAGCATGATCAGCTTGTCGCGCAGCTGCCGATACGCGGCCTCCGCCTGGGAGGGGGCTTCGTCATCTGCCGGCGGCAGGGCTGGAAGTGCATTCACGGCGCGGCTCCGTTCTTCGCTGCTCGGTTGGTCACTGGTCGGATCGTAGTCGGTGTCCGAGTTCCAAGCGGAAGCTCAGTGCCACTTTACTTCCAGCTATTGACTCTGTTGTGATCCCAATCATACCATTGACCTCACACTGATATATCAGTCATAGCAATAGTGGTATTTCAAAGGAGCATCCGTGGTTGAGCAGTTGAACGAGCGACTTTCCGCAGTCGATCCCGAGGTCCAGCAGGCCATCGTGAATGAGCTGGGCCGGCAGCAGTCCACCTTGGAAATGATCGCCTCGGAGAATTTCGCCCCGTCGGCAGTCATGGAGGCACAGGGCTCGGTCCTGACCAACAAGTACGCCGAGGGCTACCCGGGCAAGCGCTACTACGGCGGCTGCGAGCACGTTGACGTGATCGAGCAGCTGGCCATCGACCGGGTGAAGGCCCTCTTTGGCGCCGAGTTCGCCAATGTCCAGCCGCACTCCGGCGCGCAGGCCAACGCCGCGGCAATGTTTGCGCTGCTGAACCCGGGCGACACCATAATGGGCCTGGACCTTGCACACGGCGGCCACCTCACCCACGGCATGCGGATCAACTTCTCCGGCAAGCTCTACAACGTGGTCCCGTACCACGTGCGCGAATCCGACCTCCGGATCGATATGGCCGAGGTCGAAGCGCTGGCCCTGCAGCACAAGCCAAAACTGATTGTGGCCGGCTGGTCCGCCTATTCCCGCCAGCTCGATTTCGCCGAGTTCCGCCGCATTGCCGACCTCGTGGGCGCCTACCTGATGGTGGACATGGCCCACTTCGCCGGCCTGGTGGCGGCAGGGCTGCACCCCAACCCGGTGCCGTACGCCGACGTCGTCACCACCACAACCCACAAGACGCTGGGAGGACCCCGCGGTGGCGTCATCCTCGCCAAGGAGGAGTACGCCCGCAAGATCAACAGCGCCGTGTTCCCCGGCCAGCAGGGCGGTCCGCTGGAGCATGTCATCGCCGCCAAGGCCGTGGCCTTCAAGCTGGCCGGAACCCCCGAATTCAAGGAACGCCAGGAGCGCGTCCTCGAGGGCGCCAAGCTGCTGGCCGAACGGCTCCTCCAGCCGGACGTTGCCGCCGCCGGCATTTCAGTGGTCAACGGCGGCACCGACGTACACCTGGTCCTCGTGGACCTCCGCAACTCGGAACTGGACGGGCAACAGGCCGAAGACGCCCTGCACCGGATCGGCATCACCGTCAACCGCAACGCCGTGCCGTTCGATCCCCGCCCGCCGATGGTGTCCTCCGGCCTCCGCATCGGCACCCCCGCCCTGGCCACCCGCGGCTTCGGCGCCGTGGAGTTCACCGAAGTCGCGGACATCATCGCGACGGCGCTCATCGCCTCCGCCGGAACTGGCACTGACGCAGGCGGCGAAACCGCCGGTGGACCGCTCAGCGAGGACACCGCCGTCGAACTCCGCTCCCGGGTCACCGCGCTCGCCGAACAGTTCCCCCTCTACCCGCACCTGTCCGGCGAAGCCGAGATTGCCACGTTTGAAACAGAAATGATTGGAGCAGCCCAGTGAACACGCAACAGCTCCCGGAACACCCGGACTTCCTCTGGCGCAACCCGGAGCCCAAGTCCTCCTATGACGCCGTAATCGTGGGCGGCGGCGGGCACGGCCTGGCCACGGCCTACTTCCTGGCCAAGAACCACGGGATGACCAACATCGCGGTCCTGGAAAAGGGCTGGCTGGCCGGCGGCAACATGGCCCGCAACACCACCATCATCCGTTCCAACTACCTCTGGGACGAGAGCGCGGCCATCTACGAACACGCGCTGAAGCTCTGGGAAATCCTGCCGGAAGAGCTCGAATACGATTTCCTGTTCAGCCAGCGCGGCGTCATGAACCTCGCCCACACCCTGGGCGATGTCCGCGAGAGCATCCGCCGCGTGGGAGCGAACAAGCTCAACGGCGTGGATGCGGAATGGCTGGAGCCGGACCAGGTCAAGGAACTCTGCCCCATCCTGAACATCAGCGACAACATCCGCTACCCCGTCATGGGCGCCACCTACCAGCCGCGCGCGGGCATCGCCAAGCATGACCATGTGGCGTGGGCCTTCGCCCGCAAATGTGACGAACTGGGCGTGGACATCATCCAGAACTGCGAGGTCACGGGCTTCGTCAAGGACGGCAACCGGGTGGTGGGCGTCAAGACCAACCGCGGCACCATCAACACCGAAAAGGTGGGCCTGTGCGCAGCCGGGCACAGCTCGGTCCTGGCCGAAATGGCCGGCTTCCGGCTCCCCATCCAGTCCCACCCCCTGCAGGCGCTGGTCTCCGAACTGCACGAACCGGTCCACCCCACCGTGGTGATGTCCAACCACGTGCACGTCTACGTCTCCCAGGCGCACAAGGGCGAACTGGTCATGGGCGCCGGCGTCGACTCCTACAACGGCTATGGCCAGCGCGGGTCCTTCCACGTGATCGAGCACCAGATGGCAGCCGCCGTCGAACTGTTCCCCATCTTTGCCCGGGCCCACGTGCTCCGGACCTGGGGCGGCATCGTGGACACCACACTGGATGCCTCGCCGATCGTGGGCACCACCCCGGTGGAGAACATGTTCGTCAACTGCGGCTGGGGGACCGGCGGGTTCAAGGGCACCCCGGCTGCGGGACTCACGTTCGCGCACACGATCGCCACGGGCACCCCGCACAAGCTGAACAAGCCGTTTGCGCTGGAACGCTTTGAAACCGGTGCCCTGATCGACGAACACGGCGCAGCCGCCGTCGCCCACTAGCCGCCGTCCCATAGAAAGAAGACGCACATGCTGCTTATCTCATGCCCCAACTGCGGCTCGCGCGACGAGACCGAGTTCCACTACGGCGGCCAGGCCCACGTGCCGTACCCGGAGAACCCGAACGACATGAACGACCGCGAATGGGCCGAGTTCCTGTTCTACCGCGACAACACCAAGGGCAGCTTCGCCGAACGCTGGCTCCACAGCACCGGCTGCCGCCAGTGGTTCAACATGCTCCGTGACACGGTCACCTACGACATCCAGGCCGTCTACCCGATGGGCACGCCCCGGCCTGCTGCGGCCGCGACCGCGGCCGAATCCGGCACTGCGAGCACGGCTGCTGACAGCACCACCACCGGCGAAGCCGCGCCCAGCACCTCCGCAACCAGCATCTCTCCAACCAGCACCGCCGCCAGCACCACCGCCAGCACCACCGCCCCGGAAGGAGCAACCAAGTGACTTCCCGGAACGCCCGCCTCTCCGCCGGCGGACGCATCGACCGCAGCATCTCCTGGCGTTTCACCGTGGACGGCGAGGAATTCACTGGCCACCCCGGCGACACGCTGGCCTCGGCCCTGCTCGCCAACGGCCGGATTGCCGCCGGCAACTCGCTCTACGAGGACCGCCCCCGCGGCATCATGTCCGCCGGGGTGGAGGAAGCCAACGCGATGGTCCGGATCGAAGCGCGGTTCCCGGGCCACGTGTCCGAATCCATGCTCCCCGCCACCACCGTCACCCTGGTGGACGGCCTGAAGGCGGACCTGCTCAACGGACTGGGCCGCCTGGACCCCGAGGAAGACCGTGCCGAGTACGACAAGAAGTTCGTGCACACGGACGTCCTGATCATCGGCGGCGGCCCCGCCGGCCTGGCCGCGGCCCGCGAGGCCGTCCGCACCGGTGCCCGTGTGATGCTGCTCGATGACCAGCCCGAACTGGGCGGGACGCTCCTGTCCGGATCGACCGCCCCCGGCCTGGCCGAGGCCATCGAAGGCAAGCCGGCCCTGGAATGGGTGGCGGACGTGGAAGCCGAACTCGTCTCGGCCGCCGAATGCACCGTCCTGAACCGCACCACGGCCTTCGGCGCCTACGATGCCAACTACGTCGTGGCAGTCCAGAACCGCACCGACCACCTTTCCAGCCCGGCCGCCCCGGGCGTGTCCCGCCAGCGTATTTGGCACATCCGTGCCAACCAGGTGGTCCTGGCTCCCGGCGCCCACGAACGGCCGCTGGTGTTCGAGAACAACGACCGCCCCGGAATCATGCTCGCCTCGGCCGTCCGCAGCTACCTCAACCGCTACGCCGTCGCCGCCGGGAAGCGCGTCGTCATCAGCACCACCAACGACAGTGCCTATGCCCTGGCCTCGGACCTGCGTGCATCCGGCGTCAAGGTCGCGGCCGTCGTCGACGCCCGCCCCGGCCTCACCCCGGTGGCTGCCGCCGCCGTCGAATCCGGGACACGGGTGCTGATCGGCAGCGCCGTGGCCAACACCGCCTCTACCGAGTCCGACACGGCCGCCGGAACAATCACCGCTTCTTCCGAGTCCGGCGACGGCCGGCTGAACGCCGTCACCGTCCGCAGCATCAACGACGACGGCGAACTCACCTCCGGCGTCGAAGAGATCGCCTGCGACCTGCTGGCAGTCTCCGGCGGCTGGAGCCCATTGGTGCACCTGCACTCGCAGCGGCAGGGCAAGCTCCGCTGGGACGAGGACCTGGCAGCGTTCGTGCCGAGCACCGTGGTCCCCAACCAGCAGATTGTCGGCTCCGGCCGCGGCAGCTTCGAACTCGGGGACTGCCTCGCCGAAGGTATCTCCGCCGGAGCCTCGGCGGCCATCGCGGCCGGCTTCAGCTCCGATGTAGAGCCGTCCGTCCTCGGCGAGCCGAAAGCCTCCGGTCCCACCCGCCAGCTGTGGCTGGTGCCGGGTCAGGCCGGCACCCCGGACGACTGGCACCACCACTTCGTCGACTTCCAGCGGGACCAGTCCGTGGCCGATGTCCTCCGTTCCACCGGGGCCGGCATGCGGTCCGTCGAACACATCAAGCGCTACACCTCCATCAGCACCGCCAACGACCAGGGCAAGACGTCCGGCGTCAACGCGATCGGCGTTATCGCCGCGGCCCTCCGGCAGGCCGGCGAAGCCTCCCGGGGCATCGGCGACATCGGCACCACCACCTACCGGGCGCCGTTCACCCCCGTGGCCTTCGCGGCACTCGCCGGACGCCAGCGCGGCGAACTGTTCGACCCCGCCCGCGTCACGTCGATCCACCCGTGGCACGTGGCACAGGGCGCACTGTTCGAGGACGTCGGGCAGTGGAAGCGCCCCTGGTACTACCCGCAGGACGGGGAGGACATGGACACCGCCGTGCTGCGCGAGTGCGCCGCCGTCCGCGAGTCCGTGGGCTTCATGGACGCCACTACGCTCGGCAAGATCGAAATCCGGGGCAAGGACGCCGGTGAGTTCCTGAACCGGATCTACACCAACGCGTTCAAGAAGCTCGCGCCGGGGTCCGCCCGCTACGGCGTCATGTGCATGGCGGACGGCATGATTTTCGACGACGGCGTGACCCTTCGCCTCGACGAGGACCGGTTCTTCATGACCACCACCACCGGCGGCGCCGCGAAGGTGCTGGACTGGCTTGAGGAATGGCTGCAGACCGAATGGCCGGAACTGGACGTGCACTGCACGTCGGTGACCGAACAGTGGAGCACCATTGCCGTCGTCGGGCCCAAATCCCGCGCGGTGATCGCCAAGGTGGCACCGGAACTCGCCGCCGGCGGCGGGCTGGAGGCGGACGCCTTCCCGTTCATGACCTTCCGCGAAACCACCCTCGCCTCCGGCGTGCAGGCGCGGATCTGCCGGATCTCGTTCTCCGGCGAACTGGCCTACGAGATCAACGTGCCGTCCTGGTACGGGCTGAACACCTGGGAAGCCGTGGCCGCCGCAGGCGCCGAATTCAACATCACCCCGTACGGCACCGAAACGATGCACGTGCTCCGGGCCGAGAAGGGCTACCCGATCGTCGGGCAGGACACCGACGGCACCGTCACCCCGCAGGATGCCGGGATGGAATGGGTGGTCTCGAAGGCCAAGGAGTTCATCGGCAAGCGTTCCTACGCCCGGGCCGACGCCCAGCGCCAGGACCGCAAGCACCTGGTCAGCGTGCTTCCCGTGGACGGGACGCTGCGGCTGCCGGAAGGCACCCAGCTGGTGGAAAAGGGGATCACCACGAACCCCGCCTACGGACCCGTCCCGATGCAGGGCTTCGTCACCTCGAGCTACCACAGCGCCGCGCTCGGCAGGTCGTTCGCACTGGCGCTGATCAAAAACGGACGCAACCGCATCGGCGAGACCCTCGTGGCCGCCGCCGGCGACCAGCTGGTTGATGTTGTTGTCGCCGAAACCGTACTTTTTGACCGCGAAGGGACCCGTAAAGATGGCTAACACCGCAGCACTCACAGGCATCAATGGACTCCGGGAAATCCGCCGCAGCCCGGCCTCACACCTGGCCGCAGCACTGGACGCCGGCTCCATAGCAGGGAAGGTGGTCCTCAAGGAGGGCCCGTTCCAGACCATGGCCGGCGTCCGCGTTGACCCCGGCTCGGAGGAAGGCGCCCGGATCGCGTCCGTCGCCGGCGGCCTGCCGGCCCGCTGCGGCGAGGTAAGCGGCACGGAGGGCCTCAGCGTCCTCTGGCTGGGCCCGTCAGAGTTCCTTGTTGTGGCCCCGGAAGAGGCCCACGACTCCCTGGGCGGCGACCTCATCGGCTCGCTCACGGCCGCCCTCGGCGACGCCCCGGGCCAGGTAGTGGACCTCTCCGCCAACCGGACCACCTTCGAGCTCTCCGGCCCGCGCGCCCGGGCAGTGCTGGAGAAGGGCTGCGCCCTTGACCTGCACCCCCGCAGCTTCACCCCGGGGACCGCCCTGACCACGGAGGTGGGCAACATCCCGGTCACCCTGCTGAAGACCGGCGAGGACAGCTTCCGGCTGTTCCCGCGGGCCTCGTTCGCGGACTTCCTGGGCCGCTGGCTCCTGGACGCCATGAGGGAGTTCGCTTCCCCCGAGGTGCCCTGATGGCGCTCAGCGCCCTGGACCTGTTCTCCGTTGGCATCGGGCCGTCGTCGTCACACACGGTCGGCCCGATGCGGGCTGCGAAGCTGTTCGCCGACGGGCTCAAAGGCGACGGCCACCTGAGCGCAACCACACGCGTCCAGGCCGAACTCTTCGGATCGCTCGGCGCCACCGGCCGCGGCCACGGCTCCGACAAGGCCGTGGTGCTGGGCCTGCAGGGCCTGGACCCGGAAACGGTGGACACCTCCACCGCAGACGACCAGGTGGCCGCGGCAGCCCTCGACGCCGAACTCCGGATCGGCGGGGACCACCGGGTGGACTTCAACTGGGACGAGGACGTGGTGCTGCACCGCCGCAAGTCCCTGCCCGCCCACCCCAACGGCATGACCTTCCGGGCGCTGGACCACACGGGCGCCGTGCTCAGCGAACGGAGCTTCTATTCCGTTGGGGGTGGCTTCGTTGTTGACGGCGATGCCGACGGCGGCGACCAGGTGGTGGCCGATGACACCCCGCTGCCGTACCCGTTCACCTCGGCCAACGAACTCCTGGAGATCTGCCGCCGCGAAGGGATGTCCATCTCCGACGTGATGCTCGCCAACGAACTCGTGTGGCGCAGCGAAGCGGAGCTCCGCGAGAAGCTGCTGGGCCTCTGGGCCGTCATGCGCGAATGCGTGGACAACGGCTGCGCCGCGGAAGGAATCCTTCCCGGCGGGCTGAACGTCAGGCGGCGGGCGCCGTCGTTATTCCAGACCCTGACGGCGGACACCGGCGTCACCGACCCGCTCCGGGCCATGGAGTGGGTGAACCTCTTCGCCCTGGCCGTCAACGAGGAAAACGCCGCCGGCGGGCGCATCGTCACAGCCCCCACCAACGGCGCGGCCGGCATTGTGCCAGCGGTCCTGCACTACTACGTCAAGTTTGTTCCGGGAGCCGACGACGACGGTGTGGTCCGCTTCCTGCTAGCGGCGGCCGCCGTCGGGATTCTCTTCAAGATCAACGCCTCCATCTCGGGCGCGGAAGTGGGCTGCCAGGGTGAGGTGGGCTCGGCCTGCTCCATGGCTGCCGCCGGGCTGTGCGAGGTGCTGGGCGGCACCCCCGAACAGGTGGAGAACGCCGCCGAAGTTGGGATTGAGCACAACCTCGGCCTGACCTGCGACCCCGTGGGCGGCCTGGTGCAGATTCCCTGCATCGAACGGAACGCGATCGCCAGCGTCAAGGCCATCAACGCCGCGAGGCTGGCTCTCCACGGGGACGGCAGCCACAAGGTGTCGCTGGACAAAGCCATCAAAACCATGCGTGAGACAGGAGCGGACATGAAAACCAAATACAAGGAGACCTCCCGCGGGGGCCTCGCCGTGAATGTGATCGAGTGCTGAGCCATGACCGCCATTCAGACTGAAACCCCGTTTTCTCAACCGGCGACCACCGTGGAGCACGTCCTGACTTTGGACTGCAGCGAGTCGCCGGGCATCGTCCACGCCGTCTCCGGCTTCCTGCTGGAACACGGCTGCGACATCATCGACAACCAGCAGTTCGGCGAACGCTCCGAGGGGCACTTCTTCATGCGGGTGCACTTCGCGTCCGACGGCGACGCCTCCACCGCGGACACCCTGCGGGCCGCTTTTGCCCCCGTGGCGGAACGCTTCGGAATGAGCTGGCGGCTGGAACCGCACGGCTCCAAGCGCCGCGTGCTGATCATGGTGTCCAAGTTCGGACACTGCCTCAACGACCTGCTGTTCCGCGCCAGGATCGGCGAACTCCCCATTGACGTGGTGGCCGTGGTCTCCAACCACACTGACCATCAGACGCTGGTGGAATGGCACGGCATCCCGTTCTTCCACGTGCCCGTCACCGCCGCCACCAAGCCGGAGGCGGAGGGCAGGCTGCTGGAGCTCATCGACCAGTTCGACGTCGAACTCGTGGTGCTGGCCCGCTACATGCAGGTCCTCAGCGACGGCCTCACCCGCAAGCTGGACGGGCGTGCCATCAACATCCACCACTCGTTCCTGCCCAGCTTCAAGGGCGCCAAGCCGTACCACCAGGCCTACGCGCGCGGCGTGAAGACCGTGGGTGCCACGGCGCACTACGTCAACGGCGAGCTCGACGAGGGGCCCATCATCTCCCAACAGACGGTGGAGGTGGACCACACCTACGGACCGGAAGACCTGGTGGCCGCCGGCCGCGACACCGAGTGCAAGGCGCTCAGCAACGCGGTGCGCTGGCACTGCGAGGGCCGGGTGATCCTGCAGGGCAACAGGACAGTGGTGCTCCGCTAACCTACCGGGACGCTCTCTCACTTCCGGTCGCTTAAGCCGGGACGCTCTCTCACTTCCCCCAAGGAAGTGAGAGAGCGTCCCGGTTTTTCGTACGAAAGGCAAGAGAGCGTTCTTCCCGGCGGGGCTACATGCCGGCCAGCCGGGTGGCCAGATGCAGGGCCACGAGCCGGCCCGTCCCGCGCGGATCCCCTCCGCACAAGTCAAAAATCCGCTGCAGCCGGTGATGCATCGACTGCCGCTCCACGTGCAATTCCCTGGCGGCCTGCGCCGTGTTGCAGCCGGAGTCGAGCCAGACCGACAACGTGGTCAGCAGCTGGGAGTTGCGCCGCTCGTCGTGTTCAAGTAGGCGGCCCAGTTGCTGTTGCACGTAGTCCTGCCGCGCCCCCTGCTCCAGGTGCTGCGCGGCCAACCGCTCCACGGCGAGTTCTTCGACGTCGACCACCACGCCTGCAGCTTCCGACGACGGCCGCGCCGCCAAGCGGAGTGATCCGTTCAGGGCCAGATCCAGGGCGCATTTCGCCTCCGAGAGCGACCACGGCGCGTTTTCGATCCCGGCCGCCAAAGGGCCCACCGCCGTCATGGTTCCGACCTCCACGGGGAGCTCCTGTAAGGCGGCGACGAGTTCCGCACGGGCGGCTAGGGCGCCGTCAAAAGGCAACGCGGCGAGGGCCAGAAGCTCTGAATTGTCTACGTAGCTGGCGCTCTGCTGGGCAGAACGCTTCAGGATCTTGTCCATTGCCGCCCGCATCTGCTGGGACGTGGACGTCCTGACGACGACGGCGACCACCGTTGCGGAGGCCGGGATCCCGGCTGCGGGGGAGAGCTGTTTGAGCCGCCAGGGCTGGCTGCCGGAGCTGACAGCACGGAGCAGTGCCGTGCCTGCCACCTCTTTCAGCCCGGGCGGCATGCGTTGCAGCAGCGCCAGCGACAGGATGTCAACGCAGCGGCCGCCGGCAACGCGCGCCAGGTTGACGTCGCTGTGGGCGGGAACATTGATCACCAGCCTCGCGGACGGCACGCCGCGGACGGGTACATCGATATTGATCAGAGTTCCGTCAGCGCCCGGCCCGGCTGCCTGCCCCTCTTCCCGGGGAACGGAACCGGCTGCCGGAGCGGAACCGGCTGCCTGCCCCGGCTCGTTCCGGGGAGCGGAACCGTCCGCCGGGTTCGAACCGTCGCTATCCGGGCCGGCGCTTCCCAGCGTCACGCCGGACACCGACGAGAGCTCCAGGGTCGCGTCAATGATTCCGGCCAGCACGGCAAGAATCCGGTCCAGGCTGCTCCCGTGGGCCAGCTCGACGGCCATGGCGTGGCTGGCCTCGTCCGCGCGGCGCAGGTGTGCAACCGATTCGCTGACCAGCATCGAGTTGATGGCCTGCATGATGCCCACGAACGGCACCACTTTGCGGAATTCAATGAGGGGCAGCCCTGCTTCCTCCGCGGCCCGGATCATCGAGGACGGAAGTGACGGGAGGGTATGGCCCGTCTCCACGGCCAGGGCGCCGATGCCGCGCTCAGCCAGCTGCCGGATGTAATCTACGCGTCGCCCGTCTGTGGCCGAGACCAGGGCGTCGCCGCCGGTGAGAAGCAGTTCGCCGCCGCTAAGTAGCGGTGCAATGTCCAGCACCTCACTGGAATGGACCCAGCGCAGCTGCGTACCCGCCGCTGCAACCGCCCCGGCGCGGATCACGGGATCGGCGGCCGTGAGGGTGGGATGTTTCAGCACTTCGGTGAGCAATACAGGCATGACGATCCGTAACATGGATGGGCGTTGTGTTGTACACATAGTATCTTGTTGGGTGTGGTCTGCGACACATAATCTTGGGTTATCCCTTTCCCCCTACGGAGGCCCCACGTGCACAACAACTCCACTGCCCCGGCCGGACAAGCGTCCGCGGCCGGCGAAGACCACGAAGCGTGGCTCCAACCCATCCCCGAATCCCAGCGCACCCGTAAGGTTTCCGGCCAGTTCTGGATCTGGGCCGGTGCCAACCTGGCCCCGATCAACTGGGTCCTCGGAGCGCTGGGCATCCAGCTCGGCCTGGGCTTTGCCGATACCGTCACCGTTCTGGTTTTGGGGAACCTGATCGGGATGCTGCTCTTCGGCTGCTTTGTTCTGCTGGGCCAGAAGACAGGAGCCACCGGCATGGTGCTCGCCCGCGCAGCCTTCGGCCGCCGCGGAAATTACCTGCCGGCATCCATCCAGGCGCTCCTGGTGATCGGTTGGTGTGCGGTCAACACCTGGATCATCTTGGACCTGGTGATGGCTTTGTTCGGGACCCTCGGGTGGGTTGACCCGGAAGCGCATAACTACGCGTGGAAGATAGGCATCGCCACCTTCATTATGGCGGTCCAGGTTGCCATCGCCTGGTTCGGCTACAAGGCGATCGCGGCGTTCGAAAAGTGGACTGTGCCGCCCACCATCCTCATCCTTGCCGTGATGTCGGCAGTGGCCTGGTTTGGCATGAAGATCAACTGGACCTACGCGGGCCCCGCTGGTCACATCCTGGAAGGATCGGAACGAATCGCGGCCATGAGCGCGGTCATGACGGCCATCGGCATCGGCTGGGGCATCACCTGGTTCACCTACGCCGCCGACTACTCCCGCTTCGTCAGCACCACGGTGCCCAAGCGCAAGGTCTACCTCGCCTCGGTCCTTGGCCAGTTCATCCCCGTCGTCTGGCTGGGCGTCCTCGGTGCCAGCCTGGCCACCAACACGGGTGAAATCGACCCCGGCAAACTCATCGTTCAGAACTTCGGTGCGCTGGCCCTCCCCGTGCTGCTTATGGTGCTCCACGGCCCCATTGCCACCAACATCCTCAACATCTACACCTTCTCCGTCGCTACACAGGCGCTGGACATCTCCATCAGCAGGCGCAGACTGAACCTCTTCGTCGGCGTCTTCTCGCTGGCCGCCGTCGTCTTCTTCATCTTCCAGGAAGATTTTGCGTCGGTCCTCGATGCCTGGCTGATCGGCCTGGTCGCCTGGGTGGCCGCATGGGGCGGCGTTATGCTGGTCCACTACTTTTGGATCGAGAAGCGCTGGCCTGATGACACGGCACGGCTGTTCGACGGCGTGGGCACCAAGCGCCTCCCCGGCGTCAACTGGGCCGGCGTCGTGTCCCTCCTGGTCGGCATCTTCGCCACTTGGCTGTTCATGTACGGCCTGATTCCGATCATGCAGGGCCCCATCGCCGTGGCCCTGGGCGGCTGGGACCTCTCCTGGCTCGCCGGCGGAGCCAGCAGCGCAGCGTGCTACGCCGTCCTGGGCCCCCGGGTCCACCGCAGGTTTCTGGTCAGTGACGGATCGCAGCCCGTCCCGGCAGCCGTCCCGGAGACAGTAGCCAGTCCCTCAGCAACCGCCGTCTCCCGCTAGAAAGGAACCGGACCATGGACTTCCCCGTATTCCCGGATTCTGCCCATCCCATCACCTGGCCCGAAGGATACCGGGCGGCCGCCTCCTTCACCTTCGATGTTGACGCGGAATCCTGCACCATCGCCCACGACCCCACCAGCACACGCCGCATGTCCCTCATGACCCACCAGTCCTACGGGCCCAAGGTTGCGGTGCCGCGGCTGCTGCAGATCCTGCAGCGCCAGGACATCCCGGCCACCTTCTTCATCCCCGGCTTCACCGCCGAAAGCTACCCCGACGTGGTGCGCCGGATCGTTGACGCCGGCCATGAGGTCGCCCACCACGGCTATCTGCACGAACCCATGCAGGGCATCGATGCCGCCACAGAGGCACGGTACATCGACCGGGGGCTGGAAGCACTGGCCAAGGTCGCTGGCGTGCGGCCGGTTGGCTACCGGGCCCCCTGGTGGGAGCTGAACTGGCACTCGCCGGCCCTCCTGGCGGACCGCGGCTTCCTCTACGACTCAAGCCTGCTCGACGGCGACGCCCCCTACCGCTTCAGCGTCGCCGACGGCGACCCCAGGGACTTGGTTGAAATCCCGGTCGACTGGGCGCTCGACGACTGGGAGCAGTACGCCTTCTACCCCGGGGTGACCGGAAGCGGAGTTATCGAAAGCCCCGCAAAGGTCCTGGAAATGTGGACGCTCGAAGCGGAGGCGCACCACGCCGCCGGAAGCTGCTTCGTGCTGACCAACCACCCGTTTATCTCCGGCCGGCCCTCCAAGGCGGTGGCACTGGAACAGCTGATCAGCCGGGTCAAGGCCATGGACGGAATGTGGGTCACCACCATGGCCAAAATCGCTGAGCACACCCGGGACACCGTGACCGAAGTCCAGAGCCACGCCCGCATTGTGGTTCCGGGCTTTCCCGACGCCGGCGCCTGTTTCACTCCGGCCAGCTTACGGCCAGCAGAGGTCCGCCAAACCGAGCTTGCCGCCGGCCCGTCCGGATGGGCCTCCTGACCGGCCTGTCACACAGCTGATCCACCAGACGACGCTCTCTCACTTCCCGCCGCTTAATCCGGGACGCTCTCTCACTACATACAGGAAAAGCCGGAACGCTCTCTCACCACGGTGAGAGAGCGTTCCGGCTTTTGTTGCGAAAGGTGAGAGAGCGTCGGCCCGAATCGCGCGGGAAGTGAGAGAGCGTCAACCCAAATCGTGCAAAAGGTGAGAGAGCGTCCTAGAGGCCGAGGGTTTCCTTCAGCGCTGCCACGTGGCCCTGCGCCTTGACCTGGTACTGGGCCAACTTCACTTTGCCTTCGGGGTCCAGCACCACGGTGGAGCGGACGATGCCCTCGGTGACTTCGCCGTCCCGCAGCTTTTCGCCCCACGCGCCGTAGGACAGTGCCACGGAGTGGTCCTCGTCGGCCAGGAGCGGGAAGGTCAGGGCGAAGTCGCCGGTGAAGTGGGCCAGCTTCTCGGGGGCGTCGGGGGAGACGCCCAGGACCTCGTAGCCGGAGCCCTTCAGGGACTCGAGGCTGTCGCGGAAGTCGCAGGCCTCGGTGGTGCAGCCGGGTGTGGCCGCTTCCGGGTAGAAGTAGACGATGACGTTCTTGCCGCGGTAGTCAGCCAATGACGTCGGCTTGCCCTGGGCGTCCGGCAGGGTGAAGTCCGGCGCCTGGGTTCCGGGCTGGAGCTTGGTGGTCAGAGTGGGGCTCATGATGATCCTTCGGGAGTCTGATTACTGACAAAAGCGATGAGTACTGGGTCGGCTTCTACTGAAACAACCACGGGTTCAGATGCAGTATTCCGCAGGCCCGCGCACTTTGGCATGCGGGCCCGGGACGAATTGGTAGCCGCCGCCGCGCACCGTGGCGATCGCATGCCGGCCGCCCCGCAACTTCCGCCGCACCCGGCCCACGTACACATCGATGGAACGGGAGGCCGCCGCCGGGGAATCGAACGATTCCAGGAACAGCCGAAGCTCTTCCCGGCTGATGGCCCGCGAACAATTCTCCACGAGATAGCGCAGGAGCTTGAACTCGACTCCGGTCAGCGGCACGGGCTGTCCGTCCAGTTGCACTTCGCCGGCGGCAAGATCCACCGACACCAGGCTGGCGGGTCCGGCCAGCGGCGGGAGGTGGGTTGCGCCGTCGTCGTCCTCCGGGGAGTCCTCCGGAACGGACGACGACGGCCCCTGGGTTCCGCTGCCTGCTGGCCCGTGCGGTCCCCCCGGCGGGGCAGCGTGGGCAGCGGAGGTTGCAGCTCCGGCGGCGGGCCAGACGTGGACTTCCGCCTCCGGAGCAATCTTCAGTGCGCGCGCCAGCAATAGTTCCGCGGCGCGCGCCATCACGGCGTCATCGATGTCCTCATCGCCGTCCAGGGTCACCCAGACGGCCAGGCCATGGGCCTTCAACGCAGGACCCGCCGATGCGGGCTTCGCCAGCGCCGGACGCGTCGCGCATATGCCGCGCGGGGAATGTACCTGGACAGCCATGGCGTGGTGCCTCAGACGCCGCCGCGGCGGATGAGCTTGCCGCTGGGGGTCTGGCCGTCCACTACATGTCCGCGCAGGAATGTCTTGCGGACCACGCCGGAGAGTGCCTTGCCGTCGTACGGCGTGATGGGGTTCTTGTGCTTGAGCTTGGAGACGTCCACCACGAAGGCCTCGTCCGGTGCGAAGACGGAGAAATCGGCGTCGTACCCGAGTGCCAGCTGGCCCTTGTTGGAGAGGCGTGCCAGTGCGGCGGGCTTTTCGGCCATCCAGGAAACCACCTGCTCCAGCGGGATGCCGCGGTGCCGGGCTTCGGTCCAGATCAGCGACAGGCCCAGCTGCAGCGAGGAGACGCCGCCCCAGGCCACAGCGAAGTCGCCGTTTTCCAGGTCCTTCAGGTCAAGCGTCGAGGGGGAGTGGTCGGAGACGATGCAGTCGATGGTGCCGTCCTCCAGGCCCTTCCACAGCAGCTCGCGGTTGGAGGCCTCGCGGATGGGCGGGCAGCACTTGTAGGCGGTGGCGCCGTCGGGGATTTCCTCGGCCATCAGCGTGAGGTAGTGCGGGCAGGTCTCCACGGTGAGGTGGACGCCGTCGCGCTTGGCGGACGCGATCATGGGCAGCGCGTCCGAGGAGGAGAGGTGCAGGATGTGGGCGCGGGCTCCGGTCCAGCGGGCCCGCTCGATCACCTCCGCGATGGCCTTGTTCTCGGCGCCGCGGGGGCGGGAAGCCAGGAAGGTGGAGTAGTGGTCGCCGCCGGGGTGCGGTGCGCGGTCAATCGCGTGGGAGTCCTCGGCGTGGACGATCATGAGCGAATCGAAGGACTTGAGCTCGGCCATGTCCTCTTCCATCTCGTCCGCTTCCAGATGCGGGAACTCGTCCACGCCGGAATGCAACAGGAAGCACTTGAAGCCGAACACGCCCTCGTCGTGCAGGCCGCGCAGTTCGGACTTGTTGCCGGGCACGGCGCCGCCCCAGAACCCGACGTCAACGAACGCCTGGTCCTCGGCCACCTCGCGCTTGAGCTTGAGGCCTTCCACGGTGGTGGTGGGCGGGATGGAGTTCAGCGGCATGTCGATGATGGTGGTCACGCCGCCGGCTGCGGCGGCGCGGGTGGCGGACGCGAAGCCCTCCCACTCGGTGCGGCCGGGCTCGTTGACGTGGACGTGCGTGTCCACCAGGCCGGGAAGGAGGGTTTCGTCGTCGGCGAGCTCAATCACTTCGGCGCCGGAAAGGCCGTTGCCCAGCGGCTCGATGGCCACGATCTTGCCGCCGCGCACGCCCACTTCACGGGCTGCGATGCCGGCCGTGGTGAGGATGCGCTGGCCCCGGATGACGAGGTCAAAGGTTTCTTCAGACATTGAGGGGCTCCTTTGTGCGGGCAATGTTCGCTGACGGGGTGGAATCTACCGCGGCGTGGGCCGGGGCCAGGTCCGCCAGTTCCACGCCGATGTGCTTTCCCAATTGTTCAAGCAGGGGTCCTGCTTCGGCTATACATATTTCTACCTTGGCCTCCAGTGAGGTCAGTGGGTAGACCTGCCGGAAACCGGAATCCTTCTGCTGCCCGGGCGTCAGCGTGGTCCGGCCGCAGACGGCCACCACGGGCACGCCGGCCCGCGCAGCCGCCCGCGCAACACCCATGGGCGTCTTGCCGAGCAGGCTCTGTTCGTCCAGGCTGCCTTCGCCGGTGATCACCAGGTCCGCGCCGGCCAGCCGGTCGGCCAGTCCGGTGAATTCAAGTACGACGTCGATGCCAGGCCTGCGTGTTGCGGCCAGGACCGCGATGGCCGCGTAGCCCACGCCGCCCGCCGCTCCGGCGCCCGGTGCGTCCGCGGCCTTCCGGGCGCGGGGCCCGATTTCGGCCGAGAGGACGTCCACAAAGTGGGCCAGGGCGGCGTCGAGCGTTGCCACGTCCTCGGGGGTGGCACCCTTCTGCGGGCCGAAGATCGCCGGGGCGCCTTCGGTTCCGAGCAGGGGGTTGTCCACGTCGCTGGCGAGGATGAAGCGGGCGTCGTCCAGGCGGGAGTCGAAGCCGGAGAAGTCGATCCGGTCCAGCCGGGCCAGGGCCGCGCCGCCGGGAGGCAGGTCGTTGCCGTCGGCGTCGAGGAGCTTGGCGCCGAGTCCCTGCAGGACGCCGGCGCCGCCGTCGGTGTTGGCGCTCCCGCCGACGCCCAAAATGATCTGCCGGCACCCGGCGTCGAGCGCTGCCCGGATCAGTTCGCCGGTGCCCAGGCTGGTGGCGGCTTTGGCGGTGGCCGAATCAGGCCGGCCGCTGGAGCCGCCTTCGCCGGACCCGGCGCCGCCGGGCAGGACTGCCAGGCCGGACGCGGCGGCCATTTCGATGACCGCCTCGCGTCCGCGGACCGCGAATTCTGCCCGGATCCGCTGCCCGGTGGGGCCGCTGACCACGACGCTCCGGCGGGTGAAGCCGGAGCCGACGGCGGCGTCGAGGGTACCCTCGCCGCCGTCGGCCACCGGAATCCGGATGACGTCAAGGTTGTGGCCTGTTGCCGCCTGGAGCCCTGTTTCCAGGTGCCGGGCAACATCGGGTGCGGACAGCGAGCCCTTGAACTTGTCCGGCGCTATTACGACGCGCATTCTTATGCCTGCAGGGCCAGGATTGCGGTGGGGGCGTCGGCGCGGGTCTGGGCCAGTTCTTCGAACTCGTTCACGGCGTTGATTTCCAGGCCCATGGAGATGTTGGTGATCTTTTCCAGGATCACTTCAACCACCACGGGCACCTGGAACTCGCCCATGAGTGCCTTGGCTTTGTCGAACGCGGCGGGCATGTCCTCGGGGTTTTCAACGCGGATGGCCTTGCAGCCCAGGCCCTCGGCCACCTTGATGTGGTCCACGCCGTAGCCCCTGGTGTTTTCGGACAGGTCCGCGCTGTTGATGTTCTCGAACGCCAGGGACACGTTCTGTTCCATGTTGAAGCCGCGCTGCGACTGGCGGATCAGGCCCAGGTAGGAGTTGTTCACCACCACGTGGATGTACGGCAGGTTGAACTGCGCGCCCACGGCCAGTTCCTCGATCATGAACTGGAAGTCGTAGTCACCGGACAGGGCAACAACGGTCTCGTCCGGCTTGCCGCGAACCACGCCCAGTGCAGCGGGGGCGGTCCAGCCCAGTGGGCCGGCCTGTCCGGCGTTGATCCACTTGCGCGGGCCGAACACGTGCAGCATCTGGGCGCCGGCGATCTGGGACAGGCCGATGGTGGACACGTAGGTGGTGTCCTTGCCGAACGCCTTGTTCATCTCCTCGTATACGCGCTGCGGCTTGATCGGCACGTTGTCGAAGTGGGTCTTGCGGTGCAGGGTGGCCTTGCGCTCGGCGCATTCGGCAACCCAGGCGGTGTAGTCCGGCAGCGACCCGGCGTCGCGGCGTTCGCGGGCCAGTTCCAGCAGCCCGTCCAGGGCGGCACCGGCGTCGGACGCGATGCCGAAGTCCGGGGAGAACACGCGGCCGATCTGGGTGGGCTCGATGTCGATGTGCACGAACTTGCGGCCCTCGGTGTACGTGTCCAGGCCGCCGGTGTGGCGGTTGGCCCAGCGGTTGCCGATGCCGATCACGAAGTCGCTGCGCAGGAAGTTCTCGTTGCCGTAGCGGTGCGAGGTCTGCAGGCCCACCATGCCGGCCATCAGGGTGTGGTCGTCCGGGATGGCGCCCCAGCCCATCAGCGTGGGGATCACGGGGACGTTCAGCAGCTCGGCCAGTTCCACCAGCTGTGCGGACGCGCCGGCGTTGATGATTCCGCCGCCGGCCACGATCAGCGGGCGCTCGCCGGCCGTCAGCATGTCCAGGGCCTTTTCCAGCTGCTTGCGGCTGGCCTTGGGCTTCTCCACGGGCAGCGGCTCGTAGGTGTCGATGTCGAATTCGATCTCAGTCATCTGAACGTCGATCGGCAGGTCCAGCAGCACGGGGCCCGGACGGCCGGAGCGCATCAGCTGGAAAGCTTTCTGGAAGGCGCCGGGAACCTGGCCGGGCTCCAGGATGGTCATGGCCATCTTGGTGACGGGCTTGGCGATGGACTCGATGTCCACGGCCTGGAAGTCTTCCTTGTGCAGCTTGGCAACCGGGGCCTGGCCGGTGATGCAGAGCATGGGGATGGAGTCGGCCCATGCCGCGTACAGCCCGGTGATCATGTCGGTGCCGGCGGGGCCGGAGGTGCCGATGCAGATGCCGATGTTGCCGTCCTTTGCCCGGCTGTAGCCGTCGGCCATGTGGCTGGCGCCTTCAACGTGGCGGGCCAGGGTGTGGCGGATGCCGCCATGGGCACGCATGGCCGAATAGAACGGGTTGATTGCCGCGCCTGGCAGGCCGAACGCCTCGGTGGCGCCCTCCTTTTCCAGGATTGCGACGGCAGCGTCTACGGTGCGCATCTTGGTCATTGTGTACTCCTAGGAAGTTTTTTTGGGTGTGCTGATGGAAGGCCCGGCGTTCGCCGCGGTGCACTTTGGGGGAGTCGGCGTCGTAAATTACGGCGGCGGCCGGCGTGTCCGTGCCGAAGTGCCGCAGTTGTGGTCGGTCAGCGCGGCTGGCTTACTTCCGGCCGCTGAGCTGGAGGACCTGCTTGAAGAGTCCCGAGTGGTCCAGTCCGCCGTCGCCCTGGTTGACGGCGGCGGCGACCAGCTGTGCGACGACGGCGCCGAGCGGGACGGCGACATTGGCTTCGCGGGCTGCTGAGGTGACGATGCCGAGGTCCTTGTGGTGCAGGGCCAGGCGGAAGCCGGGGTCGAAGTTGCGGTCGAGCATCTTCTGGCCCTTCTGTTCCAGGACCTTGGAGCCGGCGAGGCCGCCGCCGAGAACCTTGAGTGCTGCGTCGGTGTCAACGCCGTAGGCCTCGAGGAACGCGATGGCTTCGCCCAGGACCTCGATGTTGACGGCGACGATCAGCTGGTTGGCTGCCTTGACGGTCTGGCCGGAGCCCGCGGGGCCGACGTGGACGATGGTCTTGCCGACGGCGTTGAGGACGTCCTGCGCTGCCTCGAAGTCTCCCTTTTCCCCACCCACCATGATGGAGAGTGCGGCATCGATGGCGCCCTGCTCGCCGCCGGAGACCGGGGCATCGAGGGCACGGATGCCGGCGGCCTTGGCGTCGTCGGCCAGGCGCTTGGCCACGTCCGGGCGGATGCTGGACGCGTCAATCCACAGCGTGCCCTGCTTGGCGTTGGCGAAGACGCCGTCCTTGCCGCTGACTAC
Organism: Arthrobacter sp. 24S4-2; assembly: GCF_005280255.1. NCBI lineage: Bacteria > Bacillati > Actinomycetota > Actinomycetes > Micrococcales > Micrococcaceae > Arthrobacter > Arthrobacter sp. 24S4-2. The sequence goes on along the minus strand of NZ_CP040018.1, from coordinate 4,919,954 downwards.
GCCCTCAACATCAGGGGAGTCCGGCACCATGGTGATGACGACGTCGGCGTCCTTGACGGCGTCGACGATGCTGGTGGCACCCTTGCCGCCTTCGGAGACGAGCTTGTCGATCTTGTCCTGGCTGCGGTTGAAGCCGGTGACGGTGTGGCCGGCCTTGACTAGGTTGATGGCCATGGGCAGGCCCATGATTCCGAGTCCGATGACTGCAACATTGCTCATTGTGGTTCTCTTTCTGAAGTCTTTGGTGGGGTGGGGGTGAGGCTGTCGAAACCGTTACCGGGAGACGCGCTGGCGGATGGCCCAGCTGAAGGCCGTTTCCTGCGGTTCCTTGTATTCGAGGCCGATGTAGCCGGTGTAGCCGAGTTCGCGGCTGCGGGCGATCCACTCGCCGAGGGGAAGCTGCCCGGTTCCGGGAGCCCCGCGGCCGGGGTTGTCTGCGATCTGGATGTGGCCGAAGTCCTTGGCGTGGTTTTCAATGACGGCGGCGACGTCGTCCCCGTTGACGGCCAGGTGGTAGAAGTCGGCGAGGAGCTTGATGTTCTGCGCGCCGGATTCTTCCCTGACCCGGGCGATGACCTTGAGGGCATCGTCGGCGGTGAGGAGCGGGTACCTGGGTGCGCCGCTGACGGGTTCGAGGAGGACGGTGCCGCCGATGCGGGCGACGCCGGCCGCCGCAGCCGCGAGGTTCTCTGCGCCGATGGCGTCCTGCTTCTCGGCGGATTCGCCGTCGACACGGTTGCCGTAGAGGGCGTTGAAGGCCTTGCAGCCGAGGCGCTCGCCGATGCCGGCGACAACGTCAATGTTGTCCTGGAATTCGGTGGAGCGTTCGGGCCAGGAGACCAGGCCGCGGTCACCGCCGGGCATGTTGCCGGCGTTGAAGTTCAGGCCCGTGAGCTGCACGCCAGCGTCGGTGATGGCGTTCTCGAACTCGGTGACCTGGGCGTCGGTGGGGACGGAGGTTTCGAAGGGCCACCAGAATTCGACGGCGTCAAAGCCGGCGGCCTTCGCTGTGGCGGGCCGCTCCAGGAGCGGCAGTTCCGTCAGCAGGATGGAGCAGTTCACTGTGTACGTCATTGTCATGTCCTTGCGTGGTCCGGGGGTTCCGTCTGTCCAACAGTAACTTCCGTCATTATTTCGTATTGTGGAAGTTATATTCTGCTGTATGAAAAGTGTAGGACCAGCCGGGCGTTGACGTCAACCGTTAATGGTGGGTGAGCCCCCGGGCCTGACCGGGTGGGTCGGGCTGGCCCGGCCATGACCCGGAGCCCGCAGGGCAAAGGAATGGGCGGCCCCCCGGGGGGAGCCGCCCATTCGATTCAGCCGGATATCAGTGCCGCTTGAAGGCGTGCCTGAACTTTTCGCCGGCTTGCTTGAGGTCGGCCTTAATCGCCTGGCCCTTGCCTTCCGCCCTCATCCGGCGGTTTCCGCTGGCATCGCCGGCGGCTTTCTTTCCCTTGCCGTGAAGTCGCTCCGCGGCGTTGTGGATCCTGTCACCCAAACCCATTGCGGTCCTCCTTGTGGTGCGGCCCATGCGGCTGGTTGCCGCAATTCCCGCCTCTTAAATTGTAGGAAGAAATGGCCTTGGGGAACGGCCCCGGCGGTTTCAAATCGGCTACTTACCGAGATGCCGGCTGGGGCGGTGGTTCAGCGCGAGGACAAAGTTAAGGAGTGTTGCCCCGGCCGTCTGCGAGCGGCAACGTAGCGGATGCCCAGCCCCGCCAGTGCGACGGCAAAGGCCAGGAAGACTGTGGGAAGTGCTCCGCCGTCGGGTCCGAGACTGGCCGCCAGGATCTGCCTGCTCATCAGCAGCATCTCCTGCAGGTCGCCGGCCAGTACTCGCGTCCCGAGAACGTAGTTCACTGAGATGAAGAGGGCGGGAACCACCCACAACAGGGCAAGGTTTACGAGCCACACCGCAGCCCGCCGCGCCGGTCGAAGGCCGCACCAGGCCAGGGCGCAACCGACGAGGATGGCGGGGATCCAGCGAGCAACTGACGGCACTGCGACGGGGACATTGGTGTGCCCTACGAGGCCGACAACCCACTCCATCTCCCATGAAGCGAACGGCACAGCCACAAGTCCGCCCCCTAATGCGGTCAGGCCCCGGGGTTTCGAAGCCAGCAGCAGGAGCGCCACGAGGGATGCAGCGAGGGATGCAATCACGCCCGCGAGCAGCCCGGCGAAGTAGAGGCCCGCCATCGTCCCGCCCGTCCGCTCCGGACAGGGACGGTGCTTTGTGCTGCGGGAGTGCCTTAGTGCTGGGGAAAGTGAATTCCGACGGGCGAAGCCGGTCAGTGCTGGCCCAGGCCGCCTCCCATCGGCGGGAGATGGCCGTCGTGGCGGTGCAGTTCGCGCTGACGTTCAGCGGCGCTGTAGTTTTCGCCCTCCGCTGTTTCATCGGACTCGCCCTCGAAGTCGACCAGTCCGTTGGTCTGGTCGAACGGGTGCGCGAACCGGTTGTACTCCGGGGCGGCTGCATCTGTGCCGGCCGTGACTTCGGTGCCGCCGGCAGCAGCTGCCCGCCAGGCGCCTGTTGCATGTCCTTCGTGCTCGATGAATTTCTTGAATCCCTTGAGATCGTGTTCGGCCTGGCGGCCCACTATATGGAGCAGGGCGCCCACTTTCTCCACGACGCCCTCGGGCAGGTATTCCAGGGTGAGCTTCAGCGACGTCCTCCCGCCGCCGGCGTCGCCGAATTCCACGGCACCGGAATTGGTGGCACCCGCGGTGGCCGCCCACGCCACCCGCCGGTCCGGAACCTGCTCAAGGATGCTGGCCTCCCACTCCCGGCGGACCCCTGCGATGTGGGCTACCCATTTCAGGCGATCATCGCCGAGCCGCGTGACGCTCTCCACGCCGGCCATGAAATGTGGGAAGTCCTCGAACTGGGTCCACTGGCTGTAGGCCGTGCTCACCGGCACGTTGACCACAATTTGCTTTTCAACTTTCGTGCTCACAGCGTCTCCTTCGACTGGAACCGAAGCTGATGAGGAGTCATGCAGGTCATCAGTAGGGCAAACATAACGCCGCCGGGGGCCCGCTGCCAGAGGCTAATTGGCCCCAGTTCAGCACTGGGTCGAGTTCAGCACTGGGTCGAGTTCAGGACGAGGGGCGCTGACTCCACTGTCGGCCCGCAACACGGAAGAGCCAGGGGCAGGTGCCCCTGGCTCCAGGATGCGCAGATCCATTGAACGGATCGGATGCGCGGAACGCTGAAACGGTCAGCGGATGGTCGCGACGTCGCTCCTCTCCCAGCGGGTCCAGTCAGACCAGTTGTTGCCGCTCTTCACCCGGAAGGAGACCTCCTGGTACACGCGGTCCTTGGCCTTATCCTTGTCGACTTTGTCCTTGCTATGGATGATGACGCGGCCGTCGTGCCTATCGAAATGCTCCTTGAACTCGGAACGGCCCAGGAAGTCGTCGCGCCCGTGCCGATCCTTTTCAAAGCGCTTCTGGCGGATTTCCACGGTCTTGTTGCCGTTGCAATCCACCTTTATTCTGAAGTCCGCCCAGTTGTTCCGTTCGTCCGTGGGCTTCAACGGGTCCACGGTACAACCGCGAAGCGACGTTGAAGCGTCAGCCGGCACGGCCAGCGCAACAGGTCCGCCAATAAGACCCAGCGAAACAGCCGAAATCAAAGCAAATCGGGTTCCGAAGGGGCGGGATTTAGTTGGTGTAGTGATGGACATATCTTTTGCTCCTAGAAAAGGATGCGAGGGATAATTCGGGCAGGACTATCTCGCCGCGATAACACTCCCCTGTGAAGCGGCTATCAGTTCCATCCGGTTTCAAACAGCACGCCCGGTCTCTGCGGGGGCTTGACTCCGGGCACTGCTCACTGCAGTTCGTGGCCCGGTAATTCCATCGTGCGCCTGCTTTTGCCCGTGCGCCAGAGCAGCTGTTGCCCTTTTGACCGGATTTTCGAGAGTAAATCCTTTCCATCTCACGGCACTTAACAGGCGGAAATCTGGTCACTCCAGTACCGCAAACCATAGGCTGAAGGTGCCGCCGAACCGGCGACGCGAGACCTACAAGCCAGGAACGAAAGGTGCCGCCATGACCGACCCCAAAGAATCCGCAACGGACCCCGCCGACCTGCTCGGCCCTGGCGATCCTGACGACGTCGACCCCAAGCAGCCTTACCTCGGCCCCGATACGGCGAAGAACATCCGCGAGGAACAGCAGGCGCAGGCGGCCGACACCTGGGATGACGGGGACTAACGCAGGGCGACCCCGCCGCCGACCGCTTCCATCTTGCGGTTAAACAATTCCGCAGTATGGATTTATCCTCCCTGAAACACTGGAACCTTAGCGTTGCCAATGACCTGAAGGCGTCCAGCGCGCCTTTCCCCCGTTGATTGGCAGCCCGATGAAAACTCCCCCGCCCGCCTCGGCATCGAATCCCGCCCTGTCCGCCGTGCCCGACTCCAGCACGCCCCGGAAAAAGCCCCTGTACAAGTCGCTCTTCTTCCAGATCCTCGTGGCCGTGTGCTTGGGCATCGGCATCGGCCACTTCTGGCCTGACCTTGGCTCGGCCCTTCGCCCGCTTGGAGACGGCTTCATCCAGCTCATCAAGATGATCATCGCCCCGCTGATCTTCCTGGTGATTGTCACGGGCATCTCGGCCGTGGGTGATGTGAAGGCCGTGGGGCGCGTTGGCGTGAAGGCGCTGCTCTACTTCACCGGCGCCACCCTGTTCGCCCTGGTGTTCGGCCTCGTGGTGGGCAACATCGTGCAGCCGGGCGCAGGCCTGAACATCGATCCCGGCACGCTGTCGCAGGACGCCCTCAACGCCAAGACCGGCACGGCCCCGCCCAAGGATGCCGGCGCGTTCCTGCTGGGCATCATCCCCACCAGCGTGGTGGGCGCCTTCGCCTCCAACAACCTGCTGCAGGTGCTGTGTTTCTCGGTGTTCTTCGGCGCGGCCATCGTTGTAGTGGGCCGTGAACGCTGCCTGCCCGTGGTGAATCTGCTGGAGACCGTGCTGGAGCTGTTCTTCAAGATCATGACCTGGGTGATGCGCGTCGCGCCCGTGGGCGCGTTCGGCGCCATGGCGTTCATCATCGGCCAGTACGGCCTCGGCTCGCTGAGCACCTACGCGCTGCTGATCGCCGCCTGCTACGGCGCCGCCATCATCTTTATTGCGCTGCTGTTCGTGGTGGCCTGGGTGTACCCGCGCGTTCCGCTGTGGCAGTTCATCAAATACAGCCGTGAAGAGTTCCTGCTGGCGCTCGGCACGGCCTCCACCGAGTCCGTACTGCCGCGTATCATGACCAAACTGACCAACGCCGGCTGCTCCCGGGCAACCACAGGACTGGTTGTCCCCACCGGCTATTCGTTCAACCTGGACGGCGCCGCGATCTACCTGTCCATCTCCCTGCTGTTCCTGGCCCAGGCGTTCGGGCACAACCTCGACCTCGGCCAGCAGCTCGCGGCCCTCGGCATCCTGATGCTCACGTCCAAGGGCATGGCCGGCGTTCCCGGCTCAGCGTTCCTGGCGCTTTCGGCAACCGCCGGCGCCCTCGGCATTTTCCCCGTGGCCGGCGTCGCGCTGCTCCTTGGTGCCGACCGCCTCATGGACTCCATGCGCGTCTCCGTAAACCTGTTGGGGAACTGCGTGGCCACGTTCGTGGTGGCGAAGTGGGAGGGCCAGTTCGACCGCGACGCCATGCTCCGTGCGTTCCGCGGGGAAGAAAGTGAAGTCACTGAAAGCACGACGGCGGGGGGCCCGGCGGCGGGCGGCACGCCGGCGGCTGATACCGCCGTCGTGCCTTCCGAAGCCGAACCGGCGGCGGTGCGGTAGAACGGTTGGCTGGGGTAAAACGGCGGAAGCCGTGGTCGGTATTGTCTGCCGACCCCGGCTTCCGCCGTTCCCGCAGTCTCCGGGCCGGGTGCCGAGACCAGACCCGCGCTCAGGTTCACGGCCAGCCCCAGAGCCCGCATAGGATGGTGCCATGTCCAGTCGTATAGCGGTCATCGCCATCGACGCCGTGCGGCCGCGCGTGGTCGCCGACTTCTGGTGCAACATCCTCGGCTGGTACGTGGTGGACGAGGACGACGGTGTCATCAGCATTGCGCCACCAGACGGCTCATGGCCCACAATCGACGTGGTGCCGGTGCCGGAGAACAAGTCCGTCAAGAACCGACTGCATCTGGATCTCCGCGCCGACGGCACATCGACAGCCGACGAGCTTGAGCGACTCCTGGGCCTGGGCGCGCGACGCACAGACGTGGGCCAAGGGCCCGACGCAACGTGGGTTGTTCTCAGTGATCCCGAAGGCAACGAGTTCTGCCTGCTCGCTCGTACCTTGCAAGAAGCCCGCACTGACACCGGGTCAGGCACCGCGACCACGGAAACTCAGCCGCCCACCGGCTGAAGGTCAGTCGCGCAGAGGTCAGTCGCGCGGAGGTCAGTCGCGCGGAGCCGGGCGGCAAAGCCGTCGGCGTGCCTCGCCAGTTCCGCTTCGGCTTCCCGGCGGGAGCCGTCGACGTCGGGGTTCAGCACCGTGGGCGCGAAGCGGACATGCGTGGCGTCCGTGATGCCCACGAAGCGCAGCCAGTCCGCGAAGAAGGTGCTGCTGAAGTCCTGGCCGAAGGCGGGTGCGACACCGGGGGAGTAGACGCCGCTCGTGTGGATGGCCAGGGCGTGCTTTCCTGCCAGGAGCCCGGTGTAGCCGGCAGCGGGGTCGAAACCGAAGCTCCAGCCCGGCTGGGTGACGATGTCTATCCACTGCTTCAGGACGTACGGCACGCCTGCGTTCCACATCGGAATGTTGAAGATGTAGGCGTCGGCTGCAGCGAAGCGGTCAAACACAGCGCGGGCATCGGCCCAGGCCTTCAGCTGTTCCGGAGTCTGCTCCTGCCCGGAGAACACAGCCATCTTGGCCGCCGCGGCGGTGGTGCCGAACTCGGGCAGGGCGCCGTCGTCGAACAGGTTCAGGGTTTCGAGCTCCAAACCGCCTTCCCCGCTGGCGTCGCCTTCAATGTCGGCGCCGGCCGCCTGGGCTTCGGAGATGAAGTGGCGTGCAAGCAGCAGTGAATCGCTGTGGTCCCCGCGGGGGGAGGCGTTGACATGGAGGATTCTGGGCATGGGTGGCCTTTCGTCAGGTTGTTTCGGGCGGCTGCACCCGTGTTCTGCTGCGCATGTGTGCGCTGCGAATGGTCAGGTCCGCTGTTCCGATCCTTCCGGGCCATGCCGTGGTGGCGGAAGAACGCACTTTGATCTGCCTAGGGAACTTTGAAGTGCCTCCTCCACGTTTTGTTACCGGCCGTTGCTGCAACCGTGACACACTGACGGGCGCCCTCGGCGCCGCCTCACTAGGCTGGTGCCGCGGCACGGTAAAAGAACAACCGCACAGGACAATGGCACAGGACAATGGCACAGGGGACCTTTCTGCGATGACTCTCACGGCGGACCAAAAACGGCTGGAAGCACAGGCGCGGTACACGGACGGACTGGACCTGTGCCCGGCCCGCCAACTCCTCGAAGCGATCAGCAGCAAGTGGGTCACACTGGTGATGCTGGAGCTGGCGGAAGGGGAGCTTCGGCACAGCCAGCTGCGCCGGCGGATTCCGGGGGCCAGCCAAAAGATGCTCACGTCCACGCTGCGCTCGCTGGAACGCGACGGCGTCGTCACCCGCCTGCTCACCCTGTCGGTTCCCGTGCGCACGGACTACGAGCTCACGCCGCTGGGACACTCGCTCCTGGGCGTCATCCACGGTATGAAGGAGTGGGCGGACGGCAACATGGACCAGGTGGAGGAAGCCCGCGGGGACTACGACAGCCGGCGGTGCTCCAGCGCCGGTTAGCGGCCCGCGGTGTCGATGACGCAGAAACGGTTGCCCTCGGGGTCGGCCATGATCACGTAGTCAGCATCTGCGGGCCGTTTGCTCCACTCGACGCGGGTGGCGCCCAGGCCAAGGAGCCGCTCCACCTCGCCGGCCTGGTCCTCCGTGTACAGGTCCAGGTGGATGCGGGGCGGGACGTGCACGGAGGACGGGACGCGGTCCAGCGAGATGCAGGTGCCCACACCGCCCTGGGGCTGCAGGATCACGAAATCGTCCTCCGGTTCGTGCCGTGGCTCGAATCCAAGGGCGGTCTGCCAAAAGGCCATCTGGAGCTGGAGGTTGTCAACGCGGATCACGATCGAGCCAATGCTCAGCATCCGGCCAAGGTACACCGACGCAATCCGCCCTGCAACGCTGTTGGATGGCGTCCCTCCATTAGGCTGGCAGCAAATAACCCTCCCGGCAGGCGGCGCTTCCGTGGCGTCCCCCTGCCCCGAGCCGACGGAGCAGTTGGAGAATCATGACCCGGAAGATCACAGTCAGCCTGCCGGACGCGCTACTTCGTGAATACCTGACGCCGCACCCGGATGTCACTGTTCTTGAGTGGGACTTCACGGGCGAGCCGCCGCAGCATCAGATCGACATCGTGGTCCCGCCGTACATGGGCGGGACGCGCGTCCTCCGGAACCTTGAGGCTGTGGGCACTGCCCTGGTGCAGAGCCAGTCGATCGGGTACGACGGCGTGGCGGACTCGCTTCCGGCCGGCCGGCTGTTTGCTAATGCAGCCGGCGTGCACGAAACCTCCACCGCGGAACTGGTCCTCGCCATGATCCTGGCCAGCCAGCGGGAGCTTCCGCGGCTTATCCGGAACCAGCAGGAGGGCCTCTGGGAAGCCCGGCCCACCGCCAGCCTCGCTGACCGCCGCGTCCTCATCGTGGGCTACGGCGGCGTGGGCAAGGCGATCGAGCAGCGGCTCATCCCGTTCGAAACGAGCGTAACGCGCGTGGCCAGCCGGCGGCGGACCGATGAGAGCGGCGTCATCCACGGAATCGCCGAGCTGCCGGAGCTGCTGCCCGAGCACGACATTGTGGTGGTCGGCGTCCCGCTCAGCGACGCCACGCATCACCTGATCGACGACACGTTCCTGGCTGCAATGCCCGATGGCGCGCTGCTGGTCAACGTTGCCAGGGGACCGGTGGCGGACACGGAAGCACTGGTCCGCCACACCGCCTCGGGACGGATCCGCGCCGCGCTGGACGTGACGGATCCCGAACCGCTGCCCAAGGACCACCCGCTGTGGGGAACGCCCGGCGTCATCATCACCCCGCACGTGGGCGGAGCCAGCTCCGCGATGCGGCCGCGGATGGGCCGGCTGCTGCAGCGGCAGATCGACCTCATGCTCGCGGGGGAGCCGCCGGTCAACGTGGTGCTCGGCGGCTAGGGCTGCCGGCCGGGTTGGACCCGACCCCAAGAGGTAGTCACCCGCCTGTAGCTGCGCGCACGACGCACCATTCGTTGCCTTCCGGATCCTGGAGCACTTGGAACGTGCCCACACTATCTATGTGGATCTTGCCGATCCTGACAGCTCCAAGGGCTTCGGCTGCGTCAGAGGCTGCCGGCACGTCCTCCACGTGCACGTCTATGTGGAGCCGGTTTTTCCCTTGTTTGTTCTCGGGCACTCGTTGGAAGGCCAGCCGCGTCCATCCCGGCGGATCGATGAAGGACCACGCATCGCTTCGATGCACTGGTTCGCCACCGAGGACCGAGGACCAGAACTCCGCAAGTGCGGCCGGGCTTTGGCAATCCACTACGACCTCATCAACGCGTCCAATCATTTTCTGAGCCTACCGCTGGCCTGGAAAGTCCGGTGCCACCGGGTGGGGGGGACATCCCAACCCGCGCCCCGGAGAGGTGCTTCCACAGGCCAGCCGTTGTCTGTTTTTTCCGCGCGTTGGGGGTGTCTGATAGACACTGCCACCGGACCCCAGGCCTGCGTAGCGTGGTGGATGTGGACAGAAAAGAGGAAATCCGTGAGTTCCTGATCTCACGGCGCGCCAAGCTCGGCCCGGAGCAGGCGGGCATCCCCAGCTACGGGGAGCTGCGGCGTGTGCCGGGCCTGCGCCGTGAGGAAGTAGCGCAGCTCGCGGGGGTGAGCACGGACTACTACACGCGGCTGGAACGCGGCAGCATCCGCGGCGTCTCGGATTCGGTCCTGGAGGCTGTGGCTTCTGCCCTCCAGCTGGACGAGGCCGAGCGGGCGCACCTGATGGACCTGGCGCGCACGGCCAACATGCCGTCACCCCGGGCACCGCGCCGGCCGGCGCAGCAGCGCGTCCGTCCCGGCGTGCTGCGTCTGCTGGACGGCATGACCGGAGTCGCCGCCATGGTGCAGAACGGCCGTTCCGACGTGCTGGCCGCGAACCTGCTGGGCCGTGCGCTGTATGGGCCAGTGTTCAACTTCGCCGCAGCGTCGGGGCCGGGCACTCCGGTCCGGCTGCCGAACCAGGCGCGCTACCTCTTCCTCGATCCGGGCGCTGCGGACTTCTACCCCGATTGGCGTGCCATCGCTGCCACCACGGTTGCGATGCTGCGCCTGGAAGCGGGGCGGAACCCGCATGACCGGGCGCTGAACGAACTGGTCGGGGAGCTGACCATGCGCAGCGGGCTGTTCGCCGAGTTGTGGGCCGGGCACGACGTGCGGATCCACACCACGGGGACCAAGCGCTTCCACCACCTGGTCGCCGGGGACCTGTCCCTGCAGTACGAGACGCTTCACCTTCCCGGCGATGAGGGCCAGACCCTGTTCACCTTCACCGCTGAGCCGGGCTCCGCGTCCGGAAACGCACTGGCGTTCCTCGCCAGCTGGGCGGCATCGCCTCCCGAAACAACCACCGCCGGCAAACCTGCCGGCGGATCCACCGTCCGGGAGGCACGCGCCCACGCGCAGCCAGGAACACCTAAGGGAAAGACAGAACCTTCACATGACTGAGCAAGAAACCACTGGGCAGGAAACCACTGAGCAGAACAAAAACAAGAAGGTCTGGTTCATCACCGGCGCCGGCCGCGGCATGGGAACCGACATCGCGAAGGCGGCCCTGGCCGCCGGCCACGCGGTGGTGGCCAGCGGCCGCAACCCGGAAAAAGTCGCCCAGGCCGTGGGCGAAAACGAGAACCTGCTGGCCGTGAAGCTCGACGTCACCGACCCCGCCGCGGCGGAAGCGGCCGTGCGTGCCGCCGTCGAGCGGTTCGGCCGGATCGACGTGCTCGTGAACAACGCCGGCAACTTCTACGCCGGGTTCTTCGAGGAAATCACCCCGGAGGACTTCCGGGCGCAGATCGAAACCACCATGTTCGGGCCCATGAACGTTACCCGCGCGGCCTTGCCGGTCCTGCGGGCGCAGCGCTCGGGCCTGGTGGTCACGATCTCCTCCACCGCCGGAATCGCAGGCGGGGAATTCCTCACCGCATACGCAGCATCGAAGTTCGGGGTTGAGGGCTGGGCCGAGTCCCTGGCTCCCGAGGTCGCCCCGTTCGGAATCCGCACCATGATCGTGGAACCTGGGTTCTTCCGCACCGAGCTGCTCACCCCGGAATCCACCCGCTACGCCGAATCCACTATCGGGGATTACGCCGAACGCACCGAGCAGACCGTCACCGCCTGGAAGGGCATGAACGGCCTTCAGGGCGGGGATCCTGCCAAGCTCGCCGATGCCCTGATCCAGCTGGCCGAACTGGAGGAGCCGCCGCTGCGGTTCGCTGCGGGTGCCGATGCCGTCGGAGTTTTCGAGACCCGGGCTACCGAGCTCCGCGACCAGGCCGACGCCCACCGCGAGCTGTCCAGCAACCTCGCCCACCAGGACGCCTGACACCTACGCAAACGGACGACGGCGGGAGGTCCCGCCGTCGTCCGCCAGCCCCACCAGCGGTACCCGCTGGACGCAAACGGCTTCCGGCTGCCCAAAAACCGGCACCTACACATTGAGGAGAACCCAGCCATGACATCGAAACTGACCGGAACCGCCGCCCTCGTCACCGGCGCGAGCAGCGGCATCGGCGCGGCCACAGCCAGCCAGCTCGCAGCACTAGGCGCCTCCGTTGCGCTCGTGGCCCGACGCCGGGACCGGCTCGAAGCCCTCGCCGCCGACATCGAAGAAGCCGGCGGCACCGCCCTGGTGATCGAAGCCGACATCACTGACCGCGCCCAGGCGCAGGCCGCCGTGGACCAGACCGTGGAACGCTCCGGCAGCTGGACATCCTGGTCAACAACGCCGGGCTGATGCTCCTGGGCCCGGTGGTCGGCGCCGACCCGAGGAGTGGAACCGCATAATCGCCATCAACGTCCAGGGCCTGCTCCACACCACGCACGCCGCCCTGCCGCACCTGCTGAAGGCAGCCGAGGACAGCCCGCGCCGGGTCGCGGACATCGTCAACATCAGCTCGATCGCGGGCCGCGTCGCCTGGAACGGCTACGGCGTTTACAACCTCACCAAGTTTGGCGTCAACGGCTTCACCGAATCCCTCCGCCAGGAAATCATCCAGCGGCACGTGCGCGTCGGTGTCCTGGAACCCGGCGGCGTGGACACCGAACTGGGTTCGCACAACAACCCCCAGGTCCGGGGCGAGATGATCGACCCCTTCTACGAGCAGACCGGGGTCCTCGCGCCGGAGGACATCGCCGACGGCGTCGCCTACGTGGTCACCCGGCCGCCACGCCTCCGTCGTGGAGCTCTGGATCATGCCCACCGACCAGGCCTGACCCCGTCCCCGCAACCGATGGGACCTACCCATGGTGACCTGGGTCGCCCTAGCCCTCCTGGTCGACGGCTGACATGTCGCCGACGCGGGGCGTGCCATCGGCCAGCGCATAGCGTTGCAGCACCGCACCTTTCGGTGAGGCGACAACCGGCTCGATGAGCCTGAGGTTTGTCGGAACCACCCCGTCGGCGAAGACCTTCTTTCCACTGCCGAGGAGGATCGGATACACCCAGAGCGTGAGCCGGTCGAAGAGCCGTTCGGCGAACAGGGTCTGCACGAAGTCGAGACTGCCGATGACGTGGATGTTCGCGTGCCGCTCGCGCAGTTCGCGCACGGCGGCGACGACATCAGGACCGAGCAGTGTGGAGTCGGCCCACTCCAGGGTGGGCGTCTGGCGCGAGGCCACGTACTTCGGGAGGCGGTTGAACAGCCGCGCGATGCCCCCGTCCGCGTGCGGCCAGTAGGAGGCGAAAATGTCGTAGGTCCGGCGCCCAAGCAGCAGCGCGTCCATCCCCGCCATCCCGGAGTCGACCTGCTCGCCGACGACCTCGTCGATGAGGGGTGCCTGCCAGCCGCCAAACGCGAAACCGTCGTCAGTGTCCTCTTCCGGCCCGCCGGGCGCCTGAGCGACGCCGTCGAGCGTGGTGAACAGGTCGATATGGATGAGTCCCATGCCGTGCTCCTTCTCTGTCGCCCGTCGTCGCCCCGGCGACGGGATCACTCCGAGGCTGACACACCATCCCTCTGCGAAGCAACGGAGCCGGGCTTCCGGTTTGTCTGCGGCGGCCGCGTCAGGCCAGACCCGCGAACCTGAGCCCGGCGGTCACTGCGACGGCGGCTCCGACGATCACCAGGAACGGCGCCTTGATCCAGCTGAGGACGGCGGCCACGGCGGCACCGCCGATCAGCGCGACGCCCGCCTGTTCGCCGTCGTGAAAGGTGCCGGACCGGGCCGCAACCGCCGCCAGCAGCACCACGGATGCCACCTCCAGGGTCCGCTGCAGGGCGGGGGAGGGCTTCCACCGTTTGCGCAGCAGCGGCCCGGTGGCCCGGAAGGCGTAGGTGCCCACGGCCAGGACGGCGATCGCCGCCAGCAGTTCGGTCATGAGGTCAGCTCCGGTTCTGTTGTGGCGGGACGCCAGGGACGGGCTACTGCCACCGCGGCCAGGGAGAGCAGTTCCGGCAGCCCGGCAGGAAGGGTCGACGCCGTTGCAACAGTGATTGCCGCGCCCAGCACCACCGCGGCGGTCAGCAGCGCCCCGCCCGCCCGGGCTTTCGGAATGACCAGCGCAAGGATCATGGCCGGGAAGACGGCGTCGAGTCCCCAGCGGTCCAGGTCGCCGAGGAAGGCGCCGAGCCAGGTGCCCAGCGCTGTCCCGAGCGGCCAGATAAGGACAATGCCCACGCCGCACGCCCAGAATCCCAGGCGGCGCACGGCCGGGCTGCTCCCGGCGAGGGCGAAGGACGTGGACTCGTCGTTGATGGCATGGGCGCCGAGGATGGAGGGGAGGCCGTTGCCCATGAGCGGGGCCACCTGGAAGCCGAAGGGGATGTGCCGGGCGTTGACCAGCAGCCCGGCCGCCGCCGCCAGCCAGGGACTGCCGCCCGCGCCGATGATCGCCACGAACATCATTTCCGAGGCTCCGGCCACCACGGCGATCGACAGGAGCAGGGGGATCCACCAGGGCAGGCCGTAGCCGATGGCCAGGGCGCCGTAAGAGATTCCGAGGATCCCGCCGGCCAGGCAGACCACCGCCACTGAGCGCAGGAGCGAATGCAGCTACGTTCGGTTCATCGTATCCATGTTCAATAGAATGAACGCGTACACTGGTGACTGTCAAGCCGAACGATCGACCGATGGAGCGAACAGTGACCGAGCAGAGCAAAGCCCCGCTCAAGGCGATTGCGGCGGCCATCAAACGCCACCGCGAAGCTGCTGGCCTGTCGCTGACGGAAGCGGCCCGCCGAGCGCAGATTGCGAAGTCCACCCTGTCCCAGCTGGAGTCCGGCGTGGGCAATCCCAGCGTTGAGACCCTGTGGGCGCTCGCGCTTGCTTTGGATGTGTCCTTCACGGACCTGGTGGATCCGCCGCGCGCGGGCGTGGTGATCATGCGAGCAGGTGAGGGCGAACCGGTTCGGTCCGAGCACTCCGACTACGCCATCACCCTGCTCGCGCACGCCCCCGCGGGTTCACGCCGGGACCTGTATAAGCTGGCTGCGGAACCGGGGCCACCCAGGGAATCGGAGCCGCACACGCCGGGGACCATTGAGCACGTCATCCTGACCGCAGGCTCTGCGAAAGTTGGCCCCTCCGGGTCTCCGGCCACGCTTCACGCAGGGGACTACATCAGCTATCCCGGCGACGCCCCACACGTCTTTGAAGCGCTGGAAGCCGGGACGACGGCGGTCATGATCGACGAACACCGTTAAGGTCGAACACCGTTAACAGCGTGCGGTAACTGCGTTCCGTCATTCGGGCCGGGATCCTGTTCCATTTCCCTGTTGGAGGGTATTCCGCTTGAATGTCGGACATGCCTCCCGTCTGGTCCCTGCGCCCAAGCCTTCCCTCTGATGCTCCCTGGATTGCGGAGCTGCGCGCCCAGGTGATGCGGCCCGATCTCGAACGCCTGGGACGCTGGGATCCAGTGCGCGTCAGGCAACGTTTCCTCACCGGTTTTCACCCCGCGCATACGTTCGTCATCGACATTGGGGCCTCCGCGGCGGGCGTCATCGCGGTCCGCCCCGAACCCTATGAGCAATGGATTGAACACTTCTACGTGGCGACTCAATACCAGGGGCAGGGTCTCGGAAGCGCCGTACTGCGCCACTTCATGACGGAGCATCGCGATCACCGGCCCTTCCGGCTGAACGTCCTCCAAGGCAGCCCGGCCAGACGTCTCTACGAACGCAACGGATTCGTTCATGAACATGAGGACCCGATCGACGTGTTCCTCATCTCCGAAACCGGCCTGGAGGTTGCACCCTAAAGCGAAACGCGGCCGCTCACCACGGTGCGGCTGGTCCCGCCAACCCAGATATTCTCATCCTCGACGGTGATGGTCAGCAGGCCGCCGCGTCCCAGGACGGTGCCTTGCTGGACCGTGTAGTCGCCGTCCACCACTCCTTCGCCAAGGAGCCATTGCGCCAGCCCGGCGTTGAGGCTGCCGGTTACCGGGTCTTCGGGAACGCTGAAGCCCGGAACGAACGCCCGGACCCCAAAGTCCGCCGGTCCGTCTGGGGCGTAGCTTCCAATCACGCCAACGCAAAGCTGTCCCATCAGGGCGAAGTCAGGCTGCAGCTCCAGCACTTTCCTTGCTGATTCCAGCCGGATTCCTATCCAGCCCGGGCCGTTGTCCACCCAGTTGCTGCCAAGGATCTCTGCAGCCTCGATCCCCAGGCTGGCGATGGCTTGTCCCAGGACCGCCGGTTCAACCCCGCCGGACCGGACCAGCGGCGGAGCCGCGAAAGCCAGGTCGGTATCCGCACGGCGGATCTTCACCAGCCCCGCCTCGCATTCCTGCACCAGTTCCCCGTCACGGCGGGGCTGGCCCCCCTTGTCCAGCCAGGCGTGGGCAGAGCCCAGGGTGGGATGCCCGGCAAACGGCAGTTCGGACGCCGGCGTAAAGATCCGCAGCCTGTAGTCCGCCTCCGGGTGCGTCGGCTTTTGCAGGAAAGTGGTCTCGGAGAGGTTGGTCCAGTTCGCGAAGCTCTGCATCTGTTCGGTGGTCAGGCCATCGGCGTCATGGACGACGGCGACCGGGTTGCCGGCTTTCGGCCCGGGGGCAAAGACGTCTACCTGGGAGAAGGGATATTCGTTCACAACGGTGGGCATGCCGGTCTTTCTCTGGATTTTCGCGGGATTCGTGCGGGAGTTCCTAGCAGTCCACGGTAGGTGGCCGCCAAGCCCGGGCACCATAGCCAATTCCGGAAAGTGGCCCTATTCAGCCAGTAGCGTCCGCAACCGTCTCACTGACTGACGAGCCCGTCCCAGGACCACAGTGGGATGCGCAGCCGGTCCGGCACGTCATCCGGGGAACGTTCGTACCGGGACATCGTGGTGGTCGTGGCCCAGGCGAAGTAGTCGTGCAGCACTTTACGGAGGACGCTACCGTCGGTGAGTCCGACGTCGGCCAACGCTTGGTCGAAGCAGGCGATTGCCCTGCGGTCCATGTCCTCGTGGGGCCCGTTGCCGCTGTGTATCCGCACCACCGATGTCTCGTCGCCATACGAGCCTGAATACCCCGGCGGGCCGCCCAAAGCCTGCGCCCAATAGGCGGCGAGCCGCCGGCTGTGCTCGGGATGGAAGCCATGGCTGAACGCATGACTGACCACCTCGTCAGCCATTACCCGGGCATGCCAGGCGTTGGCCAGCCTCAGGAAAAAGTCGGCACCGCCGGCGGCCGCATACACGGTAAGCATGGAGCAACGATGGCACGCGGCATCGCAGCACGGAAGGGGATAGGCAGGGCGAAGAGCGCCGCGCCAGCCACGCCCCGCTTCGCCCTGAGAGGAACCCGTTCCGTCCCCAGCTTCCGGACGTACACTGGCCTTCGAATCTGTTTGCGCGGGGATTCTCCGGAACCCCCGCTGCGTGATGTGGAGTCCGGATGCTCTGGAAACTGCTTGTTGAATACCTGCGGCCGCAGCGGCGGCTGCTGCTCGCCGTCGTGATTTTCCAGCTGGCGCAGTCCATCGCGTCGCTGTACCTGCCCACCCTCAACGCGGACATCATCGATGAGGGCGTGGCCAAGGGGGACACCGACTACATCCTGCGGCTGGGCAGCGTGATGCTGGTGATCACCCTGCTGCAGATCGCCTGCTCGGTGGTGGCCGTGTACTTCGGTGCGAAGGCGGCCATGGCCCTGGGCCGGGACCTGCGCGGGGCCATCTTCACCCGGGTGGGGGAGTTCTCCGAGCAGGAGGTCACCCGGTTCGGGGCGCCGAGCCTCATCACCCGGTCCACCAACGACGTCCAGCAGGTCCAGCAGCTGGTGCTGATGTCCGCCACGCTGATGGTGGCCGCGCCCATGCTCAGCATCGGCGGGGTGATCATGGCCATCCGGCAGGACGTGCAGCTGTCCTGGCTGATCGCCGTCAGCGTGCCCGCGCTGCTGATCGCCGTCGGGCTCATCATCACCCGGATGGTGCCGCTGTTCCGCAAGATGCAGGTGCGGATCGACACCGTCAACAGGGTGCTCCGCGAGCAGCTGACCGGCATCCGGGTGGTGCGTGCGTTCGTGCGCGAGGACATCGAAACCGCCCGGTTCGCGCGGGCCAACGAGGACGTCACGGACACCGCGCTCCGGGCCGGCCGGCTCATGGCGCTCGCGTTCCCCGTGGTGATGCTGGTGCTGAACGTCTCCAGCGTGGCGGTGATCTGGTTCGGCTCGTTCCGGATCGAGGACGGCTCCATGCAGGTGGGCACGCTCATCGCCTTCCTCAGCTACCTGATGCAGATCCTGATGTCCGTCATGATGGCCACGTTCATGGCAGTGATGATCCCGCGTGCCGCGGTCTCGGCGGACCGGATCGGCCAGGTGCTGAACACGGAGTCAAGCGTGCGGCCGCCGGATCATCCGGTGGCCGTCGCCGCCGGTCAGCTGGGCAGCGGCGAGCTGGAGATGAACGACGTCGGGTTCGCCTACCCGGGTGCCGAGCAGCCGGTTCTCAGCGACATCAGTTTCACTGCCCGGTCGGGGCAGACGACGGCGATCATCGGCAGCACCGGGTCCGGAAAGACCACCCTGGTGAACCTGCTGCCGCGGCTTTTCGACGCGACCAGCGGTGCGGTGAAGTTCGACGGCGTGGACGTCCGCGAGCTGCATCCGGACCAGCTGTGGGGCCACATCGGCCTGGTGCCGCAGCGGCCGTACCTGTTCTCCGGCACGGTGCGCAGCAACCTGCTCTACGGCAAGCCGGACGCCACCGAGGATGAGATGTGGCGGGCGCTGGCCACGGCACAGGCGCAGGACTTCGTCCGGGAGATGGAGGGCGGGCTGGATGCTCCCATTTCGCAGGGCGGCACTAACGTCTCCGGCGGCCAGCGGCAGCGGATCGCGATCGCCCGGGCGCTGGTGAAACAGCCCGAGCTCTACATCTTCGACGACTCGTTCTCCTCGCTGGACACCGCGACCGACGCCAGGCTCCGGCAGGCGCTCAAGCACGACACCTCCGGAGCCACCCTGGTGATCATCGCCCAGCGGGTGTCCAGCATCGCCGACGCGGACCAGATCCTGGTGCTCGACGACGGCAGGATAGTCGGGTACGGAACACACGATGAGCTTCTGGAGACTTCTGAGACTTACCGCGAGATCGTATCCTCGCAGCTGGCAGCGGAGGAGGCGGTATGAGCGGGCGCAGCACCCCCACCCGGACGGGACCGGCCCCGGAAGCCGGGACCACCGCCGTCGGACGCCCGCCGCGTCCGCCCATGGGTCCCGGCCGCGGAGGCCCCTTTGCGGGGATGAGCATCCCCGCCGAAAAGGCGATGAATTTCTGGCCGTCCGCCAAGCGGCTGCTGGGCCAGCTGCGGCCGGAGCGGCTGTGGCTGGTGCTGGTGATTGCGCTGAGCGTGGCCGGGGTGACGCTGTCGGTGATCGGGCCGCGGCTGCTGGGCGAGGGCACCAACATCATCTTCGCCGGAGTGGTGTCCAAGCAGCTGCCGGCGGGGATGAGCAAGGCGCAGCTGATCGCGCAGTTGCGGGCGGCGGGGGAGAACCAGAAGGCGGACATGCTCAGTGCCATGGCGCTGACGCCCGGGACGGGGATCGACTTCACGGCCCTGGCCAGTGTGCTGCTGTGGGCGCTGGTGCTGTATGTGCTGGCGTCCGCGTTCATGTGGGTGCAGGCGTATGTGCTGAACGGCGTGGTGCAGCGGACGGTGTACCGGCTGCGCGAGCGGATCGAAGCGAAGATCAACCGGCTGCCGCTGCGGTATTTCGATTCCATCCAGCGCGGTGAGCTGCTCAGCCGGGTGACGAACGACGTGGACAACATCTCACAGAGCCTGCAGCAGTCCATCAGCCAGGCGGTCACGTCGCTGCTGACGGTGCTGGGTGTGCTGCTGATGATGTTCCTGCTTTCGCCCACGCTGGCGGTGATTGCGCTGGTGACCATTCCGCTGACGCTGGTGACGACGGCGATGATCGCCAAGCGCTCGCAGAAGCTGTTCGTGGCGCAGTGGAAGCACACGGGGGAGCTGAACGGGCAGATCGAGGAGACCTACACCGGGCATGCGCTGGTGAAGGTGTTCGGCCGGCAGCAGGAGGTGGGGGAGCGGTTCCGGCAGAAGAACGCGGAGCTGTACCAGGCGAGCTTCGGCGCGCAGTTCATCTCCGGCCTGATCATGCCGGCCATGACGTTCATCGGAAACCTGGTGTACGTGGGGATCGCCGTGGTGGGCGGCCTGCAGGTGGCTTCGGGTGCGATGCAGCTGGGCGATGTGCAGGCGTTCATCCAGTACTCGCGGCAGTTCACCCAGCCGCTGGCGCAGCTGGGGTCCATGGCGAATCTGCTGCAGTCCGGCGTGGCGTCCGCCGAGCGGGTGTTCGAGCTGCTGGACACGGACGAGCAGTCGCCTGATCCTTCGCCTTCAGTGGCGCCGAACGGCGGCCGGGGGCGGCTGGTGTTCGAGAACGTGTCGTTCTCCTATTCACCGGACAAGCCGCTGATTTCGGACCTGAGCCTGGTGGCCGAGCCGGGACAGACGGTGGCGATTGTCGGCCCCACGGGGGCCGGGAAAACGACGCTGGTGAACCTGATGATGCGGTTCTACGAGATTGATGCGGGACGGATAACGCTCGACGGCGTGGACGTCACCACGATGACGCGCAACGAGCTGCGCTCGCGGATGGGCATGGTGCTGCAGGATACGTGGCTGTTTGGCGGGTCGATCCGGGACAACATTGCGTACGGCCGGCCCGGTGCTTTGGAGGACGAGATCCTGGAGGCGGCGACGGCGACATACGTTGACCGGTTCGTGCACTCCCTGCCCGAGGGCTACGACACCGTGCTGGAGGACGAAGGCGGCAACGTGTCGGCGGGCGAGAAGCAGCTGCTGACGATCGCCCGGGCGTTCCTGGCCCGGCCTTCTGTTTTGATCCTGGACGAGGCGACGAGCTCGGTGGATACGCGGACCGAGGTGCTGGTGCAGAAGGCGATGAGTGCGCTGCGGTCCGACCGGACCAGCTTCGTGATCGCGCACCGCCTGTCCACCATCCGCGACGCCGACCTCATCCTGGTGATGGAGGCCGGGCAGATCGTGGAGCAGGGGACGCATGCTTCGTTGCTGGCGGCGGGCGGGGCTTATGCGCGGTTGTATGAGGCCCAGTTCGCGGCTCCTGTGGCGGAGGTTTAAGCCCTCGTTTTGTTTCTTGCGCGGGGAACTTTGATGGTTCGTCGCATTTTTAACTCCAATACGTTTGCGGACTCCGGCTGGCGAGGGGTGGCGTTCGATGTTTCGGCGATCACGCCGGCATTGTCTGAGAAATCATTTTTGCAGGTGAGGAAACTTCGGGTTGGCAGTCCATACATCGGATCGCGCCTTTCGCTGCTAATGGTCGGAATGACGGCCTCGTCACAGATGCATTCAAAGGCGCCTTGACTGGCTGGCACATGCCGCGGAACGAATCTCAGCTCGCGGCCGAACGCCTCGGCCCGCTGATGCAGGCCACCGTCCCCACGCCCGCCACCGCGGCGCAGCTCGCCGCCTCCATCACCTTCCTGCTCAGCGACGACGGCACCAACGTCAACGGCGCTATCCTCGCCTCCGACGGCGGCTGGTCGGCGCTGTAGGGCCTGGATACACACACGCTAGGAGGGCAACGCATCACCGGGTCAAGGCCGCCCTCCGGCCCTACCGGGATGACGCTGGAAGGCCTATCTTTGACCTGACACCACCCGAGGGAAAGGAACGACGATGTTCACCTTGCAGATCAGCTATCCAGTCCGGGACTACGAGGCTTTCAAGAAAGTATTCGACACCGATCCTGCAGGCCGCGCTGCCTCCGGCGCCAGGTCTGTCCGCCTGTTCCGGGATACAGAGGACCAGAACAGCGTGGCCGTGCTCCTTGACTTCGACACCAAGGATGCTGCGAACGGCTTTCTGGAACGGCTCCGCAGCGACGTGTGGGACAAGCCGGCGGTGATAGGGCAGCTGATGACGGCAGCGCCCACAGCCAGGATCCTGGAGGAAGTGGCCCGCGAGGGCCAGGGCGCGGGCTGACCGCCGTCGTAGTACATGGACACACAGCGCACTGCATAGGGCCCCGCCCGTAGTCTGTTTAGATGCCTCGTTTTGCGCTTGATATTGAGTCCGTCCCCCGCCCCGTCCGCGCCCAGGAGCTCCTGGATGCGGTGAACCACCGGGTTGTCATCGCCGATGGCGCAATGGGCACCATGCTGCAGGGCCGGGAACTGTCCCTTGAAGAAGACTTCCTGGGCCTCGAAGGCTGCAACGAGATCCTCAACGCCACGCGCCCAGACGTCCTCGCGGACATCCATGACGCGTACTTCGCCACCGGCATCGACGCGGTCGAAACCAACACCTTCGGCGCCAACTGGTCCAACCTCTCCGACTACGGCATCGACGACCGCATCGAAGAACTAGCACGCAAGGGCGCCGAGATCGCCCGCGAACGCGCCGAAGCGGCAGAAAAAACAGACGGACGGATGCGGTGGGTGCTGGGCTCAATGGGGCCGGGCACCAAGCTCCCCAGCCTCGGGCACACCACCTACGACTACCTCAAGCAGACCTTCGCCCTGCAGGCCGAGGGCCTCATCGACGGGGGAGCGGATGCCTTCCTCATCGAGACCAGCCAGGACCTCCTGCAGACCAAAGCCGCGGTCAACGGCTGCAAGCAGGCCATCGTGACCCGCGGCATCCGGCTCCCCATCTTCGTCGAGGTAACGGTCGAGACCACCGGAACCATGCTGATGGGCTCCGAGATCGGCGCGGCGCTCACCGCGCTCGAGCCGCTCGGCGTCGACGCCATCGGCCTGAACTGCGCCACCGGGCCGGATGAGATGAGCGAGCACCTGCGCCACCTGGCCAAGCAGTCCTCAGTGGCCATCGCCTGCATGCCCAACGCCGGCCTCCCGGTGCTTGGCGCCAACGGCGCGCACTATCCGCTCTCGCCCACCGAACTCGCCACCGCGCACGAGCAGTTTGTGCGCGAATTCGGCCTCGGCCTGGTGGGCGGATGTTGCGGTACGACGCCGGAGCACATGGCCGCCGTCGTCGAGCGCCTTGCGCCCTTCCGCACCAGCGCCGCGGTCACCAGCGGCGGGAGGGGCGCCGACGGCAGCCGCCTTCCCACCGAGCGTGAAGCTGGCATCGCTTCCCTCTACCACCACGTGAATTTCGACCAGGAGTCTGCGTACCTCGCCATTGGCGAGCGCACCAACGCGAACGGTTCGAAGGCGTTCCGCCAGGCAATGCTCGACGAGCGTTGGGACGACTGCGTGGACATTGCCCGCGAGCAGGTCCGCGTCGGCGCGCACCTGCTCGATGTGTGTATTGACTATGTGGGGCGCGACGGCGTGGCCGACATCAAGGAGGTCGTCTCACGTTTCGCGTCGGCCTCCACGCTCCCGCTCGTCATCGACTCCACCGAACCCCCCGTCCTGCAGGCCGGGCTTGAACACATCGGGGGACGCCCGGTGGTCAACTCCGTCAACTACGAGGACGGCGACGGCCCGGACAGCCGCTTCGCGCGCATCATGCCGCTCGTGAAGGAACACGGCACCGCCGTGATCGCCCTGACCATCGACGAAAAGGGCCAGGCACGCACCACCGAGGGCAAGGTGGCCATCGCCTCGCGCCTCGTCGACGCCCTGGTTGGCGAATGGGGGATGCGGGTCGAGGACATCATCGTCGACTGCCTGACCTTCCCCATCGCCACCGGCCAGGAAGAAACCCGCCGGGACGGCATCGAAACCATCGAGGCCATCCGCCAGATCACCGCCAAGTACCCCGGCATCAACACAACACTCGGCGTCTCCAACGTGTCCTTCGGCCTGAACCCGGCAGCGCGCATGGCACTGAACTCGGTGTTCCTGCACGAGGCCGTGCAGGCCGGCCTGACGAGCGGCATCATCGACGCCGCCAAGATCGTGCCGCTCGCGTCGCTGCCGGAAGAGCAGCGCAAGGTGGCGCTGGACCTCATCTGGGACCGCCGCGAATACGATGCCGACGGCAATGTCACGTACGACCCCCTGAACAGCATGCTGGACCTGTTCGCCGGCGTCGACACCGCAGCGCTCAAGGACCAGCGCGCCGCGGAACTCGCCGCGCTGCCCACCGGTGAACGCCTGCAGCGGCGCATCATCGACGGCGAAGGCAAGGGCCTCGAAGAGGACTTGGACCTTGCGCGCGCCGAAGGCATGACCCCGCTGGGCATCATCAACGACCAGCTGCTCGAGGGCATGAAGGTGGTGGGCGAACGCTTCGGCGCCGGCGAGATGCAGCTGCCGTTCGTGCTGCAGTCCGCCGAGGTGATGAAGAACGCGGTTGCCCTGCTCGAGCCGCACATGGAAAAGTCGGATTCCTCGGGCAAAGGCACCATGGTGATCGCCACCGTGCGCGGCGATGTGCACGACATCGGCAAGAACCTGGTGGACATCATCCTCACCAACAACGGCTACAAAGTGGTGAACATCGGCATCAAACAGGGGATCGCCGAGATCATGGCCGCGGCCGAGGAACACAACGCGGACGTGATCGGCATGTCCGGCCTGCTGGTGAAGTCCACCGTGGTGATGAAGGAGAACCTCGCCGAATTGCAGTCCCGCGGGCTGGCGAAGAAGTGGCCCATCATCCTCGGCGGCGCGGCCCTGACCCGCGCCTACGTGGAGCAGGACCTCGCGGAGCAGTTTGAAGGAACCGTCAGGTACGCCAAGGACGCCTTTGAGGGCCTCTCACTCATGGAACCCCTGGTCCAGGTGGCCCGCGGCGCCGATCCCGACGCCGTCGGCCTCCCGCCGCTGAAGAAGCGGATCCACAAAGGCGGCCCGAAGTTCACGGTGACCGAGCCGGAAGCGATGCCGGGCCGGTCCGACGTCGCCTCCGACAACCACGTGCCGTCGCCGCCGTTCTGGGGCACCCGCATCGTGCGCGGCGTCTCGCTCCACGACTACTCCACCTTCCTCGACGAACGCGCCACCTTCATGGGGCAGTGGGGCTGAAGCCCGGCCGCGGCGAGGACGGCGCCTCCTATGAGGAACTGGTGGAACGCGAGGGCCGGCCGCGCCTGCGGTACTGGCTGGACCGCATCCTCGGCGAGGGAATGCTGGACGCGTCCGTCGCGTACGGCTATTTCCCGGTGGTCTCCGAAGGGGAACAGGTGGTGGTGCTGCACCACGGGGAGGACCGCGACGGCGTCCTCGGCACCCCTGGGCTTCTCGCCCCCGACGGCGGCTCAGGCGGCCCGATCGGCACCGAGCGGCTGCGCTTCGACTTCCCGCGCCAGCGCCGCGACCGGCACCTGTGCCTCGCCGACTTCGTCCGTTCGCGCGAATCCGGGCAGATCGATGTCCTGCCGGTGCAGCTGGTCACCGCCGGCTCGAAGATCGACGAGGTGACGTCCGAGCTGTTCAAAGGAAACCACTACCGCGACTACTACGAGCTCAACGGCCTGGTCATGCAGCTCACCGAGGCGCTCGCGGAGTTCTGGCATGCGCGCATCCGCTCTGAGCTGGGCTTCGCTTCCGAGGAGCCGAAGGACAAAGCGGGCCTGTTCAAGCTCGACTACCGCGGGGCGCGTTTCTCGCTCGGCTACCCCGCCTGCCCGGACATGGAGGACCGCCGCAAGGTGACGGAACTGCTGAAGCCCGAGCGGATGGGCGTGGTCCTGAGCGATGAGCTGATGCTGCACCCCGAACAGTCCACGGACGCGTTCGTGTTCCACCACCCGGAGGCAAAGTACTTCAAGGTGTGAGTTGGCGCCGGTCCCCGGCCTGACTGGATTGAGCCTGGGTGGGGCTGGCCTGCCCGGCCTGACTGCCCACGCTGGAGACCGGCTTCACCCGCCGGAGTGCGGCGAGAATGGCCCGCCCCACTATGGCGATTCCGATGACCGTGGTGATGGCGCGCAGGGTGTCCCAGCCCGCCGTCGACGTCAACAGCGAGTAGAGCAGGAAGCTGCTGAGGTTGGTGCCCAGCGGCGCGCCGGGCACATAGGAGATACCGGTGCCGGCGCCCACCGCGAAGGGCCAGAACCACAGATTGGTCAGCAGACCGAACAGGTAGGACGCCAGGATGCCGTAGCCGCACAGCATCCACAGTTCGGCTTTGCCCCGCACATGGCGGGGGAGCAGGCCGGCCCCGGCGCCCACCCACGCACAGGCGAAGATCTGGAACGGTGTCCACGGCCCGACGCCACCCCACAAAGCGCTAGAGAGCGCGATGGTAGCGGCGCCGAGGAGCATGCCGAAACGCGCGCCGAAGGCCCGGCCGGCCAGAATCAGCAGGATAAAGACTGCCTCCACGCCCCCGACGCCGGTGCTGGCCACCCGCACCGCCGAACCGACGGCGGCCAGGACGCCGAGCAGCGCCACCGTGTGTGCGGAGCGGACCGAGCCGTCCAGGGAAACGACGATGGCGATGACGGCGAGCGGTGCAATGGCCAGCGCTGCGTAGGGGAGGGCCGCGGCGGCATCCTCCGGGAAGGCCGCGGCGAGCAGCGGCCAGCAGAACGCTGCGAGGGCCAGAAGGTTTGCAGCTGCGAGAACTGAAAGCTCGACGCGCCGCGGCATCCGGATGCGGCGCTGTTTTGCCGCGCCCTGGGTGTCCGTTTGTTCGATGACCCGTGGCCTCGGTCCGGCACCCGCTCGCCGGGGAAGCGGGAGGGGCGCTTCAGGTGCAGTGGCCGGCGCGGAAGAGGGCGCGACGCCGTCACGCATCGGCAGGATCCGGGCGCCGAGGCCGTGGGCAAAGTCGAGGTCGTGCGTGGCGATCAGGACCGCCGCGCCGGCGTCCGCTGCGGCGCGCAGCGCCGCCGAGACTGCTGTGCGCGCCGCGGGATCGAGTCCGCGGGTGGGCTCATCGATCAGGAGTACCTGGGGGTCGTCCATGGTCTGCAGCGCGATGGCAAGGATCCTGCGCTCTCCTGCAGAGAGGTCCCGGGGATGCTCCGGTCCAATGGGAATCCGAACGTCTCCCCGCAAACGGGCCAGGCGTGACGCCGCAGTCTGTGGGGCAAGCTGGTCGCGGCCCGGGCGGCGCAGGTCTGAGAGACGCCGGCTTGAGTGGCGCCCCGCGTTACGCTGGCGCGCCTGGCGCCTCTCGGCCGCGCGGAGCTCTGCCGCCACGGTATCCCGGGTGAAGAGGTCGTCCGAGGCGTCCGGGACGAGGGCGACGCGGCCGCCGCCGAGAGTGCCGCCGTCGACCGTTCTTTCACCGCCCCTGCCTTCACCAACCGTGCCTTCACCCAGGGCGAGCGCCACCAGGAGGGACGATTTCCCGGCCCCGTTCGGCCCCACCAGGGCCACCACTTCGCCGCGGTGCAGGGTCAGGGACGCGTCGCGCACCAGCGGCTTGCCCTTGCGGTGCACCGCGAGCTTTGCCGCCGTCAGCACGGGCTCAGTCAGCACGGTCGCGAGCTCCACTGGCTGTGCCGGCGTCGGACGGGCACTGACGGGGTGCGAAGGCGCGGATGGCGCAGCACCCGGTACCAGGGCGCCGTCGTCGATGGTCCACCACGAGTCGGCAACCGGTACGAGCGCTTCCGCCCGGTGCTCCGCCACGATGACACAGACACCGGCGTCGCGGGCGAGGGCGTTGAGCACAGCGATGACGTGTCTGCGGGCTACGGTGTCAAGATCGGCCAGGGGCTCATCAACCAGGAGCAGGGCAGGATGCTCCACCACCGCGGCGGCGACGGCTACGAGCGTTGCCTCACCCGCCGAGAGAGTGCTGACATTCCGGTCCAGCAGCGCCGACACCCCAATACGCTCCGCGACCTCCAGCACCCGCGCCTTGGCGGTCCCGGATTCCATGCCGCGCAGCTCAAGTGCGAGGCCGATTTCGTCCCGGACCCGGGTGGTGGCGAATGCGGCCCGGGGATTCTGCAATACGACGCCGACGAGGCGGGCGGTATCGCGCGGCGGCGTAGTGGCACGGTCCGTTCCGGCGACGCGCACGGTGCCGGAAATTCCTCCACCGTCAACGTGCGAGAGGAGGCCAGCGATACCCCGCAGGATAGTGGACTTGCCGGAGCCCGTCGGCCCGGTAATGACCGCAATTGACCCGCTCGACGGCGCGAACCCTGCGACGCTCACCTGTGCGTCACCAATGCGGAACTGGGCGTCCCGGACGAGAACCGGTTCTTCGGCACCCGGGCCGGGCTGGTGTGCTGCCCGGCTCCCGAAGCCACGCAACTCCAGGGCCGCAGCAACCCGGCCCGCGTGCTCAAGCGTGCGCTCGAGCACGGGCACCAGGGCGCGGGGTCCGAAGCGTTCGCCCCGCAACCGAAACGCCAGGCGTACAGAGGTCACGGCGTCGGAGAGCGCCGGGAGCGCCGCCCAAGCCACCACAAGGGTCCGGGCCAGGCCCTGCATGGGGCCGCCGCGGGCCAGCAGCACGAAGCCGCGGGCCACGTCCACCCAGGCGTTGAGCAGGCCGAAACCGAGGATCATCCCGGCAATCGGCAGGGCGGACAGGACCGCCTCCCACAGCCCAGGCGCCGTTACCGGGCCGAGGAGGACCACATGGGCATACGGGGCAGGCAGGGGCACTGGCGGTATGTTGAGCAGAACCGGTCCACCGGCGCCCGCTCCGTTGAAAAGGATGCGGTAGATGACCCGCGCCGCGATGAAGACGACGGCGAGAGCCGCCGCTGCGCGTAACGGCGCGGGTCGAAAGGTCATGCCGCGGGTGCGGCCGGTGCGTCGTCGACCGTGAAGAGCAGTTCCAGGCTCTGTCCCGGGCTTACCTGCAGGGTGGCGAGGCCTTCCTGCGCGTATTCCCAGGCCCCGGAGGCCGGCTTAACCCAGAGAGCCCAGTAGGCAAAAGCGGCGGGCATCTTGCTGCAGTCTTCCCGGTACGTGCCGCCCTTGTGGGCGATGTCGAGGTCTGCGGCGGGCACGCCGTTCACACGGCACACCAGTTCCTTGGGATATTGGGCAGTGCCCTCGGTTTTCACCTTTGCCTCATCAAGCACCTTGGAAGCGGGCGTCGGCGCGTCCACGGGCACGCACACGGACGTGTCAGCGGCAGTCTGCTT
Organism: Arthrobacter sp. 24S4-2; assembly: GCF_005280255.1. Taxonomy (NCBI): domain Bacteria; kingdom Bacillati; phylum Actinomycetota; class Actinomycetes; order Micrococcales; family Micrococcaceae; genus Arthrobacter; species Arthrobacter sp. 24S4-2. The sequence goes on along the minus strand of NZ_CP040018.1, from coordinate 4,891,191 downwards.
CAGGGCGCCCGAATCAACGATGACCTTCACGCCGGCGCAGGGCCCGGAGGCGGCGCTGGATGAAGCCGTTGCCGGGGACGCCGGTGCAGAGGTGGTTGGCTGGGTGGCGGCCGGCGTGGAACAGGCAGCGAGAGTAAACAGGAGACCTGCGGCGGCGAGGGAGCTCGCGGCGGCGGTGCGAATCTTAGTCAATGTCACCTGTCAAGGGTAGGGCGTTGCTGGTCCGGATCCGGATGCCGTCGCGTTGTGTGACGTTAGGTCTCCAATAAATCCAAGGTTGTGAACCCTCCGGTAAAGACGCTTTGTGTTCACCGCCGCGAAACCCTTGCGACCTTGGCTGTTCTCCCACGCCCAGCAGTCTTTTCACGTACCCTTTCGCCCGGCACACCCCTAGCCTGGCGGACATCCCCGAGGTACCAGGAGTACTCCGTGTTCGTGAAAAGCGCCCTCGCCGCCGTCGCCATCCTCGCCACCCTGGCGGGAACCGCAGCAGCACCCGCCCAGGCCGAGGCACCCAAGCCCCCGCCCGTCGTCGTCGGCCAGCCCCTCGCAGGGACGCACGCCCACAACGACTATGGGCACGAACGTCCCCTGTTCGATGCGCTGGCGCATGGATTCACCAGCGTCGAAGCAGATGTGTGGCTGGTCGACGGCGAACTCCTGGTGGCACACGACCTCGCGGACGCCAAGCCCGGAGTAACGCTCGAGAGCCTCTACCTCGATCCGCTGGACGAGCTGGTGCGGAACCAGGGCCGCAGCGTTTATCCCCATTGGGACGGCAGCCTGCAGCTCCTGATCGACATCAAGAGTGAAGGGGAGGCCACCTACGCCGCCATCGAGCAGGAACTGGCCGAGCACCGGGACATCATGAGCCGCTACAGCAACGGCACCACCAAAACCGGGCCCGTCACCGCCGTCATCAGCGGAAACCGTCCCCTGGCCACCATGCAGGCACAGGAAAAGCGGTTCGGCTTCTATGACGGACGCTCCGCGGACCTCACCTCCGGGATGCCTGCCGGGCTGATGCCGCTGGTCAGCGACAACTGGACCAAGCTCTTCAGCTGGCAGGGCGTGGGCCCCATGCCCGAGGCCGAACGCACCAAACTCCAGGCCTACGTGGCCGATGCCCACGCCCAGGGCTACCGGGTCCGCTTCTGGGCCACCCCTGACCAGCCCGGCGCCGCACGCGAAGCTGTCTGGAATGAGCTCTTCGACGCCGGCGTGGACCACATCAACACCGACGACCTCGAGGCACTGGAACAGTTCCTCACCGCCCGCACGCTCTAAGCCGCCCCACTCAGCAGAGACAGGAACACCTCCATGCCTTCAAAGACCTTGAAAACAACGACGGCGGCAGCCGTCCTGGCGCTCGGCCTCCTTGCGTCCCAGCCCGCCAACGCAGCCGACACCTCGGACAGCCAGGCCTTCACCTTTGGCGTCATCGGCGACACCCCCTACGGCGACGCCGAAATCGCCAAGTTCCCGTCCCACATCCAGGACATCAACGCCGACAGTGCCCTGAAATTTGTTACCCACGTGGGCGACATCAAGAACGGCTCCTCCGTCTGCTCCGACGAGTACTTCGCCAAGATCCGCTCAGAGTTCGACACCTTCGAGCACCCGCTGGTTTACACGCCGGGCGACAACGAGTGGGTGGACTGCCACCGCACCAACAACGGCGCGTACAACCCGCTGGAACGGCTGGCCAAGCTGCGGGAGGTCTTCTTCGACCAGCCCGGCAAGACCCTGGGCACAACCATGCCGGTCAAGAGCCAGGAGAACCTTGGGCTTCCGGAAAATGTCCGCTTCACCCAGAACCGCGTTGCCTTCTCCGTGATGGACATCCAGGGCAGCAACAACTCGCTGCTTCCGTGGAGCGGCCTGGGCGAAACCTCTCCCGGGCCCGAGCAGCTGGCCGAAGTTGAGCACCGGACGGATGCCGTCCTGAAGCAGATACACGAAACGTTCACTGACGCCGAGCGCCGCAACGACCGCGCCGTGGTGTTGATGACCCAGGCCGACATGTTCGATCCGTCGCTGCTCGCCGCGGCTACTGCCAACCCGGAAACGGTCTCCGGGTTCCGGGAGATCGTTGCGGCCATCATTGAAGAGACCAACCGCTTCGACCACCCCGTCTATCTCATCAACGGCGACAGCCACGCCTTCGCCGACAACCAGCCGCTGGCGGAGGGCTCACCGTGGCTGAACATCTACGGCCAGCGCGCCGCGGATGACCTGCAGCGGCTCACTGTGGACGGAGCGGCCAACGCCACCAACTACGTCAGGTTCACGGTGGCCGGTAACAGCAGCGACGGCGGAGGTGTCCTGAGCTGGGAGAAGGTCCCCTTCAGCCAGTAGGCACCAAGGGAAGCGGACGACGGCGGGAGGTCCCGCCGTCGTCCGCGCACTGTGGCCGCAAACCTTTGGAAGCGGTTGGCCAGCGGCAAGGCAATGCGGATGGCGACGTGAACGCTTGTAAATCCTCATTGTGGTGGCTCCCCAACAGGGCCACCATGATGCTATGGATGCTGAAACACCGAAGGCGGTGGAGCTGAGCCTTCCCCAGGCTTTCCTCCTCTTGGCTACGAACGACAAAGACGGCAAACCTGAAGTGCCGGTGTTCGCACTCAGGACCACTGTGGCAGGGGCAATATTGGCCGAGCTGGCGCTGCTCGGCGCGATCGAGCTGCCGGGAAAGCACGTCAGGGCTACCGGGACCGACCCGCAAACGGACTTCCAGTACGAGCTGGAGCTCATCCGTGGCAAATCCCGGCACCACACTCCCAAGGGGTGGGTCGCCATACTGGAGGGCCGCGCCGAAGTGCGGCGAGTCTATGAGGGGATGGTGTCGCTGGGCATCGTGGAACATTTCGGCGAAAAGCACCTGGGCCGGTTCCGGGCCGTGCGGTACCGCGAGAAGGACCACGCTCCGGAGGAGGCTCTCCTGAAAAGGATCCAGGCCACACTCAGCAGTGCGCTGTCCGATCCCGAGGCGTCTGCGTCCGCGGCGACCGAGGCCGGGGCGGCTGATTCCGGGGCGGGTGACGCCACGGCACCCGACGCCACGACGCCTGCTCCCGCCAAGCCTGGTGCCCCGACGCCCGATGCCAAGACGCCCGATGCCAAGACGCCCGATACCAGGACCACAGCGCTGATCGCCCTGCTTCAGGCGGCCGGGCTGTTCGGCAAGCTCTTCCCGGAAGCGGATCGAAGCCGGGCAAGTGAGCTGGCGAGGGGCTACTGGCCTTCCCGCGCGGTGGAGGACGAACTTCGTCTGATCAGACTGGCGGAGGAAGAAGCCGCAACCTTATGAGGCTGCCTGGAACCGCGGCGCCGGAGTCGTCGGTCTGCGCGGACTCCGGTCGCCATCCTTGCGGCCGACGGCGGCTGGTCGGCGCTGTGGGTGAGCGGCACCAAACGCAAGCTGACGACGGCGGGAAGTCCCGCCGCCGTCCACTTTCCCGCCCCTGCGTTTAGGCTTCAGAGAATTGCCGGCCTGGCTTTAGGAGCAGCCGTGCTCAGAGGTAGCTTTTTACGCTCGCGCGCAGTGCTTCAGTGTGCTCGTAGATTTCTTCCAGCGAGCTAATGGGCACTCGGGTCTCTTCCTTGTTGTCGTCGAATATTCCGATGTACTTCTGGGTGCGGTTGAATTGCAGGCGCGCGATCGGCTTGCGGTTGTTGTCGTCCAGCAACACCGCGAAGTAGGACTTGGCATCCCTCTGGACTACGCGAGCGGGCTTCACTTCGCTGCAGACGATGGCCCGGACGATCTGGTACCCCTCGATTTCCTCCAGCGTTGCCAATTTGATGAAAGTAACCGAGGAACTATCTGGGGATCGCGGCTCGCGGCCGAACGCCTCGGCCCGTTAGTGTGCAGGCCATTGTCAGCGCCGTCGTCCACTTCCTGCCTGTGTCGTTCAGGGTATTTCCGGCGTGCTCTTCAACCGCGTAGTGCTGGCGAAGCTCCAAATGGCGTGGTCGAGTTCCTTCTGCTCTTCGCCGAGCTTCTCGGCAGCCTCCTTGACCATGGCGCCGGCAAACGCAGACGACACCCGCCGCCGGACTGCGCGCCTAAACCTGGCTTCGCCAAGGCGCCCCATCTGCTCTCGGGGATCTGAACTATATTCGGACAAGGGAAAGGACCGGATGGCATCGCAGGAACAAGGAAGGTGGATCTCTGAATGGCGGGAATGCCACCAGCCATTTTGGAGGTGAGTGACGTCGTCGTCCAGTGCCTCGTCCGGGACCAGTGGCCCGACCTCGGCGATCGTCCTCTAACGCGGGTTGCGAATGGCTGGGACAACGCGACCTTCCGCCTCGGGGACGACCTGGCCGTCCGGCTGCCGCGCAGGGCGGAGGCCGTTTCGCTAATACTGCATGAGCAGCGCTACCTTCCCGACATAGCCCGCCGCTCCCCGGTTGCGGTTCCTGTCCCCGTCCATGCCGGCTTGCCGACGTCAGACTTCCCATGGCCGTGGAGCATCGTGCGGTGGGTCGCCGGAGCCGCCGCGGCCGACGTCGGCCCAGCAGCCCGCAGGCCGGCCGCTGAATGCCTGGCCGATTTCCTCCTGTCCCTCCACGTGCCCGCCGAAACCGGTGTCCCGGTGAATCCGTTCCGCGGCGTGCCGCTGACGGACCGTGACTCTGCGGTGGTGGAACGGCTCGGGGACCGCGAACGCTACCCGCAGGCAGCAGCACTGAGAGGGGTGTGGGCGGAGGCCTGTGCTGCTAAAGCCTGGGATGGCCCAGCGATGATGCTCCACGGGGACCTTCACCCGGGCAATATCCTGCTGGCGGACGACGGCTCCCTGGCTGGCGTCATCGATTTCGGCGACGTCGGAGCAGGGGACCCTGCTGTCGATCTTGCGGTGGGGTGGCTGATGTTCGACGCCGGCGCCCGCCACCGCTTCATGGACGCCTTTGGCCCCGCAGTAGAAGGGGACACCTGGATGAGGGCCCGGGGCTGGGCTCTCATCCTGTCCACCGCCATGCTGAGCAACTCCGACGATGATCCGCGGATGTTCGCCGTGGGAGAGTTCGGGATCAGGCAGATCCTGGAAGGCTGACTTTGCTTGTAGCCGGCTACCAAATCGATAAGCCTCAGCGGACGTGAGGAATACCGGAGGCGCCAATCCGGACCTGGAACGATCGCCAACTCTGAGGCCGGCGTTATTGTCAGTGCCTGCTGTCATGCTGTGGGTATGGAAGGCAGAGCAGTTGCGGAGACGTTGGAGGCCATGGAGGCCTCCCTTGCTGCGTTGGCTACATTTGTCGGTCGCGGGGCCGGGAACGTGGCCTCGACTGGTCCTGACCCTCTTCAGGACGAAGCGGACGCGTGCCTGGACGGTGCGGCTGAGGTGGGCAGAATGGAAGCCAGGCTGGCCGCGCTGAAAGTGCACTTCGCCGCCGGATACGCCCACGCTGCCGCGGCCATGGCGGCCCCGGCCGTTTCCCCGCAGGAGCGCACCTCCCAGGAAATGGCGGTGACAGCAGAGCTGGCCTGTGTCCTGACTGTGAGTGAAAGATCGGCAGCTGCGTTACTGGCGGAGTCAGCCACCCTGACCACCGGGTTGCCCCTGACGCTGTCTGCGCTACGGACAGGGAGCATTTCGTGGCAGCACGCGCGAGTTATGTGTGATGAAACATCCGGTCTGGACCCCGCCGCGGCTGCTGCTTTGGAGGCTCATTTCCTGGACCCCGAAGCTCCCTCTGCTGCGCGTGGCTGCCCGGCGGGACAGCTGGTGCCGGGCAGGTTCCGGGCTAAAGCGCGCAGCTGGCGTGAGCGGCACCATCCTGTAAGCATCGAAGCGCGCCACCGCAAGGGCGTGCAGGACCGTCGGCTGGAATATGTCCCGGACCGGGATGGCATGGCCTGGCTCTCGGCCTACCTGCCCGCGGATGTGGCGGCGGGTGTCTGGTCCCGTGCCACGGAAACGGCGCGTGCTCTGCAGGGTCCGTCCGAATCCCGGACCCTGACGCAGCTCCGTGCGGACGTCGCCGCTGGCTGGCTACTGGAGGGTGTGGCGGAAGGAACCCCGTCGCCCAAGGCACAGGTCCTGGTGACCGTTCCGGTGTTGTCGCTCTTGGGCACCGGGACGGACCCGGCCACGCTGGACGGGTACGGTCCCATTCCGGCGAGCATGGCCCGCCGGCTTGTCGCGGATGGCGCCGGATCGTTCCTGCGAGTGCTGACCGATCCGCGCAGCGGAGCGCCGCTGGAGATCGGCCGCACCAGCTACCGGGTTCCGAAGGCGATGCGCCAGTGGTTGCGGCTTCGGGATGGCCGGTGCCCTTTTCCCGGCTGCAACAACCATTCCCTGGATAACGAAGCGGACCATCTGCTGGCTTGGTCCGAGGGAGGCGGCACTGGCATCACCAACCTGGGCCAGCCCTGCCGGCGCCACCACCGACTCAAACACAGCACGCCGTGGAGACCGGTTGACGCGACCCGAGATCAACCACCCGGCTGGATCTCACCCTCGGGGCGCTCCTATCCCAGCGAACAACAGGACTGGGAACCGCCACACTGGCCGGACCGCCCCGGCCGGGCGGGCGAAGACCCGGAGTGGGAACCGCCCGACTGGCCGGACGTGCTTGCCGGTGCCGCCGGTCTCGGAGAGACCGGGCCACCATTACCGGTGGATCCCTTGCCCGACTGGGCACTATCCATCGCGGCGTAGGATCAGCCTTGCACCGTCCTGCCCGCTTCCCGTTGCCCGCTTCCCGTTGCCCGCTTCCCGTTGCCCGCTTCCCGTTGGCCGGTTGGGCAGGCCGCCAGCAACCACCGGTGGCGAATGCAGGGGACGGCCCGCAGCGGACCCTATACTCAAGAGGCCAATCCGGACGGCCTTAACGGGGGAGACATGGACGACGGAACTAATGTGCCTGTACAGGAAACGCAGGGACTACCGCCGGTGTACCTGGAAGTGCCGCACCAATCCGGTTTGCAAGGTGCTGCGACATCCAAACTCCTGAACACCGGGCTCACTGCGGTTGAAGCTCACATCGTCTCCGAACCAGCCCCCGTCCAGTACGCCACCACATCACAGAAACGCACACGGGATATCTTGGGTGTTGCGTGGATCCTGGCGTGCATTACCGCAGGCGTGATGTTCGGCGTCTACGCAGACGCGGCAGACGGACCCTACCAGGGGGAAGCGGACTGGGCGCTTGTGGTGCTGGGACTCATCGCGCCGTTCGCCGTCGTCTTCAGCTTCTACCCGCACTGGCAGGGATGGCGGCACAAAAAGCGGCACAAGGCGTGGCTTGCCCGATTCATTGCATCATGGCCGCTTCGCGAAAAGCTGGCGAGCGTAGAGAGAATTCCCGACGTGTGGCAGCGCATTACCGTGGGTACCATGGCTGACACCCTGGCGGCGGATCGCGAGGCCATACTGCTGCAGGGCGGCGGCGAATCCGGGGAGGTTCCCGCCCGGCTGCTGATGGACGCCCTTACCGCAGTCGGCACATATGCCCGGGCTGTTTCCCTGGATCCGGCCCTGCAGGCGGCGGCCCAGCAGGCTGTTGACCGGTTTAGCGAGCTGGCCGGACGACGGCGGGAAAACTTCCCGCTGTCAGGCCCACCGTCAGTGCCCGGTCAGCAGCTGCGCCGGCGCCGTAGCGGATCCGTCAATGACGTCGGCAACCTGCCAGAGTAGCGGCCGGCGGTCCGGATTCGTGGACATTCCGCAAATCAAACGCAAGCGGACGACGGCGGGCGGTCCCGCCGTCGTCCGCTGGATGGCCTGACTGCGCTGGGACTACCGGTCCAAAAAATCGAGCGCACTCGTGACGAAGCTGCGGTGGTGCTGGAAGATGCCGCCGTGGCCTGCATCGGGATAGATGATGAGCTCGCTGCCGGGGATGCGCCCGGCAAGGTCTTTCGTGTTGATCGTCGGGACCATCCGGTCGTTGTCGCCGTTCACGGCCAGAACCGGTTGGCGAATGACCGACAGGTCGTCGGGATCCTGTAGTCCCCAGTGGTGGATCGCTTTCAGCTGGGTGCGATACCCGGGGAACGTGATCGTACGATCGCGGCCGACTGTCCGCTCCTTGAGGCGGGCGAGGAAATCCGCCGCTGAACGCTTCCCGTTCAAGGTCCGGGTGAAGAACAGGAACACCTTCGGGTCCTGAAAAGTGAGCAACGCCCGGGCAAGATCCCTGTTGGCGATTCGTGTCACGTTCTGGATGCCTTCGCCGCCGGCAGGGCCCGTCCCCGCAAGAATGAGCTTGCGGACAAGTTCCTGGTGCCGCAGCGTCAGGCTCTGCGCGACCATGCCCCCGAGGGAGAGGCCGAGAATATCGACACGGTCCAGGCCGAGGGCCCTGATGAAGGCGGCTGCGTCGTCTGCCATCGCCTCGACTGAGTCGCGGACTGCCCCCATCGAGCCTCCAACGCCGCGGTAGTCGACGGTGATCACCCGGCGCTGCGCGGCAATGCCATCAACCACGCGGGGATCCCAGTTGTCGAGATTGGCTGAGAGGTGGGTGAGGAAGACGACGGGTATCCCGGTGCGGGGCCCGAGGTCGCGATAGGCGATCTGGTCTCCTCCGACACTGACGGTACGTGTTACCGCGTCCTTGTAGGTGGTGACCAGCTCGTCGCCGGTGCCTTGTTGGATGCTCATGATGATTCCTGTTCGTTCCTCTGGCTGGTTCCTAGTTCGTTGTCGATGACGACTTTCCCGCGACCGCCGCCGGTTCCCGTGGCGGATACCGCGTGGGGTGCCTGGTCGAAGGGAAAGACCTGTCCGACCACCGGGCGGATCGCGCCGGCATCCACCAGGGACGAGATCTTCTGGAGCTGGCCGCCGTCCGCCCGCATGAAGAGAAACTCGTAGCTCACATTCCGACGACGGGCCTTGCGGCGAATGCGGCTGCTCAGTACGGTCATGGCCAGCCGCAGGGGTGCACTCGCGCCGAGTTCCTTGGCAAACCGCGGGTCCGGCGGACCTGCGATGCCGATCACCTTGCCGCCGGGCCTGAGGACTCGGAGGGACTTCTCCGGGTTCTCGCCGCCGACGCTGTCCAGCACGAGGTCATAGTCGTGCAGGACGTCCTCGAAGTCCTGGCTCCGGTAATCGATGACGAGGTCCGCGCCCAGTTCACGCACCCATCCTGTGTTCGATGCGCTGGCCGTGGTGGCGACGAAGGCGCCGATGTGCTTCGCCAGCTGGATCGCGGTTGAGCCCACGCCTCCGGCGCCCGCGTGGATCAGCACCCTCTGTCCGCGCTCAACGTTGCCACGTTCCACCAGGGCTTGCCACGCCGTCAGGGCGACCAGCGGCAACGAACCGGCCTCGCGCATGCTGATTGACGCGGGCTTGAGAGCCAGGTCGTCCTCGTGCACCGCGATGCGCTCAGCAAACGTCCCGATCCGGTCCCCGGCCGGACGGGCGTACACCTCATCCCCGGGCTGGAACTGCCGGACCTCGGCTCCGACGGCTGTGACAACGCCGGCCAGATCGTGCCCGAGGATCAGCGCCATTCGGTAAGGCATAATCTGCCGGAACTCGCCCAGGCGGATCTTCTCATCGAGCTGGTTGACGCCGGCAGCCTTGACCTCCACCAGCACGTCATGGGCTCCGACGGCCGGTTCGGCTACCTCGGCCTGGCGCAGCGGACCTTTGTAGCGGTCGATGACAAACGCCTTCACCTGTCTCCCTCCTTCACGTTGACTTGGATGTCGGCTGAGGCGGAGCCGAGAAGTTCCGGGTAGAGCGAGAGGACCGGGCCGCTGAGGGCCGCCTTGACGGCTGCGGTCAGCTCGTCAGCGATCACCTCGTAATCGCCCGCTTCGACGGCGTTGAAGGTGAGGCGCACGAGGTCGTCGGGCTGCATCTTCGGACCGGTAGCGTGTGCGGCCATTGCCGTGTCCACGTAGCCGACGTGCACGGCGACAACATGGGTGCCTTTGGGTGCGAGCTCGAGGCGGAGGGAGTTCGTGGCAGACCACAGCGCGGCCTTCGCGGCACTGTATGCGCCGCCGAAGGCGTACCAACTCGCGACCGAGTGCATGTCCACGATCACCGATTCCGGATGCGATGGCAGCACCGGCGCGAACGCCTTGGCGAGAAGCACGGGACCGAAGAAGTTCGTCTCCACCGTCTCGCGAATCTGCGCCATGGAGTCGCCGCCAATGAACATGCCGGCGTTGTTAATGAGGACCGTGGCATCCCGCGCGGTCAGGGCGGGCGCGGCGCGGGATACCGGGTTGTTGATATCGAGCGTTAGCGGGACGATGCGGTGGTCATCCCAGGCTTTCGGGGTTCGCGCCGTCGCGTACACCTTCGCGGCGCCCCTGGCGAGGGCCTGATGTACGAACTCGGTGCCGATTCCGCCGTTGGCGCCCGTGACGAGCACAACGGCTCCGTTCAGTGATGGCATTGGATCCTCCTGTAGAAATGTTCTGACTATACTCATAATTGAGTACGCTCAATATTTATTCACGCGAGGATTGTGGATAATCGAACCATGCACGCTGAATCCCGAGCCCCTGGTCGTCGCGAGCGCAACAAACAGGAGAAGCTCGATCGGATCACGTCCGCGGCCCGCGAGCTCTTCAGCAAGTACGGTGTCGACGAGGTCACAACGCAGCAGATCGCCGACAAGGCTGATGTGGGTACGGGAACGCTCTTCTTCTATGCGACGACGAAGGCGGAACTCCTCCTCCTGGTGCATAACGTCAAGTACGCCGAAGCCATCAACAGCGGCGTCACAGTCGCCGGCGCGACACCAGGCATCCTGGACGCTGTCATGGCGATCGTGCAGCCGATCGTCGCGTGCAACCGCGTACAGATCGAGAACGGCCGCACTTATCTTCGGGAGCTCGTCTTTGGCGATCCCGACGAATACCACCACAAGGTCGGGCTAGAACTGACCACGCGTGTAGACGAGGCGATGGCCGGGATTCTGAGCAGGGACGACGACAGGAACGAACAGGACGCGGCGCAGCTGGCGAGCATCATCTCCGCAATCATGTTCATCAACATGACAGCCACGGCTTTCACGAAACTTAGCGACGACTCGGTCGTCGGGAACATCCGCGACCAGGTACGGACGCTTCTGGGCGCTCAGCGCGTTGGAGCGTGAGCTCTTCAGCTCCCCCTCCATCAGGTTCCGCCGCTTGCGGTGCGCTGTTGGGGGTGACGGCCCCTGGACATCGTCGCCGTCCGGTCCGCGCGAAAGATAGAGTGTCACGGTGAAGATTGCCTTGGCTCCCGACGGCGCCTCGCTGGCGTGGGTCGAGGAGGGCCGCGGGGAGCCGTTGCTCCTGATCGCCGGTCAGGCAACGGCCATGGACGGATGGGGACCCACGGCGGAGGCCCTGGCCGAACATTTCCGCGTCATCCGCTTTGACCACCGGGGGATCGGCGGGAGCAGCAATGGCGACGCCGACCGCTACACCACGAGGCTCCTGGCCGCCGATGCGGCCGCTGTCCTAAAGGCCGCCCGCGCCGACAGCGCGCACGTGTACGGCCACTCCATGGGTGGAAGGATCGCCCAATGGCTTGCCATTGATCATCCACAACGTGTCCGCGCGCTGATCGTTGCCGCAACGAGCGGAGGGAAACTCGCTGGGGCGGAGCCCACCAAGGACGCCATGGAAGCGCTGGTCAGCGGCGTTGCTGGACGGCTGGAGACGCTGTTCTTCAATCCGGAATGGGCGGCGAACCACCCCGACGCAGTCCGCGCCTTCTTCAATTCGCGGGCATCCGCCTGGGCAAAATCCCGCCACTTCCGCGCCAGCCGGGAGCACGACGCGTGGGGCCAGCTCGGCTCCATCCAATCGCCCACCCTCATTCTCCACGGCACCGGTGATGCGCTGACGCCCCTGCCCAACGCCATCCAGTTGCATCGGCAGATACGCCGTTCCACGCTGGTCAGGGTTCCCGGCGCCGGCCACGGCCTCCATCTGGACCGTCCCGAAACCATCCAGTGGATCCGGCAATTAATCGAGGCCAAAGCACCCCGCTAAAACGCAAGCGGACGACGGCGGGACGTCCCGCCGTCGTCCGCGGGCCGGGGGCTGACTCAAAGTAGCCCTACCCGCCGCTTCAGCCAGCGGGTCGAAACGGGCCGGGACGGAGTGGATGAACTTACGAATACCGACGGCCAGGGCGCCGAGGGAAGCAGGAGCCAATGGCACAACAATGGCGACGCCGAGGGGCGCCTGGCTCCAGGTGGCGAAGCCTTCGAGAAAGGGGGCGAGGTCCATGAGCGCACGACGGTAAGGCACGGCATGGACACGGACGGTGGACAAGAGCATTGTGCGGGATCTCCGTCATGCTCGCCGCCGTCGTCCGTCCCTGGGGATCGCCGTTGTGGTGGCTGCATTACTGGTCCACCATGATCGTATGAACGCTGAAACACCGAAGGCCGAGGATCTAAGCCTTCCCCAGGCTTTCCTTCTTCTGGCAACGAACGACAAGGACGGCGAACCCCAACTGCCGGCATACGTACTGAGGACCACGCTGGCAGGGGCGATACTCGCCGAACTGGACCTCCTCGGCGCAGTGGCGGTGCAGGGAAAGCACGTCAGGGCTACCGGAGCCGCCCCGGAATCGGACTTCCAGCACGAGCTGGAACTAATCCGTGAAAAATCACGGCCGCACACTGCCAAGCGGTGGGTCTCCATGCTGGAGGGCCGCGGCGAAGTGCGCCGTGTGTACGAAGGGATGGCGTCGCTGGGCATCGTGGAGCATGTCGGCGAAAAACACCTTGGTCCGTTCAAGTCCACGCGCTACCCGGAGAAGGACCACGCACCGGAAGCGGCGCTCCTGCAAAAGATCCAAGCCGCACTCGGCGTTAAGCCGTCAGATGCAACACCAGCAGGTGCCAGTGCAATACCAGCAGGTGCCACGCCGCCAGATGCCACACCGGCGGGTGCGATGCCGCCCGATGCCAGGACCACAGATGCCACACCGGCGGGTGCGATGCCGCCCGATGCCAGGACCACGGCACTGATTGCGCTGCTTCAGGCAGCCGGGCTGCTCGGCAGGCTTTTCCCGGCAGCAGACCAAAACCGGGCAAGTGCGCTGGTGAAGAACCACTGGCCCTCCCGTGCGGTGGAGGACGAACTGCGCATGATCAGGCTGGGGCTGGCAGAAGCCGCAACCTAAGGCCATCACAACAGACCGGGACCTGGCCCCTGTTCGCCGGAAGCGTCCGGGGTTAGGATGCCGTGTGACTTTCACCCACGGCTTCGCGGACAACAACGGCCTTCGCATGTACTACGAAGTCCACGGCCAGGCGGTGCCCGGCCAGCCGCCACTGCTCCTCATCCCGGGCGGCGGTTCCACCATCGACACCAACTTCAGCGAACTCATCCCGCTGCTCGCCGGACAGCGCCAGGTGATTGCCGTTGAGGAGGAGGGCCACGGCCGCACCCAGCCCACCAGCCGCCCGCTCACCGCCGAGAACTCCGCCGGCGACGTCCTCGCTGTCCTGGACCAGCTCAACGTGGAATCCGTGGATGTGCTGGGATTCAGCGCCGGCGGCCACACCGCCCTCGCGCTGGCACTCGCGCGCCCCGCCGCTGTCCGGCGCCTCATCGCGGCCTCCACCTTCGCGAGCCGCGACGCCGTGCCGGACGCGTTCTGGGACGGCATGGCGAAGGCCACGCCGGATGACATGCCGGACACGTACAAGGACGCCGACCGCCTCCTCAACCCCGAACCCGGCCACCTGGACCGGCTCTTCGAACTGGACAGGCAGCGCATCCTGGACTTCCCCGGCTGGTCAGACGACGAGCTGGGCGCCATCACGGCGCCCACCCTGGTGGTGAGCGCCGACCGCGACGTTGTCACCGCCGGGTACGCTGCACGGATGGCCGGCGTCATCCCGGGCGCCCGACTGCTGATCGTCCCCGGCGGCCACGGCGACTACCTCGGCGAGGAGGCCGCCAGCGGAGGGGACCTCCGGACGATGCACGCCACCGTCCCGTTCCTGCTGCAGTTCCTCGGCGAGTAGCGGACCACGGCGGGAGGCGCCGCCTGGAATGACGGTTTGCAATCCCGCTAGAGGAGCAATGAACCGTAACCGGAGGGGACGGGTCCACACGCGCCGCCGATATCGGGAAATGAGGGGGTTCTTGAAGAAGGTCGCGGAATCCTCGTACGCCAAGGAACGATAGAAACCGCCGGCCCGCCGGCTGGCCAACGACACATAAGCAGCGCCCTGCGACTCAGCCCATGACTCGGCTTCGACCATCAGGGCCTGTCCCACGCCCCCTTGCCGGCGTGCCCGCTCGGACACCATAGCCTCCTCGACCCAGGCAGCAGGGCCGTTGGCAAGGAACGTGGCCCGGCAATGTGCTAAAAGATAGCCGACGACGGATCCGGCACTCTGTTCGGCTACAAGAACAAGTGCCTGGGGCGCCTCCACCAGGGAACGGAAGATTGGGTCAAAGGCCTGCCGCTCCGGCCGGAACGTCGGGGCGAAATCCTGAACCAGGCGCCAGACGTCGCGGTTATCCGAAGATGTGTTGCGCTTCCGGTCATGTCGCGGGCTCACCAACTTGCAAGACATTCCGGTCGGCGACCGCTTGGGCGCGACAGCAGCGGGATTCTATTGCGGGTTCGGCCGACTTCTCCGGCGAGGCGTCTATACGCGACACCCTTGCGGGAGGCTGTGGGGCAGACTTCTGTACTTTTCCCGACCGGCTAGGCTCGGCACACGGACGAATATCGGCTTCACCCAAGCCGGGTTACTCACCGGCGAGCCGGCGTGCCGGAACCGTGGCCGAAGGCTGCAGCAGCGACCAAGACAGTATGGTTTCCTTTGCCCGTGGGACCTGACAGCGTCAGGTACTGGGAAGGACTGAACGGGCGGCCCGAAATCGATGGCACGGTCACTGTTCTCGCGGTGCCAGCCTACGCGCACGATCTGAATCTGGGTGACCGCGTCACCGTCGTCCGCTCTGCGGACGGACGGTTCGTGGCAACGGGGATTGCCCGACGCCGGCAACAACACCTTCAGGTATTACCTGCTCGACCCGGACAACGGGACGGCCTGGCATCCGCTGGTCCAAGAGTTCGCAGCCATGGGCTGCCGGTCACCCCCAATGGTGATCGGCAGCCACCGGGCAGGGAATCACGTGTCGGCGGTTATGTCGGCTTCGCTATCAAAAGCGTGGCACGCAGTCGGGCTGGGCCCGCGGGCGGTTGAACTCGGTGCGGCGCCGCGTCGGACCAGGGGGCCCGCGCATGGCTTCGGCAACTCTGCAGGGCCGGTGGCGACGGGCCATCCGGCGGGTCCTGGCTGCGCGCCTCCGGGCTGCGGCGAGGGGCTGGAGAGCATTCACGGACCCGGTGTCCACCGGGATCGGGTCGACACCGCGGGGCGGGCCGTCTGGTCCGAAATGTGGGACGTGGCAGCGCCTTCCCGCACAGCCTCGACACCTTTCACTGCGGCGGAAATGTCGGGGTAAGTCCGAGAGAGGGCCAGCACCATCCCGTTCCCGTCAACGAGCCTTAGGAGGAACCCTCCCCCGTCGACGCGCACGATCTCGAACGTACCGGGAGTTGAGCGCCAGGGAAGTTCATCGACGGGAACGGCGTCGGGCCCGGCTGGCGCCGGGACAAGTGGCCGGCTTCGATACACGTGTGCGCGTTTAGCGGCGGAAGGCAGAAACGGGGAAAACTTCGGCATGGTAGCTCCACGATGAGGTTCCAATGGCCGCGTCCTGACCTCCCCTGACTATACCCCCGGGACAGTGCCGGGATTCGCCTGGCCACCAGTCGTAGGCGGGATCGATGCCGTGTCTGCGGAATCAATGACAGCCCCACGCTGTCCTCGGTTAGAACAGCGCACCGCCGCGGTTCACTTGATACGAGTCGGCGGCAGCTCTCAATGACGCAGCCGTCCCTATGCTGGGCATCGAGCGTTCATGCGGGGCGGGAGCGGGTTCCTCCTGCGTCGGCCGGAGTCTGCCGGCTCCTCACGCCACACCGTAGTTGGGCGGCAAGGCGACAAGCCCATTGCTGCGCCGTCACGCCCGTTCAGCTGTCGGCAGCGGGGAGCCTCGGAGCGGTGAATTCTCCGCTACTGGCGAGGTGTTCGGCAATATCCCGGAGTTTGATGTTGGATCTGGAGCTGGCGCGGCTGAGGAGGAGGAAGGCCTGCTCGGCCGTGAGCTTGTATCGCTCCATCAGGATGCCTTCGGCCTGGCCGATCAGCTGCCGGGCAACCAGCGCTTCGCCGAGCTGATTAATTTTCTGGGAGTCCGCGAAAGCCACGGCGGCGTGCGCGGCAACAAGTAAACCGACCTGTTCGGATTCGCTGTCGAAGGCATTCGGGCTGGTTCCGTAGAGGTTCAGTGCTCCGAACCGGTCACCTTCAACGAACAACTGGAACGAAAGCATGCTCCGTGCCCCGAGTTTCACGGCGCCCCGGGAGAATTCGGGCCAGCGGTCCTCACGGCTGAGGTCTGGAACACGAACCACCCGCTCCTGGTAAGCCGCGTCCAGGCAGGGTCCTTGCCCGGTGGAGTTCTGCAGGGCATCGACCTGGCGGGGGAGCTCTCCCGATGCGACTTCGGAATCAACTTTCTTGCTGCCCGTAACGAGGCTAATGGAGGCATGCGCGGTCCCCGGGATCAGGTCCAGGGCAGCCTGGACGATGCCGGACAGGACGGCGTGGACATCGTCGTCCTGCTGCAGCTCCCGTGCGAGTTCACTGAGCCGGATAGCCAGCCCGGCGCTGACACGGCCGCTTCCTTGGCGGGTATTGCTTACCTCTGGTCGGTTCACGCCCATCACTGGCCTCCGCTGCTCCCTGTGATTCGATCTTATGCTTACCGGACCGGCCGCACACCATCTGGAACAGGCCCGGCACCCCGCACGGGAACGCCATGGCGGACGTTCGGCGTCACGAAATTCATCATTGACTCCCCTCCGGCCACCGCTTCATTAGAGGACTTGGCATGCCGGCCGCTCTCCCGCTGGCCGCGGTCATACGCCCACGCAACGCGTTCCGTGACCTGCAACCAAGACGGATCATGCCGTGCCGGACACAGCGCCGCACCCCGCGGAGGACCTTCGCGCCTGGGTTCCTGGTGTGGGTGATTGCCCCACCCTGGTCGGGACGCACAAGGGCGGCCCGAACTGTAGCCACCGCTGGTCCCCCTGATGGTTGCCGGCGATTGTGATCACCGTGGCGGCTTCGGCCAGTTTTCCCTTCACCCTGCGACCAACTGAGGTAGCCCGAACAACCACCGGGAACCGCCAACTGAAGCGGCGACCAGCCTAGTCAGCCGATTCGTCGGTCCATCCGGTGAGCGGCAGGAGGTCAGAGGCAATCTCCTGGACGCTGCGGTTGTCCGTGGGGCACCGATGGACCCATTCCGGTGTCAGGAGTTCAAGTTCCCTGGCGGCGGCTTTGCTGCGGTCAAGGTGTTCCTGAAAGTCACTGCCTTGGATACGGCCGCGCAGCCGGGCTGAGGATGTCTCATCGGTGGCGGTCAGCAGAACGGCAGCAATTCTGGGTTCGTCGCCCATGGCTGCAGCCAATTCCTGGGTGAATCGGACGCTGACGGTGTTCGTGTAGATCATCCGCCGGTAGCCAAGATCCCGGTAGTTTGCCCAGACCGCGGCCAGATTCCGCTCGGCCAGGTGGCCCTCCCATGGAGGCGGAAAGGCCAGATCGAGGCTGTCCCCTTCGATCACGCAGTGTCTGACTTTCAGGGCGGCGAGCCGGGCGTGGAGTTCAAACGCCACGGAGCTCTTCCCGACACCTGACCGACCGCCAAGGAAAAGAACCTCACTCTGCATGTTCATCCCTTGAGTATCGTGCAGAGCGGGGCAGGATGGGCTGGTGAATTCCGATGATGAGCGACTCTTTCTGACCTATATCCGAAGGAATCCGGTGAATCGGCAGATTCTTCAGCTGGCACCGGTGCTGGGTGTTTCGGACTGGTGGCTGACAGCGGGGGCTCTGTTCCAGACCGTCTGGAACGTGCTGGACGGCAGAGACCCGGGCGCTGGCATCCGGGACTACGATCTGTTCTATTTTGACGAAGACACGTCCTACGAAGCGGAGGATGCGGTGATTCGCCGGGCGCGGGAACTGTTCAAAGGCCTGGGCGCAGAGGTTGAAGTCCGCAACGAAGCCCGCGTGCACCTTTGGTATGAGGAGCATTTCGGGGTCCCGGCGGTCCCGTTCACCAGCACGGCCGATGCAATAGATCACTTCGCGGCGAAGACCTGCTGCTTCGCAGTCACTGCAGACGCGCACGGTGGCCTCACAACGTATGCGCCGCACGGTTACGATGACCTGTTCGGGCGGAAGGTGGTGCCCAATCCTGTCCTTGCGCCGAGGGACGTGTACTTGACCAAAACCAGGCGGTGGAGCACGGAATGGCCCTCACTCACCGTCCAGCCATGGCCCGCGGTCAACGTCTAGGAAGGCAGGGGCGCGGCACCGGACGTCCACTTACAACCTGTCCAGAAAGTCCTCCGCGAACCGCTTGACACCATCCCACTCGGTGTAGACGTAATCCTGCGACGTGTCCGTATCCAGGGTGCCCTTGTCGCTGGCGATCTTCTTCATCACATGGCGCTTGAGGAAACCGTACTGCGTGTAGAGCAGCGCCCCTCCGAAGAGCCCCACTTGAGCCGGCCGCCAACCCGTTTCACCCTCGAATTTCTCCACGTAACTCTCTGCGTTTTCGGTGTCACCGTGCGCGGCCAGGCTGACAGAGAAGAGCGCCGACGGGAGGTGTTTCAGGACGGTACTGTTCTTTCGCACGAAGTCCCGGACGTAGTCTTCGTGCTTGCCCATATGGACTGACGCACCAACGATTATTGCGTCGTACCCGTCCGGAATAGTATCCCCGGACTGCTTAATGTCCGCTGTTTCCACGTTGTGGCCGTGTGCTTGAAGCACATCCGAGATGTACTCGGCGATCTTTGCTGTCTGACCTTCGGTGGTCCCGTAAGGAATGTAAATAGTGGCCATGGTCGGCGCTTCCTTGTGCTGTTGGCCCGCGCTTGAACAGAGCATGCCTGTGGATGAACCTCGGGATTCGTCTCCCACCAGTCTGTCAACGTCTGGAAATGCAGCTGTAGGGTCGAACGTCCCGAAACAATCACCGGCCAGCCGGCTGGAAGAGCTCGACCACGTTGCCGGCCGGATCTTCCAGCAGGATCTGCTGGCCGCCCGGACCGGTGACGATGTCGTTCCGGAAGGTGAGGCCCGCCGCGCGCAGCCGCTCCACCTCGGCCGCGATATCGCCCACGATGAGGTGGATGCGGTTCCATCCGCCCGGCGACGGCACCGTGCCATCCGGCATTGGCCGGCCCGCCGAACTGCTGGGCCCGCTCAGCAAAAGCCGCAGCTGGCCGCAGGCGACGTCGGCGAACGCCGGTGCGGCGCTCATCCGGAGGGTGAATCCGAGGTGCTTTGTGTAGAAGTCGATCGCCGCATCGACATCGTCCACCATGTATCGGACGCTGACCATGTCCGTAGGGTCGTTGGGCATTTCTAGCTCCTTTCCGAACTCGTTTGGCAGTACTCGATTGCGTGCAGCAAAAACTGGATCCGCGTGTTCAGTTCTTCCGCCGTTGAGCGCTACGGCTATTGAGCTCAGGTGCATCCCGAGGGCAGCTATGGCCGCTGTGGACCTGTAGCGGCCGCTGCTGCCCTTTGGCATGTTTATTATTGGTGCTGAAGCCCGGTGTCGGCCGGTGTGGCGAGCGTTATTTCTGTGTTGATAATGACGGCGGAGCACTGGAATTGCGCACTGCAGGTTTGCAGGTAGACCGAAGCTGCGGCGGCACCTTCGTTGAACGCCATCACATTTGGAACTACTCGTATGGTGACTGTTTGGGCCTGCTTGGTGCAGCTGAGCTGAAAGTTTCCGGCGCCGCCGGCGATCCGTCCGTCGCTGACTCTTTGGGTCAGTTGGACCACGGGTATTGCGATGGTCAGGGCGGGGTCGGTGTCGCACATGAAGGTGACGGGAACATCCACCGCGGCGCCCTTGGCGACGAGGATTCCCGGTCCCGCGCTCACGAGCGTGGCGGGGGCTGCTTGTGCGGGGGCGGCCATGGTCACGAGGGTAGTGGCAAGAGCGGCGGCGAGGCAGCTTCTGGTGCCTAACATCAGGTTCTCCCTTGAATGGAAGCGTGGCGTCCTGTGTTCCGCATTGTCGGCCAGTGCGGTGACTGGGCGTCTTAAATGTACGGGGCGTAGCCCCTGACGGCAGCGCCGTTCCGGGCGCCGCCAGATGCGGCCGAAAGTCCGGTTGGCCGTAGATTACTAACTACCTGCCTGTGTGACAATAGCGATTTCCAAAGCGTGCAGGAAACAAGGCAGCCCTCAGCGCGGACTTTCGCCGGACCAGCGGAGAATGCCGCCTGGCGGCAGGAAACACCCGGCCATGTGACGCAAATTTTGCATCCGGCCCGAACAGCAGATAAAGTGTGAGCCGTGTCACCCACCAGTGGCACAGCTTATGATCTGCGGCGGGAGAGTCCTGCCGGTACGTTCAGCAGGCGCCGTAGGAGCAAATCCTCCCCAGGAATCTCTCAGGCCCACGTACCGCCGCGGCAAGGCAACTCTGGAAAGCAGTCCGGGAAACCGGGCTCACCGACGGTGCAAGTGGCGCGCTGCTAAACAGCAGGCAAAGCGGAAACTCTCAGGTCCAATACAGAGCGGGGAGGAACCCGAATCATCGTGGCACTCCAGTGCCACCTGAATTATGGAGTTCCTCAATGACGATCCAGTCGTCCCCGTCCACATTTGCAGACCGCCATATCGGCGCCCGACGCCAAACAGACATCGACACCATGCTCAAGGCCGTCGGCTACGACAGCGTCGACGGTCTTGTTGACAACGCGGTCCCCGATTCCATCCGCCAGGAAAAGCCGCTTAGCCTGGACAGCGCACTCAGCGAAGTTGAGGTGCTGGCCGGGCTGCGCAAGCTGGCTTCCAAGAACCGCACGGCCGTGCAGATGATCGGCCAAGGCTACTACGACACTGTCACGCCGCCGGTGATCCGCCGCAACATCCTTGAAGCCCCCGCCTGGTACACGGCCTACACGCCGTACCAGCCCGAGATTTCCCAGGGCCGGCTCGAGGCACTGCTGAACTTCCAGACCATGGTCCAGGACCTCACCGCACTGCCGGTAGCCAATGCGTCCCTCCTCGACGAGGCCACCGCCGTCGCCGAAGCCGTGCTGCTGATGCGCAGGGCCAATAAGACCGCAGGTCAGAAATCAGGGGCCCGCGAGGGCAAAACCGTCCTTGACGCCGACTGCCTCCCGCAGACCATCGCCATCGTGCAGGGCCGGGCCGAAGCCTTGGGTTTCGAGGTTGAGGTCGCGGACCTGTCCCAGGGACTTCCCGACGGCGACATCAACGGCGTCGTACTCCAGCAGCCCGGCGTATCCGGCCGGGTATGGGACCAGTCCGCCGTGATCGCCGCGGCTAAAGACCGCGGCGCACTGGTCACCGTTGCCGCCGACCTCCTGGCACTGACCCTGATCACCCCGCCGGGCGAGCAGGGGGCCGACGTCGCCGTCGGATCCACGCAGCGCCTGGGCGTGCCGCTGTTCTTCGGCGGCCCGCACGCGGCCTACATGGCCGTGCGTGACGGCATGGAACGCACCCTCCCGGGACGCATCGTCGGCGTCTCCAAGGACAACGCCGGCGTTCCCGCCTACCGCCTGGCCCTGCAGACCCGCGAGCAGCACATCCGCCGCGAAAAGGCCACCTCCAACATCTGCACCGCGCAGGCATTGCTGGCCATCGTCTCGTCGATGTACGCCGTCTACCACGGCCCCGACGGGCTGAAGGCCATCGCCGAGACCGTCCACAACAACGCCCGGGCCCTCGCCGCCACTCTCAAGGTCGCCGGCCGGGAACTGGTGAGCGACTCCTTCTTCGACACCATCACGGTCCGCGTGCCCGGGAAGGCCCGGAAGGTCCTTACCGCTGCCGAGGCCCGGGGCATCAACCTGCGTTTCATCGATGCGGACACGGTTGGCGTGTCAGTCGATGAGACGACGACGGCGGAGGTCCTCTCCGCGGTGGTCGTCGCCTTTGGCGCGGGTCCGGTGGTGGACGCGCAAGGCTTCGAACTACCCGACGCGGTGCTGCGTTCCTCCGATTTCCTGCAGCACCCGGTCTTCAACAAGCACCGCTCCGAGACCCAGCTGCTCCGGTACATCCGCAAGCTCTCGGACAGGGACCTGGCCCTGGACCGCACCATGATCCCGCTGGGTTCCTGCACCATGAAGCTGAACGCCACGGCCGAGATGGAAGCCATCTCCTGGCCCGAGTTCGCCTCCATCCACCCTTTTGCCCCGGACTCCCAGACCGAGGGCTGGCGTGAGCTGATCGGAGGCCTGGAAGCTGACCTCGCCGAAATCACCGGTTACGACCAGGTGTCCATCCAGCCGAACGCCGGCTCCCAGGGTGAGCTCGCCGGCCTGCTGGCCATCCGCGGCTACCACCACTCCCGCGGGGAGCAGCAGCGCAACGTCTGCCTGATCCCGGCCTCGGCGCACGGCACGAACGCTGCGTCCGCTGTCCTGGCGGGCATGAAGGTGGTTGTGGTGGCCACGGCGGCCGACGGCACGATCGACCATGCCGACCTCAATGCCAAGATCGAGCTGCACAAGGACGCCCTGTCTGCCATCATGATCACCTACCCGTCCACCCACGGCGTGTACGACGCCGACGTCCGCGAGGTGTGTGACTCGGTGCATGCGGCAGGCGGCCAGGTCTATGTGGACGGCGCCAACCTCAACGCACTGGTGGGCCTGGCCCAGCCCGGTAAGTTCGGCGGCGACGTCTCGCACCTGAACCTGCACAAGACCTTCTGCATCCCGCACGGCGGCGGCGGTCCCGGCGTGGGCCCGGTGGCTGCCAAGGCGCACCTGGCGCCGTTCATGCCGGGCGACGCCAACAAGGCCGCACACGAGGCTGGCGCTATCGAACCAGGAACTGGTGCTGCGATCTCGGCTTCGCGCTTCGGGTCCGCCGGTGTGCTGCCGATCTCCTGGGCCTACGTGAAGCTCATGGGCGGCCAGGGGCTGACCGAGGCCACCAAGTCGGCGCTGCTCGCGGCGAACTACGTCGCGTCCCGCCTGAATGAGTTTTACCCCGTCCTCTACACCGGCGAAGGCGGACTCGTGGCGCACGAGTGCATCCTGGACCTGCGTCAACTGACGGCCAGGACCGACGTGACCGCGGAGGATGTAGCCAAGCGCCTCATCGACTTCGGCTTCCACGCACCCACCCTGGCCTTCCCGGTTGCGGGCACGCTGATGGTGGAGCCGACGGAGTCCGAGGACCTCGCGGAGATCGACCGTTTCATCGAAGCGATGATCACCATCCACGCTGAGATTGAACAGGTGGCCGCCGGTGACTTCACGCTGGAGAACTCCCCGCTGCGCAACGCCCCGCACACCGCTGCCGCCGTCGTCTCCTCCGACTGGGCCCGCGAGTACCCGCGCGAGCAGGCTGCCTTCCCCGTGCACACCCTCCGGCAGGACAAGTACTTCCCGCCGGTCGGCCGCATCGACGGCGCGGCAGGGGACCGCAACCTGGTCTGCTCCTGCCCGCCCCTCGAAGCGTTCGAGGACAACATAGAGGCTTTCGAAGACAACACAGTCGAGTTTGAAAACTAAGGATTCCTGATGACTGAGAACTACACCGCGCTCTACGAGCAGCACAAAAAAGCCGGCGCCTCCTTCACCGACTTCGGCGGGTGGCAGATGCCGCTGAAGTACTCCTCCGAACTGGCCGAGCACCACGCCGTGCGCAACGCCGCCGGCCTGTTCGACCTCTCGCACATGGGTGAAGTCTGGGTCACCGGCCCGGACTCTGCAGCCTTCCTGGACTACGCCCTGGCCGGCAAGCTGTCGGCGGTCGCCGTCGGCAAGGCCAAATACTCGCTGATCTGCCAGGAAGATGGCGGCATCATCGATGACCTGATCACGTACCGCCTCCCCGCGGCTGCGGATGGAACAGAGAAGTACCTGGTGGTGCCCAACGCCGGCAATGCCGTGGTGGTCGCCGCAGCGTTGGCCGAAAGGGCCGCTTCCGGCAAAGAGGGAAGCTTCGACGTAAAGGTGGACGACGTGTCTGCCGAGACGTCCCTGATCGCCGTTCAGGGCCCCAACGCAGAGGCCATTCTGCTGACGCTGGTCCCGGCCGAGCAGCACTCGCTGGTCACGGAGCTCAAGTACTACGCGGCGGTCGAGGTCGAAATTAACGGTCAGGATTTGCTGCTGGCCCGCACGGGGTACACCGGCGAAGACGGCTTCGAGATCTACGTACCGAACCAGGACGCAGCCGGCCTGTGGGAGGCATTGCTCGAAACCGGTGCCGGGCACGGGCTCATCCCCGCCGGCCTGGCCTGCCGCGACTCGCTGCGCCTGGAAGCCGGCATGCCGCTCTACGGCAACGAGCTGTCCCGCGGCGGCAACCCCTACGCAGCAGGCCTGGGCCCGGTTGTCTCGCTCGCCAAGGAATCGGACTTCATCGGCAAGGCAGCCCTGAGCGCACTGAAGGCAGCCGGCGCCGGTTCCACCACCGGCCGCAAGCTCGTCGGGCTCAAAGGCCTGGGACGCAGAGCCGGCCGGGGCCACTACCCGGTCCTCAAGGACGGCAACGTTGTTGGCGAAGTGACGTCCGGCCAGCCGAGCCCCACCCTGGGTTACCCGGTGGCCATGGCATATGTCGACGTCGAGTTCACCGAACCCGGCACCGCCCTGGACATCGACCTGCGCGGCAAGGCGGAGCCATTCGAAGTCGTCCCACTGCCTTTCTACAAGCGCTCGAAGTAGGTTTCTCGGGGTTGGGTTCGGACCGGCAGACCGGACTTTTCACGCGTGCTGCTCCTTCGTCGCTTTGACGCACGCTTTCGAAAAGCCCGGCTCTGCCGGCCCTCGGACGCTCTATCACCTTTCGCAGGTTTTAGGCCGACGCTCTCTCACTTTTCACACACCAACTGAAGGAAACACAAATGGCAAAAGTAGTTGCTGAACTGAAGTACTCCGCCGAGCACGAGTGGGTTGCTGGTGACGGGTCGGGCCCTGCGGGGATTGGAATTTCGGCCGTGGCCGCCGATGCCCTGGGTGACATCGTGTACGTTGACCTGCCCGAGGTCGGCTCGGCCGTGACCGCGGGGGAGGCGTGCGGCGAGGTGGAGTCCACCAAGTCCGTCTCGGACCTGTACGCCCCTGTAACGGGCGAAGTGGTGGAGATCAATGACGACGTCGTTTCCGATCCGGCGCTGATCAACAGCGATCCCTACGGCGCCGGCTGGCTTTTCAAGGTGGCCGTGACCGAAGAAGGTCCGCTCATGTCAGCTGAAGAGTACGCGTCCAAGAACGGCGGCGAGCTGTGAGCGGGGCAGGTGCCGCAACGGCAGCCTTTGAGCAGGTAGTCTCCCCGAGCCTGGATGCGGAGCTGTCCGTGCTGGATCCGGAGATCGCGGCGAAGATCGATGACGAGCTCGCCCGCCAGCGTACGGGCCTGGAGATGATCGCCTCGGAGAACCACACCGCCGCGGCGGTGATGCAGGCGCAGGGTTCGGTGCTGACCAACAAGTACGCCGAGGGTTACCCGGGGAAGCGCTATTACGGCGGCTGCGAGCACGTTGACGTGATCGAGCAGCTCGCGATTGACCGGGTGAAGGCCCTGTTCGGCGCGGAGTTCGCGAACGTGCAGCCGCACTCCGGCGCGCAGGCCAACGCCTCGGTGATGCATGCCCTGATCAGGCCCGGCGACACGATCATGGGCCTGAACCTGGCGCACGGCGGGCACCTGACGCACGGGATGCGGATCAACTTCTCCGGCCGGCTCTACAAGGTCATCCCGTATCAGGTCCGGGAAGAGGACCACCGGATCGACATGGCCGAGGTCGAACGCCTGGCCCTGGAGCACAGGCCGGCGCTGATCGTTGCCGGCTGGTCCGCGTACGCCCGGCAGCTGGACTTCGCCGAGTTCCGCCGGATCGCGGATTCGGTGGGCGCGTACCTGATGGTGGACATGGCGCACTTCGCCGGGCTCGTCGCCGCCGGGTTGCACCCCTCCCCGGTGCCGTACGCCCACGTGACCACCTCCACCACGCACAAGACCCTGGCCGGTCCGCGCGGCGGCATCATCCTGACCAACGACGCCGAGATCGCCAAGAAGATCAACTCGGCGGTGTTCCCGGGCCAGCAGGGCGGGCCGCTGGAGCACGTGATCGCGGGCAAGGCCGTGGCGTTCAAGATCGCCGCGTCCGAAGAGTTCAAGGAACGCCAGGAACGTGTCCTCGCCGGTGCCCGGATCCTCGCCGGGCGCCTGGTCCAGCCGGACGTCACCGCCAAGGGGATCAGCGTGATCTCCGGCGGCACCGACGTGCACCTGGTCCTGGTGGATTTGCGCAACTGCGAGCTCAACGGGCAGGAAGCCGAGGACCGCCTCGCGGAAATCGACATCACGGTCAACCGCAACGCTGTGCCGTTCGACCCGCGCCCGCCGATGGTCACCTCGGGGCTGCGGATCGGCACCCCGGCGCTGGCCACCCGCGGTTTCGGCGAGGCCGCCTTCGCCGAGGTCGCGGACATCATCGCCGAGGCCCTGATCGCCGACGCCGGCGCGGACTTCTCCGGCCTGCGCTCCCGGGTGGAGGCCCTCGCCGAAGCCCACCCGCTCTACCCGGGCGTAGCGAACCTCAGCTGAGTGCCTCGTAGCGGCTGGGTCCGCCCCGGCGGACCGGACTTTTCACGCGTGCTGGCTCGTTCCTCGCCTCTGACGCACGCTTTCGAAAAGCCCGGCTCCGCCGACGCTCGCGGTTCCCTTACCCTTTCGCGAAGGGCACCTCCGAGGGGGTGGGGCATCCGGCAGCATGCTCCCCACCGACCCCCTAACCTCGCAAGCTCGGTCAGGGAACCCGGACGGCGTGGGCCCAAGGCATGCAGAGGATGTCCCGCCACCTCCTCACCCAACCCGACCACCTTTTCACTCGTAAGGAAACGCGCATGGCTGTTGGAGTTTTTGACCTGTTCTCGATCGGGATCGGGCCGTCCAGCTCGCACACGGTAGGTCCGATGCGGGCCGCCGCCGTCTTTGCCGAGGAACTCAAATCCCTTGGCAAGCTGGCGGGCGTCGCGTCGCTGCGGGTGGACCTGTACGGCTCACTGGCCGCTACGGGCCACGGTCACGGCACCATGACCGCCATCCTGCTCGGCCTGGAAGGCTTCCACCCCGAGAAGATCCTCCCTGAGCAGGTGGAGGACAGGCTCGCGGCCATCGCCGAAACGGGCACCATGCAGCTGGCCGGGTCCGTCCCGTTGCCCTACGGGGTCAAGGACATGGTCCTGCGCCCGCTGACCATCCTGCCGCGGCACACCAACGGCATGACCTTCAGCGTCTCCGACGCCGGCGGCG
This sequence comes from Arthrobacter sp. 24S4-2, assembly GCF_005280255.1. Lineage (NCBI taxonomy): Bacteria > Bacillati > Actinomycetota > Actinomycetes > Micrococcales > Micrococcaceae > Arthrobacter > Arthrobacter sp. 24S4-2. The sequence goes on along the minus strand of NZ_CP040018.1, from coordinate 4,863,801 downwards.
AAGTCCTGCACAGCGCCACCTTCTTCTCCGTGGGCGGCGGCTTCATCGTCCGCGAAGGCGAAGAGGACGCGGCGTTGCAGGAACTCGAGGAGTCCAAGAAGGAACTGCCGCTGCCGTTCAGGACCGCCGCGGAACTGCTCAAGCACTGCCAGAACACGTCGTTGAGCATCAGCGAGGTTATGCGGATCAATGAAGAAGACAGCCGTTCGGAAGAAGAGATCCGGGAGGGCCTGCTGCATATCTACTCGGTGATGGAGGGCTGCGTGGATGTCAGCCTCAAGCGTGAGGGGCTGCTGCCCGGCGGGCTGAAGGTCCGCCGTCGTGCGCCGGACTGGCACGAGCGGCTCCTGAAGGAGGACAAGGACCGGGACCCGAAGTACTGGCAGGAATGGGTGAACCTGATCGCCCTGGCAGTCAATGAGGAGAATGCCTCGGGCGGACGCGTGGTCACCGCCCCGACAAACGGCGCCGCCGGGATCATCCCGGCCGTCCTCTACTACGCGCTGCATTTCGCTCCCGGCATGGATAAGGCCACCCAGCAGGACCGCGACGACGTCGTGGTCAAGTTCCTGCTGACCGCCGCCGCCATCGGGGTGCTGTACAAGGAACAGGCCTCGATTTCCGGTGCGGAGGTTGGTTGCCAGGGCGAGGTGGGCTCGGCATCGTCGATGGCCGCCGCCGGACTGGCCGAAGTGATGGGCGGCACCCCTCAGCAGGTGGAAAACGCCGCGGAAATCGCGATGGAGCACAACCTGGGCCTGACCTGCGACCCGATCGGCGGGCTGGTGCAGATCCCCTGCATCGAGCGAAACGCCATCGCGGCCGCCAAAGCCATCAACGCGGCCAAGATGGCGCTCTGGGGCGACGGAACGCACCGCGTCTCCCTCGACGAGGTGATCGTGACCATGCGCGAAACAGGCAGGGACATGAGCTCCAAGTACAAGGAAACCGCCACGGGCGGCCTCGCCGTCAACGTGGTGGAGTGCTGACCGGCCGGTCCGCTCCAGCACCAATTACTGCCGGGGAACCGGCGCACGCACAAACGGAAAGAGAACAATGACACTGGCACCAGAAGGCCGGAAGATGCTGCGCATTGAGCGGCGCAATGCGGCCACACCGGTGGAACGTAAGCCGGAGTGGATCAAGGCCAAGGTCCAGATGGGCCCGGAGTTCGTCCAGCTCAAGAACCTCGTCAAGAAGGAAGGCCTCCACACCGTGTGTGAGGAGGCTGGCTGCCCCAACATCTTCGAATGCTGGGAAGACAAGGAAGCCACGTTCCTGATCGGCGGCTCCGAGTGCACCCGGCGCTGCGATTTCTGCCAGATCGACACGGGCAAGCCCTCCCCGGTGGACGTGTTCGAACCCACCAAAGTGGCCCGCTCGGTGCAGGCCATGCAGCTGCGCTACGCCACCGTGACCGGTGTGGCCCGTGACGACCTCGCCGACGAGGGCGTCTGGCTCTACGCCGAAACGGTCCGCAAGATCCACGAGCTGAACCCGGGCACCGGTGTGGAACTGCTGATCCCGGACTTCTCCGGCAAGCCCGAGCACATCGAGGCGATCTGCGACTCCAAGCCCGAGGTCTTCGCGCACAACGTCGAGACCGTGCCGCGGATCTTCAAGCGCATCCGTCCCGCGTTCCGCTACGACCGCTCCCTGGACGTCATCACCCAGGGCCGGAAGCTGGGCATGGTCACCAAGTCCAACCTGATCCTGGGCATGGGCGAGACCCGCGAGGAAATCTCCGACGCGCTCCGGGACCTGCACGAGGCCGGCTGCGACCTGATCACCATCACCCAGTACCTCCGCCCGTCCGAACGGCACCTTCCGGTGGACCGCTGGGTCAAGCCGCAGGAATTCGTGGACCTCGCCACCGAGGCCGAGGAAATCGGCTTCCTCGGCGTCATGTCCGGGCCCTTGGTCCGCTCCTCCTACCGCGCCGGCCGGCTCTGGGCCACCGCGATGCGCAAGAAGGGCCGGGAAATCCCCGCGGAACTCTCGCACATCGAAAGCTCCGGCAGCACCCGCCAGGAAGCCAGCTCCCTCATCGCGGCCACAGCCTGACTTTCCAGACCCACCACCCTGATGTTCAGAGAGGACCAATGATGTTCCCCGTCAGAATTGAGATCATCCCTTCGGAGGGAATCGTTGAGCGGGTCAAGGCCTCGGTGCCCTTGACCACCACGCTCACCGTGACGTGCCTGCCCCACCACGGCATCGAGCGGACCATGCGCACCGCGGTGCAGCTGAGCATTCTCGGCTACTCCGTCGTCCCGCACCTCGCGGCGCGGAGCCTGCACAGTCGTGCCGATCTCACCGGAATCCTCCGCGACTGCAACGTTGCCGGCATCGGCGAAGTGTTTGTGATTGGCGGAGACCGGAAGCAGCCGGCAGGCCCGTACGGGTCCGCGCTTCCGGTGCTGGAAGACATCGCGCAATACTCCGGAGGCGCGATGCGGGCAGGCGTTGCGGGCTACCCGGAGGGCCACCCCGCGATTGGGCCGGTGGATCTGCTGGACGCCCTGCTGGCCAAGCAGCACCTGGCCACGCACGTGGTCACACAGATGTGCTTCTCCGCACCGAAAATCCTTGATTACGCGGCGCTCCTGCGCCGCGAAGGCGTGGGTCTGCCCGTCTGGGCCGGGGTGGCGGGGTCCGTTCCGCGGACCAAGCTGGTCTCCCTGGCGACGCAGATCGGCGTCGGAAGCTCCCTGAAATTCCTGAGCCGCAAGGGCCCGCTGGCCCGCAAACTCCTGAGCGGCGACCGCTACTCGCCGCAAAACCTGGTGTCATCGCTCGAGAGCCAGCCCGGCACCATCGCGGGCATCCATCTGTACAGCTTCAACAATCTGGACGCGGTCCCTGCTGAGCCGGACCCGGCGTCCAACCCCGCAGCAGCCGTTTCCACCCGAGGAGCAGCACATGTCAACTAAAACTTCCATCTCCCAGCAAACGCCGCATCTTGAACGGCAGCTCAGCAACCGGCACATCCAGCTGATCGCCATTGGCGGCGCAATCGGCACCGGCCTGTTCATGGGTTCGGGCAAAACCATCTCCGCGGCAGGGCCCTCCGTCATCTTCGTCTACATGATCATCGGCTTCATGCTGTTCTTCGTCATGCGGGCCATGGGCGAACTGCTGCTGAGCAACCTGAACTACAAATCCTTCAGCGATTTCGCGGCGGACCTCCTCGGCCCCTGGGCCGGTTTCTTCACCGGCTGGACCTACTGGTTCTGCTGGGTGATCACCGGGATCGCGGACGTGATCGCCATTGCCGGCTATTCGAAGGAACTCTGGCCAGGGCTGCCGCTGTGGATCCCGGGCCTGGCCACCGTGGCTATCCTGCTGCTCCTGAACCTCACCACGGTGAAGGCGTTCGGGGAGACGGAGTTCTGGTTTGCGCTGATCAAGATCATCGCCATCGCGGCACTGATCGTGGTGGGCCTGTTCATGATTTTCACCGGGTTCCAGTCCGACGCCGGCCCGGCCACCTTCACGAACCTGTGGAGCCACGGCGGATTCTTCCCGAACGAGTTCATGGGATTTGTGGCCGGGTTCCAGATCGCCGTGTTCGCCTTTGTGGGCATTGAACTGGTGGGCACCACGGCCGCGGAGGCCAAGGACCCGGAGAAGAACCTGCCCAAGGCCATCAACTCCATTCCCATCCGTGTGCTGCTCTTCTACGTGGGCGCCCTCATCATCCTGATGTCCGTCACCCCGTGGACCCAGTTCCAGGCGGGCCACAGCCCGTTCATCGCCATGTTCTCCCTGGCCGGCCTGGGCGCCGCCGCCACCGTGGTGAACCTGGTGGTGCTCAGCTCGGCCATGTCCTCCGCCAACTCCGGCATCTACTCCACCTCGCGCATGGTGTACGGGCTGGCCCAAGAGGGTGACGCGCCCTCCGTTTTCGGCGGCCTGTCGAGCCGCAAGGTCCCGCAGAATGCCCTGTTCCTTTCCTGTGTCCTGCTGCTCTCCGGCGTGGTGCTGATGTACGCGGGGCAGGACATCGGGAAGGCTTTCGACATGGTGACCACCGTGTCGGCCGTCTGCTTCGTTTTCGTGTGGTCCATCATCCTGGCCAGCTACCTGGCGTTCCGCCGGCGCCGCCCGCAGCTGCACAAGGCGTCCAAGTACCGGATGCCCGGCGGCGTCCCCATGGTCTGGGTGGTCTTCGCGTTCTTCGCCTTCGTCCTGTGGGCGCTGACCACGCAGCCGGACACGCTGCTGGCGCTTCTTGCCACGCCGGTGTGGTTCCTCCTGCTCGGCGCCGCCTGGCTGGTGCTGCGCCGGCGCCCGGCCCACCTGGCCCGTTATGCGACGTTCCAGACGGAGCTGGCGCAGGATATGGATACCGAGGCATCGGCCATCGGGCGGGACCTCGACGGGGCGAAGAAATGAGCGCGCTTGTGAATGACACGCAGACTCTTGAGGCGCACGCCCTTGCCCCTGAACGAGGTGCGTCGACGGCGGAACCTGCCGCCGCCGTCGAGCACGTCCTCACTGTCGACTGTGCCGAGGCTCCTGGTATCGTCCACGCGATCTCGGGATTCCTGCACAACCACGGCTGCGACATCCTCGACATCAAACAGTACGGGGACAAGGGGCACGGACACTTTGCGATAGGCCCATGAAGCCGACCAATGAGTCACGCTGGCGCCGGGTGTCATGGAGCGCGCTACCCAGCCGGCAGGCGGTGCGGCTCTCGCAGGATGGGCTCCATATTGGCTATGGCACGGTGGACGGCGCCACACCGGACGGTTCGATCATCTGGTGTGTGCTGGACGGCTGGCGTGAACGTCGAATGTTCCGCAGGGAGGATTATGTGCGGGTCGAGATCGAGGCGTAGCGGGTCAAGGCGTGCCCGCCAATCTGGTGGAACGGCGGGAACGGCGGGAACGGCGGGAACGGCGAAGGCGGGTGCGGGTCTGTCGGCGCTCAGGCAGTGGCTCAAGGCGCTGGTGTCGAAAGTCCGCCGGACTTCGCACCGAAAACGGATGGATCGGGGCTTGCGCCGCGAAACATGGGCGGTCAGTCTGACGGCCCTTGCCCTGATGGCCGTCATCATTTCGCAATCGATGGCGCACGGATAGCGGTTATCCGGAGAGTGATTGCAGTGAATACTGCTTGCCCGGCCCGCTGCTAAACGCAAGCGGACGACGGCGGGAGGTCCCGCCGTCGTTCGCTTGGCGGTATCGCTAGACGGACGGGTTTTCCGGAAATGGTGCCGCCCTTGAAGAATGGGGGCATGACCGACATCATCGCGTTCCTGGAAGCCCGGGTGGCCGAGGACGAGGCAGCCGCGAGAGAGCTAAGGGTAAGCGGAGCAGGTCATCAGGCGGTTCGGACCCGCCTCGATGTTTCGCCGTTCACCCCCGCGCGCGTGCTGGCGGAGTGCGCCGCCAAGCGGAAGATCCTGGAGAACGTTCCGCTGGTTACCGACATACCTTCGCAGATGGGCGGGACCAGTGATTACGTGCTGATGTGCCTCGCCTCGGTGTACAGCTGGCATCCGGAGTATCAGGAAGGCTGGTCTGTCGCCGGTTAGGACCCTGCCCGGCGGTCTCTAACCGGCTGGCCGTCAATGCGGAGCCAGCCTGCCGCCGTGGCCCCTGGGTGGGCGGGGCTCGCCGGGATGCCTGAAGAGCCCGACGATGCCCCTGACCAGGCCGACCGTCGCGACTTTCAACAGGACTGCCGCCACCTGAATTGCCCCTGCCACAAACAGGAGCAAGACAAATGTGATCAGGATCGGCAGCAACAGGAGAATGATCCCGGCAATTGCCGCAAAGTAGATGAGGGCATACTCGGCAATTGTGGTCGGATCCACTGGAATTTCCATGTCGTCCTCTTCACCGTCGGCCTTGTCTGCGTGCTGGCCGGGATAAGGCATTTTTAGCACCATGCTGTCGGCGTAAGTAGGGTCAATCGTCCCGTCCAGTACAGACGATGCAGCCTTGTCGCAACCTTTGAAGTCCTATCATGGGCTGACCAGCCAGTCATACGGCGGGCCGCCTTTTCCAGAGCCTGAAGGCGGCTGCAAACTTCCGGCTACGGCACAACGAAGGGTTACTCGAATGACCAGAATGTTGATTATTGGGCCCCCCGGTTCCGGCAAGGGCACGCAGGCGGAGCGCATTTCGGAGCGCCTCGGCATTGTTGCGATCTCCACAGGTGACATCTTCCGTGCCCATGTGAAGGGCAGCACGCCGCTTGGCATCGAAGCCAAGAAATATATGGACGCCGGTGACTTCGTGCCGGACAGCGTCACCAACGAGATGGTGCGCAGCCGCCTCAGCCAGGACGACGTCGAAAACGGCTTCCTGCTGGACGGATACCCGCGCACCCCCGCCCAGATTGACTACCTGGACGGGGTCCTGGCCGCTCGGGAGCTAAAGCTTGACGTCGTCCTGCAGCTGACCGCCGACGACGAGGAACTCGTATCGCGTCTCTTGGGCCGCGCCAAGGAGCTCGGCCGCAGCGACGACTACGAGGCCGTGATCCGCCACCGGCTGGACCTCTACCACACGCAGACCGAGGACGTGGTGGCCACGTATGCCGAACGCGCACTTCTGGCGCGGGTGGACGGTATCGGCGGTATCGATGAAGTCACCGCCAGGGTAATGGCTGCCATCGACAGCTCAATCACGGACTCGGTCGCCGGCGGACGGTGACACTTGACCGCCTGACAGCAGCGGTGACCGAAGGAAAAACCAAAGCGGACGACGGCGGGCGGTCCCGCCGTCGTCCGCTTCCGTTACGCGCCCGGGGCGGCTAGGGCAGCCGCGACGGCCGCAGCAGCGTGGGCGTGCCGGCACTCCCGGGTTCCAGCGGTACCGGGCTGATCAGCACGGCCGGCCCGCGGTGCAGGACGCCGTCGGAAAGCGCCTGGCACCGCACGCCGCCCCGTCCGCGCATGGCTTTGTGGGCTCCCGGGGCGAGCATCTGGTCCATCCAGGCGCAGGGGTGCGCGGGCCGTCCGGCCTTCAGCCGCACAGTTTCCCCGCGCGATTCCAGCTCGAACTCCTCACCCAGCAGCGGAGCCAGGTGGGCGCCGCGGAGGACCATATTGCGCCGCGTGAGGAGCGGGTCAAAGGGTGCGGCGCCCAGTTCTGCGGCCATGGCCTCGAGCGCCTCGATGGCGAACAAAGTGACAGCCGCGTCCATGTGCGCGGCCTTGCCGAAGAACCGGTCGCCCACGATGCCCTTGCCGGCAACCAACTCCACCCGCTCGGCGTCGGTGGTGGGAACGTCCGCCGCACCCTCGCGGGCGCGGCCGAAGTAGGCGTGCGCCGGCGACACCAGAAGGTGCAGGACCTCGACGTCGTACCTGTAGTTTGCCGTCATGCCTCAAAACTATCGTCCATTGCTGGGGTGGGCACTACGATGGGCAGGGCGCCCACGCTGGATAGGACACGAGTGACTACTGAGCGCACGGCCGCCGGAGCCGGAAACAATAACGCGGCGGCATACTTCCGCGCCAAACTCAGCTTCGAGGTCGACGTCATGGACGTCGCCGAGAACTTCCCCGGCGCAGGATTCGTGCTCGTCGATACCCGAAGGCGCGCCTCCTGGGACCATGGCCACATTCCCGGCGCCGTCCACCTGCCCACCGCCAACATCCCCTCCCGCGCCACTGAACTGATCCCCGCCGGCACCGACGTGGTGGTCTACTCCTGGGGTCCGGGCTGCAACGGCAGCACGTTCGCGGCCCTGGCGTTCGCTGAGCTGGGGTATCCCGTGAGAGAAATGATCGGTGGCATCGAGTACTGGGCCCGGAACGGTCTACCGGTGGAGACGGCCGACGGCGTCCGCCCCGGGACGCCCGACGGACTGGTGACGGCGCACTCGGTGTAGCGACGCGCATATTCCCAAGGGCGAGTTTGCGCGTGGGACTAGGCCGTGACCGCCAGGGCGTCGATCTCCGCGAGCGTCACTTCGTGCGGGAGGTCCACGAACACGGTGGTGCGGCTGGGCAGGTTCATCACTGACGCCACCGTCTACGGCTCACGGGCAACGTGGCCGCTGCAGCTCACCATGGAGTACGTCCGGACCGGGGGCGGGTGGCTCGCCTCGCGCTCGGAAGCGACCACCTGGTAGCTCCGGGACAACCTCGAACAGCAAGCGGACGACGGCGGGAACTTCCCGCCGTCGTCCGCTCTCCTGTGGCTCCGTACTGCCAGTTCCTAGGCCTAGTTCGCTGAGCCTGAAGGCGTCAGGTCCTGTGACTTGGCGGGCGGTGCCAGGCGTGCCTGCCGGGTCTTGGGCCCGAAGAAAGCGAGGATGATCGCGCCGAATAGCCAGGTGCCGGCGATGAAGAAGAAGACACTTTGGTATCCGCTCCCGTTGTACAGGGCTGCGATGATCAGCGGGCCCGCGGCGTTGGAGAGCCGGCCCAGGCCGTAGGAGACGCCGGTCCCCAAGGAGCGGCCGGCGGTGTCGAACAGTTCCGGCGAGTAGGCGTAGGCAAGGGCTGTGTAGCCGCGCTCGAAGAGGTTCACGAGGAACCCGAAAACCACGATCAGGATCGGGTTGAAGGTGAGCCCGTAGAAGAGGCCGCAGATCGCGATGGTGGTGCCGAAGACCACCAGGCACCATTTGCGCTCGAATCGGTCCGTGACCAGGGATGCCAGGTAGGATCCCAGCGGCGCTCCCACGGTAGTCAGCGCCACGTAGAAGATCGAGTTTTCCACGCTGAAGCCTTCCTTGGACAACAGCGTCGGCGCCCAGCTCGAGTACCCGAAGAAGCCAACGGTCTGCGTCACCCACAGAACCGTGAGCAGAAGCGTGGGGCCGAGGTACTTCTTCTGGAGCAGGAGCTTGAACGGCGCTTTGGTCTTGGCCGTTTGAACGGCGGCAACCGGCGCGGCAGGGTCGGCCAGCGGGCCCTTCTCCGCGGCGACCCGGTCCTCGATCTCGGACAGGGCGGCGTCGGCCTTGCCGTACTGGCCCTTGCTCTCGTACCAGCGAGGGGACTCCTTCAGGTACCGGGTGAAGAAAATGAAGACGATGCCAAGCGACCCCCACAGGAACACCAGGCGCCACGACCAGTCGCTGAGCGGAACCACAACGCTGGCGATGAGGTTGGTTACCGGGGTTCCGCAGATTCCGATGACGATGGCGTAGGCCTGGTACTTGCCGCGGACGGCTGCCGGGAAGATCTCGTTGACGTAAATCACGGCTACGACGGTCATGGCCGCGAGGCCGGCCGAGGTCAGGACGCGGAAGACGCCGAGCGAGACGATGTCCCAGGAGAAAACTGCAGCGAAAGAGAAGGCCGAGAACCACAGCGTGGTGATGACCAGTGCCTTCTTGCGGCCCCAACGGTCGGCGAGCCAGCTGGCGATCAGCGAGCCGAAGAACATGCCGACGAAAGACGCGGACGTGACATAGGCGATCTGGTTGATCGAGACGCCCCATAGCTTGATCAGCTTGGGGACGGTGGTGGCGAAGCTGTTGATGTCGGCGAATTCGAAGAAATACGCGAAGGACACGGCGACGAGGGTGATTTTATGGAACTTGGAGATGGGAAGCCGGTCGAGCCGGTTTGCCGCATTGGAGTGCATCATTGGAGTCCTCTGGGGAAGCTGGGTGTGGAAGGGGCTAGGCGTCTTCGCCGGGCCAGTAGAGCCGCATCGGATTGGCGACAAGGAGCTTGTGCTGTTGCTCGGTGGTCACGGCCACCTGCGGTATGTAATCGACCAGGAGCCCGTCATCAGGCATGTGGTCCGTGAGATTGGGGTGGGGCCAGTCGGTGCCCCACAGCACCCTGTCCGGGAACTCCTCGACGGCACGGCGTCCGAAGGGCACTGCGTCAATGTACGCCTTTTGCTCGCCGTCGAGGGCGGCGGGGCCGCTGACGCTGAGCCGCTCCGGGCAGCTGACTTTGACCCAGACGTCATTCCTGTCAACAAAACGCAGGAAGCGGCTGAACTCGGGACCGTCGGCGGGCTTGGTGACATCGGGCCGTCCCAAATGGTCAACCACCAAGGGTGTCGGAAGGGAACCGAAGAATCCTTCCAGGTCTTCCAGGTCGGCGCCCTCGAAGTAGATGACGACGTGCCAGCCCAAGGGAGCGATCCGCTTCGCAATGGCGGCGAGGTGGTCCTGCGGGGCGGCGCTGACCAGGCGTTTGAGGAAGTTGAACCGCACGCCCCGCACGCCGGCCTCATCCAGCCGGCGAAGCTCGGAGTCTGTCACGTCCGGACGGACCGTGGCGACGCCGCGGGCCCGGCCGCCGGAGGCCCGGACCGCATCCACCATCGCACTGTTGTCAGCACCGTGGCATGTTGCCTGCACGATGACGTTGCGGCTGACTCCGAGGTGGTCCCGCAGTGCGAAGAGCTGGTCCTTGCCGGCGTCTCCGGGCGTGTACTTGCGCTCCGGGGCGAAGGGGAACTCGGCCCCGGGACCGAAGACATGGCAGTGGGCGTCCACCGTCCCCTGCGGGAGGGTGAATCGGGGAGTGGACGGGTTGCGGTACCAGTCCAGCCAGCCGGGCGATGTGGTAAATAGGGCGCTCATGGGGTCTCCTTTGACCAGACTACTCATTAGTCGATGTACCGCAGGCCGGCAGCTTCGAGCGGCTGGCGCATGGAGTAGATGTCGAGGCCGAGCTCGCCGGCTGCGAACCGCAGGCGCTTGCCCTCTTCGTTGGCTTCGCGTTGCCGGGCAGCTTCGGCTACTTCGCCAGCGCGCCCGGCGGGGACAACAACGACGCCGTCGATGTCGGCAATCACCACGTCGCCGGGGTTGACCAGCGCGTTGGCGCAGACCACCGGGACGTTGACCGATCCGACAGTTGCTTTGATGGTGCCCTTGGAGTTGATGGCCCTGCTGAAGACGGGAAAGTCCATCTCCCGCAGCCCGTCAACGTCGCGGCAGCCGCCGTCGATGACCAGTCCCACCCCGCCCTGTGCGCGGACGGAGGTGGCCAGCAGGTCGCCGAAGAACCCGTCCTCGCATTCGGTGGTGCACGCAGCGACGAGGACGTCGCCGGGCTGAACCTGTTCGGCTGCCACGTGCAGCATCCAGTTGTCACCGGGCTGAAGCAGGACCGTCACTGCGGTGCCGCAAAGCTTGGCCGTGGGGTAGACGGGGCGGATGTACGGGCGCATCAGGCCGAGGCGTCCCATGGCTTCATGGATGGTGCTTACACCGAATGCTGCCAGCGCATCAACGTCCGCGCGGGAGGCGCGGTTGATATTTCGGTGTACGACTCCGAGTTCCTGCATGGATGTGTGCTCCTAGTGAGTGGTTTAGCGGCCCTGTTGCTTGAGGCGGGCGTTCAATCGCGGGTAGACGGTGCGGGCGTTGTGTTCCTGGACCGCGGCCAGGTCAGCCTCGTTCAGGCCGGCGTTTTCGACATACCGGGCGGTATCGTCGAAATTGTGGCCTGTGCAGGGGTCGATGTCCCTGACGGCGCCGATCATCTCGGACGCGAACAGGATGTTCCGGGTGGGCACGACATCCAGCAGGAGGTCGATTCCCGGTTGGTGGTAGACGCAGGTGTCGAAGAAGACATTGCCCAGCAGGTGCTCCTCCGGGGCTGGCTTTTTCAATGCCATGGCCAGGCCGCGGAAACGCCCCCAGTGATACGGCACGGCGCCCCCGCCATGCGGGATGACCAGTTTCAGCGTGGGGAAGTCCGCGAACAGGTCCCCCTGCAGCAGCTGCATAAAGGCGGTGGTGTCGGCGTTCAGGTAGTGCGCACCCGTGGTGTGGAAGGCCGGATTGATGCTGGTGCTGACGTGGACCATGGCCGGAATGTCGTACTCGACCATCTTTTCGTAGATCGGGTACCAGGAGCTGTCGGTGAGCGGCGGCGCCGTCCAGTGGCCGCCGGACGGGTCGGGGTTCAGGTTCAGCGCGACGGCGCCGTACTCCTCCACGCATCGCGTGAGTTCGGGGATGCAGGTGGCGGGGTCGACGCCGGGGGACTGCGGAAGCATCGCGGCCGGCACGAAACGCTCGGGGTAGAGTTCGCTGACCCGGAAGCAGAGTTCGTTGCAGATTGCAGCCCACTCTGCGGAGGTTTCGAAGGCGCCGACGTGATGGGCCATGAACGAGGCACGCGGGGAGAAGATTGTCACGTCGATGCCGCGCTCGTCCATGAGGCGCAGCTGGTTCGCTTCGATGCTCTCCTGAAGTTGGGCATCCGTAATCTTCAGGTCCGCCCGGACAGGTGCTTCGGCCGGGTTTTCGAGCCCGGCGATCTGTTGGCTCCGCCAGTGCCCCAGTTCTGCGGGGGCCGTGGTGAAGTGGCCATGGCAATCGATGATCATTACTGCTTCTCCTCAAGAGGGACCGCGGCTGTTATTGCACTCGAGTGCAAAGCGCGGCGGGGGACAAAGACATCGCCGGCCATGATGAGCCGGGCCGTGCGCAGCAGCGCAGACTTGATGACGTGCTGGGGGTTACCGGGGTCCAGACCCAGTTCAATGCTGAATTCCCCGGCCGGGTGCTCCACGGACACCCGGATGTCGGTGCCGGAATCAACCTTCGCGAGGCCGTGGGCGACAGTTCCCTCGATCACGCAGGCTGTTGCCGCTGTGACCGCCGCAAGGACGCCGATGGAATCGTGGCAGACGTGCGGGATGAAGCTGCGCGTGTTGATGGCGCCGCCCTGGGCCGGCGGCGAAACGAGCGTCATCTTGGGGTAGTTCCTGGCTGTCACGTCACCGAGGCCCATCAGTTCTCCGCAGGCGAGGCGCAGAACCTCCAGACGGGACTTGAGCTCCTGGTCCTCGTTGAGTGCCGCCGTCGACTCATAGCCGGTGCGGCCGAGTGCGGCCGCGGCGATGATCACCAGCGGCTGGCCGTTGTCGATACATGTCACCTCCACCGCTCCGATGCCGGCCACGTCCACGCGGTCACGGACGTTGCCCGTGGGCAGGAGCGAGCTGCAGACCGAGCCGGCCGTGTCCAGGAAGTTGATGGCGATCGGGGCAGCAGTTCCGGGTACGCCGTCAATGCAGGCAGCGCCGGTGTACTCCACGTACCGTCCTGCCCCGCCGTCGGGCGTAGGCACGGTGATCTCGGCAACCAGGCCAGTGTTGAGCGTGAGGACCCGGGCCGTTGTGGTGTCACCCCGGGCAGTGATGAGGCCAGCCTCCAGGGCGAAGGGCACTACCGCCGCGAGCATGTTTCCGCAGTTGGGCGTCAGGTCGACGATGTTGCTGTCCGGCTGCAGCTGGGCAAACCGGAATTCCAGATCCGCGTCGTCACGGTCACTAACGGAGACGATCCCGGCCTTGCTGGTCAGTGGAACGGCGCCTCCCAAGCCGTCGATTTGGCGGGGGTCCGGGGATCCCAGCGCTGCCAGCAGTACGGCGTCGCGGGAAGCCTGATCCTCCGGCAGATCGTCGGACCGGAAAAACGGCCCCCGCGAGGTGCCTCCCCGCATAAACCAGCACGGAATCGCGGTCTGGCCGCCCTGGACACGCGGGCGGTCCGTCTCCGTTCCCTGGATGGTCGCTAGAACCACGGTGTTCGCTCCCTTGATAGTGATGCAATACACACCACGATAACCGTTGACGAAATTGTTAGCAATATCGTCAGCAAACTTTTTTACCGCGTTCCGGCCGGCCGCGAACGCAGGTTTCAGGAAGCGCGCTGACAAAATTGTTTACAATGCAAGGAGGAGTGTTACCCGGATGGGTTCTGAAAGGGGCAGCATGACAACCGTTGACGAGAGCGTCGGAGGAGCCCTTTCGGCCCCCGAGCTGGTTGATACTTTGCGCACCGCGATCATCAGGGGCGAACTCGTGCCGAAGCAGCGGCTCGTGGAAGCCGACCTGGCGGCCGAGTATGGGGCCAGCAGGGGCAACGTCCGCGTCGCTTTGTCCGAGCTGAGCGTCGAAGGCCTTGTGGAACGTGTCCAGAACCGCGGTGCGCGAGTGAGGGCCGTTTCAGTTGATGAGGCGCTCGAGATCACCGAAGTGCGCGCCGCACTCGAGGCACTGTGCGCCCGGAAGGCGGCCGAGAGGATATCCGACGCTGAATCGGATGAACTCAGGGGGCTCGCCAGGGAGATGGAGGAGGCGGTGGACCGCGGCGACCGGGAGTCATACTCGCTGTGCAATCAGCGCCTCCACGCCAAGATCATTGCCGTGAGTGCACAGAAGACTGCCGCGGCGACAATTCAACGGTTGCGCGGCCAGGCCGTGCGCTTTCAGTTCCAGCTGGCGCGCCAGCCCGGACGCCCCACCGTTTCCCTCCCGCAGCACCTGGCCATTATCGACGCCGTGTGCCGGCACGACCCGGACGGGGCAGCCGAGGCAATGCGGCAGCATCTGGAAAGCGTCGCAGAGGCTATCCGCGCCACCAATAGCTGATGACCGGCTGTTGTCCGCGATGGGTCAGCTTACCTGGCGGCTCAGCGCGGCCGGTCGGGCCGAACGCGGACGGGCGCCAGGGCGGCGACGGTGATGACGGCGGTGATGGAGCCTGCGGCCATGATCGCGGCCAGGACAATGATCTGGAAGCGCCCGGCCTCCAACGGCGAGATGCCTCCGAAGATGGCGCCCACGAAGGCCCCCGGCAAGGTGACCAGCCCCGTCGTCTTGGTCTGGTCGGTGCTGGGGATCAGGGCCGAGTACACCGCACCCCGGGCCAGTTCCAGGGTTGACTGCCGCGGCGTTGCGCCGAGGGCGAGCCAGCCCTCCACTTCTTCCCAGCGGGCATTGACGGATTCCGCAAACCGCCGCCCGCCCAGCGTGGCGATGGTCATGGCGTTGCCGATGACTATGCCGCCGATCGCCAGGGCATAACGCGGCGTGAACGGGATGGCACCCGTCGCGAAAATGATGGCCAGGGTGGCAGCGATGCCCGCGGCCATCGACGCACTGACGAGTCCCAGATGGGTCCAGCTCCAGCCGATTCGCCGGGCTGCAGTCGCCGCGGCAACGGTGAACATGACCAGCAGCGCCACAGCGACGAACACCGGGTTGGTGATGACGCCGCTCAGAATGAAGCTGATCAGGGCAAGCTGCACCGCTCCGCGCAAGATGGCCAGCGCGGGTGCAGTACTGTGCGGTGCTTTGAACCCCCGGAGAGCCGCCACCGTCAGGGCCACGAGGAGGGCGACGCAGAGCAGCGTGGGAACGAACGCGCCCAACTCGGTCATGCTGCCAGCCTAGCGGCGGTATCCCCGGTCAACCCAGCAGGTCGTCCTCGTAGCACCAGCGCCAGCTTTCGCCGGGTTCGATGCTCCGCATCACCGGATGGCCCGTCGAGCCGAAATGGCGGGAGGCGTGGTTCCCCGGGGAGGAATCGCAGCAGCCCACGTTTCCACAGGCCAGGCACATCCTGAGGTGTACCGTCGTCGTCCCTTCCAGTGCGCAGTCCGCGCAGTAGGCGTCCGGCGGGACCTGCGGGTCCGGCGCGGACTCCAGGTGGCCGCATACCCCGCCCGGCCTCGCGAGGCCCTCCCCGCCGCCCCGCCGGAGGCGTCAAGCTCCTCCAGTGAGACGTCGAGCATCGATTCCTCGACGTCCAGCCGGTCCAGGACTTCACTGAGGACCTCGTGGGCGTACTCGCCGCCGCGCCGCAGTTCCAGCACTTTGGCCCGCTCAGCTTCCAGCATGGCGAGCCGCAGCTGGGCGTAACGCTGGCTGGGGGTTGCCGCTTCCGACGTCGGCCGGCCCAGCCGTTCCCACGCCGCCAGCCCACGCTCCTGGGTGCGCCGCTTCAGCATGGCCATGACTTCCGGCGGGTCCGTGTCAATGCGCAGTTCCTGCAGGCGCTCCACGCCGGCGGCGGTGGCCAGCTGCATGAGGGAGGCCTGGTTCAAGGCGTCCTCGCGCGGGTCCGGGCCACGGAGCCGCAGGAGCCGGACCAAAGGGGCAGGGTGAACCCCTGCAGTGTGAGCGTCCCGGCAACCACCACCATGGCGGCCAGGATCAGCACCGAACGGTGCTCCAGTTCCGCGGGCAGCACAAGTACGGCGGCCAGGGTCACCACGCCGCGCATACCCGCCCAGGACACAATCGCGGCGAACTGCCACGGCGGCGCCGGATCGTTGCGCCGCACAGCCGGGATCAGGCGGGGCAGGTAGGTCGCGGGGAACACCCAGACCGGCCGGAGCAGCATCACCGCCAGCAGGATGATTGCGCAGCCCGTCCAGATGCGGGCCGCGCCCAGTGAGTCATCCTGGACACCGTCGATGATGGTCCGGACCTGCAGGCCGATCAGCAGGAAGACCGAATTCTCCAGCAGGAACTGTACAGTGTTCCAGTTGCTGCGCTGGCTCAGCCGCGCGGCACCGTTGGGCATGGAGGGTGCCTTGGTGCCCATCACCAGCCCGGTAACGACGACGGCGAGAACACCGGAGGCGTGGATCGCCTCAGCCGGGAGGTAGGCGACAAACGGCGCCATCAGCGAGGTCGAGGTATTGATGGCGACATTCCGGATCCGTTTGCGGAGCTGTGTCAGTACGTAGGCCGCTGCCAGGCCGACCACCAGGCCGCCTCCGGCCGCGAGCAGGAATCCGCCGGCGATTCCTGCGGCGGACACGGACCCGGCGATGGCCGCGATCGCGGCGCGGAGGCAGACCAGGGCGGTGGCGTCGTTTACCAGGGACTCGCCCTCGAGGATGGTGACAATCCGGCGCGGCATCCCCACCTTCCGCGCGATGGCCGTTGCGGCCACCGCATCCGGCGGCGCCACCACGGCACCAAGGGCGATGGCGGCGGCCAGCGGGATCTCCGGGAAAAGCCACCAGACCACGTAGCCCACGGTGATGGTGCCGAAAATGACGTAGCCAACCGAGAGCAGCCCAATGGCGCGACGGTTGGAGCCGATGTCGAACAGCGATGTCCGCAGCGCGGCGGCGTAAAGGAGCGGCGGCAGCAGGCCCACGAGGACCAGTTCCGGGTTGAGCTCGATCGGCGGAACGAACGGGAGGAAAGAACCGGCGACGCCGGCCAGCACCAGCAGCAGCGGCACCGAAACATTAAGCTTCCTGCCCAGTGCACTGCCGGCACAGACCACCGCCACGAGAACAAGCAGTCCCAGTGCGACTTCCATTCAGCCATTCTTGCAGGCGGGGGAACCATGGACCCGGCCGCGTTTAACGAATCGGGCTCCCATCTCCCGAAGTACTCGCCTACGGCCCGTAGATGATACCGCCGGTGAGCGAACCAGCCGGTGGGGGGACGCCGGCGTCGTACGTTCTTGGCCATTCCGGTAGATTGTGGGATGGTGCGTGGCCTTGCCGATATGGGAGCGGAGAGCGTTCTGCTCGCGGGTGCAGGACGCGCCATTCTGCTGCAGATCGCGAACCCTGCCGTGGGTCATGGCGTGGCAGAGCACAGCAACTTCGCCGAGCGTCCGCTGGACCGGCTCCGCGCCACCATGACCTATGTGTACGCCGTGGTGTACGGAACCGAGGACCAGCTGGTAGCGGTGCGGCGCAGCGTGAACCGCGCCCATGCGCCGGTTCGCCGGAAGCCCGACGCCGGTTCCCGGGGATACAGCGCCTTCGACGCACAGTCGCAGCTGTGGGTTCTGGCCACCCTGTACGACACCGCGATCACCGTCTACGAAAAAATCTACGGGCCGCTGGACGACGAAGCTGCAGATCTCATTTATCGCGACTACGCGAGAATCGGGACGGCCCTGCAGCTGCCAGCCGAGCTGTGGCCGGCCGACCGCAAGGCCTTCGCCGTTTACTGGGACGGGTGCCTGCAGGCGCTGAAGGCCGACGACGTCAGCGTCCGCGTGGCCCGCGAGCTGCTGCATCCGCCGGATCCGCAGCTTTGGCAGCGCCTGGCCATGCCGCTGGCCCGCTTCCTCACCGCGGGCCTCCTGCCCGACCAGCTTCGGGACAGCTTCGGACTGCCGTGGAGTGAACGCCACGGCCGCCTGTTCAACCGCACCATGCGGTGGTCCGCGGCGGTTTATCCGCGGCTGCCGCAGCGGGTCCGCCATTCGTTCAAGAACTACTGCCTCGGCCAGCTGAAGACTGCCTAGGGTCAGCCACGCAGGGTCCGGACCGGAAGTCCGGCAAGAAGAAATCACAATGCCACTCGTGGCGGGGGAACGGGGTACCAGTGCGGAGTTTCACTTCCGTAGAGCAATTCATCGATGAGCGGGCGCGCCGGTTCCTGCAACGGGCCCCGGCCGGCGGCGTCCGGTCAGGATCCACCGAGTTTGTGGTCTTCGGCCTCAAACAGGGCTGGGCATGCATCTTTGGCGCCGCGCTCCTCGCCGTGATCCTGGCGGCGCGCCTCTGGTATCCGGACGACGCCGGGCTGGCCAGGAACGATTTCCTGACCCTCGCCGCCGTCGTGATCCAGGTCCTGATGGTGACCACACGGCTGGAGACCCTGCGCGAGCTGCGGGTGATTGTGCTGTTCCACCTGGTGGGGACCGTGATGGAGCTGTTCAAGACCGACGTGGGGTCCTGGTCCTATGAGGCCGAGGGTTTTTTGCGGATAGGTGCAGTCCCGCTCTTCAGCGGATTCATGTACGCGGCGGTCGGTTCGTACATGGTGCGCGTCTACCGGCTCTTCGACCTGCGCTTCGCCCGGTACCCGCGGCGGTGGATCACCGCGCTCGTGGCAGCGGCCATCTATGCGAACTTCTTCACCCACCACTACATCGCCGACCTCCGGTGGTTGCTGCTGGCCGCCGTCCTGATCGTCTACGGGCGGTGCGTGATGCATTTCCGCGTGTTCCGCAGGAAGTTCCGGATGCCACTGGTCCTGTCGTTCCTGCTGGTGGCGCTGTTCATCTGGATTGCCGAGAACATCGCCACCTGGTCCGGGGCCTGGCTCTACCCAAGCCAGGTGAACGGCTGGCAGATGGTCTCACCCGACAAGCTGGTCTCCTGGTTCCTGCTGATGATCATCTCCGTGGTGCTGGTCGCATGGGTCTACAAGCCGCAGCGGCCGGAGGCGGACGAGGAGTCCGAGGCGTCTGCGAAGATCAGCCGTGAAGCGTCCGATGCACTACCTGCCGGCCCTCTCAAGAACCTGCTGGATGATGACGGCAGCGGCGTCGACGGCGGCTTGGACGTCGTTCTCCCCGAGCGGCCTCCACTTCGCGGGGGAAACCTCCACTGAGCACTGGCGCCTCCGGGCGCCGAGCCGGGCATACCAGTGGCCGGGTTCCCCTGCGATCTGGTAGCTGAAGGTGTAGCTGCTTTCGGCGTCGAGCTTCACGTCCAGGGGCTTCACAGGCGCCAGGGCGAGCGCCCCATCGGGCCGGCCCGCCGGGGACTGCGCCCGAAAGGACTTGGCACCGCACGGCGTCCCGCTAGTTCCCCGGCGCGCGTAGTCCGTGACGGCCATGCACGAGTGCGGCCGAATATTCGGGTGGCAGCCACTCGTGACGGGCCCCAAAAGAATCCCTAAACTCCACTCACCGGCAGGTGCCGGCAACCCGGACCGCGGAGGGCAGCAGGCAATGGGCTTGACCCGCCCAGCACGAATTCCTGCTCCTGTCGCAGCTAAGCGGTTCTTTCATTCGGAAGGAAGCTCGTCATGGGATTTCTCGGATTTCTCCTGCTCGGCCTGATCGCGGGGGCTATCGCAAAGGCCATACTTCCCGGAAGGCAGGGCGGTGGCTGGGTGGTCACGCTGGTTTTGGGTGTGGTCGGCGCCATCCTTGGCGGATGGATCGGTTCGCTGGTCTTCGGCGGCGGCCTCGCTGACTTCTTCGATCTCAGGACCTGGCTGCTGGCTATTTTGGGCGCCGTGATCGTGTTGGCGATTTTCGGCGCCGTCACGCGTCGAAGCAGGGCCTGACCCCGGTCCGTGGGCCGCAAACCGAAGAAGACCGAGACAGACGACGGTGGCTCCTCCCCGCCGTCGTCCTCCCAGCGACTGCTATCCCGGCAGGGAACTAGGCCTCCACGAAGCCTCCGCTGGCCCATCGCCGTAGCGCCAGCCGCTCGGCGTCGTCGAATTCCATCAGCGCCACGCGGCAGAGTTCTTCCACGTCGTCGGTCCAGGCCGCCGCCAGCTCTTCCGCCGTTGCAGTGTCCGTGAGCTGGAAATCGACGTATCCCAGGCCCTGCAGGACAAAGTTCACGGCCCCGCGGGACACCGGCTGACCCGCGGTGACACAGTCATCCCGGACAAGTTTTGCCAGCTCGCTGCGGTTGGCCGGCTGCTCACGGAGCCTGGCCGCCATGGCCAGAAACAGCTGCCGGAACTGGGCTGCGGACAGTGCGGGCACATCGGTGACTCGCGCGACCCGTTCCTCAATGCCGGACTCGACATCGGCTTCGTTGGGCAGGTCCTCGATGGAAAACCTCTGCGCATCCCAGACCCACCCGCCACGCGATGCGGAGTACTCGACCCCCTGGCCGATCTGGGCCACCCAGGTCCCGAACTTTCCGCAGCCGCCCCAGTCTGTCTTCAGGGAGGGATCCACCGTGAGTGCCCGGTGGGCAACCATCGCACCGACAACGGGACCCGGTGCCGTCCTGACGAAGTCGCAGACCTCCTTGACCGCCGCGGAGGCAGTCTTCGGCCTGGCCTTCTCCTTGGGGGCCCCCTCTGCGCGTGGCGGCTGGACAGAGGCCACCGCGTGGATTGGCTCCACGGTGGTGCCGTTGAGGATCGCCACAAAGTCGTGGGACTCCACCACGTTGTCCGCCATCTCACGGTAAGCGAAGGCCACGGCGCCGGCGGCGATCACCGTGGTCATCTTGTCAGCGGCCCGGAAGCGCTGGATGAGTGAGGTGAAGTCCGCGTCCGCCGACGCGATGAAGAACTCGTCGATGCCGCCGCTCCCGGACAGTGTGTCCATCGCGTCCAGCACAAGGTTGATATCGGTGCTGCTTTTGCCGCGCTGAGTCAGCGACGGGCAGTCGATCACCCGAAAGCCCGCACGGGTCCAGTAGGTCCGGTACTTCGAGTACACCACCGGGTTGAGGTAGCAGTTGCGGATCAGGAAGCGCCGGGAGCTCTCGCCCGAGCCCGCGCCGGACAACGCGTCCGCCCAGTGTTTGGGGTCTTCCGCGAACCGTTTCGCCGCCGCCGGATCGAGGGCCTGCAGGCCGGTGTAGACGTTGTCGAAGTCGACAAACATGGCGGCCCGGATGCCGGGCCGGCGGGAGGGGGAGCGCGCCTCTTTCATTGGCTCAGTGTGCCAGTAACTGGGCGAACGTGGTGAGGTTTTTCCGGGACACACCGTCAAGAGCGGACGACGGCGGGAGGTCCCGCCGTCGTCCGCAACGGAAAGGATGACGTTTCCGGGGCATCCGCAAAGACCCGTGCGAGACTTTCACGATGAAGTCATCTGAAGCGGGGCCGGCGGCCGCCGCGGCAGGATGGGCCATCAGGGCCGCCGAGCCCACCGACCTGCCCATGCTGTACAGGTCCGAGCTGCAGTACATGCGGGAGATCGAGAGCGACCAGCTGGAGCGCTGGATGCAGGCGATTGACCGGAACCTGGAGCTCTGGACGGCCAACCTGCCCCGGGCCCGGGTTGCCGAGGCGGACGGCGTCCCGGCCGGCATCATGCTGTGGATGCCGCTGCCGGATGATGCGGCGGTTCTGGTCACGATTCACGTGCTTCCCGAATTCCGCCGGCAGGGGTTCGGCTGGCTGCTGCTGGAGCAGTTCATCAGTGACGCTTTGTCCGCCGGCACCAGGACGCTCACGCTTGGCGTTCACCTCAACAACCCCGCCCGTGCCTTGTACGAACAGGCCGGTTTCGTGCGCACCCATGACGAGGACAGCTACCTCTACTACGCCCTGCCGGGAGCTCCGGTACCGCCGGACTGACCTCGCGCAGCGGCGCTATAGGAAGCAGGCTTCAGGCGCCCAATGCAGCCTGGTCGCAACCTTTGAACCTCTAGCATGGGGGCCAGGACGAAGACGTCTGTTTTCCAGAGGAGTGACCATGACTGTTTATGTACAGCCCGGCCAAGAAGGATCCAAGGTCCAGTTCAAGGACCGCTACGAAAACTGGATCGGCGGAGAATGGGTGGCTCCAACTACCGGCCAATACATCGAGAACGTCTCCCCGGTGAACGGAAAGCAATTTACCGAGGTGGCCCGCGGCGCTGCTGCGGACGTTGAGCTCGCACTCGATGCCGCGCACAAGGCCGCACCGGCGTGGGGCAAGGCTTCGGCCACCGAGCGCGCCGCCGTGCTGAACAAGATCGCCGACCGGATCGACGCGAACCTGGAACTGTTGGCGGTCGCTGAAACCTGGGACAACGGCAAGCCCATCCGCGAAACCTTGAATGCGGACATTCCGCTGGCGGCTGACCACTTCCGGTACTTCGCCTCCGCCATCCGGGCCCAGGAAGGCCGGCTCTCCCAGCTGGACGACGACACCACGGCCTACCACTTCCACGAACCCCTTGGCGTGGTGGGCCAGATCATCCCGTGGAACTTCCCCATCCTGATGGCCGTCTGGAAGATGGCCCCGGCCCTGGCGGCCGGCAACGCGGTGGTCCTCAAGCCGGCTTCGAACACTCCGGCCTCCATCCTGGTCCTGGCGGAACTCATCGCGGACCTGCTGCCAGCGGGCCTGCTGAATATCGTCAACGGCTTCGGCGCGGAAGTGGGAAAGCCGCTGGCCTCCAGCCCGCGGATCCGCAAGATCGCCTTCACCGGCGAGACCTCCACCGGGCGCCTGATCAGCCAGTACGCCAGCCAGAACCTGATCCCTGTCACGCTGGAGCTCGGCGGCAAGAGCCCGAACATCTTCTTCAACGACGTCGCCGCATCCAACGACGCCTTCTACGACAAGGCGCTGGAGGGCTTCACCCTGTATGCCTTCAACCAGGGCGAAGTCTGCAGCAGCCCGTCCCGCGCCCTCGTCCAGGACGGTATCTATGACTCCTTCATGGCTGACGCCGTGGCCAGGACGCAGAAGATCATCCAGGGCAACCCGCTGGACACTAACACCCAGATCGGCGCCCAGGCGTCGGTGGGCCAGATGGAGAAGATCCTCTCCTACATCGACATCGGACTCGAAGAGGGCGCCAAAATCCTGGCCGGCGGTGCACCGACGGAGCTTGACGGGGACCTGGCCGGCGGTTTCTACGTCCAGCCCACCATCTTCGAGGGTGACAACAGGATGCGGATCTTCCAGGAGGAGATCTTCGGCCCCGTGGTCTCCGTGGCACGCTTCACGGACTACAACAACGCCATCAGCATCGCCAACGACACCCTCTACGGACTCGGTGCCGGCGTCTGGTCGCGCAACGGCAACGTCGCCTACCGTGCCGGCCGCGAGATCCAGGCCGGCCGTGTGTGGGTCAACAACTACCACGCCTACCCTGCTGGCGCTGCCTTCGGCGGGTACAAGGCCTCCGGAATCGGACGTGAAAACCACGCCATGATGCTGGACCACTACCAGCAGACCAAGAACCTCCTGGTCAGCCACACCGAGAACAAGCTCGGCTTCTTCTAAGCCTGAGCACCAACTCAGGCTCGTCGGGAATGCCACCGCATGACCGCCTACTGCACCATAACTACCGTTAGCTGCATAAAGAGCCAGTGGACGGCGGCGGGACCTCCCGCCGTCGTACGCTGCTGTCAGGCACCGATGCAGCCTGGTCGCAACTGACACGAAGCAGCGGCATAATGAAGGGTTTATTTGAATGACGAGAATGTTGATTATTGGCCCGCCCGGTTCCGGCAAAGGCACGCAGGCGGAGCGCGTTTCGGAGCGCCTCGGCGTCGTTGCGATCTCCACGGGTGATATCTTCCGCGCCAATGTGAAGGGCGGGACGCCCCTTGGCGTCGAGGCCAAGAAGTACATGGACGCCGGGGACTTCGTCCCGGACAGCGTCACCAACAAGATGGTGCGCAGCCGCCTCAGCGAGGACGACGTCGAAAACGGCTTCCTGCTGGACGGTTACCCCCGCACCACGGCACAGGTCGATTATCTGGACGGGGTCCTGGCCAGGGACGGGCAACAGTTGGACGTGGTCCTGCAACTGACCGCCGACGACGACGAACTGGTCCACCGTCTCCTGGGCCGCGCCAAGGAAACCGGCCGCAGCGACGACAACGAAGCCGTCATCCGCCACCGGCTGGACCTCTACCACGAGCAGACCGAAGCCGTGGTGGCGAAGTATGCCGAACGCGGCATCCTGACCCAGGTTGACGGCATCGGCGGCATCGATGAAGTGACCGACAGGGTAATGGGCGCCATCGAAAACCCAAGCAGGGTCTCCATCGCCAGCGGCAGGTGATCCTGGGCCACGTGAACACCGTGGTGACCAAGAGCTAACAGCCGGAGGACGACGGCGGGACTTCCCGCCGTCGTCCTCCGCTTCTGTTACCGGGCTGCTGCGCTACCGGCCGGCGCGGAGCAGCCCCGCAAGGACCTCGGGTGTCTGGGCAACAGCCGCGGCCTCAGCGGCTTCCGATGGGTCTCCGTATCCCCAGGACACAAAGATCGTAGGGATCCCGTGGACGGCCGCGCCGGCAATGTCGTAGCTCCGGTCGCCCACCATGACCGGGCTGGTAATGTCCACGCCCTGCGCCTTGAGCCGCGCCAGCGATTCGGCTATGACGTCTTCCTTGGAGGCCCTTCCGGCTGCGTCGGACGCGCCGCAGATATCGGCGAAGTGACGGTCAATCCCGAATGTGCCCGCCAGCCGGACCGCCTGATCCTCCACTTTGGACGTTGCCACCGCCATCGGACACTGCACCGAACCCAACTGGTTCAAGAGGCCGTCAATACCGTCAAAAAGGCTGGATTGCCCGGCCCCTGTTTCGGCGTAGGCAGCGCGGTAGTGCCGGAGCGCTTCCCGGGCGGTTGCTGCGTCCAGGCCTGCGCTGTGCCGAAATGACTCGTACATGGGCGGGCCGACATACTTGAGCAGGTCCCGGTGCGGAGGGACCGGCGCATTCACGGCTTTGAGCGCCCGGGCAGCGCTGTCCATCACCCCCGGCGCGGAGTCCAGGAGCGTCCCGTCCATGTCGAACAGAATGCAGGTGATGGCGGCGGGTGCCTGATTCAACAGGAGTGGACGTATCATTTCTGCGGAGCCTTTCTGGCTACGGTTTCGGAGCGCACACAGTCCAGGGGGCAGTGGCGCGCCGATGATTGCGGCGGAGGGTAGGGATGGACGGGACGGGTTTGGATCACATCGACCAGAAGATCCTTGCGGAGCTCACAAAGAACGCCCGGGTGTCCCATGCCGAGTTGGCCAGCCGCGTGCTCCTGTCCAGGAATGCCGTGCGGCAGCGTGTAGACCGCCTGGAGCGGCAGGGCTACATCCAGGGCTACACGATCGTGGCGGGCAGTGTGGGCCAGAGCATGGTTTCCGCCTTCCTCATGATTTACCGCAAGGACCGCATGCGTGGTGCGGATGTCCTGGCCGCGTTGCGGACCATTCCCGAAGTGGTCCTCTGTGATGTCCTCAGCGGCGACTTTGACCTGCTGGTGAGGCTGGAGGCGCGCTCGCTGGACAGGGTCCAGGAGATCTGGGAGCAGATCGCGGCCCTCCCCGGCGTGGCCGACACCGTGACCGCGCTGACCCTGTCCAACGTCATCCGACGGCGGGGAGACGGTGGGGAGCCGACGGGCACGGCGCAGACGGGCTAGCAGCCGGGCTCCAGGCCCTGCCGCCCCGCTAGCTCCTGATGCAGACCACCTTGGGCTGGGTCATCTCCTCATAGGCGAAGCGGACGCCTTCGCGGCCCATGCTGCCGTACTTGGACCCGCCGAACGGCATGCCGTCGAACCTGTAGTCGGAGGAGTCGTTGATCATCACGCCGCCCGCGTCCAGTTCCCGGACCGCACGCATGGCCACCGCGAGCGATCGGGTGAAGATGCCCGCATGCAGGCTGAAGTCGATGGAGTTCGCCAGCTCGATCGCTTCGTCGTAGGAACTGAACACCTTGAGCATGACTACCGGTCCGAAGACTTCCTCCAGCCAGAGGCGGCAATCCTCCGGAACTGACTCCAGGACCGTCGGGAGCAGGACATTCCCCTCGGCCTGGTTGCCTGCCAGGACCGTGGCACCGGCGCTGATGGCCTCGCCGATCTTATGCTGGACCTCCCTGACCGCGCCGGGGGTAATCATGGGGCCAACGTCGGTCCGTTCCCCGGCGGGATCGCCGGTGACCAGTGCAGTAGTGGCCGCCACGAACTTCCGGCGGAATTCGCTGTAGACGGAGTGGTGGACCAGAATCCGCTGCACCCCCACACAGTTCTGGCCCGCGGCCCAGAACGCCCCGGATACACATGATGCCACCGCCTGGTCCACGTCCGCATCGTCCAGGACGATCACCGGCGCGTTGCCGCCCAGGTCCATGGCGAGTTTCTTCAGCCCGGCCGCACGGGCGATTGCCTCACCGGTCGCGAAGCCGCCGGTAAAGGAAACCATCCGGACGTCCCGGGTCGCGATGATGGCCGCCGCGACGTCCCTCCCGCCGTGGACCACCGTGAGGACCTCCGTCGGAAGGCCGGCGTCGTACAGGGAGTCGGCCAGCAGCTGGGCGGACAGCGGCGTGAGGGCTGACGGCTTGAGCACGACGGCGTTGCCCCCTGCGATCGCCGGACCCACCTTGTGGGCCACCAGGTTAAGGGGATCGTTGAACGGCGTGATGGCCGCAATGATCCCGAGCGGCTCCCGCGTGAACCAGCCGGTCCGGTCCTCCGATCCGGCATAGGAGTCGAAGGGGATGACCTCGCCGGCACCGCGCTTGGCCTCCTCCGCGGACAGCCGGAGGGTGTTGATGGCCCGATCCACCTCCTTGCGCGCCTGGCGGATGGTTTTCCCGGCCTCCGCCACGATGGTCCGGGCGAACACCTCGCGTCTGCGCTCAATGTCCTCCGCCGCTGTGGACAGGATGGCGGCGCGTGCATGGCGGGACAGGGACTTTGCCGCCACGGCGCCAGAGCGCGCCGTGGCCATAAGTGCAACAACTGCGTCGACGTCGGTGGTGGGGACGGCTCCGACAACCCTGCCATCGTAGGGACTGGCCACCTCGTGGAGCTGGGGAACCCGGACATCCTGCAGAACGGTGGTATCAGACACGAGCCAGGCCTCCTTCTTCCTTGGCAGCCTCAACAGAGCCGGCGGCGGCAGGGGAGCCGGCGGCGCCGCGGCCTTCCGCCGCCTGGTGGATGGCGATGATGTCGGAGAGCAGTGCGTAGGCCGTCTCGATGCGTCCGGCGCCCGGGCCGGAGACCGTCACAGGGCCCAGCAGGTCAGTTTCGAACGAAACTGCGTTCGTGGCGCCCGAGATGCCGGCAAGGCTGTGCTCCAAATCGATGGCCCGCGGTGCAACGCTCGCCGCGATGCCGCCGTCGGGAGTCCGCCTGGCGGATCCGATCAGCTTCCAGCGCCGGCCGGCTGAAGCGGCTGCCCGGATATCCTCCGGGGTTACTGCGGAGATGCCCTCCCGCCGGATGTCCTTCAGCTGCAGGTTCCCGCCGAGCAGCTCGTTGGCGAGGATCAACACCTTCAGTTGCACGTCAAAACCCTCAAGGTCCGCGGCAGGATTCGCCTCGGCGTAACCCAGATCCTGGGCCTCCCGGACCGCCTCGCCAAGGTCAAGGCCGGCTTCCATGCGCCCCAGAACGTAGTTGCTGGTGCCGTTCATGATCCCTTCGAAGCCGTTGAGTGTCAGCCCGCTGAACATCTGCTTGGCAAGCCGGATCACCGGAGTGCCGCTCATGACGGCACCCTCAAACTCGAAGCGGACTCCCTGCTGTTCCGCCAGGGCTGCCAGTTCCCGGCCCCGTAGTGCCACGGGTCCCTTGTTGGTGGTGCAGACGCTCTTGCCCGATTCCAGGGTCCAGCGGACGTGCGAAACCGCGGGCTCGCCGTCGTCGGGATTGGTGAAAGTGGCCTCACAGATGATGTCCGCTGTGCAGTTGCGGATCACCGCCTCGTTGTCCGGCTCCTCGGAACCGCCGTGCTGGGCAAAGGTCTCGCCGTCGCTGCCCAGCGCCAGGGCCATGGACAGATCAATGCCGTCCGCGTCCACCAGGGAACCGAGGCGCAGATCGGTGATGGCAACTACACGCAGGCCGAAGCCCAGCTCGGCGCGGAGGGCTTCGCCGCGGGCGGCGATCAGTTCGGCCAGGCTGCGGTTCACTCCGCCGAAGCCAATAAGTGCAAGGTCGTAGGTGGTCATGCCGTGTCCTTCTCTCGGGATTGCTGGTGGTTCCATGCTCAGGCCGGTCCGTGCCCGTCCCGCCATGTGATTCCGCCCAAAGGACTGCGCAAAGTGACCAAGGATGACGCCGTTTGTACCGTTGCCACTTAATATTCGTGCAATATATGCATCTAGGGATGTTTTTAAAGATCAAAAGAGCGTTTTGATGTTACTTTCATCACAACGGTTGGGTTTACCGGACTGGTCCCCAACCCACTCCGAGGCTTTCCGGTGCATCAATCCCGTTCGCACCTCGACTACTTTCCCGGGAGCAATTCATGGAACTCTCTTCCACAACACGCTTGGATCCGCAGGCTTCTTCACCACTTGAACCGGGACCCGCTGAATCAGAGCGCGGACCGGCGCCGGGGCTCCGCCGGTCCATGGGCCCGCGGCACCTGGTGATGATCGCCATGGGCGGCGTCATCGGGTCCGGCCTCTTCCTCAGTTCGGGCTACACGATTTCCCAGGCCGGCCCGCTCGGCGCAGTCCTCGCCTACCTCGTGGGCGCCTTCGTCGTCTACCTGGTCATGGCCTGCCTCGGCGAGCTGGCCATCGCTTATCCGGTCTCAGGCGCATTCCACATCTACGCCGCCAGATCCATCGGTCCCGCCACCGGTTTCACCACGGCCTGGCTCTACTGGCTGTGCTGGGCCGTGGCCCTGGGATCGGAGTTCACCGCGGCCGGACTGCTCATGCAGCGCTGGTTCCCGGGAATTGAGGTGTGGGTCTGGTGCGTCGTCTTCGCCTCCATACTGTTCGCCCTGAACGCCGTCTCCTCGCGTTTCTTCGGCGAATCCGAGTTCTGGTTTTCCATCATCAAGGTGAGCGCCATCGTTGTCCTGATTGCCTTTGGCGGCGCCGCGCTGGTCGGGTTTCACCCGCTGGCCGGAGGTTCCCACCACCCGTTCCTGTTCGAAAACTTCAACACTTCGGGCGGACTGTTCCCCAACGGCTTCTCCGGCGTCCTGGTGACCGCCCTTGCGGTGTTCTACGCGTTCTCCGGTTCGGAACTCATCGGCGTCGCAGCGGGTGAAACCGCCAGCCCCGAGACCAGCATTCCCAAGGCAATGCGGACCACCGTGTTCCGCCTGCTGATCTTCTTCGTGGGCGCCATCGGTGTCATCGCCGCCACCATCCCCTTTGACCAGGTGGGCCTGGACGAGAGCCCCTTCGTGACGGTCTTTTCCTCCATCGGCATTCCCTATGCCGCGGACATCATGAACTTCGTCATCATCACCGCCCTGCTCTCCGCCGGAAACAGCGGTCTGTTCTCCTGCGCCAGGATGCTCTTTTCCCTGTCCGAAGAAGGGCACGCGCCGAAGGCTTTCCGGAAGCTGACCAAACAGGGGATTCCCCTCATTGCGCTCTGCGTCAGCATGGTCGGCGGGCTGGCTTCCCTGATCAGCAGCGTGGTGGCTCCGGAATCGGTGTATCTGGCGCTGGTGTCTGTCGCCGGGTTCGCCGTTGTGGGGGTCTGGATGTCCATCACGGCGTCGCACTTCTTCCACCGGCGGGCCTTCGTGCGTAACGGCGGAAACATCGACGATCTCGCCTACAAAGCCCCGCTGTTCCCGGTGGTTCCGGTCCTTGCGTTCACGCTGTGCCTCATCTCGCTGATCGGCATAGCCTTCGACCCGAACCAGGTCGCTGCCCTTTACTTCGGCGTTCCTTTCGTGGTCGCCTGCTACGCCTTCTTCCACTTCAAGTACGGGCGACGGCGGCAGCTCACCAGGTAGCCTGCTGCGGCGGTTCGCTAACTAGTCTGCTGTGGCAGGTCTGCGGCAACCCCAGAGGCCCGGCGGCCGAACCAGTGTTCGGCCGCCGGGCCTCTGGCGTGTTCGTCCAAAGGCCGGCCTTCCGGCAAGACCAAAGCCGCCCGTCACGGCTGCCTGCGCTGTGTGAGAATGGGCGTTGAAGTCCACCAGAGGGAGCGGTTCAGCTTGGAATTGTCGGAAGCGTCATCGCTGGGCCAGGGCCTTCGCATTGTCCGGCTCATCGTCGACCGCGAGAAGCAGGGCAGGGGACTGCTGGGTGTATCGCAGCTCGCCGCCGAGCTGGAGATGGACCAAAGCCGCGTTTCCCGGCTTACCCAGGAGCTGTGCGAGCTGGCCATTCTGGAGCGGGTGGAACGCGGACCCTTCCGTGCCGGCCCGGCCTTCTTCCAGCTTGCGGCCAGCCTCAATGTTGGCTGGATCGGCCAGGCCAAGAGCGAGCTGGAGCTCTTTGTGGCGGAGTTCGGCCTCCGGGCCCGGCTGTCCGTCCGTGACGGCGTGCGGGTGATTCTGCTCCGGACGTCCAGCAATGACGGCGTGGTGGGTAGTTTTGTGAAACCGGGCATGGTCACACCTGTCTGGTGCACAGGATCGGGCCGGGCCCTCTTGTGGGACCACAAGGCTGCCGAGGTTGAGGAGCTTCTTCGGGGTGTGGACTTTATCGGCGTGGGCGGCCCCAGGGCGGCCCACTCCGCGGCGGAAGTGTGCGCGTTGATGGAACAGGACCGCCCACAGGGTTTCATCAGGGCGGCCGAGGAGTTTGAGCACGGCGTCCACGAGTTGGCGGTTCCCGTCCGGGATCCGGGTGGGCGAGTGACGGCAGCCCTCACGGTCCTCGGCAGCAGTGCCGCTTTTGAGGTCCGGGCCGAGGAAATTGCCGAGGCGCTCCACTCGGCAGCAAAGCGCCTGTCAGTGGCGGGCTCAGGCCGCGGGGGAGTCAGCTAGGCCGGCCCAGTACCGCTTCAAGCCACCCGCCCCACTTCAGGGCTGCAGCGGCAATCCCCTCGCATTTCGGTTCCAGACGCGCCTTTGATCCCACCACCTGTAAAGCAGCGACGGCCTCGCCGCGGAAGTCGCGAACTGGCACGGCCACTGAGTACAGATTGGGCTCCGCCTCTTCATCCACAACGGAAAAGCCGCGTTCCCGCGCCCGGGCCAGGCGGGCCAGAAAGTCTTCAATGTCGGCGGGAGTGTTGGGGCCATGGCGGACAAAGTCGGTCTGGCTAAAGACGGCCCGGACCTCGGCGTCGCTGGCGTCCCACAGCAGCGCCTGCCCGGCGTCGCTGCAGTAAGCGGGGTAGGGCCGGCCGATCCACGAGCCCACCATCGTGCTGTTGGATGGGACATGCTCACCGATCGTCACGGTGCTGTCCCCGCTGAGGACACCGAGGAAGCAGCCTTCTCCGGTGTCCTCGACGAGCCCCTCCAGCGCCGTCATCCCCTCGGTCCGGAGTCTTTGCTCAGTGAGTAGCTGGGCATCCGTGTAGAGGCTCCAGTCCAGCGAATACTCCCGGTGCTCGCCGCGGAGCAGGAAATGTTCCTGCTGGGCGGCCTTCAGCCCGCGGGAAACCTGGCTGCGGTCCTTGCCCAGATCTGCGGCAATGTCCCCGACGGTCGCGCCCCGCGCACCTCCGCCGTGACGGGAGCCGACGGCGAAGACGACTTGCATTCCGCGGCCCATGCTGGAGATCTTCGACATGGATCCGATCTTAGTAGCTGGCGCCCGGCGGTCTGGCGGATGGTCAGTGGATCGCGAAGACCCGGGCGGGGAATCCGCTTCCGCCATGAGGTTTCGGCCAGGCAGCCACAAGCACCGCCCCTGATTCGGGCAGGCTGTCCAGGTTGGCGAGCAACTCTATCTGCCAGCAGTCCTGGGCAAGGATGTACGTTTCCAGGCTGAAGTCCTGGTGCGACGTCGCCTTGCCCGGGTCCGTATCCGTCTGCTCGTGGCCTATCGCCGTGATGTTCCGCTCGGCGACCAGGAAGGTCAACACGTCCCGGGACCAGCCCGGGGTGTGGCTGACGCCGTCGGAATCCCGGTTAGCCATTGCCTCCGGGTCCGGCCAGCGGTTGCTCCAGCCGGTCCGGAGCGCCACGAACGCGCCCGCCGGAATCCGGCCGTTGCGCTCCTCCCATTCGCTGACGTCATCGAGGGTTGGTGTCGCGTCCGCGTCGCCCGCCGCCCGCGTGCTGATGTCCAGCACCACCAGGGGCAGCATCATCTCTTCAACCGGGATGTTGTCCAGGGTTCGCCCGCCCCGGATGAAGTGCGACGGCGGGTCCACGTGGGTGCCCCACTGGCCGACGATGGAGTAGACGTGCGCCGTGAAGCCGTCGCCCTTTTCCAGGTCGAACAAGGCCGTCCTGGCTTCGTCCGGAAAAGCAGGGAAGTGTGGCTGGCCCGGGTGGAAGGCATGCGTCAGGTCCGTGAACGACCGGCCGGACAGCAGTGACTGAAAGTCCTGCCAGAGGCCGGTGGACTGGATGCCGGTGGCCTGGACTTTGGTGGACTGGGGGCCGGTTGACTGGGCGCCGATGGACTGGACTGTCATGACGCCCGGCCCAGTGCCGGACGGATTGCCGCTGCGGTGGAGACCTGGACCGGATCGGACAGTTCGATGACCGGCACCTCCCAGGGGTGGACTTCGATCATGCGCTCCAGGAGTCGGCCGATGGCCTCCCCGGACAGATCCGCGTCCAGGTAGGTGGTCAGGACAAAGGTGGGCGAAAGGGTCCTTTCACCTGCGCGGCCGAAGGTGGGGTTCGCTGCCGGCGATGCCGTGAAACCTTCGAAACCGAGACTCGATTCGAAGACGTGCCGGTAGTTTCCAAAATCCCCCAGCTCGGGGCATGACTCCAGTGTGTCAAAAAGTGACGCAAGGCCAGGGTCCGCTTTCAGGACCTCCAGATCGCCCTCCACCAGCTGCCTCAACGAGACTGCGGCGATGGGCCAGTGGACGCGGAGTTTGCGCACACTTCTCATTCCAATATTCATGTCTGGATGCCTCTTCCATGGATCGTCCGGAGCCAGTTCGCGTGGCGTTTGCATCATCCTGACAGAAGGTGATGAGCAACACAAGCATATTTATTTGTCTATAATGCACATAGCTCGAAGTTGTTCCGTCCATGAAAGCGAAGTGATCCGTCTTGAGCACCCCCACCTCCCCGCTGCTTTTCGCCCTCTACGAACAGGCCAGCGTCGGTTGCGGCGGCGCCCCGAGCCTCTGGACGCACCCGCTTGATAACCGCCTGGAGCTCAACTCCCTGGACCGCTGGCGGGATGTGGCCATCACGGCCGAACAGGCCAATCTCGATGCACTGTTCTTTGCCGATGTCCTGGGCCTCTATGACGTATACGGCGGATCGGCCGACGCCGCCTTGGGCTGGGCCGTGGAAGCGCCGGCGAATGACCCCTTTATGTATGTGCCGGCACTGGCCGCCCTTACCGAGCGGCTGTCGTTCGTGATTACAGCCTCGACAACGTACGAGCACCCGTTCTCCCTGGCCCGCCGCTTCGGCACCCTGGACCACCTCAGCAGCGGCCGGATCGGCTGGAACATCGTCACGTCATACCTCTCCAGCGCTGCCCGGAACTTCGGCATGGACGAGATGCTCAAGCACGCGGACCGTTACGGCCGCGCGGACGAATTCATGGATGTGTTCTACAAGCTGCTGGAGGGCAGCTGGGCTGCCGACGCCGTCGTCGGCAGCAAGAGCGGAAAGGTGTACGCCCGTCCCGGTTCCGTTCAGCCGATCAGCCACGACGGCGAGCATTTCCGCGTGGACGGACCGTCGCTGACGTCGCCGTCGCCGCAGCGGACCCCCACCCTGTTCCAGGCTGGGTGGTCGCCGCGGGGCCGCGAGTTCGCGGCCAAGCACGCCGAGGTGATCCTGCTGCCCAAGAAGGACCCGCAGGAAATCGCTGCAGGGTTGGCGGACATCAACCGCCGGGCGCTGGAGCGTGGCCGGCCCGCAGGTGAGGTGCGCTCCATGGCGCTTGCCCGGATCATTACCGCGCCCACTGCGATCGAAGCGCAGGACAAGTACGACGGGCTTCAGCGCAACTACCACCTGGAGGCGCAGCTGGTCAGCTACGCCGGCGATACCGGGATCGACCTCAGCAAATACGCCGACGACGAACCGCTGACCACGGCGTCCAACGGGCTCACGTCCTATGTGGTCAAGGGGGCGCCGCAGGAGAAGCCGCTCACCGCCGGGGACGTGCGGCGCAAATTCTCCGAGGTCACGCGCGGAACTGACCTGCTGTTCATCGGAACGCCGGAGGATGTTGCGTCGCAGATCCAGGACCACGCGGCAAAGTCAGGGCTGGACGGCTACATGATCAACCCGCTGGTGAGCCCCGGATCCCTTGATGACTTCGCCGAACTGGTGGTGCCGGAACTCGCCAAACGCGGGCTCTACGACACGGAACCGAAGACCGGCACCATGCGCTCCAGGCTCCGTGCTGACGGTGGGGACCTGATGGCTGGCACGACCTACGGTGCGGGATTCCGCCAGCCTTAACCTATTGACACCCTTCGACAGGCGTCATATTCTACAACCAAATGGTTGTAGATCAGATGAGTGACGCCGAACTGGACCGCCTCTTTCAGGCGCTCTCCGATGCCACCCGCCGCGACATAGTGCGCAGGGTGACGGTGGGGGAGTATTCGGTCTCCGGCCTGGCCGCCCTCTACGCCATGAGCTTTGCCGCCGTCCAGAAGCATGTGGCGGTATTGGAGCGCGCTTCCCTGGTGGCAAAGGAGAAGCGCGGAAGGGAGCAGATGGTGCGCGGCAACCGTGAAGGCCTGCAGAAAGCGCGGCGGCTGCTCGATGAGTACGAGGCGATCTGGCGGCAGCGCGCCGACCGGATCGCAGACATTCTCGCTGAAGGATAGGAAAGGGTTCCGCAATGACTGTTATCAGTTCCACCAAGAATCTCGAGGCACTGAGCTTCACCCTCGTCGCCGAGTTCGATGCGGGCGTTGAGCGCGTCTGGCGGATCTGGGAGGACCCGCGGCAGCTCGAGCGCTGGTGGGGTCCGCCCACCTGGCCGGCCACGTTCGAGCAGCTCGACTTCGAGCCCGGCGGGAAGGCCGCCTATTACATGACCGGCCCGGACGGCACGAAGGCCCGCGGATGGTGGCGGATCACCTCCGTCCAGGCTCCGAACCAGCTGGAGTTCGACGACGGTTTTGCCGACGACAACGGCGATCATGTCGAGGACATGGGCACCACCCACGCGACAGTCACCCTCGAGGACCTGGGCGGGCGCACCCGCATGACAGTACTGTCCACCTTCGAGTCCGAAGAGCAGATGAACAAGATGGTCGAAATGGGCATGGAAGAAGGCATGAAGGAAGCCGCCGGCCAGATCGACGCCCTGCTCAGCGAGCACGCCCACGCCTGATCGCTGCACTAACTGCTTGCACCGGAAACGAAAAAGAACGACGGCGGGAGTTCCCGCCGTCGTTCTTTTTCGATTGGAGTGTGGTGCCTAGACGGTAACGCCCTCGGCGGCCTTCCGGTTCAGGCTGACCGTAAAGGTGTTCGGTCCGCTGAGGGTGACGGCGATGTCGTTGCGGTGCGCGTTGGCCTTGGTTGAAATGTCATGCACCAGGGCGTCCAGCGTGTGGTCAACCGCCGTGCGGTCCCAGATTTTAAGCGTCACTGAGTGATTGGTTTCGAACGTCATTATTCGGTGCCTCATTCATTAATTTGGTCTTGGGCTTCGCGTCGGTGCGGAGCCCGGGACGGGTCTCTCCGTGAACATTCAGAGGCCTTCGCAGCTCGGTGGAGCTCACTGGTTTGGCCTCGTTGCGTCCACCAGGTTGGGTCGTTCTAAGCCGCTGCGTTTTCTGCGCGGAGCGTGAAAACCAAGGCTGCGGCGGCTGGGAAATCGCATTCTCAACCGTCCTTTCCATGATCCACGGCGGGGCGCTGGCGCCTCAAGCCAATATCCGTTCATTGCGCGTGAGACTCATCACAGCGGCCCGCAGGGGCGTTCCCGTGCCGGGATCTATTGACAAGTGTACGGCGTACACCTATGGTCATTCGCAAGAGGTGTACACCGTATACCCAGCCAGCGAAGGGCCCGATATGCCAACGGAAACCATCAGTGCCGCCGTCAAACCCGTCCGGCGCTCCCGGCCCCAGTGGCCCGTGCCCGCCGGGTTGATCCTGCTGAGCCTTATTCCGGTGATCTTCGGGGCCCTGCGTCTTACCGAACTGACCTCCGGTGCCGCTGTGACGCCGCAGAACGCGCGGTTCTTCGCATCCCCCGTCCCGGTCGTGACTCACATTGCCAGCGTCACCGTCTACTCCCTGCTCGGGGCGTTCCAGTTCGTGCCGTCACTGCGGGGCAGGCGAGGATGGCACCGCATCGCCGGACGCATCCTCATCCCGGCCGGCCTGCTCACCGCACTGTCCGGACTGTGGATGTCCGTGTTCTACCCCCTTCCGGACGGCCACACCGACGTTCCGCTCCGGCTGTTCTTCGGCGCCGCGATGCTGCTGAGCATCGTCCTGGGGCTGGCCGCGGTGAGGCAGCGGGACTTCGTGCGGCACAGCGCCTGGATGACGCGTGCCTACGCGATCGCCCTCGGCGCGGGAACGCAGGCCGTGGTGGGCCTCACCTGGATCATTCTGGTGGGGCCCACCGATGTGCCCACCCGGGCCGTGCTTCTTGGGGCGGGGTGGGTGGTCAACCTGGCGGTGGCCGAGTACGTCATCCGCGGCCGCGCCCGGAACGCACCCCGCCGCGCGACGGCGCCCGGCCGAACAGTCAGTAGGCCTTCACCCGCTGTTCCACGACGAGGTGAATGAGGGCAAACGTCCCGTCCCGGTCGATGGCCTGGAACGCGGCGTCGAGGGCCGCGGGGACGTCCTGGTCCTGTGTGACCGTGATGCCGAACCCGCCGAAGGCCCGGGCCATCAGGCCGAAATCGGGGTTCTTAAGCTGCGTGCCCGAAACCCGGGACGGGTAATGCCGTTCCTGATGCGTGCGGATTGTGCCGTATTCCTGATTGTCCATGACGATCACCAGGGGAGTCGCGCCGTACTGGGTGGCGGTGGCCAGCTCCTGGCCGTTCATCAGGAACTCCCCGTCCCCCGCGATGGTGACCACCCGGCGCTGCGGGCTGGCCAGCGAGGCGGCGATGGCCGACGGGATGGAGTACCCCATGGAGCCGTTCCTGGCGCTGATCATGGAGGCGTAGCGGCGGGTGGGGAAGTACCGGTGCGCCCAGTTGGTGTGCTCGCCTGCTCCGAATGTCACCATGGCGTCCTCAGGAAGCCGCGGGACGAGGTTGGCCATCAGGGTGTCCATCCTGGCGGGCCCGTCAGCCGGCGCGGCCGGCGGCAGGGCGGCGAAGGATGCCTGTTCAGCGTGCATCCGGGCCGTCCACGCCTTCCATTCCTCCTTGGCAGGGAGGTCGATGTTCACCAGATCCCGGACGAAAGCCTCCGGCTTGGCCAGGATCTGGCGGGAGACCGGGCCGGAGCGGCCGCGCAGGGAAGGATCGATGGTGACCAGGAAGTTCTGCTTGTTCCAGTCCTGCCGGCACACAAATCCGTCCGTGATCACATCCCCGGGCACTGTACCGACGAAGACCAGCAGGTCGGTTTCCTCCAGGAGGTCGTACGTGGGGCGGGGGCGGCCGTAGCCGATGGGACCCACGTAGGACGGGGAGTCGAAGGAGACGGTTCCCTGGGTGCGCCATTCCGCGGCCGCCGGGATATGGTGCTTTTCGAGCCATCCGGTGAGCTGGTCCGCCGCTTCCTGGGACCAGTCATTGCCGCCGGTGACAAAGAGCGGCTTGGAGGAATTTGCCAGTGCGGTGGCGAGTGCTTCGGCGTCCGTGGTGCTCATGCCGCCCGCAGCAACGGGGATGGTGGGGTGCAGGGCGGGATCCACCTGCTGGCGGATGATGTCTTCCGGCAGGCCCACCACCACAGGGCCCGGCCGCCCGCTCATGGCCGCGAACATGGCTTCGGCAACAATCTCGGACGCCCGCTCGGCATGGTCGAGGACCATCACCCGCTTGGCCCCTGTGTCGAACCATGCCTTGATGTCGAATTCCTGGAACGCCTCGCGGTCCCGGTGGGCGAACGGGATCAGTCCGACGAACAGCAGCATGGGGGTGGAGTCCTGCCACGCGGTGTGCAGGCCAACATGGGCGTTGGCGGCGCCGGGTCCGCGGGTGACCATGGCGACGCCGGGACGCTGGTTCATCTTGCCGTCGGCCTCGGCCATGTACGCGGCGCCGCCTTCATGCCGGCAGACCACCGTGTCGATGTCCGAACCGTGCAGGCCGTCCAGAACATCCAGGAAGCTCTCGCCGGGAACGACGTAGGTGCGTTCCACGCCATGGGCCACGAGGGAGTCAACAATCACGTGTCCGGCGGATTTCAGCGTGCTGCCGCCTTCCAGCATTCCGGGGACAGCCGCCGGGAGGGACTGTGCTGGGATTTGGTTGATGGTGTCGTCTTCGAACGGTTGGGTGTCGGTTGCGGTCATGGTGGATGCGGACTCCGTTGTCATCACTACTTGTCTTCTTGGGTTGGGTGTCGGTTTACGTGCGTTGGGTGGGTGCCGGTGGCGCCTAGTCGGTTTCCGGTCCGGTGCAGAAGAAGCAGCCGTCCTCGCAGCTGTCTGTCATCTGGCTGTCCAGGGGCGGCCGGTGGGGCTGGGGGCTCAGCAGGTTTCGTGGGTTCATGGCGGGCTTTCGGTCGGTTGGGTGGTCTTGCTAGCGGATTGGAGTCGGGTTGGCCACCACGGGCGCGGCGCCGGTGTAGCCGTCGCGGGTTTCGGCGATTTCGTGGATCTGCTTGCGGCAGGCGTACCAGCCGGCCACCATGAGGGCGCAGGCGATGAGGGTGACCAGGAGGGTCAGGGGCGAGTCGATGAAAACCATGACCAGCACGCCGACGAGGAACAGGAGGGAGAGGTAGCCGGTGTAGGGGGCGCCGAACATCCGGAAGGACGGGCGTTTGAGCCAGCCCTTGTCGGCCCAGCGTTTGAGCTGCATCTGGCACAGGACGATGGTGGCCCAGGTGACGACGATGCCGACGGAGGCGACGTTCAGGACGATCTCGAAGGCCTGGGAGGGGACGAGGTAGTTCAGAGGGACGCCCAGGAGGGAGACGCCGGCGGTGATGGCGATGCCGCCGTAGGGGACGCCGGCTTTGTTCATGCGCTGGGCGAACTTGGGGGCGGAGCCGGCCACGGACATGGAGCGCAGGATCCGTCCGGTGGAGTAGAGGCCGGCGTTCAGGGAGGACAGGGCGGCGGTGAGGACCACGAGGTTCATGATCACGTCCACGCCCTGGATGCCGATGGAGCCGAAGAACGTGACGAACGGGCTGACGCCCTTCTGGTAGGAGGTGTAGGGCAGCAGCAGGGCCAGGAGGATGACGGAGCCGACGTAGAACACGGCAATGCGGAAGACCACGGAGTTGATGGCCTTGGGCATGATCTTCTCGGGGTTCTCGGTTTCGCCGGCGGCGGTGCCCACCAGTTCGATGGAGGCGTAGGCGAACAGGACGCCCTGCATCAGGATGATCATGGGCAGGATGCCGTTGGGGAAGATGCCGCCGTGGTCGGTGAGGAGGCTGAAGCCGACTTCCTGTCCGGGGATGGGGGTGCCGAAGATGACGAAGTAGGTGCCGATGAGCAGGAACGCGACGAGGGCGGTGACCTTGATGATGGCGAACCAGAATTCCATTTCGCCGAAGACCTTCACGGAGACGAGGTTCAGGCACAGGACGACGATGAGGGCGGTCAGTGCCCAGGCCCATTGCGGGACCTCGGCCATCCAGGGGACGTAGTGGCCGAAGAAGTTCATGTAGAGGGCGGCGGCGGTGATGTCCACGATGGTGGTGGTGGCCCAGTTGATCCAGTAGAACCAGCCGGCGACGAACGCTGCCTTCTCGCCGAAGAATTCCCGGGCGTAGGAAACGAACGAGCCCGAGGAGGGGCGGTGGAGTATGAGTTCGCCCAGGGCGCGCAGGATCAGGAAGGCGAAGAAGCCGCAGACGGCGTAGGCGATGACCAGGGAGGGACCGGCGGCGTTGAGCCGGCCGCCTGCGCCGAGGAACAGGCCGGTGCCGATGGCCCCGCCGATCGCGATCATCTGGATCTGCCGCGGCTTCAGGCTCTTGTGGTAGCCCTTGTCCTCTGCGTGAAGCAGTCTCTCACTGGCATGCGCGTGGCCGCCATCGGCCTCGTACTGATCAACCTCGTCATTGGGGTTGTTGGGCATGGGTGATCCTTTCGACCGGTTGTAGATCTAACTGATGGGTGGAACAGGAAGGTGCGGGGTCCGGCGGAGCCGGATCAGAAGGGATGTCGGATTCAGAAGGGGTGCCGGATCAGAAAACGGACCATCCGGTGCGGTCGGAGAGATCAGCGAGAGCCGCCGAGCCCGCCAGGGAGTTTCCCTTGGAGTCCAGCCGCGGGCTCCAGACGCAGATGGAGCACTCCCCGGGGACGATCACGAGGATTCCGCCGCCCACACCGCTCTTCCCGGGAAGGCCCACACGGTAGGCGAACTCACCGGCGGCGTCATACATGCCGCAGGTGAGCATGATGGATCCGATGCGTTTTGCCTCGCTCCGGGAGACTACGGTGCCGTTGGTTCCGTGCCCGCCGCGGGCAAGGAACAGTCCGGCCTTCGCCACCTGGACGCAGCTCATCATGATGGAGCACTGCCTGACGTAGTTTTCCACCACGGCCTCGGCGGCCCCGTGCAGGTTACCGAAGTCCTTCAGGAAGTGGGCAAGGGCCAGGTTGCGGCTGCTGTTGGCCAGCTCGCTCTTTGCGGCCAGCTCATCAATGAACGGACCTTGGCCACTGTGCTGCCCCACTTGGCCGCCAAGGAACTTCAGGACATGCCCCGCGGCGTCAGGGAACCGTTCCATCAGGTGGTCGGTCACCACCAGGGCGCCCGAGTTGATGAACGGGTTCCGGGGGATCCCGTGCTCCACTTCAAGCTGCACCAGGGAGTTGAACGAGGTTCCCGACGGTTCGCGGAGCACCCGGGACCACAGTGTGCCGGGGTCATCGGCGCTGAGGGCCATGGCCAGGGTGAACACCTTGGAGATGCTCTGGATCGAGAAGGGAAGGTGGGCGTCGCCGGCGCTGAACACTTCCCCGGACGCGGTGGCCACGGCAATCCCGAAACGGTCGAACGGCGGCGAGGACAGGTGGGGAATGCCGGCGGGAACCGATCCTGCTTCATCCCGGGGCCGGTGGCTGCGGACAATGTCAGCCAGGACCGGGCCAAGAGGCGGTGAATCGAGTGCTGTCATCATTTCGTGCCCAGATGCTCCTTATGCGTGCCGGCCCACTCCTGGATGTGGAGCAGGGCGACCAA
The DNA here is from genome assembly GCF_005280255.1 of Arthrobacter sp. 24S4-2. NCBI lineage: Bacteria > Bacillati > Actinomycetota > Actinomycetes > Micrococcales > Micrococcaceae > Arthrobacter > Arthrobacter sp. 24S4-2. The sequence continues at coordinate 4,822,560 of NZ_CP040018.1, read as the reverse complement.
TGAATCACGGGGATTGCTGAAGTTGAGGCCGGTGAGCCGGCCCACCTTGCTGATCCTGTAGTAGACGGTGTTCTTATGCAGCTTCATCCGCTGGGCGCATTCGGCCACGTCCAGCGACGCCTCGAAAAACGCCCGGAGGGTTTCGGCCAGCTCGCTGTCATTGCGGAGGAGGGTCCAGAGGCTGCGATGGCGGAAGTCGGAGGCCGTGAAGGTCTCAACTGCCTCGTGGAACAGGATGTCCACTTCGAAGTCGTCCACCGTGGCCACGCAGGCGGTCCCTGACCGCCGCATGCAGCCGAGCAGCGCTTCCGTTTTGGCCGTCACGGAGTGAATCGACAGCAGGTCGGGGGCGATGGGTCCCACTGCCGCGAACGGACTGATGCCCAGGTGCTTCCCGGCGTCCCGGACAATGGCTTCGGCGAGGCTCCGGAGCCCGGCTTCGGCGTTGGCGGACTGAAGGGCCGGGATGATCACGGCGGTGTCGCCATTGAACTGCCCCACGACGGCTGAGGGTTTATAGGCCGCCGCATGGATGGACGCAAGGTTGGCGAGTTCCCCGTGTTTGAGGGCTGCATCGTCTTCCTGCGCCCCGGCTGCTGACATTCCCAGCAGGATCAGTGCCGTGGGGCGGTCCGCGGGGATCTTCTCGCTGTGGGCGCTCGCCGCGGCTTCCGCCGGACCCGAAAGGATCCGCGCAATCCGGTCCTCGCGCATGTGCACTGACTGCTGGTTGCGGTAGCGGATCAGCTCGGCTGACACCCGCGCGGCCGATCCGGTCAGGACATAGTCGACGTCGTCGCCGAAGCCGTCCCCGGTTTCCTGCAGCCAGATGTACCCCATGATGCGTTCGCCGGCGAACAGCGTGATCGCGACGCGCTCCCTCAGGCCGTCCTGGGGCCGGGCCGGAACCCTGACAGGCAGGCGGGTCCGGTGCAGTTCGCGGTAGGCGCCCAGGTCCTTGAGGAGGAGTTCATATTTCCGCGGACCGCGGCGGGCAAGGATCGATGCCTTGCGGAGCTCATCGATGTCATTCGTCACCGTGGAGTAGGCCAGGACCTTGTTGGCGGCGTCCTCGATGACCACGTGGCTCGACGTTAGGCGTGCCGTGGTCTGTGCGATGGCGAACAGGTCCTCTTCCAGCAGTGTGAGCACTTCGCTCTGGTAGCTGCGCGGCGTGATCCGGTCCTTTGCGATGGACAGGAGCCGGTCCCAGTCGGCGGCCGGGTCCACCAGGAGGAGGCCCGTTCCGGCTGCCCGGAGCAGCTCTTCGGCTTCCTCCAGTTCGCCGGGGCTGCCCTTGACGGCGAGCACCAGGGGAGGATTCTTCAGGAGGCGCCGCACCGCCGGCAAAGCCGAGCGTCCACGAACGCCGATCAGCAGGACAAACGCGGCGCCGCCGTCGGCCGTCTCGTCGTCGGCGTCAACAATCAGGAAGCGTTCAATCCGGGATTCAGCGCGGGACGGCCGGAGGATGAGACTGGCGAAACCCAAGGGGAGATCCGACAGGATATCGTCCACTGTAGCTACGGCCATGGGCTTCCTTCTGCATTGATACCCGCCCGGACGGCTCTGTCCGGTCACTCAATGCTATCCAGAGCATTTGCCGGAAACTATGGATGGCGGACTAAATCCAGTGCTGCCTTTTAGGTCCCCGAACCAATACGCTGTCGGTTGGGGGAGAAGGAGGGGATTCCCGGCCGCAAAAGCACAGCGGACGACGGCGGGAGGTCCCGCCGTCGTCCGCCTGATGGCCAGCCCCGTCGGGCTAGGAGTCAGACGCCGTTCTTCCGGGGGCGAGAGCGTAGAAGGGCGTGAACCGTCCTCTCGCCCCGGGGGAAATGTCGGAACGGACGATCGAAGCCGTCTCCAGCGCTGCCAGATGGTATCTGACGCAGTCCCGCGAGGAGGCGACGCCGTTGCTGATGTCGGCTACTTTGCTTGCACCGTTGCTTGCCAGGTAGTCGATGATTTGTGATCTGATCGGTGTGCTTCTCTGGAGCTCTAAGTCAGCCGTCATTGGCCAAGGCCTTTCATCTGGTGTGAGGTGGAATCGCTGGTCAGTGCATCGAAACGAGCTCAGGCTCCCGGCTGCTCCCCGTGTCCTGGCCATCGTCGGAGGTGCCGGCATGCGGCGCTTCCAGCGCCGCCGGTTCGAGGACGGAAGTGGACTTGTCGTGGTTCCGGCCGATGACCGCGGTGGCGATGGCATTTCCCAGGATGTTGGTGGCGGTGCGCCCCATGTCCAGGAGCTGGTCGATCACCAGCAGGACACCGATTCCGGCCGCGGGGATACCGAAAGCAGGGACCACGGCGGCGACAACGACGAGTGAACCTCGCGGCACGCCGGCCATGCCTTTGCTGCTGAGCAGGAGCATGGCGGTCATCGCGATCTGCTGGCCAAGATCCATGTCGATGCCGTAGGCGTTAATGAGGAAGACCGACGCGAAGGTCATGTACATCATGGAGCCGTCCACGTTGAACGAGTAACCCAAGGGCAGCACGAAACCGGTGGTGCGCTTCTCGATGCCGAACTTGGTCAGGCCTTCAATGAGCTTGGGCAGGGCAGCTTCACTGCTGGAGGTGGCGAACGCGATGACCATGGGTTCGCGCACTATCCGGACCAGCCGGAAGGCCGCCCGTCCGAGGAAGGCGACGGCGACGGCGATCATGATCGCCCAGAGTGCGGAGAGGGAGACATAGAAGCCGCCGATGAACGACGCGTAGGTTGCGAAAGCGTCCACGCCCTTGGAGGTGAAGGCTGCCGCGATGCCGGCGAAAACGCCCATCGGGGCCGCCTTCATCACGTATCCGGTGACCTTCAGCATGACGCCCATCAGTTCGTCGATGGCGTCCGCTATGGAGGAGCGGCCCTTCTTCCGGAGGTTCAGCAAGGCGATGCCGAAGAGAGCGCCGAATACGAGGATCTGAAGGGGGTTGTTTTCCGTCAGTGCGGCGAAGACGCTCGTGGGGATGATGTGGGTAACAAACGCCTGGTAATCGAGGGGCTTCGTTTCCATCCCCGCGTCACCTCCCGGCATCAGGTTGAGCCCGTCACCGACGTTCAGCAGATGGGCTGTGATGAATCCGAAGGCGCCCACCAGGATGGAGGCGGACAGGAACCAGATCATCGAGCGGCCAAAGAGCTTGCCCACCCCGGCGGATTTGGCCGCTCCGGCGATGCCGGACACCAGGGTGGCGAAGATCAGCGGGGCAATGATCATTTTGATGAGGTTAAGGAACATGTGCGTCACGGTGTCGAGGACGGCCACGACGGACCCGCGCGTGTCCACCGGCAGCAGCCAGTGGAAGAGCAGCCCGCTGAGGATTCCGAACACGAGCGCTGCCAGAATCCACATCGTTGATTTGTTTTTCATAGTCACTCCTTGGGTAGAGGCCGGGTTGGTGGCCCGGTGCCGGCACGGTCCTCGTCATCGAGTTCCGTTTTCTCTGTCGTCGGTGGGGAGTTTGGGCACGGCGGTGTGCCCCTGCTCCCTGGTCGGGCTGGGTAGGAGGTGCTTCGGTGGGTGGGGCTGCAACCGCTGGGTTCCCTAGCCGGGCTTGCGGGGTTAGGGAGCGGTTGGGATTATTTGCTGAGGTTGGCCAGGCGTTCGGGGCTGAGGAGTTCCTGGAGTTGTTCGTCGGTGAGGAGGCCGTGTTCGAGGACGAGTTCAGCGACGCCCTTGCCGGTGGCGAGGGCTTCCTGGGCGATGGCGGTCGCGGTGGTGTAGCCCAGGTGGGGGTTCAGGGCGGTGACCAGGCCGATGGATTGTTCCACGGTGAGGCGGAGGTGTTCGGTGTTGGCGGTGATGCCCCGGATGCAGCGTGCCGTGAGGGTGCGGCAGGCGGCTTCGAGGTGGGAGATGCTCTTGTGGAGGCTGTGGACGATGATGGGTTCGAAGGCGTTGAGCTGGAGTTGCCCGGCTTCGGCGGCCATGGTGATGGTCACGTCGTTGCCGATCACTTCGTAGGCGACCTGGGAGACGACTTCGGGGATGACCGGGTTGATCTTGCCGGGCATGATGGAGGATCCGGACTGCACGGCGGGCAGGTTGATCTCGCCGAAACCGGCGCGGGGGCCGGAGGAGAGCAGGCGCAGGTCGTTGCAGATTTTGGAGAGTTTCACGGCGACGCGTTTGAGGACGCCGGAGAGGTGCACGAACGCGCCGACGTCCTGGGTGGCTTCGATGAGGTCGATGGCGGTGACCAGGGGCAGGCCGGTGATTTCGGCCAGGTGCCGGCAGGCGGTGTCGGCGTAGCCGGCCGGGGCGTTCAGGCTGGTGCCGATGGCGGTGGCGCCGAGGTTGATTTCGTGGATGAGCAGGTCCGCTTCGGCGAGCCGGAGCCGGTCTTCGCCGATGGTGACGGCGTAGGTGCCGAATTCCTGGCCCAGGGTCATGGGGACGGCGTCCTGTAACTGGGTGCGGCCCATTTTGACGACGGTGCGGAACTCCACGGCCTTGGCCGCGCACGCTTCTTCGAGTTCGGCCAGCGCGGCGAGGAGTTCCCGAACGGCGAAGATCGTCGCGAGGTTCACCGCGGTGGGGTAGACGTCGTTGGTGGACTGGGAGAGGTTGACGTGGTCGTTGGGGTGCAGGCGGGCGTAGTCGCCTTTGGGGTGGCCGAGGATTTCCAGGGCGCGGTTGGCGATGACCTCGTTGGCGTTCATGTTCGAGGACGTCCCCGCACCGCCCTGGATCACGTCCACGACGAACTGCTCGGCCAGGTGTCCGTTCATCACGTCGGTGCAGGCGGCTTCGATGGCGTCCGCGCGTTCGGGGTCCAGGAGTCCGAGTTCGCGGTTGGTGCGGGCGGCGGCGAGTTTCACGGCGGCGAGGCCGCGGACCAGGTGCATGTTGGTGGACAGCGGCTGGCCGGTGATGGGGAAGTTCTCCACGGCGCGGAGCGTGTGCACGCCCCAGTACGCGGCGGCCGGGACGTCCCGGTCACCGAGGAGATCGTGCTCGGAACGGAAAGCGGCCGGGGCGGTATCGGCAATGGTGGTCATGGGGTCCTCACAGGGCTTCGGTGACGGGCGTGGACGGGAAAGTCTTGGACGGGAAGATATGGTCTGCGGCAGGCCTGAGTGACGTTGCAGCAGCGCGGTGGGCATAGTGGTTCCACGGCAAGGTGCCCGCGCGGGGCTTACGGCGGTTGGGGTAGGTCAGGGAAACGTGAAGTTCGGGACTTAGGATCTAGCGCGTATGGCCGGCCCTGGAGTTCTCGCTTCCCGGGACGATGGTGCCCAGGGCGCATTCAACCCCGTGCAAGTGCATTCGCATGGCCTGGGACGCGTCCTCAGCTGATCCATTCTCGATGGCCGCGAAAATGCGGGCGTGCTCCTCACCCGATTCCTTGCGCCGGTCAGCCACGAGGTTGAGCGTGTTCGACTGGTTGGCCATGGCGTCGCAGATGTCCGACAGGAATGATTCGAACACGCCGTTGCCGCTGCACCGGGCGATGGTCACGTGGAACTCGGTGTTCAGAAGCACCCACTGCTGAAGATCGTCCTCTTGGGACATTTCCCGAAGGATTTCCCGAAGAGCCTCCAGATCTTCGCTGCTGCGGCGTTGGGCGGCGAGGCCCGCGGCCGGCACCTCTACATGGGGGCGGGCTTCTACGAGGGCACTGGCCGAGTATTTGCCTAGTTTGAGGTCCTGGGTGACCTTGTCAGCGATGACGAAGGTGCCCTTGCCGGTGTGGGTGGCAGTCAGTCCCAAAGCGGTGCAGGAACGCAGTGCCTCCCTGACCATCGTGCGGCTGACGCCGTACTGCTTGGCCAGCGATGCCTCCGAGTCCAGGCGGGTGCCGACCGGGATCCGGCCGCCTTCGATGGCACCGCGGAGGGATGCGAAAACCGCTTCAGCCGCGCCAACGCGTACCACTCGATCTTGTGCAGCTGTCCAGCTGTCCAACAGGTCCATGTGAAAACTATGGCATCTGTCACACGGCCTGTCAAAGGTGTCGGCAAGATGTCGCGCAGAGAACGGCGCGGGAAGGCCTCACCGGTATCACAGAATGCCCGCGCCGCGGAAGGGAGGTCAGCCGCGGTAGTCCTCAACCTGCTTGACCGGCCGCGGCGCCGCCTCGTCCGGATTCTCGCCGTATTGCACCTTGGCCCGCCTCTGGCGCAGCAGATCCCAGCACTGGTCCAGGTCCTCCTCAATGCGCTTGAGTCGTGTGCGGTCGGGCGCGTGCTCGGGCCCGGGCGCGGCGGATTCCGCTTTTTCGCGGAGCTCGCGTTCCTCCTCAACGAGCCTTTGGATGCGGTGCAGGATGCCCTCTTCGTCCACTTTGTCCTTCTTCCTCGGGGAGCGGTTACCAGTCAGGGTAGCGATGCGCGCAGCGACTGACCAGACCACCCTGCAGGCGGGACAGACCCTGGAACGTGTCGGCGACCGCAGTCAAAAGGAAAGCGGACGACGGCGGGAGGTCCCGCCGTCGTCCGCTCCTTTAACCGCGTGCGCCCCTAGAAGGTCCGCGCGTTCGCGAGCACCGGCAGTTTTCCGCGGACGTTGGTGATGACGGCCGTGTCGATGTCCACCACGGCCAGCTCGGGCTCGGTGCCCAACGTAACCAGCGGGGAGCCGAGCGGGGAGATTACCGCACTGTGGCCGATCCCGGTGGGGGCGGCGCCGGCGGACGGCAGGCCGATGCTCGCGGGATCGCCCTGGCCGCAGGCCACCACGAACGTGGTGCTGTCCACGGCGCGCGCCCGGATCAGCAGGTCCCACTGCTCCGCCTTTCCTTCGCCGGCCCCCCACGAGGCGCAGACGATGTTGACCTGGGCCCCGGCCCGGGCATTGGCCGTGAAGAGCGCCGGGAAGCGCACGTCGTAACAGGTGGCGAGGCCGATTACCGTGCCGTTTAGCTCGAAGGTCACGGGTGACGTGCCGGCGTCCACCGAATCGGACTCGGCGAAACCGAAGGCATCAAAGAGGTGGATCTTGTCGTAGGAGGTGTCGATGCCCGGATGGGTGACCAGCAGGGTGTTCCGGACGCGGCCGCCGTCGCCCGGGGTGAACATCCCCGCCACGATGGCGATGTCCAGCTCGTGGGCAATGCTGCGGACGGCGGCAGCCCATGGTCCGTCCAGCGGCTCCGCGATGTCGGCCAGGCTGTTGCCGAAGGCGCGCATCGCCGCTTCCGGGAACACCACCAGCTCGGCTCCGGCAGCTTTGGCCCGCGTGGCGTAGTCTCGAATCAGCTCCAGGTTGGCGGCCAGGTCGGCTCCGGTGATGATTTGGGCCACTGCTAAACGCATGAAATTACTCCGGTCTGTTGTATACATAATGTATGCGAAAAAGTTCGGGGACAGCGGCGTCCGGCCGCGAGAAGGCGTACGCGTACCTGCGGGAAAATGTCCTGATCGACCCGGAGATGCAGGGGAAGTTCCTGAATGAGCAGGAGCTGGCCGCCGAAATCGGCGTCTCGCGGACTCCGGTCCGGGAAGCCCTCCTGCTGCTCGTCTCCGACGGCCTGGTGGAACTGATTCCGCAGCGCGGGGCCTATGTTCCGCCGGTGACGGGCCGCGAAATGTCGGAGCTGATGGAACTGCGCGGCGTACTGGAAAGCCATGCCGCCCGCCTGGTTATCGAACAGAGCCGGGTGCCCGCGCAGACCATGCAGGACACCTTGGACCGGCAGGCCCAGCTGCCCCGGCAGCTGGACGCGGAGGCTGCGCAGGAGTTCATCCGGCTGGACACCCTCTTCCACCAGCAGCTGATCGACGCCGCGGGCAACGAACTCATCTCCCGGACCTACAGCAAACTCCACGTCCGGCAGATCCTGGTGGGCGTCTCCGCCCTTTTCCGTACCGGCGGACGGCGGGAGCAGGTATGCGCCGAACACCAGGCCATACTCGATGCCCTGGTGTCCGGCGATGCCGCGAAGGCCCAGGAAGCCATTGACCATCATCTGGCCGTCACCCGGGATATCCTGCTCCGCACCTGAGCATCGGCCTGTTCTGTAGGATTCCGTTAGTTTGATTCGTCAGTTGGCTACGCCGATGGCCGTCTGCTGGCGCGCTGCCGCGGATCCTTCCAGCAGCAGGCGGTAGTCCTCGTCCTCCACGGTGTTGGAGTTCCGGCCGAGGGCAAGGCCCACTGCGGTGACGGCGGCGGCCACGGCCACGTAGATGGCCACCGGAATCCAGGTGCCGAACTGCGACAGCAGGAGCGTGAACATCAGCGGGGCGATGGCGCCGCCGATCACGCCGGCGAAAGTGTAGGCCAGTGAGCTGCCCGTGGAGCGCAGCCGCGGGGAGAACTGCTCCACAATGAAGGCGGCCTGCGGGCCGTACATGAACGAGTGGGCCATGAGGCCCAGCACAATGCCGGCGATGAGCATCGGCGGGTTGTCCCCGCCGAGGATGCCGAAGAAGACAAACGTCCACACGGCACCAACCACGGCGCCGGCCCCGTAGACCAAGCGGCGGTTGAAGCGGTCGGACACAGCGCCGGCCAGCGGGATCATGAACAGCTGGAACGCGGAGCCGATCAGCACGGCGGTGAGCACCTCGTTGCGTTCGTAGCCGAGGACCTGGATGCCGTACGTAAGGGTAAAGACGGTGAACAGCGCATAGAGGACATCCGGGCCCACACGGCACAGAATGGCGGCGATGAGCGGGCGGAGTTCCTTGTTGAAGACCTCGCGGACGGGCGCGCTGGGCTGTTCTCCATGTGCCTCGATGGCCTTGAAGATGGGGGTGTCCTCCAGTTTCAGGCGGATCCAGAGCCCGAAACCGACCAGCAGGGCCGAGACCAGGAACGCGATGCGCCAGCCGAAGCTGATGAACTGCTCTTCGGTCAGCACCAGGGTGAGGACGGCCAGGGCGCCGTTCGCCATGAGGTTGCCTGCGGGCGGGCCCACCTGGGCTGCCGATGCCCAGAAGCCGCGGCGGTGGGGATCGCCGTATTCGCTGGAGAGCAGCACGGCGCCGCCCCACTCGCCGCCCACGCCCACGCCCTGGGCGAAGCGCAGCAGCACCAAAATGATCGGGGCGGCGATGCCGATGCTGCCGTAGCCCGGCAGCACGCCGATCAGCACGGTGGCCACGCCGATGATCATCAGCGTTGTGACCAGGACCTTCTTGCGGCCGATTCGGTCACCGAGCCGGCCGAAGATGATGCCGCCCACCGGACGGGATACGTACCCCACCGCGTAGGTGGAAAAGGCCAGGATGGTCCCGGTCAGGGGATCGGACGACGGGAAGAAGACAATGGGAAAAACGACGGCGGCCGCGGCCGAGTAGACGGCGAAGTCATACCACTCGAGGGCGGTGCCGGTGAGGCTGGCGGCGAAGGCCTTGTACAGGCCCTTGGGGTGAATCGGCTTGTCCGGACGCGGCGCTGCGCCGGAAGCCGGAACTGGGACGTTGGCCATGGTGTTGTCCTCCACGAGATCTTTACGGGTGACGCCTGTCACGCTGGCGTTAAATGTATACATTACGCATACTGGATGTACATTGGCGACCGTTTCCGGTTTCCGGTTTGTAAATTTCTCCAGCAGGACACGCAAAGGATGGATGGAACATGACTACTCTGAGCTTCGAACTCCCCGACGGCAGCACCCGGGACGTGCAGGTCAAGCACCTCCTGAACGCAGGCTATGCAGGGCGTGAACAGGCCGAAGTGCAGGCCCACATCGCCGAACTGGCTGAGCTGGGTGTTCCGGGTCCCGCCACCACCCCGGCGCTCTATCCCGTGTCGCCCTACCTGGCGCAGCAGGTTTCCGAAGTCCGCGTGCAGCATGGCCGGACCTCCGGGGAGGCTGAGTGGGCGCTGGTCATCACCGACGACGGCGTGCTGCTTACCGTCGCGTGCGACCACACCGACCGGGAACTCGAGGTCCACGGCGTGGCCTGGAGCAAGAACGCGAGCCCTGACGTTCTGGGCCGGAAGGCCTGGCGGCTCGATGACGTGCGGGACCGCCTGGACCAGATCACGCTGAGGGGATGGGTGGGGGAGGGTGACACTCCGGACACGCTCATCCAGGACAGCTCACTGGCAGCACTGCTGAGCCCGGACTACTGGCTTGATGTCCTCACCGAGCGCGGCCTTAACCAGCCCGGCACTGTCCTTATCTCGGGCACTGTGGCCATGACGCACGGCGTGGACCAGTTCGCCCGCAGCTGGAAGGTCGAAATGACGGATCCCGTCACCGGCTCCTCGGTGGATGCCCAGTACGTCGTGGAGCGGATGGCCGAGCCGATCGGCTGATTCGCTTCATAAGGGCCGGGGACGTCAATACTGCTGCACACCTCTGGCCGCCACCCGCGTTCTGTGCTGGACTGGCTGATGGGCCGCGCCTGCGTCGGGCACAGCCCATCAGTCGGCCGGCCGGCCCAGACCGGCCCAGAGAAGGGATCTGTCGCATGGCAACGTTCAAGATCGGCTACTTCGTCGGGAGCCTCGCCCGCGGCTCAATCAACCGCACGCTCGCCAACGCCTTGATCAAACTGGCTCCCGATGACCTCGAGTTCACCGAAATCCCCATCAAAGACCTGCCGCTTTACAGCTACGACTACGACGCCGATTTTCCACCGGCCGGCCGCGCGCTGAAGGAGGCCATTCAAGGTTCGGACGGCATCCTGTTCGTGTCGCCCGAATACAACCGCTCCATCCCCGGAGCGCTCAAGAATGCCATCGACTGGGGATCACGCCGGTCTTGAAACTCGCCGGACGCCTCTGAATACTGGAAGCCGGATTGTTGAGGATCGGCCCAGGGACGGTGTGGATATGCCCAGCGGGGAACCGGGAGGCGCGTTCAAGCGCCGGGTGGAGCGTGCCGCCGAACTGCGCGCCGTCCGGGCTACGGGCATGTCTGCCCGGGAGGAAGCCGAGCTCACGGCAGCCGAGGAGAAAGATCGGGAAAAGCGCCGGGGGGTGGACGACGCCAAGAGGGCCGAATACCTGATCCGGGACGCCATGGCGCAGGGGAAGTTCGACAACCTGAAGTACGCCGGCAAGCCGATCCCCGGGCTGGGGGAGGGCTACGATCCTGACTGGTGGGTTAAGGGCCTGATCCAGCGCGAGAACCTCACGGGCATGGGTCCGAAAGCCATCCTCCTCCGCACCGAGGACGCCGAACTCGACTCCAGGCTCGACGCCCAGTACTCCGAGAAGGAGGTCCGCGACATCCTGGAGGACTTCAACAAGCGCGTGATCGATGCCCGCCGCCAGCTGCAGGGCGGGCCGCCGGTTATCACCAAGACCCGCGTCGCTGAGGCGGAAGTGGCGCGCTGGCGCGAACGACGCGCTGCTGCGGCAGCCACGGCCGGGCCGCCACCGGAGCCTGAGTTGAAGCGGCCCTGGTGGCGGCGCATCTGGGAGGGGCCCGTCAAGGGCGGAGCCGGATAAGGCTCAGACGGTGCGGGGAGCCCGGGCCACGTTCTCGGTGAGTTCCGCCGCATTCTGGCGCACGACGTAGGCCGGACGGTCCCGTTCCACGCGCCAGCTTTCGGACAGCGGGCCGACGTTGACCGTGTCGAAGCCGAACTCGTCGTAGAGCTTCGCCACGAGTTCAGCCGCTTCGGCGTAGTCGCTGGCCGTCGCGAGCGCGCGGCGGTTCGCCGTGCCGGCTGGCGTACCGTCGGTGGTGATGTCCCTCGCCATGATGTGGTTGAAGCCCTTGGCCACCTTGGACGTTGGAAGGTGCTTCTGCAGCAGCCCGGACGTGGTGGCTTCGCCGCTGTCGAGCTCCGGGAAACGGCCGTCCCGCTCCCAGTAGTAGTTGTTCGTGTCAATCACGATCTTGCCCTCCAGCGGCTGCACCGGAAGGTCCCCGATGCTCTTCAGCGGCACGGTCACGACGGCGAAATCGCCGGCCGCTGCCGCCTCCGCCGGTGTTGCGGCCCGGGCCCGCGGCCCCAGTTCCGCCACCAGCCCCGTCAATGTTTCCGGCCCGCGAGAATTGCTGATGACCACGTCATAGCCGAGCTCCACCGCCTTGCGGGCAATCTGGCTTCCAATGTGTCCTGCACCGATGATTCCTATTGTTGTCATGTCCGGGCCAACACCATCCCGGCTGGGGATATTTCAGGGCGGCAACAATTCGTCATGACCGGCTACAGTTCGGCGGCAATGAGGCCGGCAGGGTTCCGAATGCCGGGTAGAGCGCCACAATGGATGGACCAGCCCGTGGCCAAAGGAGGATGGCATGCGCTTGCCAGCATCGTCCCGCATTACGGCTCCCGCCGTCATCATTGCCTGCCTGCTCACCGGCTGCGGCCAGCAGGCGGGGCCGGCGGGGCCGGCGTCCCAAAATGCAAGCGACCTGCCCGCCTCCGCGACTTCAACGGCGGCGCCGGGCTCCACGACCGCGCCAACGCCAACCGCCCCGGGCGGATCCAAGGGGCCGGGCGCGTCCGGAAATTCCCCGGAGTCGGCTGCCTGGACCAGCTACACGACGGCGGACGGCCAGCTGGTTTTCGACCTTCCAGCGGCTTGGAGCGTCAAGGATCCGGCGGGCGAGCTGGCTGAGGGCGGCGGCGCGTTCGCCGAGATCACCAACCCGGCCGGGAAGCCTTTGGCGACGCTCCGGACCAACATGGCCACGGGCTCCACGTGCGTGGATCGTTACCCGTACTCAGTGCTGGACACGCACGAACTGACGGCGCTGACCTGGAAGGGGGCAACACCGCGGTTTACGTTCGAGACCCGGGGAACCTCCGCGGATCCCGGACCCGCAGACACACCCGCTGCGGCCTACGGCATCACCTCCGGCCCTCCGCCGTCGGGAGACTCGGCGTGCGCCATCTTCCACTTCTTCACATGGCCGCCCAATGCCGCCATGTTCGGCGCGTTCTACAATCCGGCGAACAATGAAACGCCCGGGGACGCCTCCCTGCCGTATCTCGAGAAAGCCAAGATCTACACGGAGACCGCCGAGTACCGCGACATCAAGCGGATGATCACCTCGCTGCGGCCCGCGGGCTAGCCGCGCAGGCCTACAGCCAGTCCTGCTCGAAGTCCGGGTGGTCGGCATACGGCAGGGCCAGGGCCTTCAATGAACGGGTGGTCCATTCGATGGCCTCAGGGATCCAGCGGGACTCCTCCTCAAAGGGGTCGCTGACCATGGTCGCCAGGGCCGTCTGCCGGGCCGACTCGACGATGCGGATGACCCTCTTCTTCGCCTCGCACTCCAGCAGCAGGCGGTGTTCGTACCATTTTCCGGACTCGGACACAGTCCGGTCGCTGAGGATCTTGCGGGCCGCGGCCTCGTCCTCCCGGATGCGCTCGGTCAGGAATTCGACAATGTCCACAAACCGAGCGTACGCGCCCGGCGCGGTTGCGGAAATGCCTGATTTACGGACCCTTTCGGCGCCTTCCCAGGCGGCCTGTTCAGCCGCCGTCGCCCGGTTCGTCAGGTACGTCGGCACCTGTGACGTCGGCGCCTGTGACGTCGGCGCCTTCGGCCGGTTCCTGCGAATGCACGCGGATATCCCGTGGATCGGCGGTCTCGTCGCCCTCAGCCGGAGCCTCGCTGTGGACACGCTCCGACGCCTGCGGTTTCTCGCTCATGCCCGCTCCTCTGTTGCCGTTCCTGCTCTAATCCTGTGGGCCCTTACTACTGCTCATCTAGCTCCCGAAGGCACGGGACTGTCAAGAACCATTCCTGCCGCCCCGGGCGGCCTGCGAGGAGGACAATAGGTCCCATCGGAAGACGGCCAAGGCGAAGGAGCACCACGTTGTCGGACACGAACGGACCGCGCCGCGCGGCACAGCAGATGCAGGAGGCGGCCCGCTACCTGGCCCGCGCCACCAGGAACCTGGAGGCGCCATCGGACAGCCATGCGGTCCTCGGCAGCCTGCTGGAAACACAGGGCTTCATCGCGCAGACAATCCGGGAGCTGGCCGAGTGGCACCGGGCAGCGGTTGCGGGCACGCACTACCCCCGGCCGCACAACGAAAGCGCCCGCGGAGTGATGACGGCGGTATCCGAGCTGGACCTCGCAGCGCAGGAAGCAGACGCCCTCCAAGAGACCCTCAGCCGGGCGCATGGCGGAAGCAGCGTGGTCAGCTGGCTGGAGACGCCTGTGCCGGAGTCGCCCGAACCGGACGCCTCGGCCCGCAACGGCGACGGCTAGCCGGGACTGCGGGTAACCGGCTGAAAACAGGTAACCGGCTGAAAATGCAAGAGGACGACGGCGCGATTTCCCGCCGTCGTCCTGATTTCCGGTCGTTGTGGGCTACGCGTGCGCGTACGTGAGGCAGTCCGCGTTGTCGGCGCCCGGGCCCACATGGACTTCGGGTGCCTTGCACATCAGGTGGTCGTTGTGGACGCATTCCGAGCGCTGGCACGCTCCGACGTCGGCCAGGACCTTGGGCAGGCCGCCATGCATGCCGGTGTCGATGAAGGTAGCGCAGGATGCGTGGTCCTGGGCCCCGCCCACCGTGATGGCGGCGGCGTTGCAGTTCGAATGGTCGTTGAAGGAACAGTTGGAAACACTGCAGTCTGCGACGTGCGTTGTCATAGGAAGATCCTCCGTGGTTCGGCGGCCCGGCCGGGCTGCTCCCTGGGTCCACGGTAAGCCCGATCGGCCGGATCAAAAAGACCCAATCGTGTGACCTAATCACCTGCAGCCTGCAGCCAGGGCCTTACGGCCCCTGTCGCGGCGGCGTCCTGTTTCCTAAGATGAAGGTAGGGCCGACGGCACGACTCCCGGCTAGCCCGGGGGCCTTCCCAAACCGCCGCCGGCCCCTTAACCCCGCGGCAGCGATACCGGCTAGACACCGGCCCGACGCTACGCGAAGCTATCTTCCTTCTCCCGTTCCGCAGCGCTCTCCCGCCGTACTTTACTGTCTTGCGGCTTGTCCTGCTCCTCGCCCTGCACAGTTGCCGGGGCGGCCACATAATGGTGGAACGGGTTGAACCGGCTGCCGGACAGCTCACCGAATGCATAGGCCGTCTCGGCGTGCTCGGACAGGTCCACGCCCGCGGATTCGGCTTGCTCGCTGACGCGGAACCCGAGCGTCTTGTGGATGGCCAGGCCAACCACGATGGTCACCAGTCCGGAGAGCAGGACGGTTACCAGCACGGCCACCGTCTGCGCCACCAGCTGCTGGAGGCCGCCGCCGTAGAAGAGTCCGCCGCCCTGGCCGTCCACCGGCAGCGCAATGAACCCAAGGGCCAGCGTGCCGATGAGGCCGCCGCCAAGGTGGACGCCCACAACGTCGAGGGAGTCGTCGAGACCGAACCGGTACTTCAGGTCCACGAAGATCGCGCAGAGCGCACCCGCCACGAAGCCCAGGCCGATGGCGGCCACCGGGCTGACGTTGGCGCAGGACGGCGTGATGGCCACCAGGCCGGCAACCACGCCGGACGCGGCACCCAGCGACGTGGGATGGCCGTGGCGGATCTTTTCGGTGACCAGCCAGCTCAGCATCGCCGCCCCGGGGGCCACCAGGGTGTTGATCCAAATCAGGCCGGCCTGCTCGGCCGTGGTGGCTGCACCGCCGTTGAAGCCGAACCAGCCGAACCAGAGGATGGCGGCACCGAGCATGATGAACGGGATGTTGTGGGGCCGGTGGTTGGGGTCCTTGCCAAAGCCCTGGCGCTTGCCCACGATGACCGCCAGGACCAGGGCGGCCACACCGGAGCTGATCTCCACCACGGTGCCGCCGGCGAAGTCGATGACCTGCCCGAACACCGAGGTGATGGCTCCGTTGGCGCCGAGCAGCCCTCCGCCCCAGACCATGTAGGCGAGCGGGCAGTACACCAGTGTGATCCAGATGGGCACGAAGAGCACCCAGGAGCTGAACTTGGCACGGTCCGCGATGGCGCCGCTGATGAGGGCAACCGTGACCATGGCGAACGTTCCCGCGTAGGCCGCCTTGATGAGGTCCGGGGAACCGATGAGGTTCGTCAGTCCGAAGCTGGCGAACGGGTTGCCGAAGATGCCCAGCACGCCTTCACCACTGGTCATGGAGTAGCCCCACAGGACCCAGATGACGCCGACGATGCCCGCGGAGATGAAGCTCATCATGATCATGTTGAGCGCTGCTTTGGCGCGGGTCATGCCGCCGTAAAAGAGGCCGAGGCCGGGCGTCATGATCAGCACCAGGGCCGTTGCCACAAGCACCCAGACGTGTTCCGCAGTGATTTCCACCTGCGTGTCCCTTCTCATCAAGTCTTCTGTACGGGACCTCGATTGATTCGGGTCACGCCCCGGGTCAATGTTTCACGTTCCGTGTTTCCGACAATGGGGCGCTAAGTTGCAGGCAAGTTACAGGAACGGCGCTAGCGTGAAGATCACGTGACTGGCTTGTTTCGGGAATGTTAACGGGGGCTCTTCGGTGGCATGCGAATCCGGGGCATTGCGGTGCCGGTTCCCTGCAATGGCACGGAATTTGCGGGTATAACCCCTTGCTGACCCGATAGGTGAGGGGCGAAACGGGCACGTTTCAGCAAGATGACCGGCAGCTCACCGAGCCAGGGCGGCACGGGAGAGGACGACGGCGGGTGGTCCCGCCGTCGTCCGCCAACGCACCGGAAAGCGGTCTACCGGGACGGACCCGGCGTCGGTGCCGGCGGGTTGCTCATGCCCGGCGGCGGGGGCGGAAAGGCGGCCGCCGGGTAGAGCCCGGCCACCTGCAGCATGTAGTTGGCCCACTGCGGGCCGGCCAGCATGTAGCCGTCGATGGATTTGTAGAAGTTGCCGTTGATGGTGATGTTCTGGCCGGCCCGGTTTTGGCCCTCCAATGTGTCTCCAAAGAAGGAGGCGGTCACCAGGCCGGACGTGTAGCCCACCACCCAGGTGGCTCCGTTGTTGTTGGACGTTCCCGTCTTGGCCGCCACCGGCACCTTGCTCTGGACCTTCGGGTTGATGTAAACGCCGGATCCCATCTTCAGCACGTCCTGGAGCACCGCGTTGACGCCGCGGGCCACGTCGGGTTTGACGGCGTTGCGGCACTGGGAGGACTCGGACGGGAGGTGACGTGCTGCCGTGTCTGTCACGTCCGCGATGGCGATCGGGGTGCAGTAGCGGCCGTCATTGGCGAACGTGGCAAAGGCGTTGGCCAGGTGCAGGGGGCCACGCCGATGGCGCCCAGCAGGTTGCCGAGCTGGTGCATGTTCACCTGGGCACCGTCCAGGCCGCTGTGGAGGCCCACCGCATCCACCATTTTCTGGATGCCGCAGAAGTCCAGCTGCGCGGCTTCGGCGAAGGTTGCTGTGTTGATGGAGTTGTACAGGCCGTAGTTGACGGGCATGGGCCGGTAGTAGCCGGGGTCATTGTTCTGGAGATCGTCCGCTGCCCCAGCCCGGCGTTCTTCTCGGCCGTGCTGTAGGCGCCCAGCACCTTTCCGCAGCTGGAACGCCACGGGAAGTTGAGCGAATAGGTCCGCCGGGAGGCGTCGATCGTCGCGTTCAGCGGTTTGCCCTCGTTCAGCCATTCCGCGAAGGTGAACGGCTTCATGGTGGAGCCGGGCTGGAACCCGCCTGCCCCGTTGAGGTCGTTGCCGTTGGCGTCCTTGGAGTCGACGTTGAAGTTCAGCTGGGTGTCGAATTTCCCTTCCGCCGGGAGGAACACAGTGTTCTGCGCCATGGCCAGGATCCTGCCGGACCCGGGCTGGATAGTGACCAGGGCGGCGCCCCATTTGTCCGGATTCGCTCCGGCGGTTGCGTCCACCTGGGCCTGCGCGGCGGCCTGCAGCCTGCTGTCGAGCGTGGTGATGATGGTCAGGCCGCCGCGGTACAGCAGCCTCTCCCGGTCCTTGGGGTCCACGCCGTAGGCCGGGTTGTTGAGGATCAGATGGGATACGTAGTCACAGAAGTACGGTGCGATGGCCGCGGCGGCGCAGCCCTGCCTGCCTGGGGTGATCTTCAGCTCGACACCGGTGGCCACGGCGGCGTCGTGTTCGGCCTGGGTGATTTTCCCCTGTTCCAGCAAGCTGCCCAGGACCTGGTTGCGGCGTTGCAGCGAGTTCTCCGGGTGCACGGCGGGGTCGTAGAAAGTGGGGCTGTTCACCAGCCCGGCCAGCAGCGCTGCCTGCGGCAACGTGAGGTCCTTGGCCGAGGTGCTGAAGAAGTGCCGCGCGGCGGCCTCGATGCCGTAGGCGTCCCGGTTGAAGAACACGATGTTCAGGTAACCTTCGAGGATCTGGTCCTTGGTGTATTTCTTCTCCAGCTCGACGGCGAGCTTCATCTCCCGGAGCTTGTCGCCAACGCTCTTCTGGCCGCTGAGGATGACCTGCTCGCTTTGATCCGCGGAAAGAAACGACTCATTGATGACGTTGGTGACGTACTGCTGGGTCAGCGTGGATGCACCCTGACGGCCGCCCTGGGTGGCGTTGTACGACAGCGCCCGGAGGATGCCCTGCGGGTCGATGCCGCCATGTTCATAGAAGCGGCTGTCCTCGATCGCGACGATCGCGTCCTTCATAAAAGGCGATATCTGGTCGAGGCTGACCCGCACCCGGTTTTCCGCGTAGAACGTGGCGATGGTCTGACCGTCGGCGGTCAGCATCTTGGTTGATTGCGACGGAGAATCGACTGTGAGGTCACCGGGCAGGTTGTTGAAGAACGTGATCGAGTTGCTCACCGCAACCCCGGCGGCGGCTACGCTGGGAGCCACCAGGCTGGCAGCCAGGACCCCGCAGATGGCGCTCACGGCAATAAATCCGACCAGCCTTCCCAAGGCTGCGGCCAGACGAAAACCCAATCGCTTCTTCGGCGCCATGTTCCCAGCTATCGAGCGTGCCAGTGCCTCAAGAATACGCCGGGCTGCCGCCAGCCAGCCAGAGCCCGACGGCGATCCTTAGGGACGCGCCGGTGATCGCGCCTGTCGAAATCAACCAGCCAGTGGGCCTCCCTGGCCGGAGTGCTCGACGCGAACGGGCCCCCGCACTCTTAGGTTCGGGGGCCCGGGAATCGGGCCGTTGCGTCAGACCTTGGCGGCGATGTCCGTAGCGGCGGCGGCGCTGCGCTTGTCGAACACGGTGGCGCCCACTTCCTGCTCAGCCTGGTTGCTAATGCCCAAGTCGATGCCTTTGCGCTCCCGGATCACCAGCACTGCTCCCAGGGAAATCAGGGCGACAATCAGCAAGTACAGCGAAACGGAAGTGGTTGTCCCGGTGGCCTGCACCAGGGCGGTGGCGATCATTGGGGCGAAGGCGCCGCCGATAATCGCCCCCAGGGCATAGGAGATCGCGACCCCGGAGAATCTGATGGACGCTGGAAAGAGCTCACTGTATAGGGCGGACTGCGGACCATACGTGAGTCCGAGACCCACCGTGAAAATGGCCAGGCCCAGGAAAAGCGCCCAGATGTTGCCCGTGTTGACCAGCCAGAACAGCGGAAAGACGGTGAGGATCAGGCACACGTAGCCGATAACGTAGGTCTTCTTCCGGCCGATGCTGTCCGAAAGGTAGCCGGCGATCAACGTAAAGAGGAACCAAAGGGCGCCTGAGGCGGTGACAGCAAGGAGCACCTCCGTGCGGTCCATGGCCAGCCCTTGGGATTAGTGGCGTAGCTGAGGATGTAACCGCCGGTGGTCATGTAGCCCGCAGCATTGTTACCGGCAAAGACCAGTGCGGCGATGATGACCAGCAGCCAAT
Organism: Arthrobacter sp. 24S4-2; assembly: GCF_005280255.1. Taxonomy (NCBI): domain Bacteria; kingdom Bacillati; phylum Actinomycetota; class Actinomycetes; order Micrococcales; family Micrococcaceae; genus Arthrobacter; species Arthrobacter sp. 24S4-2. Next base: position 4,803,004 of record NZ_CP040018.1, on the reverse strand, counting down.
GCTTCTTGAACAGCTCGACCACCGGCACGCGGGTCTGCTGCTTCGTCTGTGCGATCTCCTCAAAGACCGGGCTTTCCTCCACGCTCCGGCGGACGATGAACCCCACGATAATCAGCACAAAGCTGAGTAGGAACGGAATGCGCCAGCCCCACTGCACGAAGGCGGCACCCGGCGAGACCACGCCGGACATCAGAGCCAGGATCCCGGAGGCGAGCAGCATGCCCAGGGGAACGCCGAGCTGTGGGAACGAACCGAACAGGCCCCGTTTGCCACGGGGCGCGTGCTCGACGGCCATCAGCACCGCACCGCCCCATTCACCGCCCGCCGAGACGCCCTGAAGGATCCGGAGCAGGAGCAGCAGCACGGGCGCGATGATCCCGGCTGTCTCATACGTCGGCAACACACCGATCAGGGTGGTGGCGGCGCCCATCATGATCAGGGTGAGAACCAGCATTGCCTTGCGGCCCAGCCGGTCACCGAAGTGTCCGGCCAGGAAGGCGCCCAGCGGACGGAACAGGAAGCTGAGGCCGACGGAGGCGAAGGAAATCAGGATGCCGATGTCGTTGCCGGCCGGTTCAAAGAACAGCTTTGCGAAGACAAGGCCCGCGGCGTTGGCGTAGATGAAGAAGTCGTACCACTCGATAGTGGTCCCGATGATGGTGGCGAATGCTACGCGGCGGTGGTCCCGGGCCGAATTGCGTTGGGGAAGCGGTAGGGCGCTCATGGTGTCTCATTTACTGCGGGCACAACGGTGTGCCCGCACGTGGTGGTTTGTCGAGCTGCAGGAGGTCAGGAAGCGTAGGGGTCGGCGATGCCGATGTACTGGGTGGTGGTGTATTCGGCGATGCCTTCGGAGCCGCCTTCGCGTCCGAGTCCGGACTGTTTCACTCCGCCGAAGGGAGCCGCGGCGTTGGAGATGACGCCGGCGTTGAAGCCCACCATGCCGAACTCGATCTGTTCGGCCACGCGGAGCAGCCGGTTGAAGTCGCGGCTGTAAACATAGGACGCCAGGCCGTATTCGGTGGCGTTGGCGAGTCGGATGGCGTCCTCCTCTGTGGCAAAGGTGGTGACGGGAGCCACCGGGCCGAAAATCTCCTGGCGCAGGATCTGCGCATCGTTCGGCACGTTCCCCAACACGGTGGGCGGGTAAAAGTACCCGGCACCCTCTTCCGGCGCCCCGCCGGTGACGGCTGTCGCCCCGGCGTCGATGGCCGCGCTCACCAGTGCGTGCACGTCGTCGCGGGCGCCGGCATCGATGAGCGGACCCACCTGGGAGGCTGGTGCGGTGCCGCGGCCGGTGGTCAGGGCGCCCATGGCGGTGGCGAACCTTTTCGTGAACTCCGCGGCCACGGATTCCTGGACCAGGAATCGGTTGGCGGCGGTGCAGGCCTCGCCCATGTTCCGCATCTTGGCTGCCATGGCACCCTCGACGGCTTTGTCCAGGTCGGCGTCCTCGAACACGATGAACGGGGCGTTGCCGCCGAGTTCCATGGACGTGCGCAGCACGTTCTGCGCGGCGTCGGCCATGAGGCGTTTGCCTACCGGGGTGGAGCCGGTGAAGGAGACCTTGCGCAGCCGCGGATCGGCCAGCAGCGGACCCGAGATCCCGGACGCGCTGGAGGAAGCGACGACGTTCAGGACTCCGGCGGGCAGGCCGGCGTCGAGCATGGTCTGGGCGAAGAATTGTGCGGTCAGCGGGGTGAGCTTGGCCGGCTTCAGGACCATGGTGCAGCCGGCGGCAATGGCGGGGGCGACCTTGCGGGTGGCCATGGCCAGCGGGAAGTTCCACGGTGTGATCAGCAGGCACGGGCCGACGGGCTTGTGCTGGACGAGGATCTTGTTCTTGCCCTCAGGTGTGGTCAGGTAGCGGCCGTAATCGCGGACTGCTTCCTCGGAGAACCAGCGCAGGAACTCGGCCCCGTAGGTGACTTCGCCGCGGGCTTCGGCCAGGGGCTTGCCCATTTCCAGGGTCATCAGCAGCGCGAAGTCCTCAGCACGTTCTGTCACGAGGTCAAAGGCGCGGCGGAGGATTTCGGCGCGTTGACGGGGTGCTGTCCGGGCCCAGGAAGCCTGGGCCCTGTCGGCTGCGTCGAGCGCGGCGAGGGCGTCCTGGCTGGTTGCAGACGCCAGCGTGGCGAGAACCTCTCCGGTAGCGGGATCGTGCACGTCGAACGTACCGCCGTCGGACGAATCCACCCACTGACCGCCGATCAGAAGGCCGGTGGGGACGGAAGCGACGAGCGCGGCCTCACGCTCCGGTGAGACGGCAGGGGAAAGTGCGGGGGCAAGGGTCATGAGCGGGTCTCCTCAGGAAAAGTGTGTGGTGCAGCGGCGGGTGAGCCGGAGTCAGTAGCTGGCGGGGGCTTCGCCGGGCTCAACCACCGGGGCGCGGGTGGTGTATTCCGCGGCGAGTGCCTCGGAACCTCGGGCCAGGATGGCGACGTCGGCACCCACCAGCACAAAGGACGCGCCGGCCGCGAGGTAGCTGCGGGCGGTGTCTTTGTTGAAGGCGTTGACGCCGGCGGGTTTGCCGGCCGCTTGGGCGGCGGCGAGGCAGTGTCCGACGGCGGCACGCACCTTCGGGTGTTCCTGCTGACCCAGCAGCCCCATCGATGCGGCGAGATCGGAGGGTCCCAGGAAGACCGCGTCTACACCGTCCACTGCCAGGATGTTCTCCACTACTTCGACGGCGGCTTCGGATTCGATCTGGACGGTGAGGCTGACCGTGTCGCCGGCGCGGGCGAGGTAGTCCGGGATGCGGTTCCAGCGCGAGGCCCGGGCGAGGGCCGAACCGACTCCGCGGACGCCGTGCGGCGGGTACCGGGTGGCGGCCACCGCGGCTTCGGCCTCTGCGGCGGAGTTCACCATGGGGACCAGGAGGTTCTGCACACCGAGGTCCAGGTACTGCTTGATCACCACGGTGTCGTTGACCGGCGGCCGGACCAGCACCTGGACCGGGTAGCCGTGGACGGCCTGCAGCTGGGCGAGGATGGATTCGAGCCCGTTGGGGCTGTGCTCGGCGTCGATCAGCAGCCAGTCCAGGCCGGCCCCGGCGCAGAGTTCGGCCACCAGCGGGCTGCCGGAGCACACCCACATTCCCGCCAGGGGCCGGCCGGCAGCGCCGGTTTGGTTGCGCAGGGCGTCGCGGAAGGTGGGGTCAGGGTCTACTCGAAACGGCATGTGATGCTCCCCAGGGGTCCGTAGTCGGCGTGCACGGTGTCGCCCTTGTAGACCCAGAGCGGGCGGGTGAAGGAGCCGGCGAGGATGATGTCGCCGGCGTTCATGGAGTCCCCGTGCGCAGCGATCTTGTTGGCGAGCCAGTGCACGCCGTTGGCGGGATGATCCAGGACCCCGGCGGCGACGCCGGTTTCCTCGACTGTCTGGTTCTTGTAGAGGATAGCGGAGACCCAGCGGAGGTCGACGGCGTCCGGGCGGACGGGATTGCCGCCCACCACCATGGCGCCCATCGCGGCATTGTCCGCGATGGTGTCCACGATGGTCCGGCCCTCCATCTCGATCCTGGAGTCCAGGATTTCGAGGGCCGGAACCACGTAGTCGGTGGCGTTCAGGACGTCGAAGATGGTGCAGCCCGGGCCTTTGAGCGCGTCTTTCAGGACGAATGCGAGCTCCACCTCCACCCGGGGGTGGGTGTACTGGTCCCACTGCACCGAGCAGCCGGTTTCGAGGACCATGTCATCAAAGATGGCGCCGTAGTCCGGTTCCGTGATTCCCGTGGCGGCCTGCATGGCCTTGGACGTGAGGCCGATCTTGCGCCCCACCAGCGTGCGTCCGGCTTCCTCGTTCCGGCGCCGCCACAACTGCTGCACGGCATAGGAGTCCTCCACGGTCATCTGCGGGTAGCGGGAAGTCAGGCGCGGCACCGGCTTGCGGTTCCGGCCGGCCTCGAGCAGTTCGTCGGCAATGGCTTCGATCGTCTTCGCGTCCATCATGGTCAGACCTGGGCCCCGAGCTTGAAACCGGTCCGGTCACCCTCGGGGGAACCGTCCTTGCGGGTGTAGGAGAAGCCGTCGGCGCCCACCGTCACGGCCATTTCGGAGGCGTCGGTGCGCTGGATGACGGGCTGCGGGTTGCCGTCCAGGTCCAGGACCAAGGAGGCCTCGGTGTACCAGGACGGGACCACGGGGTTGCCCCACCAGTCGCGGCGCTGGTTGTCGTGGACGTCCCAGGTGATGGTGGGGTTGTCGGGGTCGCCGGTGTAGTAGTCCTGGGTGTAGATCTCGATGCGGTGGCCGTCCGGGTCCAGGATGTAGAGGTAGAAGGCGTTGGAGACGCCGTGCCGGCCGGGGCCGCGTTCGATCCGGTCGGAGATGCGCAGGGCGCCCATTTTGTCGCAGATCTGGATGATGTTGTGCTTCTCGTGCGTGGCGAAGGCAACGTGGTGCATACGCGGGCCGTTGCCGCCGGTCAGTGCGGTGTCGTGGACGGTCTGCTTGCGGTGCATCCAGGCGGCGTAGGTGACGCCGTCGGAGTCCTTGATGTCCTCGGAGACACGGAAGCCCAGGTCCTCCAGGTACTTGCGGCCGCGGGGAACGTCCGGGGTGACCTGGTTGAAGTGGTCCAGCCGGACCAGTTCTCCGGCGGAGTAGAGGTCATAGCGCTGGGTGAGGCGTTCCACGTGCTCCACGTCGTAAAAGAACTCGTACGGGAAGCCCAGCGGATCCTCGACGCGGACGGAGTCGCCGATGCCCTTGGTGAAGCCGTCCTTGCGGCGTTCGGTGCGGCATCCGAGTTCTTTGTAGTAGGCCTCTGCGGCGTCAACTTCGGCAGGGGACTTGACCCGGTAGGCGAACGCCGCGACGGCCGGAATCGGTCCCTTGCGGAGCACCAGGTTGTGGTGGATGAACTCCTCGAGGGACCGCAGGTAGATCGCGTTCTCATCTTCCTCGGTGACGTGCAGGCCCAGGAGGTCGACGTAGAACTCGCGGGACTTGGCGAGGTCGGTGACCACGATCTCCATGTACGCGCAGCGCACGATGTCCGGTGCCGGGACGGAGGGCTTCGGGATGACGTTGTTCATGGTGTTCTCTCTTCTTTGAAAGGGGTCTGGAGGGTCTGTGGAGCGCCGGAACTAGGCGCCGAATTTGGGCGTGTGGACCGTTCCGAGCGTGATGTGCACGGCCTGCTGGTCGGTGTAGAAGTCGATGGAGCGGTAGCCGCCTTCGTGGCCCAGGCCGGAGGCCTTGACGCCGCCGAACGGGGTGCGGAGGTCCCGGACGTTGTGGCTGTTGAGCCAGACCATGCCCGCTTCGACGTTCTGCGAGAAGTTGTGGGCCCGGGTGAGGTTCTGGGTCCAGATGTAGGCCGCCAGGCCGTACTTTGTATTGTTCGCCAGGGCGAGGGCCTCGTCGTCGTTCTCGAACGGGGTGATCGCGACCACCGGGCCGAAGATCTCCTCCTGGAAGATCCGCGCGTCCGGGGCGACATCGGCGAACACGGTGGGGGCGATGTAGTTGCCCTCCGGGAGGTGCTCCGGGCGGCCGCCGCCGGCCAGCAGCCGGCCTTCGGACTTGCCGATCTCCACGTAGGACGCCACCTTGGCGTGGTGCTCCGGGTGGACCAGGGCGCCCACCTGGGTCTTCGGGTCGTGCGGATCGCCGACCACGATGTTCTTCGCGCGGGCGGCATACTTTTCGCAGAACTCGTCGTAAATAGCGCGTTCGACAAGGATGCGGGAGCCGGCGGTGCAGCGTTCGCCGTTTAGCGAGAAGACGCCGAACAGGGCGGAATCGATCGCGGCGTCGAGGTCGGCGTCGGCGAACACCACGCAGGGTGACTTGCCGCCGAGCTCCATGGACAGCCCCTTGAGGTTGGCCGCGGCGTTGCGGAAAATCGTCTGGCCCGTGGTGGTCTCACCGGTGAAGGAGATCAGCGGGACATCCGGGTGCTTGACCAGGGCGTCGCCCGCTTCTTCGCCGAGGCCGTTGACCAGGTTGAACACGCCGTCCGGAAGCCCGGCTTCCTTGAAGATCGTGGCCCACAGCGAGGCCGAGAGCGGGGTGAATTCGGCCGGCTTGAGCACCACAGTGTTGCCGGTGGCCAGGGCCGGGGCGAGCTTCCAGGACTCCAGCATGAACGGGGTGTTCCACGGGGTGATGAGGCCGGCGACGCCGATCGGCTTGCGGTTCACGTAGTTGATCTGTGAGCCAGGGACCTTCATGGCGTCGTCGAACTGGGCCACGATCAGGTCCGCGAAGAAGCGGAAGTTCTCCGCCGCGCGCAGGGCCTGGCCCTTCGCCTGCGTGATGGGCAGGCCGGTGTCGAAGGTCTCGAGTTCGGCGAGGCGTTCCTCCTGGGCTTCGACGGCGTCCGCGATTTTGTTCAGGATGCGGGCGCGTTCGCGGGGCTTCATCTTCGGCCACGGGCCGTTCACGAAGGCTTCGCGGGCAGCGGCGACGGCCAGGTCGATGTCTTCCTTCTGCCCGGCCGCGGCGGTGGCGTAGTTGGTGTTGGAGACCGGGTCCAGGACGTCGAAGGTCTTGCCGCCCACGGAGTCAACGAATTCACCGTTGATGTAGTGCTGGATGTGGGAGGGAAGGTCCTGCGGAACGTAATGGGATGTGGTTTCTGCGGCAGTGAACGTCATTGTTTTTCCTTACTGCTGTGCGGTCTGTTGTTCGGTTGTCGCCTGGGCCAGGTAGGCGTCCAGGGTGGCGGAGCGGTGGAGGCGGGCTGCCTTCTCGATGGTGTCGGCCCCGGCGCCGGTTTCAATGAGCCGGAGCAGGACCTCGTGTTCGTCCACGGAGTCGTGGGCGCGGCCCGGGACGAAGCGGAACGTGGAGGACCGCAGCGACGCGAGCCGGTTCCAGCCCCGGTGGACGAGGTCCAGGATGTGCGGGTTGGGGCAGTGCTCGAACAGGACGCTGTGGAAGTCCTGGTTCAGCCGGGTGAAGCGGACGGGGTCGAAGTGCTGCAGGCATTCCCGCATTTCCGCGTTCACGGCCCGGGCCCGGGCGATGTCTGCCGCCCCGATCAGGGGAGCGGACAGGGCGGTGGCGGCGCCTTCGACGATGCTCAGGGTCTGCATCGTGTAGAGATACTCGGTGGGGTCGATCCCGGACACGGTGGCGCCGACGTTGCGCTCGAACTTCACCAGCCCTTCGGCTTCGAGCCGGCGGATGGCTTCGCGGACCGGCACCACGCTGACGCCCAGGTCCTCGGCGATCTTCGCGAGCACCAGCCGGTAGCCGGGGGAGTAGGTCCCGTCCACGATCCGGGACTTGACGGCGGCGTAGGCCTGCTCGGACTTGCTGCCGGCAGCCCCGTTTCCGGTGGCGCCGGTTCCGGCCGCGGTGCCTGCAGCTGTGGCTGTCTCAGTCATTTGGTGCCTGCTTCCCATTCCTCATACTTGGCGCGCCATTCGGTGTTCAGCGGGTAGAGGCCGTCCACGCTGTGGCCCTGCTGGACCATGTCGGCGATGAAGACTTCCTCGCGTTCCTGGGCGATGGAATCATCCGCGAGCTCTTCGGCGAGGGTCGGCGGGATCACCAGGATGCCGTCCGCGTCGGCCACGATGATGTCCCCGGGCTGCACGGTGGTGCCTCCACAGGCGATGGTGATGTCCGTGTCCCAGGGGATGTGCCGGCGCCCCAGGACTGCTGGGTGCGGGTTGGAATAGTACGTGGGCATGTCCATGGCGGCCACGGCGGAGAAGTCCCGGACGCCGCCGTCGGTGATGATGGCGGCGGCGCCGCGGACCTGGGCGCGGAGGGCCAGGATGTCGCCGATGGTGCCGGTGCCCTTTTCGCCGCGGGCCTCCATCACCAGGATCTCGCCCTCGTTGACGGAATCGATCGCCTTCTTCTGGGCGTTGAACCCGCCGCCGTGGGTCTTGAAGAGGTCCTCGCGGTTGGGCACGTAGCGCAGGGTCCGGGCCAGGCCCACGATCCGCTTGTCCGGGCGGGTGGAGGACAGGCCGTCGATGCTGACGTTGTTCAGGCCGCGCTTTCGCAGCTGGGAGGACAGGGTTGCCGTGCAGACGCTTTCGAGCTTCGCTTTCAGCTCCGGGGTGAGGACATGCCCGACGGCGGCGGCTTCCACCGCGGCAAGCCCGGCGGCTTCGCGGGAACCGTAGGCCTCCTCGCGCTGGATGTCATCGGTCCTGGGCCGGGCGCCGAAGTCCGCGAACGCCGTCGTGCCTTCCTCCACCCGGGTGACCAGACGGCCGGTGGAGGGCCCGGAAGCGGCGCGGCCCGCCGTCGTGCTTTCAGTACTGACCTCAACGGCGCTGACTTCAACCTCGACGACATCTCCCGGTTTGGCCACTGAGGCGCCGGCAGGGGTGCCGGTCAGGATGATGTCGCCCTCTTCGAGAGTGAGCAGCTGGGACAGGTCGGCGACGAGCCGGGCGAACGGAAAGAGCAGGTCCCCGGTGGTGTCGTCCTGTACCAGGTCACCGTTGTGCCAGGTGCGGATCCGCAGCCCGGCAGGGTCGACGGCGTCCGCGGCAATCAGGCCCGGGCCCACCGGGGTGAAGCCGTCGCCGCCCTTGGACCGGAGGTTGGAGCCCTTGTCCGCGTAGCGGAGGTCGTAGACGCCGAGGTCGTTGCTGGCCGTAACCCATTCGACGTGGCTCCAGGCATCCTCGACGCCGACGCGGCGGGCGGGCTTGCCGATGATCAGGGCGATCTCGCCCTCGTAGCCGAGGAGTTCGCAGCCGGCCGGGCGCTCCACCGTTGAGCCGCTGAGTGCCAGGGAGGACGATGGCTTCAGGAAGTACGAGGGCTGCTCCGGGGTGCGGCCGCGCTGGGCCGCCCGGCTGGGGTAGTTGATATGCACCGCGATGACCTTGCGGGCCGCGGCCAGGAGGTGGTCGGTGACCTGTTCCAAGTGTTACTCCTCATCGAGTACGAAATCGTATACGAAAACTATGGCCTATGAATTACGGTGCGTCAACCCCTTTTTCCGGGAGTTTTGAAAGCACTTGTAACCCACGTCATACCTGGCGTACAGTTCTGAAGCAACGACGATGTTTCGATTATAGAACGACGAGTTCTAATATCGAACACAAGAATGGCCGTAGACAGCCACACAACGAAGTGAGGAAAGCCCGTGCAGTTCCACCACCACGGTTACGTATCAAGTGACCCGCGAGTCCAGCCGGCCGCCGGCGTCGGCATCAACCGGCCCACACAGCTTCCCGACGAAGTGGATGTGCTCATTGTGGGCACCGGGCCTGCGGGCATGCTCACGGCCGCGCAGCTGTCCCAGTTCCCGGGCGTCACCACCCGCATTGTGGAGCGCCGGGCCGGCAGGCTTGCCATCGGCCAGGCCGACGGCATCCAGGCCAGGAGTGTCGAAACCTTCCAGGCCTTCGGCTTCGCCGAGCGGATCATCGCCGAGGCGTACCGGATCACCGAGATGGCGTTCTGGAAGCCGGACCCCGCGGACCACTCGCGCATCATCCGGGCCGCCCGCGCCGTCGACGACGAGATGGGAATTAGCGAATTCCCGCACCTGATCGTCAACCAGGCCCGCGTGCTGGATTACTTTGGTGAGTTCATGGCGAACTCACCCACCCGCATGGCGCCCGACTACGGCTATGAATTCCGAAGCCTCGAAGTCACTGGCCAAGGCGAGTACCCCGTCACCGTGACGCTCCTCCACACGGCCGGCCCCGACGAAGGCCGGGAACGCATTGTCCGGGCCAAGTACGTCGTCGGTGCGGACGGCGCCCGGAGCAAGGTGCGGGACTCGATCGGCTGCACCCTTGCCGGCGACCAGGCCAACCACGCCTGGGGCGTCATGGACGTCCTCGCCGTCACGGACTTCCCCGACATCCGCACCAAGTGCGCCATCCAGTCCGGCACAGGCGGCAGCATCCTGCTGATCCCGCGCGAAGGCGGGCACCTCTTCCGCATGTACGTCGACCTCGGCGAAGTGGACCCCAATGACAAGGGTGCCGTTCGCGGCACCACCATCGAGCAGATCATCGCCAAGGCGAACGACATCCTCCACCCCTACACGCTCGACGTGCGCAACGTCGCCTGGCACAGCGTGTATGAAGTTGGCCACCGCCTCACCGACCGGTTCGACGACGTCCTGCCGGACGAACTGGGCACCCGCACGCCGCGCGTGTTCATCACCGGCGACGCCTGCCACACGCACAGCGCCAAGGCCGGCCAGGGCATGAACGTCTCCATGCAGGACGGCTTCAATATCGGCTGGAAGCTCGGCCACGTGCTCGAGGGCCGCAGCCCGGAGAGCCTTTTGTCCACCTACTCGGCCGAGCGCCAGGTCATCGCGAAGAACCTCATCGACTTCGACAAGGAGTGGTCCACGCTCATGGCGAAGAAGCCCGAGGATTTCGACAGCCCCTCCGAGCTAGAGGACTTCTACGTCAGCACCGCCGAATTCCCGGCAGGCTTTATGACCCAGTACGCCCCCTCCATGCTCATCGGAGAGCCGGCGCATCAGGACCTGGCCACCGGGTTCACCATCGGCAAGCGTTTCAAGTCAGCGCCCGTGCAGCGCGTCTGCGACACCAACCCGCTCCAGCTCGGCCACCAGGCCACGGCGGACGGCCGCTGGCGGATCTACGTCTTCGCGGACCCGGCAGCGCCCGGCACGGGAAAGAACGGCACGTCGCCGACCACGGACCTGGCCGCGTGGCTGGCCAACGCACCGGACTCGCCCCTCGCCGCCACACCCGAAGGGGCCGACGGCGATGCGTGGTTCGACGTGAAGGTCATCTACCAGCAGGACCACACGGGCATCGACATCGGCACGGTCCCGGCGGTGTTCAAGCCGGAAGTCGGCCCGTTCAAGCTCACCTACCTTGAGAACGTCTACGGCACCGACCCCGCTGCGGACATCTTCGAACTGCGTGGCATTGACCGCGGCGGCGCCGTCGTGGTGGTGCGCCCCGACCAGTACGTGGCGAACGTGCTGCCACTGACGGCGACGGCGGAGCTCGCCGCGTTCTTCGCACCCCTCCTGAATCGGCGTCACAGGGCTGGTCAGCCGCTGACAGTCTGAGCCGTCCGGTATTCTGCGGCAGCATACACACCCAGAATGCGAACCTCGGTGGTGAAGAAAGCCAGCTCCTCCAAGGCGAGCTTCAGCGGCAGGTCCGCGGGGTGGCCCTCGACGTCGGCCATAAACATGGTGGCAGCAAACTCGTCGCCCACCATGTAGCTCTCCAGCCGGGTCATGTTTACGCCGTTGGTGGCAAAGCCGCCAAGGGCCTTGTAGAGCGCGGACGGGACGTTCCGGACGCGGAACACGAAACTGGTCACTGCCGGCCCGGGCAATTCAGCCCGGGTCGGCAGTTCCGCTTCGCGCGCCAGAACCACGAAGCGGGTGGTGTTGGACGGATCGTCCTCGACCCGGGAGGCCAGCACTTCCAGGCCGTAGATCTGGGCAGCGAGCGGGGGAGCCAGGGAGAGCTTGGCGGGATCGTTCCATTCCCGCACCTCGCGGGCAGACCCGGCCGTGTCTCCGGCTATCACGGGGCGCAGCCCTGCTTCACGGATCAGGCGCCGGCACTGGCCCAGCGCGTGAATGTGGCTGTGGACCTCGGTGGCACCCTCGATGGTGCTGCCGGGGATGCCGAGCAGGTCGAAGTGGATGGGCAGGAAGAACTCGCCGACGATCTGCAGGTGGGACTGCGGAAGGAGGACGTGGATGTCCGCCACCCGGCCGGCAATGGAGTTCTCGATCGGAATCATGGCCAGGTCAGCCTCACCGCCGGACACCAGTTCAAAGACGTCCTCGAAGCTGGCGCAGGGCACGCTTTCCAGCTCGGGGAACATCTGCTTGCACGCGATATTGGAGTTGGCGCCGGGCTCACCCTGGTACGCAATTTTCTGGGTCACGATCCGTATGGTTTCACGCCTAACACCCATCCGCCCAAGTGAGTAGCAGCAGGTGTCGTTTTGAGGGCCCAAAACGACACCTGCTGCTACCTGGTTGGGGTGAGACGTGAACAGTCCTGGCTCAGCCCAGTGCCAGCCGCATCGACACCTGGTACCGGTCGGAACGGTAGGTCGAAATGGAGTATTCGATGGGTGTGCCGGGGTCATCCTGGCCGGTGAACGAGCGGCGCCTGAAAAGGAGCACGGGGGCGCCGGGCTCGATCTCCAGCAGGGCGGCGGTCTCTTCCGGTGCGGCAGCGGCCTCGACCGTCTGTTCCACGTGCTGCACCGGATGACCCGAGGCAGCGAGGACACGGTAGAGGGACCCGGTCAGATCCTCCGAGAGCAGGTTCGGCAGAAGCCCGGGCGGCAGCCATGATTCGTCCACGCTGACGGGCGCTCCATTGGCAAGGCGCAGCCTGCGCACTTGGAACGCCTCCTGTCCCGGAGGCAGTCCCAGGTGCTCGGCCGCCGCGGCATGCGGCTCCGCTGCGGCAGCGTTGATGACGCGGGTGCTGGGCTGGAAACCGGCTGCCCGCATGTCCTCATTAAAGGACGCCAGGTGCAGGGTTGAACGCACCAGTCCGTGCGAGACAAAGGTCCCCTTGCCTTTGATCCGGACCAGCGCTCCGTCCTGGACGAGATCCGAGATGGCCCGGCGCACCGTAATGCGCGAGACCCCGAACTGCTCCTCCAACTGGCGTTCGCCCAGCAGCGCGTCCCCGGGCCGCAGCGTGCTGGCCACAAGGTCCTGGAGCTGCCGGCGCACCCAGACGTGTTTTAGTTCCCCTGCCGTATCCATGGCTCCTATTTTCCAGGCAGGTTGAACAGATGTGCCCCGGCTTCCACGCGCCCGCCAGGGACAGGCGGTTCGATGGCGTCAGGCTTGCTGTCCAGCAGCACTACCGGGCTGCACAGACTGAGATTCTTCGAACGCACCAGGGCGGCGTCAACACGGACCATCGCGTCGCCGGTGCGGACCTGATCGCCCTTTTGTGCCAGAACCGTGAAGCCTTCGCCCTTCAGGCCCACCGTGTCGATACCCACATGGACCAGCACTGCGGACCCGGAGGCGTGCTGGACGATGTAGGCGTGCGGCATGACCTTGACGACGCGTCCGTCCAGAGGGGCGACGGCGGTCAGTTCGCCGGCGTCGTCATCAGGGACGACGGCGGCACCTCCGCCCACGAGCCCCTTGGCAAACACGGGGTCCGGCACTTCACTGAGCGCAATGAGGCGTCCTGGCAGGGGAGAGGCCACGCTGATGGCCTCGGCGGGTGCTGCCGTGCTCACATCAGTAGTGCTCACGTCGGGCGTGCTCACATCAGGTCCTGGATGTCTTCTGCCAGGCTCTCGGCTTCGGGGCCCACAACCACCTGGACCACCGAGCCGGCCACCATGACGCCGTGGGCGCCCGCGGCCTTGAGGGCTGCCTCGTCAACCTTTCCGGCGTCCACCACTTCGGTGCGCAGGCGGGTGATGCACCCTTCGATCTCTTCAACGTTCTCTGCGCCGCCCAGGGCGGCGAGGATGATTTCTGCTTTGGACATGTCCACTCCTGTAGGTCGTTTTCGCGGTGAGTCCGGCCGGCTTTGGAGGTTTTTTCCTGCCTGAGGTTGACAACTAAGCCCGGTGCACTTCACAGTGATGATTGTCACTGGTTATAACCAGTTAGCAAAACTCTACTGAATCCCGCATCCCCGCACAAGCACCCCCTTTTCGAAACGAGGAACCACATGTCCACGGAAAACCCGTCCGCTTCCGCCGGGGCCGGCCCGCTGGCCGCGCCGGCCCCGGGAAAGGCCAAAGGCAGCGGAAAAGCGCTGCAGAACATGCAGCGCTTCGGCCGCAGCCTCATGCTCCCCATCGCCGCCCTTCCCGCCGCCGCGCTCCTCCTGCGCCTGGGCCAGGACGACCTGCTGGGCCGGTTCGAAGGCCTGACCACCGTTGCCCAGGTGATCGGCGCGGCCGGCGGAGCCCTGTTTGAGAACCTCCCGCTGCTCTTCGCCGTCGGCATTTCCTTCGGCTTCGCCAAGAAAGGCGACGGGTCCACGGCGCTGGCCGCCGTCGTCGGCTTCCTGGTCCTGACCAACGTTTTCAAAGTCATGGCACCCCTGGTGCTCGGCGCCGCCCCGGAGGGCGGCAAGGATCCCGTCATCAACTACGGCGTGCTGGCCGGCATCGTGATGGGCCTGACCACGGCCTGGCTGTGGCAGAAGTTCCACCGGACCACCCTTCCGGACTGGCTCGGATTCTTCGCGGGCCGCCGGCTGGTGCCCATCCTGACCTCGTTCGCCGCGATTGTGATCGGCGTGGTCATGGCGCTGATCTACCCCTTCTTCAACACCGGCCTGACTGCAGTGGGCAATGCCGTCGCGGACAACACGGTGGTGGGCAGCGGAGTCTACGGCACGCTCAACCGCCTGCTCATCCCGCTGGGCCTGCACCACATCCTGAACTCCATCGTCTGGTTCATCATCGGCGACTACAACGGCGCCCACGGTGACCTGAACCGTTTCTTCGCCGGTGACCCCTCGGCGGGTGTGTTCATGACCGGGTTCTTCCCGATCATGATGTTCGCCCTGCCTGCGGCCGCCCTGGCGATCTGGCACGAGGCCAAGCCCTCCCAGAGGAAGATCGTGGGCGGCGTCATGCTCTCCACCGGCCTCACCGCCTTCCTCACCGGCATCACCGAGCCGCTGGAATTCTCCTTCATGTTCGTCGCCTGGCCGCTCTACCTGGTCCACGCCGTCCTGACCGGAACCTCCATGATGCTGGTCAACTTCCTGGGCATCCACCACGGATTCGGTTTCTCCGCCGGAGCCATCGACTACGTGCTCAACTTCGGCATCGCCCAAAATCCGCTCTGGCTGATCCCCATCGGCCTGGGTTACGCCGCGGTGTACTACGTGGTGTTCCGCTTCGTGATCCGGCGCTGGAACCTCCGCACCATGGGCCGCGAAGATGAAACCGACGAGAACGGTTCGATGGCCAAAGCCGATGCGAGCTGACCTGACCGCGCCCGGGCACGGCGACGTCCAACTGGGGCTGCGGGGGCGCCTCGTCACCGGCCTGGCGGGCCAGGAAGTGATCGGCGACGGCACCGTTCTGGTGGCCGGCGGCACCATTGCCTGGTGCGGCCCGACGGCGGAGCTGCCCGCTGGCGTCGACGTCGAAACCACACGCGTTCCGCTCATCCTGCCCGGACTGGTGGACGTGCACTGCCACGGCGCTGTGGGGCACACCTTTTCCGCCGACGCGGACGGCGCCCGCCGGGCGGCGGGTTATCACGCCGGGCAGGGAACGACGTCGGTGCTCGCCTCGCTTGTCTCCGCACCTTCGCAGGTACTGCTGGAGCAGATCGCCGTGCTGCGGGAATTGGTGCAGGACGGAACACTGGCCGGCCTGCACCTGGAAGGACCCTTTATCGCCAAGAACATGTGCGGGGCGCAGGATCCCGCAGCCATCATCGACGGCGACCCGGCGCTCCTGCAGGAGTGGCTCGAGGCGGGGCAGGGCACGGTACGGTCCATCACGCTGGCGCCGGAGACCCCGCATTTTGCGGAACTCGTTTCCCTCTGCCGGAAGTACGGCGTAGTCCCGTCCCTCGGCCACACGGACGCCACAGCGTCGCGGACGCGGGATGCCCTGGGCCGTGGGGGCGCCGGGGGAGAGTCCGACGGCGGGCCCTGGTCCGCCACCCACCTGTTCAACCGGATGCCTCCGCTGGGCCACCGGGCGCCGGGACCCATCCCGGTCCTGCTGCAGGCTGCACGGCAGGCACCCGGACAGATGGTCCTGGAACTGGTAGCGGACGGCGTGCACCTGGACCCGGAGATCGTCCGCATGGTCTTTGGCCTGGTGGGCCCGGGCTCGATCGCGCTGATTACGGATGCGATGGCGGCGGCCGGAATGTCAGACGGCCGGTACACGCTCGGCAGCCTGGACGTGCTGGTGCAGGACCGCGTGGCCCGGCTGGTCCCCGGCGAGGGTGATGCCGGTCCCGGGGCGATCGCCGGCGCCACGAGCCTGCTGCTGGAAAATGTCCGCCGCTGCGTCGAATGGGGCGTGCCGCTGGCCGATGCCGTGACGGCGGCTTCGGCCACCCCGGCCCGGCTGATGGGCCTGGACCGGCCGGGCTCCGACAAGCCGGGCTCCGACAAAGTCGGCGTGTTGGCAGCGGGGTACCGCGCCGACGTGCTGGTCACCACCGAAGAACTTGAACTGGTGCAGGCCTACCGGGCCGGCACACCACTAACGCAGGAAAGGAAAACGCGTGCAGATTATTCTGTGTGAGTCCGCGGAACACATAGGGGGCCGGGCTGCCGACATCATCGACGCCCGGGTCCGGCAGGGCCCGGCGGTCCTGGGACTGGCCACAGGAGGTTCGCCGAAGTCCACGTACCAGGAACTCATCCGGCGGCACCGCGAAGAGCAGCTGAGCTTCAGCCAGGTCACGGCCTTCACCCTCGATGAATACGCCGGGCTGCCGCCGGAGCACGAACAAAGCTACTACTCCACCATCCGGCGGGAATTCACCGATCACGTGGATCTTCCGCTGGAGCAGCTCGTCACCCCGCAGGGGGATGCTCCGGACCTCATCGCCGAGGCCGACCGCTACGACGCAGCCATTGCCGCAGCCGGCGGCGTGGACATCCAGATCCTCGGCATCGGCGCCAACGGCCACATCGGCTTCAACGAGCCCACCTCGTCGCTGGTCTCCCGCACCAGGGTGAAGACCCTGGCCGGAGCCACCCGGGCGGACAACGCCCGGTTCTTTCCGGAGGGCGACGTTCCGCGGCTGTGCCTGACCCAGGGGCTGGGGACCATCCGGGAAGCCAAGCTGGCGGTGCTTGTGGCCGTGGGGGAGAACAAGGCCGCTGCTGTCCAGGCCATGGTGGAGGGGCCCGTCAGCGCACACTGCCCGGCTTCGGTGCTGCAGCTGCACCGCCGGACCGTGGTCATCCTGGACCCCGCGGCTGCGTCCCGCCTGAGCCTGCTGGAGTACTACCGGGACGCCCAGGAGTTCAACGACCAGCTCGGCCAGACGCCCACGCGGCCCTGGCTGCAGCAGCCGCTGGTTCAGCGCGGCTGAGTCAGCGGGGCCGGCTCAGCCGTTGATCGCTCAGCCGTTGATCACCTGCGGAACACCGAGGGCCTTGAGGCCTTCGACGCCGAATTCCAGGCCGTAGCCGGACTGCTTGGCGCCGCCGAACGGGACGCGCGGGTCCACGGCGCCGTGCTTGTTGACCCAGACGGTGCCGGCTTCGAGCCGGGCGGCGACTTCGCGCGCACGGGCGGTGTCTGAGGACCAGACCGAGGCGCCCAATCCGACGTCGAGCGCGTTCGCCATGGCGACCGCCTCATCCACGGTGCTGTAGCGGATGATCGGCAGGGCCGGTCCGAACTGTTCCTCGGCGACCAGCGGGTTGCTGTTGTCGACATCGGCCACGAGTGTGGCGGGGTAGAAGTTGCCCGGCTGGTCCGTGTCCGGGTTCCCGCCGAGCAGGATCCGGGCGCCGGAGGCACGGGCGGCTTCAACGAGCCCTGCCACGATGTGGTACTGCGCCCTGTTCTGCAGAGGGCCCAGGACGTTGGCCTCGTCGAGTCCCACACCCATTGGCATGGCGGCGGCGACCTTGGTGAGTTCCTCGCAGACGGCGTCGTAGATGTCGTCGTGGACGTAGAGGCGCTTGAGGGCGGCGCAGGTCTGGCCGGTGTTGATGAAGGCGCCCCAGAAAAGGCCTTCTGCGATGGCTTTGGGGTCGGCATCGGGCAGGACGATGCCGGCGTCGTTTCCGCCGAGTTCCAGCGTGAGCCGCTTGACGGTGTCCGCGGAGGACCTGATGATCGCCTTTCCCGTTGCCGTGGAGCCGGTGAACATGACCTTGCCGATCGCAGGGTGTTCGGCCAGGCGGGCGCCGACCTCGCGGCCGCCGGAAACCACCGTGAGGAGGCCTTCGGGGAGTTCCTCGTTGAGGATCCTGGCAAGGGCCAGGACGCTGAGCGGGGTGTATTCGGAGGGCTTGACCACCACGGCGTTGCCCATCCGCAGGGCGGGGGCGATCTGCCAGACGGTGATCATCATGGGCCAGTTCCACGGGCCGATCGCGCCCACGACGCCGATGGGCCGGTAGTGCAGTTCGGCGCGGGTTTCGCCGTCGTCCACCACGGTTTCCGGGTCCAGGGGCGTGGTGGCCGCGACGCGCAGCCAGGCGACGCAGGCGCCGATTTCGAAGCGGGCGTTGGGCCCGTTCAGCGGTTTGCCCTGCTCGCGGGAGAGCAGCCGGGCGAGTTCTTCACCGGAACGTTCGACGGCGTCGGCTGCCTTGAGCAGCGCGGCGCTCCGGGCGTCGTGGCCCAGGGCTGCCCACGCCGGCTGTGCCGCAGCGGCAGCTGCGATGGCGGCTTCGAGGTCTTCGACGGTGTGGACGGGGGCTTCGCCGACTGAGGTACCCGTGGCGGGGTCAAGGATGGTCCGGGTTTCGCCGGCGTCCGGGGTGATCGAGGCCAGCAGGGCGTCGTAGGTTTCCATGGGGTACTCCACTTCGAGTAGGTCAGGGACCGCAGGCCGGTGCGGCCTGTCAGCGCTGCTTCAAGCGTGCTCCGGCGGACGCCGCGCGTCTTGTGTATGCGTGAAGAGCTGTTGTGCGGGAGCGAACAGAACGGGAGTCCGTGGGCGTGACTGCGCTCAGGAACAAGAACTGATCGCTGCAAGACAAAGCGCATCCGGAGCCGACTGCCATGCTGGATTTCACGGTGCACCTTTGCCCGGGCCCCAGCACCTGTCCCTAGCTCTTTTCCCCAGCACTCATTACTGTTAAGAAGGATCCAATGAGTATTTCGAATCCCGAATCCCGGACCGCGGAACCCGGCTCCCGCCAGGAACACTCCACTGCACTGCGCGCAGGCAGCATCGGAGTCCTGGGCATTCTGTTCTTTGTCCTGTCCGCGCAGGCCCCGCTGACGGGAATCGTCGGAGCAGCGCCCCTGGCTGCAGCGCTCGGCAACGGCGCCGGCGCCCCGGGCGCCTACCTCGTGGTCGGCATCGTCATTGTGATCTTCGCTGTCGGCTTTGTGGCCATGAGCCGGAAGGTGCAGACCAACGGCGCCTTTTACGCCTACGTCACGGCAGCGTTCGGACGCAAAGTCGGCGCCGGGGCGGCGTGGCTTGCCCTGCTGGCCTACAGCACGGTGCAGGCGGCAATGTACGGGCTGTACGGTGCCGCGTTCTCCGGCCTGCTGGCATCGGCCGGGGTTACGGTTCCGTGGTGGCTTCTCGCCGTGGTCACCATGGCCGGTGTCCAGGTCCTGGGATCGAAGAACATCGAGCTGGGCGCCCGCGTCCTTGCGGTCCTGGTGGGCCTGGAAGTGGCCATCCTCCTGATGTTCGGATTCTCTGTCCTGTTCCACGGCGGCGGCCCCGAGGGGCTGAACCTCGCCGCTTCGTTCGCGCCGGAAGCCATCGCCAGCGGAGCTCCCGGCGTTGCCATCATGTTCGCGGTGGCCTCCATGTTCGGCTTCGAATCCACGGCCATCTACTCCGCCGAGGCCAAGGACCCGCACCGGACCGTTGCGCGGGCCACCTACCTGTCCGTGGGGATCATCGCTGTCTTCTTCTCCTTCATCACCTGGATGCTTGTCAGCTTCTACGGCCCGTCACACGTTGTCGATGCCGCGGGAGCGGCGCTGGAATCCGGGGACGCGACGTCGTTCGTGATCGGCCCGATCGTGGAGATGTTCGGACCGTGGGCCGGCGTCACCGCCGGAGTCCTGCTGGTGACCTCACTGCTGGCGGGCATCATCGCGTTCCACAACGGCATCAACCGTTACCTCCACTCGCTGGCGCTGCGCGGCTCCATGCCCGCCGTCATAGCCCGGACCAACAAGCACCGTGCGCCCGCCACCGCGGCGTGGATCCAGACCGTCGTCGCGGTCCTGCTGGTGGCGCCGTTTGCGCTGCTGGGCATGGACCCGGTGCTGACCCTGTTCTCCTGGTTCAGCGGCCTGGCCGTTGCGGCACTGCTGGTGCTGTACATGCTGTCCTCCCTCGCCGTCGTCGGCTATTTCCGCCGGGAACGGGTGAAGGGACAGCTATGGCAGACCCTTATTGCCCCGGTGCTCGCCTCCGTGCTGCTGGCTTGGGTGCTCTATCTGGTGGTCAGCAACTTCACGTCCCTCATCGGCGGCAGCGCCGAAACGGCCGTGGGGCTGCTGGTGGCCGTCCCCGCGCTCTTTCTCGCCGGAGTCCTGGTGGAGATCCGGGTGGAGAAGCGGGTCCGGGCCTCAGAGCCTGAGTTCGCCGGGTAACGGACTTCCGACGACGGCGGCGGAGATGGCGCGGGCGGCGGTTTGGTGCCGTCCGCGCCAGGCGAGACCGCCTGCCAGCAGCAGGAGTGCGGCGAGGGATGCGGCTGTTGCGGCGGCGGCTTGCGCCGCTTCGGGACCGTGGGGCCACTGCCCGGTGATCCCCAGGAATGCCGGCACGGTGGCTGTTGCCTGGCTCGTAAGTACGAGGGACCAGCCAATGAGGGGCGTCAGGCGCCAGAAGCCCAGCGCCAGTTGGAGGAAGAACAGCAGCCACAGGTAGGTCCAGCAGAGCCAGAGAACGGCCAGGAGAGGATCCTCCCCGGACCAGGCCGCGGCGAGCAGGAGGCCGCATGCGCCCACCATCCCGCAGAACCAGCCGAGGCCCCGGGAGCCGAGTTCCAACAGAGAATCAAGGCCCACATAGACGTACGTCAGGCCGAACAGGAACATCCCGGACGCTCCCAGCAGCAGGTGCGGGCCGCCGTCGTCACCCGGCGAGGCGACACCCGCAGAGGTGACGCCCAGGTAGGTGACGCCAAGAACCAACTGGGTACTGCCGATGACCAGGCTGAACAGGGCCGCGTCCCGGCGGGGGAGGAAATTCAGCGCCGCGAGTCCGTTGGTCAAGAGCGCGGCTCCGGAGAGAAGCAGGCAAATGTACGCCATCAGACGGCCCTCCGGCAGCGAAATCTTGCGCACATACTTTTCGTTTTGTGGAATTCGGATGTCACATTACGGAGATTAGTGGACCTCTTTCCTGTTGCCTACTGAGAGTCAGTCGCAATCGGTTAGGTTGGAAAGGAAGCACACCGGACGGCCAACATTGCCTATGCGGCCGTCCCCGTTGGCCGCGAGGCAGGGAGAGTTGCATGGACGCACGGCTGGAAGCCATCAGGGATACCGTCCTGGCCAGGAACCCGGGCGAGGCCGAGTTCCATCAGGCCGTGGTGGAGGTGTTCGAAAGCCTTGGCCCCGTGCACGACCGGCACCCCGAGTTCCTCGAAGCCGCCATCCTGGAGCGGCTCTGCGAGCCCGAACGCCAGATCATCTTCCGCGTGCCGTGGACCGACGATTCCGGCCGGGTACAGATCAACCGCGGCTTCCGTGTGGAGTTCAACTCGGCACTTGGCCCCTACAAGGGCGGCCTCCGGTTCCACCCGTCCGTTTACCTCGGCATCGTGAAATTCCTCGGCTTCGAGCAGATCTTCAAGAACGCGCTTACCGGCATGCCGATTGGCGGCGGCAAGGGGGGCTCCGACTTCGACCCCCGCGGCCGCAGTGATGCCGAAGTCATGCGGTTCTGCCAGTCGTTCATGACCGAGCTGTACCGTCACATCGGCGAGTACACCGATGTGCCGGCGGGCGACATCGGCGTCGGCGGCCGCGAAATCGGTTATCTCTTCGGTCAGTACAAGCGCATCACCAACCGCTATGAGTCAGGCGTCCTGACCGGCAAGGGCATCTCCTGGGGAGGCTCGCTGGTCAGGCCCGAAGCCACCGGCTTCGGCACCGTGATCTTCACCGAGGAGATGCTCAAGACCCGCGGAGCGTCCTTCGACGGCCAGCGCGTGGTGGTATCCGGCTCCGGCAATGTGGCCATCAACGCCATCGCGAAAGCGCAGGCACTCGGCGCCGCAGTGGTGGCCTGCTCGGATTCCTCCGGCTACATCGTGGATGAGGCGGGCATCGACGTCGGACTGCTCCGCCAGGTCAAGGAAGTGGAACGCGGACGCCTCAAGGACTACGTGCTCCGCCGTTCCGGTGTTTCCTACGTGGAGGCCGGCTCCGTCTGGGACGTCGACGCTACGGTGGCGCTGCCGTGCGCCACGCAGAACGAGCTCGACGGCGACGCTGCCGCGAGGCTGGTCCGCAACGGGCTGCTTGCCGTCGGCGAAGGTGCCAACATGCCCTCAACCCGTGAGGCCGTGGCGGTGTTCCAGGACGCGGGTGTGCTGTTCGGACCCGGCAAGGCCGCCAACGCGGGCGGCGTGGCCACGTCGGCGTTGGAGATGCAGCAGAACGCGAGCCGTGATTCCTGGTCCTTCGAACACACGGAACAGCGCCTCACGGACATCATGGTGGGCATTCACCACCGCTGCGCCTCGACTGCGGACGAGTACGGCGAACCCGGCAACTACGTGCTGGGCGCGAACATCGCAGGCTTCGTCAAGGTGGCCGACGCCATGCTCGCCCAGGGGCTGATCTAGGCGTCGCGACCTGGGCGCATGGCCGCGCCGATTTACGCGCCGCGGCGCCAGTCGCTGGGAGATTCGCCGTAGGCGTCCCGGAAAGTGCGGCTGAAATGGGCCGCGTCCAGGAATCCCCAGCGCGCTGCCACGGCGCCCACTGAGGTTCCGGAATGCAGCGGGTCCCTGAGGTCGCGGCGAACCCGTTCCAACCGCCGGTTCCGGATCCAGCTGGCAACCGTTGTGCCGGACTCGTGGAAGACGTTGTGCAGGTGGCGCGTCGAAATGAAATGGGCCGCCGCAATGCTGGCCGGTGACAGTTGCGGATCCGCGAGGTTCGCGTCGATGTATTCGCGGACCGACGTGGCCAGCACCATCTGCGGCTTCATGGTGTCCGGGGCCAGGTCCAGTTCGGAATGGAGCATCGTCGACACGAGATCGAGCGTATTGGCGGCCAGCCGGGAACCGCTGGGGCCGCTGAGTGCTTCGAGGTTGCCGGCTAGCTGTGTGATGAACGGTCCCACGATGCTGGTGAGCCCGTGCCCAGCGGCCAGGCGGACGGCGGAAAGCTGCCCCACGTAGTCCGGCGGCAGCGACAGTGAGTCGTGCGGGAACATGACCACCATCATCCGGGCCTGCTCTTCGAAGGCGAGCGTGTAGGGCCGGTTGGTGTCGTAGATGGCCAGGTCGCCGGGGCGCAGCACGGCCTCGCGGTTGTTCTGGATGAGGAGGCCGGTGCCCTCCAGCTGAAGGTTGAGCTTGAAATAGCGCTGGCCGGGCTGCGCCAGGTGGGCCGGCGTGCGGTGGACGCTGTGGGACGTGGCCGACACCTCCACGATGCACATGCGGTCCAGCACCCTGGACCGCATCCGGCCCCGGAAGGCGTCGGGGCGGTCCGTCTCCGCGGTCAGCGGCACGAAGGACTGCGCCACGAGGTGTCTCCAGTGGTCAAACGACGCGGCCACGCTGGAGGTGAGGTCCTGGCCCGCCGGGCGGGCTGTTGTTGCAGACATGGATGTTCCTGACGACGGACGGCCATCTGAATTTCGGTCCCCAAGACTGTGTCCTGGGACACAGTCATTTCAGATTAGCGCCGAAATTCCGCGTTGTCATCTTTTTTCAACACTTGTCGAAAAAAGATCACTTCTTCGCCTCCAGGAGGGTCAGGAATGCCTCCAGCTGTTGGCTCAAGCCCGGATCCGCCTGCCCTTCGGGGCCAGGGCGGCGGCAATCTGCGCCCCCAGCAGCATGTTCAGCAAGTGGCCGGCAACGGCCGCGTCCTCGACGGCGGCACTGACGGATCCGAGCTCCCGGGCCTGCGCCAGGTATTCCAGGATCGCCGCGTGCCACTGCTCCATGGACTCCCGGTGGATGGCTGCCTTTTCCGGATCATTGATGGCTTTTTGCCAAAAGGGAATGACAATCCGCGCTTCGCTGACGCGTTCGGAGTCCAGCGGCAGCACCTCGTCACAGAAGGCCCGCAGCGCCGGGATGCCGGTCTTGCCTGCAGTCACTTCCCTGATGCGTTCATTGGTCCGGTTGAAGACGTGGCCGAAGGCGAACGTCAGCAGGGTGTCCTTGGTGGGGAAATACGGCTTCAGGGCGCCATTCGCAAAGCCGGCCTCGAGGGCGATCTCCCGCATAGTGGCGCCTTCAATGCCCAGCCGGGCGATGATCCGCCAGGTCGCATCCACCAGCTCCAGGCGCCGCTCGTCATGGTCAACAATCTTTGGCACGCTGCCGCTCCCCGGGAAATATTTCGCGTCTGGCTATTGTGAGCCATCTTACGGACGGTTATTCTCTACAACTATAGAATATAAAAATTCCGACCGAACACGGTCCCGGACAAAGGTCGCCCATGACACTCGCACCAGCTGACACAGTCACCCAGTACCGCCTGGCAACGGGCGCTGAAATCACCGACGTCCAGGCCATCCTCCGAAGCGGGGGACTTCTTGGCCCGGAGAAGCGGATCGCCTACCTTGGCCTGCTGGATCCGGCCCGGGGCGCGGTTCCGGATTCCGGGGACCGGCGCTTCCGCGTGTTCATCCACGATGTCTCCGGCGGGCGGCCCCTGGACGTCACGGTCTCCGCCACGGGCGGCACGGTGACCTCCGCCGTCGAACTCGACACCGCCGCCACTGGCGAGCTGCCCGTCCTGGAAGAGGAATTTGAAGTCGTCGAGGAGCTGCTGGCGTCCGACGCGCGGTGGCTCAAGGCCCTCGCCGACCGAAACCTTGACGTCAGCAAGGTCCGCGTTGCCCCGCTGTCCGCCGGCGTCTTCGAATACCCGGAGGAAAAGGGCCGCCGCATCCTCCGCGGGCTGGCCTTCGTCCAGGAGTTTCCCGAGGACAGCGCCTGGGCGCATCCGGTGGACGGTCTGGTGGCCTACGTTGACGTCGTCAGCAAGGAAGTCACTCAGGTCCTGGACACCGGCGCCGTTCCCATTCCCGCAGAGCACGGCAACTTTACCGACCCGGAGCTGACCGGCCCGCTGCGCACCACGCAGAAGCCCATCAGCATCACCCAGCCCGAAGGGCCCAGCTTCACGGTCACCGGCGGCAACCACGTTGAGTGGGAAAAGTGGAGCGTGGACGTCGGCTTCGACGTCCGCGAGGGCGTGGTGCTGCACAACATCGCGTTCCGGGACGGCGACCGAAAGCGGCCCATCATCAACCGCGCCTCCATTGCCGAGATGGTGGTCCCCTACGGTGACCCGTCGCCCATCCGGTCCTGGCAGAACTACTTCGACACGGGCGAATACCTGGTGGGCCAGTACGCCAACTCCCTCGAGCTGGGCTGCGACTGCCTCGGCGACATCACCTACCTCAGCCCTGTGATCAGCGACGCGTTCGGCAATCCGCGCGAAATCCGCAACGGCATCTGCATGCACGAGGAGGACTGGGGCATCCTGGCCAAGCACAGCGACCTCTGGTCCGGCGTCACCTACACCCGACGCAACCGCCGCCTGGTGATCTCCTTCTTCACCACCATCGGCAACTACGACTACGGCTTCTACTGGTACCTCTACCTCGACGGCACCATCGAATTCGAGGCCAAGGCCACCGGCGTGGTGTTCACCAGCGCCTTCCCCGACGGCGGCTCGGACAACATCTCCCAACTGGCCCCCGGGCTGGGCGCACCGTTCCACCAGCACCTCTTCAGCGCCCGGCTGGACATGGCGATCGACGGCTTCACCAACCGGGTGGAGGAAGAGGATGTGGTCCGGCAGCCCATGGGGGAGGGAAACGAACGCGGCAACGCCTTTTCCCGGAAGCGGAGCGTCCTGCGCCGCGAGTCCGACGGCGTCCGTGAGGCCGATGCGCGCAGCGGCCGGACCTGGATCATCTCCAACCCGGAATCGCGCAACCGGCTGGGCGAACCCGTTGGCTACAAGCTCCACGCCCAGGGCCAGCCCACGCTGCTCGCCGCTCCGGAGTCCTCCATCGCCCGGCGTGCGGCGTTCGCCACCAAGGACCTGTGGGTCACCCGGTTCGCGGAGGACGAGCGCTACCCCACCGGCGACTTCGTCAACCAGCATTCCGGGGGAGCGGGCCTGCCGGCCTACATCGCCCAGGACCGCGACATCGACGGCCAGGACATCGTGGTGTGGCACACCTTCGGCCTGACCCACTTCCCGCGGACCGAGGACTGGCCCATCATGCCCGTGGACACCGTCGGCTTCAAGCTGCGCCCGGACGGGTTCTTCGACCGCAGCCCCGTGCTGGATGTGCCGGCCAGTGCGCAGCCCGCCGCCGGCGGACATTGCCACGGCTAGGCTGAGGCCGTGACAGCCCTGCGGGGATGGGGCCGGCCCGCCGGTCCCGTCCCCGGCCCTCGCCGCGTTGTCCATACCCGTGTTGTCCATACCCGTGTGGTGGCGGCGGTGACTGCCGCGTCCTGCCTGGTGCACCTCTGGCTCGTCGCGGGCAACCTCCACGGGCTCTGGCTGAACCTGCTGATGCTCGCCATGGTGGCCGTCTGCTTGCCCTGCGCTGTCCACATCTGGCGAGATGGGAGGACAGGAGCCCTGCGCCAGGTGATGGGCTGTGCGCTGGCGATGACTGTGCTGCACGCCGTCCTGCTACTGGGCGGTTCCGGTTCCGGCAGCGGGGCGGCCGGCCACAACCACGGGGTGGCTGCCCTCCCGGCAGCAGGGGACTCAGGGTCGGCGGCCGTGGGATTGCTGGCCATCGTGGTGCTGGAAATTACGACGGCGCTGCTCGCCGCCACGTTGCTGGCCCGGCTGCGGCGCCGGTGATCGAGCTTGCCGGTCCTGTGATTGAGCTTGCCGGGATCCGGGGTTTCGAAAGGCCCAACCACCGGTCTCTCAGCGGACGGGGTTGCCCAGTTCGCGCAGCGGCGTCTTGTGGGTTTCCCGGGCCCACACTGCGCCGGCGACCGCCAGCAGCGAGGATGCCGCCACGATCCAGGCGGCCGGACCCCAGTTGGCCTTGGTGGCACCCACCAGCGCGGTTCCCAGCAGCGGCGTGAAACCAGCACAGAGGATGCCGATCTGGAGCCCGATGGCCATACCGGAGTAGCGCACCTTGACGTTGAACAGCTCGGAGAACCACGCCGGGTAGATGGCGTTGGACATCGAGTAGGTACCGGCTGTGATGAGGGTGCTGGCGAGGAAGATCATCGGGATGTTGCCGGTGGAGATGACCGAGAAATACACGAAGATCATCGCCCCGGAGCCGAGGACGCCTGCGATGAAGACCGGGCGGCGGCCGAATTTGTCAGAGAGGCGCGCGAACAGCGGCTGGGAGCCAATGGCGATCACATTGCCAAGGATGCTGACCCACAGCATCGTGGAGGCAGGAACGCCGACGGAGACGGCGTAGGCCAGGCCGAAGGACTGCATAAAGGTGTTGGTGACGGTTTCGAAGGACATCAGGGCCACCTGGAAGAACTGCGCCGGGTGGGTCTTGAACATCTTGGCGAACGGGAGCTTCACCAGCTCGCCGTGATCGTGCTTCTCCTCGAAGACCTCGGGTTCCTCCAGGGAACGGCGGACCATGTAGGCCACGAAGAGCACGATGACCGAGAGCCAAAACGGGATGCGCCAGCCCCACGCGAGCCGGTCCGCTTCGTTCATGGCGGCCACCGGAAGGAAGACCAGGGAGGCCAGCACGATGCCGAAGGAAATGCCGCTCATCGCGAAGCTCGCAAAGAAGCCGCGCCGGCCCGTGGGGGCTTCCTCGGTGGTCAGGGCCGAAGCCCCGGCGGTTTCAGCGCCTGCCGAGAGGCCCTGCATGAGCCGGAGCAGCACCAGCAGGGCGGGCGCCCAGTAGCCGGCCGTGTTGAAGTCGGGCAGGGCGCCGATCAGGAACGTGGCGGCACCCATCAGTACGAGGGTCAGGACCAGGGTTGCCTTGCGGCCGATCTTGTCCCCGAGGTGGCCGAAGAGCACGGCGCCGAACGGGCGGGCCACGTAGGCGACGCCGAAGGTGGCGAAGGAGGCGAGCAGCGCGACGGTGGGGTCACCCGACGGGAAGAAGATCTTCGAAAAGATCAGTGACGCCGCTGTGGCGTAGATGAAAAAGTCGTAGTACTCGAGGGCGCCGCCGAGGAATGCGGCGAGCGCTGCCTTCTTGGCCCGCTTGAGCTTTCGCTGCGTCTCGGCGGTCTCGGCGGTGGTTGCAAGATTGGTCATTCTGATGGTCCTTCCACACTGAAAGACAGGTGCTCCGGTGCATGGATGCGATCTGATTTGTGCGCATTACGAACAGCTGTGCGATATGCGACTAGGAATAGCGTACCGCAGAGTGAGGTGCCTCACAACGCCTTCCGGCTGCATCTCCCAACTGAGAGGTGCCACCATGCCGCGGGCCGGCGTCGCGGTTTATCCGGATATGATCGAAATAAGTCCACGGCCGAGCGCCTGCGGGCGCCGAAAGTCAGCTTCAGGGAGGGCAAGCGATTCGATGGCGGAGCAACCCGCGTACTTCGTGAAGTCGGTGGAGAAGACCTTCGACGTACTGCGGGCCTTCACCCCGGATGAACCCCGCCTGACCGTTTCCCGCATAGCCGCGAAGTCGGACATGACCAGGGCCTCCGCCCGGCGGTTCCTGCTGACGTTAACGGACCTCGGCTACCTTCGCGCCGACGGCCCGTACTTCGAACTGACTCCCCGGTCCCTGGACATCGGCCAGTCCTTCCTGGCCAACCTGGCGCTGCCGAGGATTGCCGAGCGGCACCTCAAGTCGCTGGCCGCCGAGCTCAACGAAACAACATCGCTGTGCATCCTCGACGGCACCGACGTGGTCTACGTTGCCTGCCTCCCGTCGCCCAGGCTCTTGAGCGTCTCCATCAGCGTGGGCACCAGGTTCCCGGCCTGGGCCACCTCCATGGGGCGGGTGCTGCTGGGCGCATTGTCCGACGCGGACCTGAAGACGTACTTCGACTCGGTCCAGCTGCAGCGGTTCACCGAGCGCTCGATCGGAAGCCTCGGACAGCTCAAGGCGGAAGTGGAACAGGCCCGGGCCAAGGGGTGGGCCATGGTGTCGCAGGAACTGGAGGAAGGACTCCGGGGAGTGGCTGTCCCTGTCTGGCACGGCAACGACGTGGTCGCCGCCGTCAACGTTTCCCTCCAGACCCACAGGGCGCCCGCGGAGGACATCGAAAAAACCGTGGTGCCGCTCCTGCAGGACGCCGCGCGCCAGATCGGCCACGACTACGGCGGCCGCGCCACCGAACCACTCAACACTGCCATCCGGGGATGAAATGATCACACGTACTGACGTCGATGAAGCCGCTGCAAGGATTGCCGGGCTGGTGCGCCGCACACCGGTCATCGAATCGGACCGGGGGAGCTTTTCCGGGACTGTCTGGTTCAAGTGCGAGTACATGCAGCACACCGGTACGTTCAAGGCCCGGGGCGCGTTCAACCGGATGCTGGCCTGCCGTGAACGCGGCGAACTTAAAGAGGACGTCGGAATCGTTGTGGCCTCCGGCGGGAATGCCGGCCTCGCCAACGCCTACGCCGCGGCGCAGGCAGGTGTGCCTGCCACCGTCTTTGTCCCCGAGACCGCCCCCGCCATGAAGGTGAGGAAGCTCCGGGAATCCGGGGCGTCCGTCATCCAGCGCGGAGCCGAATACGCCGTCGCCTACGACGCCGCGATCGCCTATGCGGCCGAAACCGGTGCCGTGTACTGCCATGCCTACGACCAGCCTGAAATTGCCGCGGGTGCCGGCACCGTAGGCTCCGAGCTCCTGGAACAGCTGGGCGGCGGCGTGGACACCGTCCTGGTGGCTGTGGGCGGCGGGGGACTGATGGCGGGGATCGCGGCCGCCGTCGAAGGCCTGGCCAATGTGGTGGGCGTGGAGCCGGCCACCGCACCCACGCTGCATGCTGCCCTGGAGGCGGGAACCCCCATAGACGTGGCTGTCTCGGGGATCGCCGCGGATTCACTCGGGGCGCGGCGGATCGGACAGATCGGCTTTGAGGTGGCGGTTCGGACCGGCGTGAAAAGCGTACTGGTGTCCGACGACGAGATCGCCGCCGCGCGCTCGCAGCTGTGGGCCGAATACCGGATGGTGGTGGAGCACGGTGCGGCGGCCGCCTTTGCCGCACTGACGGCTGGGGCGTACATTCCGGGGGAAGGCGAACGTGTTGCCGTGATCCTGTGCGGCGCCAACACGGACCCCTGCACCGTCTGACCGTCCCCGAATCTCAGCTGGGATCGCACTGAGGTAGCCTCGCGCGTTCAGGTGGCGGCGCGCGTTAGATCGCTGCGCGGCCTCCGGGCCGGGCGGCGATCCGCTTTGGTTCCTTGCGGTCGCGCCGCGCGTAGACGCGCGACCGCCGGCTCGACAGGGCGAGGATGAGCAGGATGTCCAGCGTGAGGCCGGGAAGGTTGGACTGCAGCGTGATCCCGGGGCCGCCGCGTGCCACGTCAATGACCTGAAGTCCGATCGCGGCAGTGCTCACAGCCATGGCGAGGGTCCGCGCCCAGTTCCGGCCCAGGAAAACCAGCCAGGCGAGCAGCAGTTCCGCGAGGGCGAAGAGGACCACCACCGCGAGGCCCAGATACAGAACCAGCTGGGCCTGGCCCTGGGTCAGCCCGGGACCGGAACCAGCGCCGGCACCGGACTGCAGGAGCGGCTCCAGGTGTTCGCCGGGGAAGAGGGCGATGGACATGGCCAGTGCCGCTGCGGCCACGGCACGTGCGGCCACCAGTGCCGCCCCGATGATGGTGGGGGCGGGGCGCCTGTTGCGGCTGTCGCTCGGGAGGCGGGGCGTGGCGCCGCCGGGCACCGGCGTTCCGCGGAGGTCGACGATGGGGAGGTCACCGTCCGTCGCAATCTCATCGCCCCCGCCGTTGCGGGTGTGGTAGCCGGTGGAGAAATCCCGGACCACCCTGACGGCGGCGGACGGCTCGGCGTCGGAAATGGACTTCACCACGTGGTCCCGCTCATCGTCCGTGTGCTCGTCGATCTTGTGCGTGATCTGGAGGGTGAACAGTGATAAGCCGACGCTGCGGTCGTACGTACCGGCGGCCAGCCAGTCCACGGCCAGGCCGCCGGGGAGCAGCCACCCGGGAGGGCAGCGCCAGAAACGGACGTGGTGGCGTTTGCCGGGGCTTCCGTCCACTTCCTGCTGGTAGGCGAAGTCCTGCTGCCGGCCGAACAGGAAAAGCGGGCTGACCGGGGCCTCCAGGTAGCTGCTGCGCCGGAGGGTGGAGGTGACGATTCTCCAGCCGCTTGCCAGCGTCACGTCGTCGGCGATGGTCCAGCCGGCCCGGCGCATTGCCTGGTGCAGCTGCGCTTCGGTGCCGAGCAGGGCGACGTTCACCGGATCGCCCAACAGGCCGTCGCTGGTGCGGGCCCGCCCGATGAAGTAATCGGGGACGTAGACGCGGGTCAGGATTGAATGCAGCCTGGGCAGGACGAGGTAGGCGAGCATGGCCCAGAAGATGAATGTGAACCAGATCTGGCCCCAGCCCCACTGGAAGCTGAGCTCAAGGAGAAGGTACGTCAACCAGGCGGCGGCGACACCACCCACCAGGAAGAAGATCCGGTCCCAGACGGTATCCATTGCTGCGCGTGCAATGCCGGTGACGGAAACCCTCACCGCAGGCCTGGTCATGACCAAGATGATACTGGAACCGGCGTGCGGATCCGTGGACACAGTGATTCGAACTGATACGCAATGTGATCCCCCCTGAGAATTGTGTTGTCAGTCGAGCGGAAGAGTGACCGTAACGCAGGTGCCCTGGCCGGGCGCCGATTCGACCGTCACGTCGCCGCCTGCGTCGTCGACGGCGATGGACATCAGCAGCAGCCCGAACCCGTGGGGCCGGTTGCCGGTGTGGTCGTTGCCGTCAAAGCCCGTGCCGTTGTCAGCCACCGTCAGCCGGATGCCGTGATGCACGGCAGCAAGCCGGACGGTAAGTTCCGTGGCGCCCGCGTACTTCAACGCGTTGCTCAGGGCTTCCTGGGCGACGTGGTACAGCAGGGTGGCGCTGCCCGCGGGAATTTCAATGCCATGGTGCGGGGTTTCCCACCGCACCGAGGTTCCCTGTTCGCGCAGCGGCGCGGCCAGCCGGTCGATGCAGCCGGCGAGCCCGAGGGTGTGGAAATCCACCGGGCTTTGATCCGTGATGACGCCATGGATCGCGGTGACTTTATTGACAGCTGGAGCCTTTTTCATGGCCAGTCCTGCTTCCTTGCAGCCTGTGATTCTTCCTTTTCACGGGTGCTGGGTTCCCGCCTTGTTATGTTTCAAGGGTGAACCGGCAGAATCAGGGGCTCCGCTGGGTTTGCGCAATTTTGGCTCAAGTTCAGGGCGGCCGGGCAAGGAGGGGCCCGTCGAGCCATCCTTGCCGTTGTTTACCCGGCCATCCCGGGATGGACCCGCACAAACTCGCAAAATCCGTTCTTCCGCAACTCCGGCCACCGTACTGGCCCGAAGGATGAATCTGCTGGCTTTGAGGTTGAGCTCAGCCGGAAACGGCAGGTGCCGGCAGGGGCGCGCCGCCCCGCGTGGATAGGGTGACAGGCATGGAACCACTTCTGAAAGTCATGCGGCATTGGGGCGCCCCCGTGGCGGCCGTTCTTTTCTTCACGCTGTGGTGCGTGGGCGAAGCAGGAAGGATGGGGCCGTGGCCCGG
Source organism: Arthrobacter sp. 24S4-2 (assembly GCF_005280255.1). Lineage (NCBI taxonomy): Bacteria > Bacillati > Actinomycetota > Actinomycetes > Micrococcales > Micrococcaceae > Arthrobacter > Arthrobacter sp. 24S4-2. Next base: position 4,770,517 of record NZ_CP040018.1, on the reverse strand, counting down.
ACTCAACGTCTGGGCAGGAACGGTCCCGCTGGTGCTTACGACGGCGGCCATCGCCGTGGCGGTCTGGCAACCGATCGCCTCGCTAGCCCTGACGGCCCTCCTGCTGATTGGCCAGTTCTTTTACCTCATCCCGGCCATGTACGCCAACCACTGGCCCATCTACATCGGGTCGTTCATCGCCCTGGCGTTTATCCTCTGGACGGCCGGCAAAAGGACAGCCCTGGTTGCGGCCGGGGCCAACGCGGTCTTCATCGTGGCCATGACCTTCCTGATGATCTCGTGGCGGTACAGCTACGGGGTGGGCTGGTTCTACCCGTTGTACGGCGGCGACCGCGTGGCCCTGCGGGTTTACGGCGGGCAGCTCTTCTCCATCCTGACGCTCATCGCCGCGGGCTGCGCCGCCGTCGGAATTGCTGTGAAGCTGTACCAGGAACGCGGCAGCCTGTTCCGGGCCCGGAACATCGCCCAGGCAGGCCTGAAGGAAGCGGAAATCGACCTCATTGTCGAACAGGAGCGGACGCGCATCGCACGGGACCTCCATGATGTCCTGGCGCACTCCCTGGCCGTCATCGCGGCCCAGGCCGACGGTACCCGCTACCTGAGTTCGGACCAGCCCAGGGCCGTGCTGAACGCGCTGGAGAACATCGCGAGTTCCGCCCGCGGAGCCCTGGTGGACGCGCAACGCGTGATTGAGGGGGTCCGCGACGACGGCATGATGGCGCCCCAGCCCCGGCTCAGCGATGTTGCGCCGCTGGTGGAGCGGATGCGCCAGGGCAGCCTGGCGATCCGGCGCAGCGAATCGGGCACTCCCGTGGAGCTCACCGCCGGCCAGCAGCTGGCCGTGTTCCGGATAGTCCAGGAATGCCTCACCAACGCCCTCAAGCACGGCGGCCGCGGCACCGCGGTCCGGCTGCATTTTGACTGGAGCGGCCCCGGACTGACCCTGCACGTGGCCTCGGCCATGGCCGCCGCCGAGGGGGCCGGCGGGGCAGCCAGTGGGGGAGCCGGCGATGCGGCCGGTGCGGAGCGCGTGGGCAGGGGTATACCGGGTATGCGTGAACGGGCGCATCTGGCCGGAGGCTGGGTGACGGCGGGGCCGGACGGTGAGCAGTTCCGCGTGACTGCCTTCGTTCCCTACGGGCTGCGGTCCTCCGACTCCCGCGGAGTCGCAGACGAGGAGGCGTCCGCTGCGCAACCAGAGGGCGCCACGCCCCTCGAAGCGAAGCCGATGGAAACCCGGCACGATGAGACCCGGCACGATGAAACCCGGCCGGAAGGCACCCAACCCGAAGAGTCCCAACCGGAAGCGGCCCTCCGTGGCTGATGCGGGAGGACGCATCCTGGTGGCGCTCGTGGACGACCAGCCGCTTTTCCGCGCCGGCATCCGGATGCTGATCGAGAGCCAGGCGGACATGGAGCTCTGCGGGGAAGCCGGCGACGGCGAACAGGCGGTGGCGCTCGCGTCCGAACAGAATCCGGATGTGATGCTGATGGACCTTCGGATGCCGGTCCTCGACGGGGTCAGCGCCACCCGGCGCATCCTGCAGATGCAGGACGCCGGGGGCGGAGACCGGCCCAAGATCATCGCCCTGACCACCTTCAACCGGGACCAGGCGGTGGTGGAAGCCGTCCAGGCCGGCGCCAGCGGGTACCTGCTCAAAAGTGCGGAACCGGAATTCCTCCTGGCCGCCATCCGCACGGTCTATGCCGGCTACTCCGTGATAGCACCCGGCTCCGTCCATGGGCTTTTCCAGCACGCAGCACGCACCATGCCCTCCGCGGGGCCGGACCTCTCCGTCCTCGAGGTGCTCTCAGCACGTGAGCGCGACGTGTTCCTCCTTGCGGCGAAAGGGCTGGCCAACGCTGAAATGGCCGGAAGCCTATTCGTCTCCGAAGCCACCATCAAGACGCACCTGCGCAGCGTCCTGGACAAGCTGGGACTCCGCACCAGGCTCCAGCTGGTGGCCTTCGCCCACGAACGGCGGCTGCTGGGGTAGCTGCGCCGCCGGCCAGGCGGCGGCTCGGGGGCTGCGGCTCCGATGCCATGACCCCGTTGCTACGGCCCTCTGCTATGGCCCGCCGCGGGGCTGCGTGGGATTCTTAAGCTTGGCGGAGGGAAGCACCGTGACCCCCAAGCAACTGGTTCTGGTAGTGGCTGCCACCGTGGGCGTCCTGGCCCTGGTGCTGCTGTCGATTGACTGGCGGCCGGAGGCCCTGCAGGATCCGGCCCGGACGCTCGGAGTCCTCAATGCCCAGGGCGTCATCCGCATGGGCGAGAACCCGGACCGGGCTTCCTTTTCGGTCTTCGAACTGTCGATGTTCATCGGCGTGGGGCTGGCATTCGTGCTGGCGGGCGTCACGGCCTGGCAGACCCGCCCCAACCGGAACCCCGGCCTGCTCCTGGTGGTCGCCGGGCTGCTGTGGCTGGCTGCCGGGGTCAGGCGGTCCAGCGACCCGTTCCTCTTCACCCTCGGCGTGACGCTGACGCTGATGTACCAGCCGCCCTTGCTGCAGCTTGCACTGAGCTTCCCGTCGGGGGTCCTGCGCTCGAGGGCCGAACGGTGGGCGGTGGTTTTCTTCTTCGCCGCCTGGGTGGCCATCGCCGTCGCCAGCTGGGCCTTCTTCGATCCGCGACTGCATGTTGCGGCAGGTCAGTCCACGTCCCAAAACCTGCTGCTGCTGTGGGACGGCCCGCAGCTCACCAGCGCCATCGGGGACGCTGCCCGCGTTGCGCAGGTGGGCATCGGCCTCGCCATCGTGGCGGTCCTCGTCTCCCGCTGGCGTTCCGGTTCCCCCGCTTACCGCGCCGCGTTCCTGCCACTGTGGCTGGCCGTGATCATTAAGACGGCGTCCACGGTCTGGGCAACGCTGGCCGTGGTCCAGCTGACGGGATCGCTGTCCAACGAGGCCCTGCTGTGGCAGTACCCGGCGACGGCGATGGTGCCGCTCGCCGTCCTGCTGGGCCTGTGGCGGTACCGGTTCGCGCGCGGTGCGCTGAGCGACCTGATGGTGGAGATCGGAATGGCACCGGTCAGCGACCGGCTCATCCGCGCCCTGCGCAGATCGGTCCGGGACCCCACCCTCAGCCTGTGGCGCTGGTCGCCAGCCCTGGCAGGATTCGTCGACGACGACGGCGTTCCCCGCGCGGTCCCGGAGGACGGATCCGGCCGGGCGGCGATGGTGCTGGAGCGCAACGGCAGCCCGGTAGGCGCGCTGGTCTTCGATGAAGCACTCCGGGACCAGCCGCAGCTGCTGGCCGCGGTGCGGAGTGCGACGTCCCTGGCCCTGGACAACCAGAACATGGAGCAGCAGCTGCGGGACCAGCTCGTTGAGGTCCGCCGGTCCCGGGAACGGATCGTCACTGCCGGGGACGCCCGGCGCCGCGAACTGGAAAGGGACCTCCACGACGGCGCGCAGCAGCGCCTGGTTGCGGTATCCATGGACCTGGCCCGGGCACGGCGTGCCGCCGGCGCCGGGGAAATGAAGGAGCTGGTGGAACAGGCCGGCCGCGACCTTGCCGTGGCACTGGCGGAACTGCGCGAACTGGCGCGGGGAGTCTACCCGCCGTCGTTGCGGGAAAGGGGGCTCGGCGGATCCCTCACTGCCCTCGCGGAACGCTCCCCGCTGCCCATCGAGCTGGAGGTCGAGCTACCGGTGCGGCCTCCGCCGCAGGTTGAGCTCGCCGCCTATTTCATCTGCGCCGAAGCCGTGACCAACGCGGCCAAGCATGCCCGTGCCTCGCACCTGCGGATCGGCGTCAAGGGCACGGACGGCGGGGTTAGCCTGCACGTCACGGACAACGGGATCGGAGGTGCCAGCCCCGGTTCCGACGGCGGCCTGCTGGGGCTGGCCGACCGGGCGGCGGCGCTGGGCGGTTCCCTGGTTGTCACCAGCCCGGAAGGCGGCGGAACCACCGTGGCGGCAGTCCTGCCGTTCTCGGCCGATCCAACGGAGGACATGCCATGAAACTGCGCGTCGCCATCGCCGACGACTCGGCGCTGCTCCGCCGCGGCCTTGCCGCCCTGCTCGCTTCCGAAGGGCTGGAGGTGGTGTGCGAGGCGGCGGATGCCGAGGAACTGCTGGCCTGCATCGCTGCCCACCGGCCCGATGCCGCCGTCGTCGACATCCGCATGCCGCCCACCTTTACCACCGAAGGCATCCAGGCCGCCGCGGCCATCCGGCGCGACCATCCTGAAACCGGGGTGCTCCTGCTGTCCCAGTACGTGGAGACGGAGAACGCGATGGCGCTGCTGGGGAACGGCGCCAAGGGACTCGGCTACCTCCTGAAGGAGCGCGTGTCCGACATCGACGACTTCATCGACGCCCTGCACCGCGTGGCGGCCGGCGGCACCGCCGTCGACCCTGAACTGGTGGCACGCATGGTGGCCCGGCCGCACAACGGCCAGCAGCGGGAAGGCGAGCTCAGCAGCCGGGAAAAGGACGTCCTGGAGCTGATGGCCCAGGGGCGCACCAACCAGGCGATCGGGAAGACCCTGTTCCTGGGGGAGCGGACGGTGGAAGCCCATATCCGGAGCATCTTCCTTAAGCTCGGGCTGCGGCCGGAACCCGAGGACCACCGCCGGGTCCTTGCCGTGCTCACCTACCTGCGCCAGCAATAGCAAAACCGGCGGCAGCCCTTTTCGGGGCTGCCGCCGGTTTGCTGGCTGGACGTCGGGCTAATTCAACATCGAGCTGGTTGGACGGAGCTAGTTGGACATCGAGGTCGTGCCGCTGCCGGTCCAGCCGGTGAACGGCGACCAGACACCGCTGGCCCTTCCTGGTGGCGAACCTTGTGGTAGACCTCCTCGTTGCCGATCTCGGTGTTGGTCAGGGTGCGGACATTGTGGATGGTGTGCCAGCCGTTGGCGGGGCCGAGATAGCGGCTGAACGCCGAGTCGCCCAGGTGGTCATCACCGTTGGGCCAGTCGTCGCTCTCCCAGCGCTGCTGCTCGATGTAGACGGAACGGTTAGATGCGCAGTAGACATTGATCCGGTAGTCCACCAGCTTGGTGCCCGAAGAGTTGAAGCCCGCAAAGATGGGCTTCAGGGGGACGACGGTGCAGGCATAGTTGGTGGCGGCGGCCTGGGCAGGTGCGGCCAGGGCCACGCCACCCGCAGCCAGCCCCAGCGTCATTGCTGAGACGAGTGCGATCTTGGCGCGGGAGGTGCGGGACTTCTTTGTTCCGGCGGTCATGGACATTTTGTTGCTCCTGTTGCGGTGAGTGGGGTTTCCGGTTCCGGGATGCTCTCTCCGGTTCCGGTGCTTCCATGGTGCCCGCGGGGCCCTGCCCGTGGCTTCCGTGCTAGCACTGTTTGCTGGCGCTGTTTGATGGAACTGTTCCCGGCGCCCAGAATGCATAGTCAGCTTGCTTATTATTTCCGGGCTTCATAGTGTTTAACCCGTAAGGCATCAACCCTCGGCGGGGGACAGTGCGGCCGGTGAGCGGCTGCATCACCCCCCCGCTCCGGCAAGAGGAGGACATATGTCAGCGCACAATATTGCAGGCAAGAAGGTTGCGTTCCTGCTGAGCGACGGCGTGGAGCAGGTGGAGCTGACCAGCCCCTGGAACGCCGTGAAGGAAGCCGGCGGTGAGCCCACCCTGGTGGCGCCCAAGGCCGGCAAGCTGCAGGGCTACGACGGCACCGAAAAGGGCGAGAAGTTCGACGTCGACATCACTGTGGCCGAGGCCAACGCCTCCGATTTCCACGCCCTGGTGATCCCCGGCGGGGTGGTCAACGCCGACCACCTCCGGGTGGACAAGGACGCCCAGGCCTTCGCCCGGAGCTTCTTTGAACAGCACAAGCCGGTGGCGTCCATCTGCCACGGCCCGTGGCTGCTCATCGACGCCGGTGTGGTCCGCGGCCGCAAGCTGACCTCGTACCACACGCTCCAGACCGACCTGAAGAACGCAGGTGCGGACTGGCGCGACGAGGAAGTGGTGGTGGACCAGGGCTTCGTGACCAGCAGGCACCCCGGCGACCTCGAGGCCTTCAACGACAAACTGCTCGAAGAGATCGAAGAAGGCGAGCACGCCGGCCAGACGCCCTAACCGGCAGGCGCGAACAAATCGCAGCGAACAAAAGAGGAGGGGCCCGACGGCGGCAATTGCCGCCGTCGGGCCCCTCCTCTTTGCTGCTGTTCAGTCGCTGGAGCTGGGTTCCGTGGTGAGTCCCCGGTTGTCCCCGGTTTCGCTGTTCTGCTCCTCGGCCGGTCCCGGGGGTTTGGTGCCGCCCGCCCCGGCGGGGCCGCTATCAGCGGGGCCGGATGCTGCGTGGCGGCCGGAGGCCTGGCCCGCAGGCTTTTCCTTCGGCAGCGGGCTTGTTTTGTCCTCGACTCCGTCGCTCACGATGTCTTCGGGCTCGTTGTGTTCAGTGCTCATGGACTGCTCCTGATCTTGAAGTATCGGATCTGTCCGGCCTGCTCCAAGCGCCGGCCCGTACTAGGCGGACTTTCCGTTCCACGCTACAGCCGGGGCGCACGGTGAGTACAGGTGCGCGTCCCGCGGCGTGTCCTTACGCCATCGACGCCCACTGCCGCTGTTCCCGGGTTTCGCCGTAGGGGACGTCGCGGCTCACGGCCACGGTGTAGGTGGAGAAACCGGTCTGGGTCACCAGCACGCCGTGGCGGCGTTCCTGCATGGCGTGCCGTAGCGCGATGTCCACGGCGCTGTTGAGGTCGTTTTCGATCGTTGCGGGATCGTGGGCAATGATCTCGAGGAGGATGTCGGAGTGGTGCTTGATCATGGGGAGCTCTCTTTCGCGGTGAAGGGGCATGGGCATCCTGGGCAGATTATGGATAGGGCTGTTTCCGGTAGGGAAAATGGGAGGGCAGAGAAGTGCCGGCGAAGGCTGGAAGTGATTCGAGGATGCCCGGCATTCTGTGATGGGGCGGGGCCGGCGCAATGCGTCCGGCGGAGGGACCGGGAACTTTCCGTTCCTGCGGATCCTCCCTTAGTGTGCCGGACCGCCGGGCAGCAAGGCAATCAATTCGGTGAAAATTGTTTTGTGTCCTGCATCACACCAGCGGCCTGCCTGAAGCAAAAAGGCAAGGGGCCGACGACGGGTAGCTCCCGCCGTCGGCGCCTTGCCTTGGTGTTCGTTAGTGCTCTTAGCGCTTCGCCAGGTGCTCGCCAACGGCGAAGGCGCGGGTGATGGCCGAGCCCAGCGTGGCGCCGCCGCCGGGGTAGTTGTTGCGGAACACGCCGGCCGAGACGTTGCCTGCGGCGTACAGCCCGGGGATCGGCCGCCGGTGGCGGTCCAGGACCCGGCCGTCGAGGTCGGTTTCCAGGCCCCCTGAGGTGCCAAGCACGCCTGCCGAAACGGGCACTGCGTAGAACGGCCCGGTGGCCAGGGGAGCCAAACAGGGGTTCGGGGTGTTGCCCGAATCGCCCAGGAAGCGGTCCTGGGGAGTGGCGCCGCGGTGGAACTCCGGGTCGATGCCGGCGGCAGCGTCGGCGTTGAACCGCGCCACCGTGGCGCTGAACGCGGCAGCGTCGATCCCGAGTCTTTTGGCGAGTTCCTCCACCGTCCCGGCCGAGGTCATCCAGCCGGCCGGAGACCCCGGTATGGAGCCGGCCACCGGATATTTGGACAGGTAGGTGGAGTCGAACACCAGCCAGGCCGGGTTGTTCTGCTGCCGCCCGGTGTGCGGGTCCACCGACGCGAACACGCGGCAGGCGTCGTGGTAGTTCAGCGCTTCGTTGACGAACCGCTGTCCCGCGGCGTTTACCAGGATGGAACCCGGCAGGGTCATCTCCACGTTGCCCATCCGGCCGGACTGCCGTCCGTCGTATTGATGCTCGGGCGCGGAGATCACCGGGACGCCCCAGATGGCCGTCATGTCCGCCACGGCCGCCCCGTTCTTGAGGCCCAGTTCCAGCCCGTCGCCCTCGTTGGACGGGGCGCTGATGGGCGTCACGGGGAACGCCAGGAAGGCCTTGCGCAGGCGGGGATTCCACTCGAACCCTCCGGAGGCCAGCACGACGGCGGCTGCCTCCACCTGCTTGACGGCGCGGGTTGTGCTGGCGGTTCGGTTGCTGTCCGGCGCATCTCCCAGCGTCACCGTCCAGCCGGTTCCGTTGCGGACGAGGTCCGCAACAGGTGATTGGGCGGCGATGTGGACGCCACGGTCCAGGGCGCTCGCGAGCAGCCGGCCCACGAGGGCTCCTCCCATCGTCCGGACGCCGGTGGCTGCCCGGCGGGCGAGAAGTCCGGGGTCCGCGGCGCGGCCGTTGAGCTCGTCCCGTTCGGTCATGGTCAGCAGCGGAAAGTACGACGACGGCCGGATGGCCTCCGCCAGGCCCGGGTACGCCGACGGATCGAAGGCGTCGTTGTCCAGGCCGCGTCCGCCGTCGGCCGCTCCGTTCCACTCCATGTGGTAATCCGGGCGGGCGATCGGGGTCATGGACACCCTGGTGCTGCCGTTGAGGTATTCGACGGCGCGCGGTGCGGTGCGGACGTACCAGTCGATTTCCTCCGCGGACAGCGCATGGCCGGCTGCCTCGCTGAGGTACGCGACGGCGTCGTCATGGCTGTCGCGGAAGCCGGCCTTCCGGGCCAGGTGGTTGTTCGGAGCCCACATCACCCCGCCGCCCGCGGCGGTGGTGCCGCCCAGCAGGGCCGCCTTCTCGGCGACGAGCACGCTCAGTCCGGCGTCTGCCGCCCGGACCGCCGAGACCAGCCCGGCGGCGCCGCTGCCCACCACCACGACGTCATACGCGGCGGCCAGCTGCCCCACCGGCGTGAGGAGGGAACCCGGCTCCGGGCCGGTGGTCATGCCGACGCCCCCGCCAGTGCTGTACCTGCCGCGCCTGCTGAGGCATCCACCGAGCCGGGCGGGCGGGCGGCCGGCATCTCGATCAGGATCTTGCCCACCTTCTCCGAGCGGTTGCGCATCAGCTCGTAGGCCTGCTGCAGCTCCTCGAAGGCGAAGCGGTGGGTCAGGAGGGCGCGGGCCGCGTCCGGATGACGGGCCAGGAGGGCCAGCCCGTCCGGGATGAGGTTCAGGCTGTTGCGGCTGCCCATCAGGTCCAGTTCCTTGAAGGGAATGTCCTTCATGGACACGGTGGCCGAACGCGCCGAGATGCCCACCAGGACGATGCGGCCGGCGCTGGCCACGAGTCGGATGGCATTCTCCAGCGAGGATGGTGCACCGGTGGCCTCGAGCACCAGGCCGGGGCCGTAGCCGTCGGTGAGCTGATCCAGCCGCGCTGCCTGCTCGGCATCCGGGAAACCGGCCGCGGGTTCAACCAGCAGCGTGTCCACTGCGCCGAAGGCGGCTGCCAGTTCGAGCCGGTCTGCTTCGGTGTCGGCGCAGACCACGTTCACGCCCAGGCCGGTCAGGTAGAGCGTCGCGAGCAGTCCGATAGGGCCGCTGCCCAGGACCAGGGCGGTTTCACCTGCCGCAGGGCGGCCCCGGTTGACGGCCTGCATGGCGATGGACGCCGGTTCGGCCATAGCGGCGAGCTCCAGCGCCAGACCGTCGGGAACCGGGCACAGTTTGTCCACCGGGACACTGAGCAGTTCCACCAGGGCGCCGTCGGAGTAGCAGCCAATGCAGCCGATGTTCCGGCAGACGTTGAACCGGCCCGAGCGGCACGGCTGGCAGTGGCCGCAGTAAGTCATGGGACTGACGGCAACCCGGTCCCCGACGCGGATGCCGGCGGCGTTGGTGCCGATGGCTTCGACCACGCCGGAGAACTCGTGGCCCTGGACGATCGGGAGCCCGGTGGGGTAGTCGTCCTCCCAGATGTGCAGATCGGTGCCGCAGAGGGTGACGTTGTGCACGCGGACCAAGGCCCGGCCCGCGTCCAGGGTTGGTTCGGCCATTTCCTCGTAGCGGATGGTTTCCTTGGCGACGGTCCGTGCAGTCAGCATGGTGCGGCCGCCCTAGTTCCGGACGGCGTTGGCCGCGTCAGCGCCGACTGGGTCGGCGCCAAAGACGATGTTCCATTGCCGGATGTTCCGCGCTTCGATGAGGTTGTTGATGAAGAACGGGTCCTGGTTCATCAGGGCCTCGACGTCGGCCTTGGAGTCGCCCTTGATGATCAGCAGGGCGCCCGGAGCTTCTTCAGGACCGAACGGGCCGCTCCTGACCAGCCGGCCGCCGTCGAACTGTGCTTTCAGGAACTCAACGTGGCGCGGACGGTGCTCATCGCGGCTGGCGGCGGTGGCGTCGGCGTAAGCGTAGGTGACGGCGAAAGTTGCCATGGGGCGGTTTCCTCTTCATTGAGCGGTGACTTTATTGAGCGGTGATGCAGCGGCCCTCTTTCCGGGCCGGTCACGCCTTGATGTCACTCAATGGTGGAGTCGGAATTGAGACAAGTCCAATACTTACTTGGTCAATGACTATGTGCGAAAGGCACATAGTCATCCTCGGAGCGGCGTCAGCGCGCCGGCGTGGGGAGCACGGTGTCGGCGAGCTCCAGGGCCAGCTTCAAGGCTGGCGAGATGAGGGCGGGATTCCATGCGATGCCCGAATCCAGCAGCGGTACCGCGCCGGAGAGCGGACGGAACACCGTGCCGCCCGGCATGATGCCGGCGACCGAGTCGGGCATCAGGCTGACCCCCACGCCGCCGGCTACGAGGGACAGGGCGGTGTAGGGGTCGGAGACTTCCTGGACCACGCGGGGCCGGAAGCCGGCGGCCGTGCAAGCCGAGAAGATGGCCTCCCGCAGGGTGGAGCCCTGGGCGGCCGGCATGGTGATGAATCCGTCCACTGCCAGTTCGGCCAGGCTGATGGAGGCCCGGCCCGCAAGGGGATGGTCCTCAGGCAATACGGCGCCCAGTGGCTCCACCGCGATGCTCCGGGTGGCCAGGGAGGGTGCATCCACCGGAAGCCCGATGAAGGACAGGTCCAGGGAGCCGTTTCCCAGCTGGTCGAGGGCATCCTGGGTGAGCAATCCGCCGGTGAGAGTCAGCTCCAGGCGGGGGTAGCGGTTGCGCAATGCCCTGGTCAGTGGCGGAAGCGTCTTGTGGTTCAGAGCTCCGGAGAAGCCGATGCTGAGACGGCCGTATACCTCCCCGCTGTCTGCCGTGGCAGCCCGCCGTGCCAGGTCGAACTCCTCAAGGATCTTCCGTGCATGCGGAAGGAAGGCATATCCGGCGGTAGTCAGCGAGACGGCCCTGGTGTTGCGTTCGAAAAGTGCTGTGCCGAGGCTCTTCTCCAGCTTCTTGATGGTCTGGCTCAGCGGCGACTGCGCCATGCGGAGCCGGTGGGCGGCGCGGCCAAAGTGCAATTCTTCGGCCACTGCCAGGAAGGCCTCGATCTGCCGCAGCTCCACGCCGTTCCTCCCGCTGAATTCCCCTGGCTACCTGCGCCCTTGGTTGCCTGCACCGCGGTGGCAACCGGACGCCGGTGTTGTCACCCCAAGGCTACTTCCAGATCGCGTTCCAGTTCGCGCGTTGTCCTGCGGGCACCGGGCTATATTGGCAAGACAGTCCCGGGTCCCGAAGTGCGGGCGACCCCGGGCGGTACGAACGCAGGCTGCAATACCGCGGGCGGTACCAACGCAGACGGCAACCCGGGAGGAACCATGGCGAACTCCGCATCGGGGGAGTCCGTCATCCAGCGCGTCGTGAAGATCCTGGACGCCTTCTCCAAGGGCCATCCGCGGCTGACGCTCCGCGACCTGGTGCGCATTACCGGGATGTCCAGCGGCACGGCCCACCGGCTGGCCAACGATCTCGTGGACAACGGGCTCCTGAACCGCGGCGAGGCCGGGGATTACGGCGTGGGCATGAAGATGTGGGAGCTCGCCTCCCGCAGCAACCCGCTCGAGGAGTTCCGGCGCAGGGGCCTTCCCTTCCTGGAAGGCGTCCACGCCGCCGTCCGGGAACAGGTATCCCTGTCCATTCCGGACGTCGAATCCCGGAGCGTGTTGTACCTGGAACAGCTGGACCAGCACGGCACGGCAACCAACCTGGCAGCGGTGGCGGGCAGGCTGGACATCCACAACACCACGTCCGGCATGGCCATGCTGGCGCACATGCCCCGCCACGTGCAGGAGCGCTTCCTCGCCGGCCCGCTGGAGAAGACCACGCCAAATACGGAAACGGACCCAGTGAAGGTCCGGGCGCACCTGGCACTGATCAGGGAGCGGGGCTATGTCCGGATGGCCGGGGTCCTGGTACCGGAGAACACCGCCTACGCGGTGCCCGTCTTCGGTGAGGGCAACCGTGTGATTGGTGCCATCGCCGTCGTGCTCCCCACCGCACATGAGAACCCCCACGTCATCCTTCCCGTCCTGGTAGCGGCCGGCCGTGGCCTGTCCCGCACCATGGGCGCGGAACGGCGCCCCTACGGCACCCGGCCGTGGCTGGAGTCCGGCCGCCAGGAGACTGAGACCAGGGACGCGGCGAACTAGTTCCGTCCCGTTGAATGGGATTCCGGACCGGAGTTCGTGACGCCGCTCATACAGTTCTTCTTCAGAGCCGCGGCTTCGAAACTTCCACCGGAACGCCACTCCAAGATGGCGCCGGCCACCACCATTCAACCCCGTGACACTCAATGAGGAGACACACTATGGGACACGTAATGCAGCCCCCTACGCCAGCTGCCCAGGCCGCCGTCCTGGACGGGGCGGAAACCCTTCCCGCCAAAATGCCCAAGAAGGCAGCCCTGGCCTCCTTCCTGGGATCCACCCTCGAGTATTACGACTTCTTCATCTACGGAACGGCCGCAGCCCTCGTCTTCCCCAAGATCTTCTTCCCCGGCGGCGATCCCGTAGTGGCGCTGCTCGGCGCCATGGCAACGTTCGGCGTCGGCTATCTCGCCCGGCCTCTTGGCGGCATCGTGATGAGCCACTTCGGAGACAAGATCGGCCGCAAACAGGCCCTGATGATCACGCTGGTGATCATGGGCGTCGCCTCGATCGGCATCGGCTTCCTGCCCACGTACGGGCAGGTCGGCTACTGGGCTACCGCGTTGCTGCTGGTGGGCCGGTTGGCGCAGGGCTTCTCCGCCGGCGCCGAGGCCGCCGGTGCGTCCACCCTCACCATGGAGCACTCCCCGGAAGGGCGCCGCGGCTTCTTCACCAGCTTTGTGATGACCGGCTACGCCTCCGGCATGGTGCTCTCAACCGTGGTCTTTATCCCGTTGGCCGCCCTGCCTGAAGATCAGCTGCTCAGCTGGGGCTGGCGCGTCCCCTTCTGGCTGTCCGTCGTGGTCCTTGGCGTCGCCTACTGGATCCGCACCCGGCTGGAGGAGCCGCCGGTCTTCGAAGGGGCCGTGGAATCGACAAAGCCCAAGGGCATCCCGGCGGCCGAGGTACTGAAAACCCAGTGGCGCGACGTGCTGCGGGTCGCCCTCGTCATGCTGTTCTCCGTCATGCAGACAACGTTCACCGTCTATGCCCTGGCCTACGCCACAGGAAGTTCCATCGGGCTGGACCGGACCTTGATGCTTACGGTCAACGCCGTCACCATCGGGCTGTCCATGTTCACCATCCCGCTTGCGGGCATCATTTCTGACAGGTTCGGCCGCAAGAAGGTGCTCCTGGTGGGTGCCCTCGGCTGCGCTGCCACGTCGTTCGGCTACTTCTGGGCAATCAGTGAGCACAACGTGCCGTTGATCTTCGTCTTCGGGTTCCTCAACATGTCCGTGTTCTACTCCTGCTGGAACGGCGTCTGGACGGTCTTCTTCCCCGAGATGTTCCCCGCCGCGGTCCGCTACTCGGGGATGGCCATCGGCAGCCAGGTGGGCCTGATCCTCACCGGGTTCGCCCCAGTCATCGCCACGATGCTGGCACAGCCCGGCCCCGGCGGCTGGATTCCGGTGGCCAGCTTCACCGTGGTCTGCCTTACGGTCTCCGCCATCGCCATAGCGACGGCGCAGGAAACCCACAAGACCCCGCTCGAAGAGCTCGGCCTGCCCGGGAAGCGCCGCGTTTCCGCCTAGCGCCCGACGGCGCCATCAGCGCCGCCGTCCCCGCCCGCCCACCCACGCACCAGAAAGTTGATCCTCCAGTGACTCCATCAGCATCCGCCAGCACCCGCATCTTCCGCGTCGGCATCGTCGGCTGCGGCGCCATCTCCCGCAACCATCTCGAGGCCTTTGGCACCCTGGACAACGTCCGGATCGTCGGAGTCTGCGACATCGACCTGGACCGGGCCCGTGCCACCGCCGAGTCCTGGGATGTCCCGAACGCGGTGAACACCGTGGCGGGGCTCCTGGACCTCGGCCTGGACATCATCTCCGTGTGCACTCCGCACCGCACGCACGAGGAGGTGGTGCTGCAGGCCGCCGCCGCCGGAGTCCACGCTCTGTGCGAAAAGCCGGTAGCCACCAAGCTGGACGCGGCGGAGCGAATGGTCGTTGCCTGCGAGGAGGCCGGGGTCCGGTTGGGGGTGCTCTTCCAGCGGCGTTTCTGGCCCGCGGCCCAGCGGATCCGTTCCGCCATCGACGACGGAACGCTGGGCCAGGTGATCATGGCCCAGTGTTCCGTGATGCTGCACCGCGCCCCGGAGTACTATTCCCGTGACGCATGGCGGGGCACCTGGGAGAACGACGGCGGCGGCGTGCTGATGACGCAGGCCATCCACCAGATCGATCTGCTGCAGTGGTATCTCGGCGATGTTGCCGAGGTGTACGGGAAGGTCAGTACCTACCGGCACGGAGACTACATCGAGGTGGAAGATTCGGCCACGGCGGTCATCACCTTCACGTCGGGAGCGATGGCAACCCTGGAAGCATCGACGGCAGTCTCACCCAACCTGGGAATCCAGCTTCGGGTCACGGGTGAAACCGGCGCCTCGGCATCACTGACGGAGTTCCCTGAAGGCAGTGACGGGCGGCTTGACCTGTGGGCGGTCGGCGAAGAGATCGTCGTGGACCCCGTTCACCCCGAAGGCGTGGAGCCCAATGTTGATCTCTCGACGATCAACAGCCAGCTGATTCCACACCACACCAGCCAGGTACGGGACTTTGTGCGGGCCCTGGAAACCGGCGCGGAACCGGCCATCACCGGTAGGGATGCCCTGAAGTCGCTTAGGATCCTTCTGGCGGTCTACGAATCCTCCCGTACCGGTCTTCCTGTCCGTTTCGCCGCCGTTCAGGTCCCTGCCGGGGCCGCCGCGAAAGTCGCAGGCTAGGGCATGGCTGGGAACAGCATTCAGGAACGCTACGCAGCCCGCCCGCTCACCCTCGGGCGCAACGGTCGCACCCCCCGGACCCTCCGCAACCGGCTGGCGTCGGCCCCCATGGAACGCAACTACGGCACCACCGACGGGCACATCACCGGGCAGTACATCGACTACCTCGTCACGCGCGCCCAAGCAGGCCTGGGCATGGTGACCACCGAGGCCACCTACGTGCGCGCCGACGGAAAAGGCCGCACCCACCAGCTGGGCCTGCACACCGATGCCGTGATCCCGGGCCTGCGCAAACTCACCGACGCGCTGCACGCCGAAGGCGCGCTGGCCGCCGTCGAACTTAACCACGGTGGCCGCACCGCCCAGGCCGCGGTGTCCGGGTTCAAGAACCTGGCGCCGTCGCCGGTGCCATGTGGGGCGGCCGGCGGCGAGGTGCCGCGGGAGCTTACCGTCGCGGAGTGCCTCAATCTCGTGGCGGCGTACGGCCAGGCTGCCCGCCGGGCGGTGGAAGCCGGCTTCGACGTCATCAACATCCACGGCGCCCACGGCTACCTGATCCACCAGTTCATGTCCCCCATCTCCAACCACCGCACGGACGAGTTCGCCGCCCCGGAACGGTTCATGAACCTGGTGATCGACGAAGTCCGCCGGGCCGCCCCGGATGCCATCGTCGGCATGCGCGTCTCCGTGGTGGAAGGACCAGCGGACGGCATCACGGCGGAGCAGCAGCTGGAGATCATCGGCAGGGCGCACCTGGACCGGCTCGACTTCCTGGACATCTCCGCCGGCAGCTACGAAGCCGGCGAATGGATCGTCCAGTCCGGCGAATGGAAGCCGGGCATCCTGGCTGACTACGCCAAGACCTACCGCCGGTTCGGGCTTCCGCTGGGCATGGCCGGCCGGCTGAACTCACCGGCCATCATCGAAGAGGTCCTCAGCGAGGGCACCTGCGACTTCGTCAGCCTGGCCCGCGCCATCCACGCCGACCCCGCCTTCGTGGGGGGCGTGCTGCGCGGCGGGCGCTACCGCCCGTGCATCGCCTGCAATGTCTGCATCGACAACCTGGGACTCGGCCAGGTCACGTGCACCGTCAACCCGGCCGTCGGCCGCTCCCGCGTGCCGGTCCCCACGCCCGCCGTACGCGAAGGCTCCCGCGTGGTGGTGGTGGGCGCCGGTCCCGCAGGCCTCACCGCGGCCCGCGAACTCGCTGAAGCCGGGGCGCAGGTGACCGTGCTCGACAGCGGCGCCCGCCCGGGCGGCCAGTTCGCCCTGGCCGAGCGGATGAAGTCAACCCCGGACTTCCACCGCTTCCTTGAATGGTCGGCGGAGGAGAACGCCCGGCTCGGCATCGAGGTCCGGCCGGGCACGCAGGTGGACACCGGCAGCCTCGGTGCGCTGGTCCGCGAAACCGGCGCGGGCGCCGTCGTCCTGGCCACGGGCGGGTCGCGCCCTGCCGCAAGGTTCCCCGGCGCGGAGTCCCCGAGCGTCCTGGACATCCGCGAGTGGCTGGCTGCCCATCCTGAGGTACTGAACGGTGGGGACATTCCCGGGGCGGTGACCATCTGGGGCGCCGATTCCGTGGCCATGACCGTGGCGGACACCCTCGCGGACCTTGGTACTGCCGTGCTGCTGGTGGGCCCGCAGGAGGTCATCGCGCCCGAATCCGGCCGCCGCGCCAAGATCCTGGCCGTGCCCCGGCTCCAGGCCAATCCTCGGGTCCGGATCCGCCTCGGCGCCACCATCGAGGAGTACGACGGCGCCCGGGTCCGGGTCAGGTCGGCCGGCGGCGCCGGACCGGACGCTTCCGGCGAGTGGCTGGACGCCCCCGGCGATCTGCTGGTCTCCCGCTCTGTCGCCCCGCTGGACGGCTCGGTGCCGGCCCGGGACCGCGACGCCGCGCTGAGCCTCTCGGCCGGAGTCCCGGTGACCCTTGCCGGAACCGTCGTCGACCAGACGCCGGCCACCGCGTCCAACGCCGTGAAGAGCGGCTACGACGCCGCCCAGCGCGTGGCCGCTGCACTCGCCGCCGGCACGCCTGCAGGACGCACCGGGAACCGTGAACTCACCCTGAACGGAGCAGCATCATGACCACGTATCCACACCGCCAAGTGGGCCTGGCCCAGTTGTCCCTGGTGGGAACGGCTCCGCCGGAGCTCGTGAGCATCGCCGCACAGACGGGCTTCGACTTCATCGGCGCCCGGGTGCGGCCGGTCACTGCCACCGAACGCGCCTACGACCTGCAGCCGGGCTCGCCCATGCTCAAGGAAACCCTGGCCCGGATGCGGGACACCGGGGTGGCAGTGAAGGACATTGAGTTCCTGCTCCTGGACGGCAGCGAGCAGCGTGAGGCCTGGCTGCGCATGATGGCAGCAGGCCAGGCACTGGGCGCCAGTTCGCTGACCGTCGCCGGCGCCGACGCGGACACTGCCAGACTGGCGGACACCCTCGCTCGGATGACGGAAGACGGGCGGGGCTTCGGCATCGTGCCCACGCTGGAACCGATCTCCTACCAGCCGGTGAGCTCCATCCCCGCCGCGGCGGCGCTTGCCCGCCACGCAGGCTGCAACATAGTGGTGGACGCCCTGCATTTCAACCGTTTCGGCGGCACGTACGAACAGTTGGCAGGCAGCCAGGACCTGGTCCCGTTGCTGCAGCTTTGCGACGGTCCGGCGTTGCGGCCCGCAAGCCGCGACGGCCTCGTCACCGAGTCCCGTTCGGAGCGCGGCGTCCCCGGCGAGGGCGGGTTCGATCTCGCTTCATTGGTGGCCGCCTTCCCCGCCGGAACGCCCGTGAGCGTGGAAACGCCGTCGGACCGGCGCGTTGCCGAACTCGGGGAACTTGGCTGGGCCCGGAACCTCAAAACTGCAGCCGACGCGGTACTGCAGGCAGCGGACAACCTCCAGAAAGCAGGAAGCAAGTGAGCGAAGTGCTGGAAAGCACGACGGCGGAACTCGCCGCCGGAGTCCGCGTCCCGCTGATCGGGCTGGGCACCTGGCCGATGGTGGGCGAGGCAGCCGCCGATGCCGTGGAGCGCGCCATCGCCAACGGCTACCGCCACATCGACACCGCCGAAAACTACGGCAACGAAGACGCCGTCGGGGAGGGAATCCGACGCAGCGGGATCGCACGGAAAGACCTCTTCCTCACCACCAAGTTCAATAAGGACTGGCACAGCCGGGACGGCGTCCGCACCGCTTTTGACCGCTCCGCGGGGCGGCTGGGCGTGGATTACCTGGACCTGTTCCTGGTCCACTGGCCCAACCCCTCGCTGGGCCGCTTCGTCGCGGCCTGTGAAGGCCTCCAGCAGCTGGCGGACGACGGCGCCATCCGTGCCTGGGGTGTCTCCAATTTCAAGCCCACCCACCTGCGCCAGGTCCTGGCTGCCGGGCTGACTGTGCCGGTCAACCAGGTGCAGGTGGACCCTGCCCACGGCCAGCCCGGACAGCTCGCTTTCCACCGGGAGCACGGCATCATCACCGGCGCGTACAGCCCGCTGGGCCGGAACGGGGACTTCATGGCCAGCCCCGCCATCACCGGGCCGGCGCAGGAACTGGGCAGGACGCCGGGCCAGATCGTGCTGCGCTGGCACGTGCAGCAGGGCCGCATCGCTGTGCCGAAATCCGCCAGCGACTCCCGGCAACGGCAAAACCTGGATGTCTTCCGTTTCGAGCTGACACCGGCCCACTTGGCGGCCATCAACGCACTGGAGACCGGCGCCCCGCCGCGCCTCGATTCAGACAACTACGGCCACTAACAACGCGGCCACTGAGAGACACCGAGAGAACCACTATGGAGAATCCCATGAACACGAGCACCGCCTCCACACCGGCCCCGGCCTCTATTCGGGAGCAGGACCGGCTTCCCGTCCTTGACTGCGACGTCCTGGTGGTCGGTTCCGGAGCCGGCGGCCTGTCGGCCGCCGTGACGGCGGCGTACCACGGCCTCACCGTCATCGTGGTGGAAAAGGCCGGGGTGTGCGGCGGAGCCACATCCTGGTCCGGCGGCTGGGCCTGGACTCCCGGGAACCCCCTGGCGAGGGCTGCAGGCGTGAAAGAGGACAGGGAAACGTTGCGCACCTACCTCCGTCACACGCTGGGGGAGGAGTACCAGGCGGACAGGGTTGACGCCTTCCTCGAGGGCGTGCCGCACATGGTGGGATTCTTCCAGGACAAGACGTCCCTGCAGTTCGTCCCCGGCGCCAGGATCAATGACATCTACGGCAAGGTTCCGGGCGCAGGAAGGGGCAACCGCTCGGTGGGTCCCAAGCCGATCAACGCGCGGAAAATCCGTCCGGAGCTCCGGCGGAAGATGCGCCACCAGCTCTACGAGACATCCTTCCTGGGCATGGGCATCATGGCCGGCCCGGACCTCACCAAGTTCCTCTCCGCCTCGCAGGGAAACCCAAAAGGGATCTTCCACGCCGGCTGGCGCTTCGGTCTCCATCTCCTGGACCTGCTGACGCACCGCCGGAACATGCAGCTGGTCAACGGCACCGCCCTGACCGGGCGCCTGATGAAATCAGCTGATGACCTGGGCGTGGACCTCCGCGTCTCCACGCCCGCCAAACGGCTCCTCACCGACAACACCGGTAAGGTGACCGGCGCCGTCGTCGGCTCCCCGGAAGGTGAGCTGCAGATCAATGCCGCACGCGGCGTCGTGCTGGCGGCGGGCGGATTCCCGAACGACGTCCAGCGCCGGAAGGAGCTGTTTCCCCATACTCCCACCGGCCGCGAACACTGGACGCTGGCACCGAGGGAAACAAACGGGGACGGCATCAGCCTGGCCCAGGCCGTGGGTGCCCGGTTCAGGACCGATGTGAAATCCCCGGCGGCCTGGTGCCCCGTTTCGCTGGTGGCGTACAGCAACGGCCGGACCGGGATCTTCCCGCACATCATGGACCGCGCCAAACCGGGCAGCATCGGGGTCCTGGCCACCGGCAAGCGGTTCGTGAACGAGGCCAACGGCTACTACGACTACGTCTCGGCGCTGATGGCGGCCACCCCCGAAGGCGGGACGGCCGAGTCCTGGCAGATCGCGGACAGCACGTTTGTCCGGAGGTTCCCGCTGGGCATGGCCAAGCCGCTGCCGGTGCCGCTGTTCCCCTACCTCCGTTCGGGCTACCTGAAGAAGGGCAGGACCATCGAGGAACTCGCCGCCAAATGCGGGATCAACCCCGCCGGCCTCAAAGCGACCGTCGGGGAGTTCAACCGCAACGCCCGCCTCGGTGTGGATCCGGACTTCGGCCGCGGCGAGACAGCCTTCAACCGTTACGGCGGCGATGCCAGGACGCGGCCCAACCCGTCACTGGGGCCCATCGAAAAGGGGCCGTTCTACGCGGTCCGCGTGGTGCCCGGCAGTTTCGGGACCTTCGCCGGACTCGACGCCGACGGCAGCTCACGGGTGCTGGACAACGACGGCGAACCGATCGCCGGCCTGTACGTGGCGGGCAATGACCAGGCGAATGTGATGGGCGGGCACTACCCCGCCGGCGGCATCAACCTGGGACCCGCCCTCACGTTCGGCTACATCGCCGGCCGCGACCTCGCCGGAGCCACCGCCTACGAGGACGACGGCAACCTGCCGCAGGCGAGGCCCGCTGCTGAGCCTGCCTTTCGCGCGCCATTGACCGCCTAGGGAGCCGAGCGTATGCTGGCGCTCACCTTCCGGGGCCGTCGCTCGGCGGAGGCCCAGGTCTCCTTCTAAAGCGCACCCGGCCACCGGGTGCCGAAGCAGTTGCCGGCGGCCTATTTCCGGCGGATCGCCTGGAGGCACAATTCCATGTCTGAAATCACCATCAACGGCATCACCATTGATCCGATCAAACAGAACCGTGCCCTGCGTGATGCCGGGCTGGTTGCCGAGGACGCCTCGGAGTCGGACCACATCCTCATCCAGACCGCCGAACCGCTGACGGCGGAACAGCGCGCAGAGCTTGAGGGCCTCGACGTCCGCATGCAGGAATACGTCTCGGACAACACCTACCTCGTTTCGTTCCCCCCGGAAGACCTGAACCGCCTGCGGGACCTGCCGTTCGTAAGCTGGGCCGACGTGTACTCGCGTGTCTTCAAGATCCCGCCGCCCCTGCTGCCGCGCGGTGCGGACACGGGCGACGTCCGGTCCCTGGCTGACCACGAACCCCATCCGGACCGCCGGCTGGAGCGCGTGGACCTGCTCCTGCACCCGGGTATCGAGGCCGGCCCGGACCTGATCGCGCGGGTTGCCGCGGCAGCCAGGGTGGAACCCGACGCCGTCGCCGTAACACCCGGGAAACTGCGCATCACCACCTCGGTGGGGCAGCTTCCGGAGCTGGCCAGGATCGACGAAATCCGCGAGATCCATCCGGTGCGCGAGCGGCAGCTGTTCAACAACGTGGCGCGGGAGATCCTGAACGCCCAGGTGCAGCTCAACGGGACAACATACCGCGGCGACGGTGAGGTGGTGGCGGTCGCCGACACCGGTTTCGACAAGGGCGACGGCGCCAACCCGCACCCGGCGTTCACCGGGCGGGTCAGGACGCTCTACGCCCTGGGCCGGACGGCGCCGGACAAAGCGGACGATCCGCAGGGCCACGGCACCCACGTGGCCGGCTCGGTGCTGGGCCGGGGAAACTCGGCCACCATGGGCGGGGACATTGAGGGAACGGCGCCCGAGGCGCAGCTGATCCTGCAGAGTGTCCTCGACTCCAACGGCGGCCTCGGCGGCATCCCGGTAAACCTCAACGACCTCTTCCAGACCACGTACGAGGACGGCGCACGCGTGCACACGAACTCCTGGGGCGTGCCCGGACTGAATCTTCCCTATGACGCCAGCTCACGGGAAATCGACGAATTCGTGTGGAACCACCAGGACCAGGTGATCTGCTTTGCGGCCGGGAACGACGGCGTGGACGGCAATAGCGACGGCGTGGTGGACTCGAACTCCATCGGATCCCAGTCGGCGGCCAAGAACTGCATTACGGTGGGCGCCAGCGAAAGCCTCCGCAAGGAATTCGCGCCATCCTACGGCACCTATTGGCCGGGCGACTTCCCCTCGAATCCGGTCAAGCGGGACAAGCAGGCCAACAACCCGGACGGGATGGTGGCGTTCTCCAGCCGCGGGCCCACAAAGGAGGGGCGCATCAAGCCCGACGTCGTGGCGCCGGGAACCAGCATCCTTTCCACCCTGTCGCGGAACGCCCCGATGAGCAACACTTTCGGCACCTCCACCGACCCGCTGTTCTTCTTTGATTCCGGCACCTCCATGGCAACCCCGCTGGTTGCCGGCTGCGCCGCCGTGCTCCGCGAGACCCTGGTGAAGAATGGCCTGGCCGCGCCCAGCGCCGCACTGATCAAGGCCCTGCTGATCAACGGCGCCGACACCCTGTCCGGCCAGTACAACCCCAGTGAAGCCGGGGACTCGCCCAACGGCAACTCCGGCTGGGGGAGGGTGAACCTGGCACGGTCGGTGGTTCTTCCCGGTGCGCCCGGCAACGCCGGCCTGGGCGAAGGCGGCCCGTTGGAACAGGGCCAGGAGGACTCCTTCACCATCGAAATCCCGGGAGAGGTCCCCAAACGGACTGGCCAGGGGAGACGCCACCGCGGCGCCGCAGGCAGTCCGGAACTTGCCGCGGCCGGGGTGACGCTGAAGATCACCCTGGTGTGGTCCGACCCGCCCGGTCCCCAGCTGCAGAACGACCTGGACCTCCTGGTCTTCGCGCCGGACGGCAGCGAGCGGCACGGAAATTCCTCCGCCTCTTCCGGCTTCGACCGCCAGAACAACGTCGAACAGGTGCTCTGGACGGGCATGCCGCCGGGTGAGGCGAAGATCGTGATCCGGGCGTTCCGGATCACCCAGTTCCCGCAGCCCTACGCGTACGCGTGGCGGCTGTCCTAGGCCGTACGCTTAGCCGTAACTCCACTCTTTCGAACGGATGCGGCATGTCGGACGTCTACGGCCAGGAACGGGATCCAAGGCAAATATCGATCTACACCGCCGCCCAGCTTCCCTCGGACCAGGTCCTGGAACAGCTGGGCTCCGGCAGGGCGGGCCTGAACAGCGGTGAGGCCGCCAATCGCCTGGCTGAACTTGGTCCCAACGCCGTACGCACGCATCAGGCCAGCGGCTGGTCCGTGTTCGGCCGGCAGTTGGGCAGCCCGATCCTGATTCTGCTGTTGATCACGGCAGGGCTGTCGTTGTTCCTGGGAGATGCCACGAACTCCATTGTGATCGGAGTGATCCTGCTGGTCAGCGTGGGGTTGGGCTTCGCCAATGAATTCCGGGCCGAACGCGCAGCGGAGGCCCTTCACTCGCGCGTCACCCACCGGGCCGTGGTTCTCCGCGACGGGACCACCCGCGAAGTGGATGTCACCGCCCTGGTGCCGGGCGACGTCGTGCATCTGGGACTCGGGGCCATCATCCCGGCAGACATCCGGCTGCTTACCAGCAAGGATCTGCTGTGTGACGAAAGCATACTGACGGGGGAGTCGCTCCCGGCCAGCAAGGATCCGGCGCAGGTTCCTGCCGGGACGGTGCTGGCAGAGCTGGCGTCCTGTGCCTTCATGGGTACCGTCATCCAGTCGGGAAGTTGCACCGGGGTGGTGGTCGCCACCGGTGGCCACGCCGAATTCGGCCGGATCGCGCTAGGCCTGGGAGAACGTCAGCCCCAAACGGAATTCCAGCTGGGACTTAAGAAATTTTCGTTCCTGCTGCTGCAGGTCGCTGTCGTCCTCACCTCACTGATCTTCATCGCGAATCTGCTGCTTCAGCGGCCGTTGATCGAGTCCCTGCTGTTCTCGCTGGCCATCGCCGTCGGCATCACCCCGCAGCTGCTGCCCGCCATCGTGAGCACCAGCCTGTCCACGGGCACCCGACAGCTTGCCCGGCGGAAGGTCCTGGTCAAGCGCCTGGTCTGCATTGAAGACCTCGGCGACATGGACATCCTGGTGACCGACAAGACGGGCACACTGACCGAAGGAAGAATCAGCTTCACCGGTGCCCTGCCGGCATTTCCGGAGATGTCCGAAGGCGAGCTGCTGACCTTGGGCCTGCTGGCGACCGAGACCGACTACTCGGAGGCAAAGGGTTCGAGCGTGGGGCAAAATCCGCTGGACGCCGCGCTCTGGGAAAGCCGTGACGCCGCTGCGTTTGAACCTGCCCGTTATGAGCGGCTGGACGTGATCGGCTTTGACCATCTGAGGCGGAGGACCAGTGTGTTGGTCCGCGAGGCCGGAGGCCGGGTCCGCATGGTCACCAAGGGTTCGCCGGAGGACGTCCTGGCGCTGTGCGGCGGGACGTCGCCCAGGGTGCGTGCCTTGCTGGATGAACAGTTCGACGCCGGGTCCCGCGTGGTGGCCGTGGCCACCCGGGCCGCCGACGCACTGACGGATATCAGCCCCGCTGACGAAAAAGACCTGACCCTGGCCGGATTCCTCGTCTTCCTGGACCGTCCCAAAGCCAACGCAAGGGCGTCCCTGGACCAGCTGGAGTCCCTGGGCATCACAGTCAAGATCGCCACGGGGGACAACGCCAAGGTGGCCGAGAAGGTCTGTGACGAGCTCGGGGTGCTCTCCGGCGGAACGCTCACCGGTGCCGAGGTAGAGGCCATGTCCGATGAGGAACTGGCCGCCGCCGCCAGGCAGGCCACCATTTTCGCCCGCGTCTCGCCGGAGCAAAAGGCACGCATTATCGGCCTGCTGCGGCTGAGCGGAGGGTCTGTGGGTTTTATGGGTGACGGCGTCAACGACGCCCTGGCCCTGCACAAAGCGGACATTGGCATTTCGGTGGACAGCGCCACCGATGTGGCCAAGGACGCGGCCGACGTCGTTCTGATGGACAAGGACCTGGGCGTCCTGGCCGAAGGGGTGATGGAGGGCCGGAGGATTTTCGCCAACACCATCAAGTACGTGCTCATGGGAACGTCCAGCAATTTCGGCAACATGTTCAGCGCAGCCACGGCGTCCGTGGTGCTGAGCTTCCTGCCAATGCTGCCCGGACAGATCCTGCTCAACAACCTGCTGTACGACACCGGTCAGCTGGCTATACCGGGCGACCGTGTGGACAGGGAACAGCTGCTGGCTCCGTCGCACTGGAATATTTCGTTCATCAGGCGCTTCATGTTTCTCTTCGGTCCGATCAGTTCCATCTTCGATTTCGCGACGTTTGCCCTGATGCTGTTCGCTTTCAATGCCGTTCCCGGAGAGTTCCGGGCCGGCTGGTTCATTGAGTCGATTGCCACGCAAACGCTCATCATCTTTGCCATCCGGACCAGGCGGGTCCCCTTCCTGCGGAGCCGGCCTTCCATCGGGCTGCTGGGCGCGTCCCTTGGAGTGGTCTGCCTGGGTGTCTTCCTTCCGTTATCTCCGCTGGCGGGTGTGCTCGGATTCGACCTGTTGCCCGCGCCGTTCTTCCTGGCGCTTCTGGGCATGACCGTGCTCTATCTGGTCATGGTTGAATTCGCCAAAAAGTGGTTCTTCTCCCGGGCCGCCCAGCAACTGGCAGCCGTGCCGCCAGCCGTCCGTCGCCGCGCGCCCTCGCACCACATCTCCCGCCGCGCTGCCCGCTTCAGCACCCCTAAAGCCGGCATCCCCGGCGGACAGCTGGTCCGCGGCGGACGGAAGAGAAAGACCAAGAACACTCATGCCCGGACAACCCCCGCCCGGTAAGCCGGGAGCCATGGAATCGCGTGGGCAACAGGCGTAGTCTGCAGCTGTTAGCACTTGGTGACATTCGCCTGAACCGAGGCACATCATGAGCGTTGACCCCAATGCATCCGCTGCCGCCGGTAGCGTCCGCTCACGGATCGCCGGGCACCCCGTTGCCGCCTTCCTGATCATCGCCATTCCGCTGGCCTGGCTGGCGCAGTGCCTTTCCATCCTGCTGCTGGGGGACGTGACGCCCGGGCTCCTGGTGGAACTGCTGGTCCTGCTCGGGACCGCGGTGCTGGTCACAGCGGCTGCGGAGGGCCGTCCCGGCGTCAGGCGCCTGTTCAGCGGCGTGGTCCGCTGGCGTGTGGGCGCCGGCTGGTACGTCATTGCGCTGCTTGCCCTTCCGCTCCTGACTTTGCTGACCGCCGTCGTGACCGGGACCCTCCGGGAGCCGGGCAGCGGCTGGGCGGCCACGGCGGGTCTGTATTTTCTGAAGGCCGTGATCATCGGCGCTGTGCTGGGCAATGTCTGGGAGGAACTGGCCTGGGCGGGAGTGGTCCAGCGGTGGCTCATGGAGCGGCAGGGTGTGCTGGCGGGCTCGCTGCTGACCGCCGTTCCGTTCGCCCTGATCCATTTGCCCCAGGCTTTTGCCCAGCGCGGGTTCACGGCAACCCCCTGGGCCGATGTTGCCCTCTCGTGGGGAGTCCTGATCGGCTTTGCCCTCGTGGTGCGCTGTCTGATGGGCCTGGTCTACGTGGGGACCGGCGGGAGCATCCTGATCCTGGGCCTCCTGCACGGGTCCATGAATGCCGCCGGCAGCCTGGACGCAGCCGATTGGTGGCAGTACATCCCGGCAGTCGTGGTGCTGACGGCGGCAGTGGCGGCCTACCTCGCCGTACGGGCCCGGACCACCGGCCAGGGCAGCAGCGGACATGCCCTGCGCCGGCGGCGTATCCGGCCGGTCAGGCCCGCCAGCCCCTAGGCGGAAAAAGAGGGAGAAAAGGAGGGATCAGCAGCCATGGAAGATCCGAGGGTCAACGTGAGTGTCCGCCGGCCGGAACTGCGGCTGTCCGCCAGCCTGCTCCTCGCCGGCGTCGTGGTTTCAGCGCTGTCCGGGCTCCTGCATCCGGAAGCCGCCAGTGCCAACGACCATTCCGCAGCGTTCAGCGAATATGCCGCCAGCAACATCTGGACCGCTGTCCACTTGGGGCAGTTCCTTGGCATGGCGGTGCTCATCTGCGGATTGATCGTGCTGGCCTTCGCCCTCAATGTCCGGAACGGCCCGGCAGCCTGGGCCGTCCGGCTGGGCGCTGTGGCCGCCATCGCTGCGCTGGCACTCTACTGTGTCCTGCAGGGCGTGGACGGTGTGGCACTCAAGCACGCTGTGGACGCCTGGGCCGGCGCCGCGGAGCCGGAGAAGGCGTTGCGCTTTGCCGCCGCGGAGGACATCCGGTGGCTGGAATGGGGCGTGCGCAGCTAACAGAGCTTCGTCCTGGGGGCCGCGCTGCTGCTGTTCGGCGTCGCGGTCGCCGCCACACGCAGGGTCTCAGGGCTGATCGGATACCTGATGGCGCTGTCCGGCGTGGCATACATAGCGCAGGGCTGGGTGATCGGCGTGGAAGGGTTTTCCGCTTCCAACTCTTTGCCGACGTTGTTGGGCATTGTGCTGATCCTGGCGTGGACCGTCTGGCTTATGGTGGCGGCTTGGCGGAGCAAGCGCTTCGCTGAGACTTCCGCCGGCCGCTAGTGGCGGATAATGTGGAAGGTAAGGATGCTGCCAGAACAGCACCCCAGTTCCTGGCCCAGAGAGGCACACATGACAGAGAAGCTGCATCTCACCCCTGAAGACGACTTCCCGGACGACCTCGCCGAGGTTGGGGATAAGGAACTCCAGGTTCTCGACAGCCAGGTCCAGCGCCAGCTCGACTACGAATATGTGGCTGAGGGTGAACCCAACCCGGAAACGGAATTCAGGCACTACGACCTCGACGAGGAATTCAGCGAACGGGACAAACGGGACTAACCGTCCACCAGGATTTCGAGGGCTTCCGCGTCCTCGTCCCATCTGCTTGGCGTCCCCAGCCGGGCACTGAGACGCTGCATCCGCCCTGCGATCCGCCGTGAGTTCTTTCTTGCCAGGCGTGCCTGGAAACCGGCGATTACCGTTGGAAACAGCCGCACCCGTGAGGGAACGCCGGCTGCCGTCTCCACCAGGAAGATGAAGGACTCGTCGTTGCGCTCCTCGGGGTCCACCGCATAGTCGTCAATGAAGTCGCCGGCGCTGTAGATGAGGGGCCGGCCCCGGTAGAGCTCGATGCCGCGGAAGATATGCGCCGAATGCCCGAACACGACGTCGGCCCCGGCATCCACCAGCGCCCGGCCCAGGTCCCGGTGGGCGGGCGGAACGTCGGCGCCCCAGTTGCCGCCCCAGTGCGCCGACACCACCAGGAGTTCGGCCCTGGCCTTGGTGCGGCGGACCAGGGCAAGCAGGTCCCCGACCCTTGTCTCGCCCTGCTGCCGCTCGTCCACCGGCACGTAGTAGACCCCGGGCTGCCGCGGCCCGGCTTCCCAATCCGGTTGGTTGTCCGTGAAGGCAATGAACCCGACGGCGGTGTGACCCACCCGTCTGATCGAGGGCCGCCGTGCGGCGTCCCTGTCGGGTCCGGCGCCGGCGTGAAGGATTCCGCTGCGGTCAAGCGCAGGCAGGGTCTCCCGGAAAGCATCCGCCCCATAGTCCAGCACGTGGTTGTTGGCGAGGGAGACGGAGTTGATATCGGCCGCCGTCAGGACAGCCACGTTCCGGGCGTCCGAGCGGAAATGGAACACTTTCCCCGGCTGTGGCGTCCCGCCGTCGGCCAGGACGCACTCGAGGTTGGCAAACCTGATGTCTGCCTGCGCCAGGACTGGCAGCGTGTCGCCCCAGGGGAAGGCAGGCGGGGCCAGCCTGAGCCGCTCGTTCACCAGCCGGCCCAGCATCACGTCACCCAGGAACACCAGGCGCATGCGGAGCCTTTGTCTACTTCTCCGCGGGAGCGGCCACGGCATGCCGGGATCCCGCTTTGAGGGCGGTCCTGATGCTGACCTTCGATGTGTAGGAGATGGAGCCGTATTGGAAGAGCCGCACGGCCACACGGAGCATCAGGGCAGCCCCGATGTAGAGGATTGCGATCACAATCGCCGCTTCAAGGATGCCCAGCGAGCCGAAACCGTTCCGCAGCAGCGCAGTGACCGGCGCGGAGAACGGGAAATAGGTGAACACCTGGACAATCGGCGAATGCGGCTCCGACACCACCAGGCTGACGGAATAGAACGGAATAAAGATCAGGGCGATCATCACGCCCATGAAGTTCCCGGCCTCCTTGGCCGTGGGCATCACGGCGCCGATGGCCACCAGGGTGGTGGTGAACAGGGCGAAGCCGCCCACCAGGATGAGCAGGCCTACGGTCATGCGGAGGGGGTCGAAGACCAGCTGGGACGCGTCGAACTCCGGGATGCTGATGGCGTCACGATAGAAAAGGGCGCCGAGCAGGATGGGGGAGGCGAAGACGGCCACCTGCACCAGGCCCACCATAAACAGGGCCAGCACCTTTCCGGTGATGAGGGTGGTGGGCTTGAGTGTTGTCAGGATCATTTCGGTGACCCTGTTCTCCTTCTCCTCCAAGGTGGAATTCAGCATTTGTCCGGCCAAAAGCACCACCAGCCCGTAAAAGACCACCAGGAAGGCGAGCGGCGGAATCACGGAGTTCATGCCGCCGGCCACCGCCGACCCCTGGTAGGTGACGGTTTCCACCTCAGCCGTCCCGGCGGCGAGGCTCGAAAGCTGCGGGGAACCGATCTTCTGTGCCACGGCGTGTGCCAGCATGGCCTGGGCGACGGCGGCGTACTTGCCGTTCTCGAACACCCCCTTGTCCGCTCCATACACTTTCACCGCAGCGTTTTCCGGATGTGCCGGAAAATCGAAAAATGCCTGAACCGCGCCCGACTGCACTTCCCTGATCCCGGCGTCGGATGACGGCACGGCAACGGCCCCGAAAGCGGCGGCGACGCCGGGCGTGATCAGGCCGGAAGCGTCCAGGTAGGAGATGCTGAACCGGGCGTTCTGCTGGGCCTCGGCGGCGGTGCGGGTGCCCGTGTTGCTGAGAAAAATCAATCCGAACACGACGGCCATAATGACTGGCACGGACAGGGTGCCGATCCAAAAACGCGCCTTCGTGACAGTGCGGACGAATTCGAAGCTGACCACGGTGCCCAGGTTGTGCTGTGCCATGACTAACCACCCGCCCGTGCAGTATCGCTTGCAGGCATGCGGGCCGGCTGCGTGTTCTGGTCGCCGTAGACGCGGATGAAGATGTCCTCCAGGGAGATTTTGGTGGTGGTGAAACTTCGGACCACCACGCCGGCGTCCAGGAGTTCGCGCAGAATGGCCGCCTCGTCGGTCGCGTCCGTGATGGAGAGCTCCGCGTAGTTGGTTTCTTCCAACGTCACCTCATAGTGGGGCGACGGCGGAATGGGCCCGGCGTGCCGGACGCGGACGATCCGGCCGCCATATTTGTTCTGGACCTCATCGATGGTGCCGTAGGCCTCGGACGTGCCGTCTTTCAGGAGGATGATGCGGTCGCAAAGCCGCTCTACTTCCTCCATCTGATGGGTCACCATGACCACGGTGGCGCCGTCGTTCTTCTGTTCCCCGATGATGTCCATCAGCAGCCGGCGGTTCACAGGGTCGAAGCCCTTGGTGGGCTCGTCCAGGATGAGGAGCTCCGGACGGTTCATGATGGTGACGCCGAGCTGGACTTTCTGCTGCTCGCCGCTGGAGAGCTTGTCCACCTGGGTGGCGGCCTTGCTGGCCAGATCCACCCTGTCGAGGTAAGCCAGGGACCACTGCCGCGCCGAATGCCGGTCCATTCCCTTGAGGCGGCCGAAGTAGGTCATGACGTCCATGACCTTTTCCTTCTTGTAGAGCCCGCGTTCCTCCGGGAGATAGCCCAGCCTGCCGCCGTGCTCGGGTTTGAAGGGCCGCCCGTTGATGTGGAGGACCCCGGCTGTGGGTTCGTAGAGGCCAAGGAGCGCGCGGATGGTGGTGGTCTTGCCCGAGCCGTTGCTGCCCAGGAACCCGAACGTCTCGCCGGCCCGGACGTCGAAGGACAGGTCGCGCACCACGGTGGTGTCCCCGAAGTCCATCCGGAAACCGCTGATATGGACAACTGGCTCGTCCATGGCTGTCGCCGCCTGTACCCATCATTGCCCGCCGGTGTCTGTTCCCCCGGGGCGGGCTGCCATGTGACCAGACTGGCTGCGGATGCTCCCAAACGGAAGGGGCGAAGGTCCCGGCCGGTCGGCCCGGAAAAACGAAGTGGCCGGGAAGCGGAAGTCTCCGCGACCCGGCCACTAAATTACGACTACTTGTCGTTGATGGTGTCCTTGACGTCCTCAGCGGCGTGCTTGGCCTCGGCCGTGCCCTGATCAATCTTGCCCTCGGTCTCAAGCTTGCTGTTGTTGGTCAGCTTGCCCAGTGCTTCCTTGGCCTCGCCGATTGCTTTCTCGGCAGCGTTCTTGATCTTGTCGCCCAAACCCATGTTTGTTTCCTCAATCAGTTGATCAGTCGCAGGCGGGCGGATGCCAACCGTTGCCCTTCCACCCTAGGTGCAACCGGCTTCCAGTAGTGCCATACGCAGTTTTGCGTCCATGGCGTCGCGCCGTCGCAGCGTCAGTTGTTGCGGCGGCGGCGGAACCGGAACACGAGCTCTACGGCGGCGCACCCGCCCAGGGCCGCCAGCAGGGCAGCGTTGCGGAGCTCGTCCGGCGGCCACGAGATGCCGAAGAAGTCCGCGATGACGGGGACGGTGAGCAGCGCGAGCAGGCCGGCATACATCGAGGTGACGATGAGGAGCCGCCAGCGGTTCAGCGGTCGGGAGAGCACCAGCAGCACCCAGAGCGCCACGAGGGCGAGCACCATGACCGACCCGGTCCGCACGGAGTCCTCCCCGTACACGCCCGCCATCACCGCATAGGTATTCAGCGCAAGGACCGCCGCGGTGATGATGAGCCCGGCTGGGACGGCAAACGTCAGGGAGCGTTTGAGGAAGCCGGGCCTGTAGATCCGGGCATTGGGCATGAGGGCGAGGAAGAAGGCAGGGATGCCGATGGTGAGCCCGTCGGTGGCGGAGAGCTGCCGCGGCAGGAACGGAAAGCCCCACAGCAAGCCGCCGAAGACCACCGAAAGGCCAATGGCATACGCTGTTTTGGCGAGGAACAGCATGGAGACGCGCTCGATGTTGGCGATGACCCGCCTTCCTTCAGCCACGACGCCGGGAAGCCTGTCGAAGCGGCCGTCCAGCAGCACCAGCCGGGAGACGGCCTTGGTGGCCGCCGCAGCGGAGCCCATGGCAATCCCGATGTCCGCCTCCTTCAGCGCCAGGGCATCATTGACTCCGTCCCCGGTCATGGCCACCACGTGGCCCCGGCTGCGCAGTGCAGCGACCATGGCCTTCTTTTGCGCGGGGGTGACCCGGCCGAACACCTTGTGGTTCTGCAGGACGTCGGCCATCAGCTCCGGATTTTCGGGCAGTTCGCGGGCATCGTAGCCGTCAGTGGAGTCCAGTCCCACGTCGCGGGCAACTGCCGCCACGGTCCGCGGATCGTCGCCGGAGATGATGCGGAGGTCGACGCCCTGCTCCCGGAAGTAGGCGAGGGTAGTGGCGGCGTCGGGCCGTATCTTTTCGCGGAATGTCAGTAACGCGGCAGGCACCAGCATGGACGGCAGGGCTGCCCCGTCCGCTTCCCGGTCTGCCATGGGCCGCTCGGCGTGGGCCAGGACCAGGGCCCGGAGGCCGGACGATGCCAGCCCGCCTGCCGAGGCCAGGGCCCGGACGTGTCCCGGAGTCGTGGCCTCGAGGACCAGTTCCGGGGCGCCCAGCACCCAGGCGCCGGGCGCGGACCCCTCGTTGAAGCTGACCGCGCTCCATTTCCGCGACGACGCGAAGGGGACGGACGACGCCGGACGGAGGCCGCCGTCGTACTTGTAGACAGCGGCGAGGCAGCGGGCGGTGGCGTTGGCATTGGGGTCGGCCCCGAACCAGCCCAGCGCCTCCTTCCACCCTCGCACCGGTGCGGCGCCGGCGTCGTGCACGCCGTCGAAAATGATCTTTCCTTCAGTGAGGGTGCCGGTCTTGTCCAGGCAAAGCATGTCCACCCGGGCCAGCCCTTCCACCGCTGCCAGCTCCTGGATGAGGACTTTGTCGCGGGCGAGCCGCAGACCGCCCAGAGCGAAAGCGACGCTGGCCATGAGCACCAGGCCCAGCGGAACCATGGCGATGACGCTTGCCACGGCGCCGACCGCAGCGGTCTTCCAAGCGCCGGTGGCCAGCGCCTGGCTCCAGCCCCCCTGGGCGTGCATCTCCCCGTTGACAACGACGGCCATGACAGGGAGGAGGCCCCACGTGATCCAGCGCAGAACCCTGTTGAGGCCGGTGCGGATTTCCGAGTTCACCAGGGAGAAACGCTTGGCCGCCGCCGTGAGCTTGCCGGCGAAGGAGTCGTCCCCCACGCGAACCACCTGGGCCCGGCCCTGGCCGCCCACAACACTGGACCCGGCCAGGACCTCGGACCCCGGTGCTTTGTCTACGGGGTTGGATTCGCCGGTGAGCAGGGATTCGTCGATTTCCAGCCCGTTGGCGTCGTATACGGTGGCGTCCGCGGGCACCTGGTCTCCTGCGAAGAGCAGGATGACATCATCAAGGACCACCTCGGCCGTCGGAATGTCCTGAATGGCGCCGTCCCTCAGCACCCGTGCGTGCGGGGAGTTCAGCACCGCGAGCCGGTCGAGCGACTTCTTGGCCCGGTATTCCTGGACCACCCCGATGACGGCGTTGCCGACGGCGGCGAATCCGAAGAGGGCGTCCTGCCACCGCCCAAGGGCCAGGAGCAGCATGAAGCTCCCGGCCACGATGGCATTGAACAGGGTCAGGACGTTCGCGCGGAAGATGTCCCACAGGCTGCGGCTTGATGCGTTGGAGACCAGGTTGGTCAAACCTCCGCGGACACGTTCGGAGACGTCCGCACTGGATAGGCCGTTCCCGCGCCACCTGTCTTTGCCAAACCGGTGGGTGCGTTGCCCCGTCACCATGTGTTGCTCCCTTAGGCATACGCCGCTCTTAGTCCTTAGTGTGGCACGGTCCTTGGTGTGGCACGTCGGCCGGGCTCGTGGCCCGCCCTGGGGCGTCCGGCGGATGTGGCCCGTAAATGCGCGGGAACGGTAGCATCATGACCATGCCCGGAGTTCTCGACATTGCAGGTCCCATCCTGGAAGTGCTGACCTGGATTTGCCTGCCTGCCGGCCTGATCCTCCTCGTGGTCGTCGGGACAATGAGGCGCTTCGATGATCAGTGGATCGAGTCGGAGGGCGTGGTGTACTCCGACGAGAGCGGCGTGGGGTTCCGCTGGTACGACCACCACTACCAGGTCCATAACGCGCCCATGTCCCCGCATGACATCCGCCACATGGCGCCGGGGGACGCCGTCACCATTCATTACGCCGTGAAGACGCCCACCCGCTGGCGGACCACGGCGCCCGAGATCCGCGGGGAGGCAGCCGGCGTCCTTGGCTGGATCCTGACCGGCATCGGAGCGGCAGCCATGGTGTCCGGGTTCCTGCTGCCGATGTTCTAGGTCGCGGACAGGGCGGCCCGGACAGGCTAGATCGCGGACAGGGCGGCCCGGACGGACGGCCAGGCCTTCAGGATCTCCAGCACTCCCGGATCGCGCTCAGCCAGGATGGCCTCCGCGTAGGACTCCTCCAGCAGGGCATCCACGGAGACCCTGGTTCCGGTCGCGGCGCTAAGGACGGCGGCCTCCACCATGGCCAAGCTCATGATGTTCCGGTGGACCTGTCCCATCGGGGTGCTCCCGGTCCGGAGCGCGGCCACGAAGTCCCGCAGCGAACCGCCGATGTCCTGCCCGGGATCCGCGCCTGGCGCCGCGGCGGCCGCCTGGGCGGATTCCACGGTGGGTTCGTTGTCGCCGTCCCACAGGACGGTGCCGTGTTCGCCGCTGATCCGCCACGAAGCGTTCCAGGATGTCTCCTGCCCGGGGCTGCACCAACTGCCGGTGAAGACGAAGCGCTCCCCGCCGGTCATCTCGAAGATGGCGCTGGCCCCGGCATCGCCGCGGTACCAGCTCCAGGACGGGTTGTACTCCTCGCAGAACACCGACACCGGATCGGCGTCAAGCAGGAACCGGGCCATGTCGAACTGGTGGATGGCCATGTCCAGCAGCAGCGGGTGGTCCATGGCGTCACGGAAACCGCCGAAATGCGGGGCTTTGAAGAACTCGGCCGACACGATCCCCACGTTGCCCAGCGAGGACGCCAGCCGCTTCGCCTCGAACAGCTGCCGGTTGTAGCGGCGCGACTGGCTGACCATAAAGAGCTGGCCGGAGAGTTGCGCGGCCGCGGCGAGGGACAGGCCCTGCGACACCGTGGAGGCAACGGGCTTTTCGCCCAGGACCGGCAGCCCGGCGGCCAGCGCCTCGGTTGTGACTGGGTGGTGCGCGGCCGGGACGGTGACGTTGATGACGGCCCTGGCGCCGACGTCGGATGCCAGCGCTGCGGTGCCGGTCCCCACCGGAAGATCCGGCCGGCCGATGGCGACGGCCGCCGCGCGGGCGGCCTCCAGGTCAAGGTCCACGATGCCGGCCAGTTCCGCCAGCGGCGACTGTTCGACGGCGTTCAGCCAGGCGCGGCCCATGCCGCCGGCGCCGACGACGACGACGCGCAGCGGAGTGCCGTCGTCGGGGATGGTGGCGAAGGGGGTGCTCACGCGTTGGCTCCCTGGTAGCTCTTGCCGTTGAAGAAATCGTTGGTGTCGTAGCGCAGCAGTTCGGGGTAGGCGCGCTCGGGGCGGTCGGTGACTGCCCATTCGACGGCGTTGGCGATGACCCGGCGGACGTCCTTGTGGTGGTAGACGGGGTAGTCCTGGTCGCCCGGGCTGAAGAAGAAGATCTTGCCATGGCCGCGGCGGAACGTGCATCCCGAGCGGAACACCTCGCCGCCGCTGAAGGAACTGATGAACACGAGCTCTTCGGGGGTGGGGATGTCGAAGAATTCGCCGTACATTTCCTGCTGGTCGATCACGATGGGGTGCGGCACGCCCTTGGCGATGGGGTGCGTGGGATCAACGGTCCAGACGAGTTCACGGTCCTGCTCGGAACGCCAGCGCAGCGTGCAGGACGTGCCCATGAGCTTGGTGAAGATCTTGGACCAGTGCCCGGAGTGGAGGACGATCAGGCCCATGCCGGCGAGGACATGGCGGTGCACGCGCTCCACGATCTCGTCGTCGACATCGCCGTGGGACATGTGCCCCCACCACGTCAACACGTCGGTGTTGGCCAGGACTTCCTCGGTGAGGCCGTGCTCGGGTTCGTCCAGCGTGGCGGTGCGGACGCTGACCTTGGCGCCGAGGTTCTCCTCGATGCCGGCCTTGACGGCGCCGTGCATGCCGTCCGGGTAAAGGCGGGCAACGAGTTCGTCGCGCTTTTCGTGCCGGTTCTCGCTCCAGACGGTGACGCGAACGGGTCCGTCCTGCGGGGTTGCCTGCGTGGTCATGGGGTTTCTCCTTGAAAGAAATAGATGGTCGGAAGAGTTGAAAAACTGGTCACGTGCCGGCGCCGCTACTTAAACGGCTGTCACTTAACGGCGCTGTCACTTAACGGCGCTGTCACTTAACGGCTCCGCCGGCTGTGCCCGCCGCAATGTACTTCTGGGCGGCAACCAGCAGGATGATGGCCGGGATGGAGGCTAGCACCGCCGTCGCCATGACCGAGCTCCAGTCGTTCACGTAGGCACCGATGTACTGGAAGATGCCCAGCGTCACCGGGCGTACGGCTTCGGTGGTGGTCAGGGTCAGGGCGAACAGGAAGTCGCTCCAGGCGAACAGGAACGTGAACAGCCCCGCGGTGATGAGCGAGTTCCGGCTCAGCGGCAGCACGATGGACCAGAAGGCGCGGAGGTGGCCGGCACCGTCCACCCGGGCCGCCTCGATGACCGAGGCGGGCATGCCGTTCATGAACGCCCGGATGATCAGGATCGCAAACGGAATGCCGTGCGCCGAGTCCGCCAGGATCAGGCCCGGGATGGAGTTGAGCAGGCCCAGGTCGTTGTAGGCCGTGTACAGGGCGTTGGCCACCACGATCCCGGGGATCATCTGGCTGATCAGGATGGCGAACAGCACGATGCCGGCGCCGCGGACCTTGAAGTAGGCCAGGGCATACGCCGCCGGAGCGGCGATGGCCAGGCTCAGGGCCACGCTGCCGAGCGAAATGACCAGGCTGGTGCCGAGGTTGCCGCCCTGTTCCCTGATGGCGGTGGCATAGCCGGTGAAGTCCGGTTTCAGCGGCAGCCACGATGTTTCCAGGGTGGTGCCGTTGGGCTGCAGCGACGCGTTGACCATCCAGTAGACCGGGAACAGCATGATGGCCAGGAAGAGGATGGCCAGCGCCGTGGATCCCCAGTTCCTGCGGTCCGGCGCAGGCCCGGTCCCCGTGTGGCGGCGTGCGCCGCCGGAGGTCTTCTGTCCGCCGCGGCCGGCGGCGTCCGTTCGGGAGGTGGGATTCGTCGTCGTCATGGTTTCCTCACTCATCAACGGCTCGCCGGCTGGCACGCAGGTACAGCACAGCGAACACCAGCGAAATGATCACCAGGATGTTGCCCAGCGCGGCGCCCTCGCCGAACTTGAACTCCTGGAAGGAGAGCGCGTAGGACTGTGTCGCAATGGTCTGCGTGGAGTTCGCAGGACCGCCGTTGGTCAGGCCCAGGATGATGTCCAGCACCTTGAGGGTGTATACGACGCCGAGCACCAGGACTACGCTCACCACCGGCCGGAGCATGGGCGATGTGATGTGCCGGAACGCCTTCCAGCCGGTGGCGCCGTCCAGGGAGCCGGCCTCGTAGAGTTCGTCCGGGATTTCCTGCAGGCCGCCGTAAAGGATGGTCAGGTTGAACGGGATGCCGATCCAGATGTTCACCCCGACGACGGCGATCAGCGCCAGCGATGTGCTGGTCAGCCACGGCACGCCGGTGTCCACGATGTGCAGATCGCCAAGGAAACGGTTCAGCGCGCCGCTGTCCTTGTCCAGGATCCAGCGCCACACCGCGCTCGAGACGATCAGCGGCAACAGCCACGGCAGCAGCAGCAGGCTCCGCAGGATCCCGTTGAGCGGGAACTTCCGCTGGAAGAAGATAGCCAGCGCGAGGCCGATCACGAACTGGCCGGCGATCGAGCCGATGGTGAAAAGTGCCGTGTTGAGCAGGGACGTGGAAAATAACGACGACGACAGCACCTTCGCGTAGTTCGCCAGCCCCACCCAAGGGGCTTCTCCGGTGAAGAACGTGGCGGTGGTGTAGTCCTGGAAGCTCATCACAACGTTCTTCACCACGGGGTAGCCGAAGAACAGCGCCATGTAGACCACGGCGGGGACAAGGAACAGCCATTGGAAGAGGCGCTCGCGGCTCTGGCGGGTCCGCCGCCGCGGCGCCGGCGCGGTGGCCCCGGACCCGTCCCCGGCCAGGCCGGAGCCCGGCTTGCGGACCCCGGCCTTCCCGGCGCCGGGTTTCCCGTTCGGGGGAGTGGCCTGCGACAAATCAGTGGACAGTGACATGGCGGATGCTTACTGTCCCTGGGCTTGCTTGAGGGCCTCGGACGGCGATGCCTTGCCGGTCAGCGCCGTCTAAATGGCGGTGTAGATCTTGGTGGCCTGGGCCGGCCATCCCTCGCCCAGCTGGCCGGTGCGTGCCCGGGCCGTCTTCACCAGGTCGGTGAACACGGCGAGCTTGGGGTTCTCGTCGGCGAACTTGGCAGCCAGGGTCGTCTTGGACGGGATGGTGTTCCGCACCTTGGCCATGCCCAGCTGGTTTTCGTCGCTGTTGAGGCAGGAAACCACCTCGGCGGCCTTGGCCTGGCGGGCCTTGTTCCCCGTCTGCGGAACGGTCCATACTTCGCCGCCCAGCGGAGCAACCACGGTCTGGCCCGCTTCCCGGACCGGGATCTTCACCACGCCGTACTGCAGCGAGGCCTGCTTGTCGAGGGAAGGGATCTGCCAGGGTCCGTTGACCATCATGGCGGCCTTGCCGGCCAGGAACTGGTCCTTGACGTCAGCCTGCGTCCAGTTCAGGGCCGAGGACGAAACTGAACCGTCCTTGACCAGGTCGGTCCAGAGCTGCAGGGCCTGTGCCGTTTCCTCGGTATCGATGTTCTTCTCGTTGCCGCCGTTGGACCACATGACGGGCAGGAACTGCCAGGTGCCTTCATAGGTGGGGTTGGCGTTGAATGCCAGGCCGTACTGGTCGCCGGCCGTAAGCTTCGTGGCCGCTGCTTTGAGCTCGTCCCACGTGGTGGGCGGGGTGACTCCGGCCTTGGCCAGGAGGTCCTTGTTGTAGAACAGGGCAATGGTGTTCACCGTCGGGGCCAGCCCATACACCTTGTCTTTGTAGGTGCCGGCGCTAAGGACGCCGGGAGCGAAATCGGCGGTGCTGATGTTGAAGTCGGAGAGGGGAGCCAGGGCACCCGTGGCTGCGATCTGCTGCAGATCGGGGTTGTCCAGCATCAGCACGTCCGGCAGGGTCTTTGATGAGGACTGCTGGAGGACTTTGGAGATCAGTGATTTGCCCGGGACCGTCTCACGCTTGATGGTGACGCCCGCCTTGGTGCCGCATGCAGTCAGGGCATCGCCGATGAAGGACTTGTCCGGTTCGTTGTTGTAGTAGTCCATGACGGAGATCTCCGAGACGGACTCCGCCGAGGAGGATGAGGCGGCCGTGCCGCAGCCTGAAAGCAGGATGGGCAGGCCAACGAGGGCTGTGACACCTGCGGCGAGTGGCCGGTTCTTTCTGATTGCTGACTTCATTGTCTGTTCCTTGTGTTGTTGGGTTTTGCGAATCGTCGATGCGTATCGACGATATTCAAAAAAGAAACCAGGTCGGGTGGTGCGATTGGAGCTAGGCGCCGTGGGGTGGACGGAGCGTGCTGGAACGGTGCGTTATGACCGTGGGTACTAACTCCAGGGATTCGTGTGGTCCCTGGGAGTCGGCTTCGAGGAGTTGGCAGATGATTTTCACGGCCCGGCGGGAAACTTCCGTGGGGCGCAGGTCGATGGTTGAGAGCGGAATGGGCTGGAGTTCGGCCAGCGTGGGGGTGGCACTGCCGATGATGGAGACATTCACCCCCGGAGTCAGGCCCCGGGAGGCAAGGGCCCGGCGGAGGATGTCCTGGACGGTGCGGTCAGGCGCGATGAATGCCGGCACGCCTTGGGTTGCGGCCAGGGCCTTGTCCACGGAATCCGCAATAATGGCCTGGTCCGGGCCGCCCGGCAGGTGCTGCACCGTCACACCGAGGGCGCTGGCTGCTGCGTCGGCGCCGCTCATGAACCGGTCCACATAGTTCACGTGCCGGTTCACTACGGCAGGTTGCCAATCGATGATCGAGATAACCGAGTGTCCCGCGGCGGCGAGGTCCCGGACGCAGTGCTCACCGGCCATTTCGAAGTCCGCGTCGATGCAGACCAGCCCGGAGGGATCGCGGGGGATGCCGATCAGCAGCACCGGGACGTTGAGGGTCCGGGCCACGGGGAGGCGTTCGTCCTCGTCTTCCACCTGCATGAGGATCAGGCCGTCGCAGATCTGCTGCCCGACCACCCGGCGGAGCCCGGCCGCCCCCTCGTCCTCGGTGACCAGCAGGATGTCGTGGTCGTACTGCCGGGCGGTGGAGGCAATCACGGAAACGAACTCCATGATCGAGGCCATCTCCAGTTCAGGGATGAACGGGATGACCAGGCCGATGACGCGGGTCCTGCGGCTGGCGAGGGCCCGTGCCCCGGCGTTGGGCTGATAGGTCAGCTGTTCAATGGCAGCCTCGACCTTTTTGCGGGTCTTTTCGGAGATGGGCCGCTTGCCGCTCAGGACGTAGGAAACGGTGCTTTGGGCCACGCCGGCTGCTTCCGCGACGTCTTTGCTGGTTGGCACGCTTCCTGACCTCCTTTGTGGTTTCCGGCTTGGTGGTTCCCCGGATTCCCAAGCGGGTTGCTTCGGCTATCGATACGCATCGTCGATGCGAATCGATAAAAGTATGGCATGCATCACACCGCGGCGCAATGCCTCTTTCGTGCGCGACTTATCAGTGCCTGACTTATTCATGCCTGACTTATCAGTGCGCGGCTGATCCGGCGCCGTTGGCCGGGACGGCCTTTGCCTGGGCCCATTTCGGCAGGCGCCGGTCCCTTCACAATTCGAAGTGCGTCCTCGCCGGGCCCTGGCCGAGGGAATCGACAATGGCCGCGGCCACACCATGAAGCTTGACGTTGCGGGCACTCGAAGCTGCTTTGAGCAGCTCAAAGGCATCCTCCTGGCTGCAGCGGTTCTGGGCCATGATGATGCCAATGGCAACGTCGATGGCGGTACGTGACTCCAGTGTTGCCTTGAGGTTGTCCGCGGTCTCGCTGTAGTGGGCGAACCGCACAGCCAGCCGGAGTGCCATGGAGGTTTGGCTGACGAAATCCTCCGCGAGTTCAAGCGCCTTGCCCTCGAACCGGCCGGGGCGGTGGGAATAGAGGTTCAGCGCAGCCTTGGTGTCGCCGTCGAGCTGGAATGGCACGGCCAGGATCGAGCGGACGCCGTGTCCCAGGACGGTGGTGGTGTACTTCGGCCAGCGGCCGTGGTCCGTAAGGTCCCTGATGTGGACGGTCACCTGGTCGCGCGAAGCGGTCATGCACGGGCCGTCACCAAAGGCGTACTGGATTTCGTCCATGGCCTGGGCCTCCGGGCTGCTGCTGGCCACGGTGGCCGCCTTCCGGTGCCGGAGCAGCGTGATTCCGCAGAGGACGGCGTCTCCCGGTTCGGAAAGGCTGCGCGCCGATACCCGTGCCAGTTCGTGAAGGAATTGCTCGACGTCGGAGCTGTTCAGCACCATTTCATGAAGGTGCTGGCTGATGGACGTTCCGGTGTTTGCGGTCGACTCGCTGGCCACGATGTTCTTGCTGCCGTTTCGTTCAGGTCAAAACGATCCGGCATCACGGACATCCATCCCGTCGTTCGATACGCGGGGGAGTGGGCAGAGAAAGCCGGATCGTAGAACTATCCAACGGCTCTCTGCTAAACCGTACCGAGAAAGTATATACATCAGTTGGAGGACTCCCGGCGCGTGTGACAAGGCCCGTGGCGGTCCCGTCCGCTGTGGCCGCCCTGGCCGCCCTTGTCGCGGAATCCGGGCCAAAAGGCCCTCGAAACCGGTCACGGCCTGACGGATAGTTGAAGAAAGAAGCCGTCGTCGTTCCTTCCCGCATGCCGATCGTCTGCCAGGCTCGCAGCGGCTAATGTCACCGAGCGAACGGCTGGGCGAATGAGCATTTTCGAGGACAGGGTGGAAGCGGGGCGGCGGCTGGGCCAGCGCCTTGAACACCTGCGGGGCGTAAACACCGTGGTCCTTGGGTTGCCCCGCGGCGGCGTTCCGGTGGCCTTCGAAGTCGCCAAGGCGCTTGATGCGCCGCTGGACGTCATCGTCGTGCGGAAACTGGGTGTGCCCTTCCAGCCTGAGCTGGCCATGGGCGCCATCGGTGAAGGCGGTGCGAGGGTGCTGGACCGGCACATTATTTCCCGCGTCCGCGTGGCCGATGCCGACCTCAGGGCCGTAGAGGTCCGGGAGCGCGGCGTGCTCGAGGCGCGGGTGGAACGGTTCCGGAAGGGACGGACCCGCACGGACCTCACGGGTCGCACCGCCGTCATCGTCGACGACGGAATCGCCACAGGTTCCACGGCCCGCGTGGCCTGCCTCATTGCCCGGCAGTTGGGCGCCGCCAAAGTGGTTCTGGCGGTGCCGGTGGCTCCGGCGGACACGCTCCGCGAGCTAAAGGAACCGGACGAAATCGTGTGCCTTGCAACGCCGCGCCAGTTCACCGCCGTCGGCTACCACTACCGGGACTTTTCCCCCACGAGCGACGACGAAGTGGTGCTGCTCCTTGATGCGGCGGCCAAGCGGTTCCAGAGCGCCCAGTCCCCCGCCGACGGAACCGGCGTGGACGAGGACGTGCAGATCGAGTCGGGGACGGTGCGGCTCCAGGGGCATCTGTACCTGCCGGCGGCGGCGGCGCCCGTGGTGGTATTCGCGCACGGAAGCGGTAGCAGCAGGCACAGCCCACGCAACCGCTTCGTGGCTGCATTCCTGCAGCGGGCGGGACTGGGAACGCTGCTCCTTGACCTGCTCACCCCCGCCGAAGAACTCGACCGTGCCAATGTGTTCGACATCGAATTGCTTGCCGGCCGGCTTTCGGGGGTAACGGCGTGGCTCGGCAGCAGGCCGGACACGTCGGCAAGCAGCGTGGGCTACTTCGGTGCGAGTACCGGGGCCGCAGCTGCCTTGTGGGCCGCCGCCGAAGCCGGAAACCAGGTTGGCGCCGTTGTCTCCAGGGGCGGCAGGCCGGACCTCGCCGGCCAGAGGCTTTCGGCCGTCCGCGCGCCCACGCTCCTGATTGTCGGCGGTGCCGACCGCGAAGTCCTGGAACTTAACCGCCGGGCACAGGCCATGATGGACTGCCCCAACCAGCTGACGGTGGTCCCCGGTGCCACCCACCTGTTCGAGGAACCCGGGACATTGTCCGAGGCTGCGGCTCTGGCCCGGGACTGGTTCCTGCGTCATCTCCGGGCCGGCCACAGCGCTGAAGGCACCGGTGAACCGGCAGGGGACACCGCGTAGGAATCTTTCCGGTGGCCCTAGCCCCCGTCCGGGCGCCTGTCCTGCAGCACGTCGCGGTACAGGGCGATGTGTTCGGCCACCATCCTGCCAAGGCTGAACCTGGCCTCCGCAGCCCCCCGGCACGCGCCCCGGTCCAGGGCCGATGCCAGGACCAGGGCTTCGGCCAGTTCCCGGATTGTGCCGCGAAGGTACCCCGTGACACCGTCGTCCACTATTTCCGGGGCCGAACCGGACGGCGTGCCCACTACCGGAGTGCCTGTTGCGAGGGCCTCGATCATCACCAGGCCGAAAGGCTCGGGCCACTGGATCGGATTGAGGAACGCCACGGCACCGCCCATCAGCTGGTACTTTTCCGCCACTGTCAGTTCGCCGAGGAATTCCACCCCGGGGCCAAACAGCGGTGCCACCTGGCTATCAAAATAGTCCCGTTCCTCCGCGCCCTGGATGCGGGCGGCCATCAGCAGCCTGACGCCGGCCTCCCGCGCGATCAGGACGGCCTCCCTGGGCCCCTTGTCAGGGCTCATCCGCCCCAGGAATACTGCATACCCGCCGTTTCCGTCACCCACCGGAACCGCGTCCACGTCAATGCCGTGATGGATCACCCGGGCGATCCTCACTTTGGCGGCCGCTGCCTG
This sequence comes from Arthrobacter sp. 24S4-2, assembly GCF_005280255.1. Lineage (NCBI taxonomy): Bacteria > Bacillati > Actinomycetota > Actinomycetes > Micrococcales > Micrococcaceae > Arthrobacter > Arthrobacter sp. 24S4-2. The sequence goes on along the minus strand of NZ_CP040018.1, from coordinate 4,726,438 downwards.
GTGACGCGAAATGGCCACGAGGGAAACGTCCGGACCCATCAGCCCGTAAAGATCGCCCAAGCGGGAGCTGAACGGGCCGTGACTGGTGGTCACTACCGGCAAGGCATCCGGCCGGTAGCGGAAAAAGGGACCGGCCACGGTGTGGTCGTGCACCAGTTCCATGTCCTGCAGGGCAGCATAGGCGCGGGCCACGTGGTACAGCTCGGCGGTGGCCGTCCACAGCTCGGACGTGTCCTGGCACGGTTCCGGCATGTCCGGCACCAATGTCACGGGGCAGGTGCTTCCGGACGGGGCGGCCAGCACCACCTCGTGACCGGCCGCAGCGAGCCCGCGTGCCAGCCCGTCCACCACCACTTCGGTACCGCCGTAACGGCGGGGAGGCACCGTTAACCAGGGCGGGGCGATCAGTCCGATGCGCACGCTGGATCACCTCCGCACTCCGGGGACGTCTCGGTATTCTGCTCCTCCAGATTCCCAGCCGGGTCTTTGGTTTGACAGTGTCTTTAGTCCCACTGGGCTTTCCCTTGAGCCCCCGTGCCCGGCTTGGTAGTGTGTTGTCATCAGTCTGGGGTTGATGCATTAGGAATCGGTGAGGCAGTCCGCCGTGAGAGTCTCGCTGTCTTTGGGGAGTCGCATGAGCCTGGACGTACCAGTTTCCAACCCGTTTCGATCGGATGCCCGTGCCGGCCGGCGGATTTTTGGGTGCCCGCACGGTGTTCCTGCATTGGATGCGTCATTGGATGCGTCGGCCTGCCTTCCCCAGTCCTCTCTCCTGCGTCGCCTCCGACGGCGCCATGTGGCGTGATCCCATCCGCCGGCGCACCGAGGACCTGCTTCGTGAATTCGTTGCCAGGGCCGACGAACTGGTGCGCGCCCAGGACCAGATGCAGGGCCTACTGGGGGCCGTAGTTTCCCTTACCGAGGACCTGAGCCTCGAAGCCGTCCTTGACCGTGTGGTGCAGTCCGCCTGCGAACTGGTGGGAGCGCGCTACGGTGCGCTGGGCGTGATCGACGACGCCCACCAACTGGGCCATTTCATTACGGTGGGAATCGACGACGACGGCATCCGGCTGATCGGCGAACTTCCCACGGGCCGCGGCGTCCTGGGCCACCTGATCCGCCAGCCCGAGGCACTGAGGCTGGACGACCTGGGCACGCATGAGATGGCCAGCGGCTTCCCGCCGAACCATCCGGACATGAAGACGTTCCTCGGCGTTCCGGTCCGGGTCCGGGGCGCCGTCTTCGGGAACCTGTACCTGACAGAGAAGCTCGACGGCGGGCCGTTTACGCCGGAGGACCAGGAGCTGGCCTCGGCACTGGCGGCCGCCGCCGGTGTCGCCATCGAAAACGCCCGCCTCTTTGAGGACGCCCGCCGCCGCCAGCAGTGGCTTGAGGCCGGGCTGGAGGTCAGCGACCAGCTGAGCTCGGCGGTGTACCCGGGTGAAACCGACAGCCTGGACCTCGTGGCCGAGCGGGCACTGACCGTCTCGGACTCGATCCTGGCAGTGATTGCCTACCCCGATTGTGACGGCACCCAGCGGTGTCGGACCATGGTGGGTGTCCAGTCCCTTCCCGCTGGCCAGGAGCTGCCGGCGTCGAAGGTCGTCGCCGAAGTTCTCGAAACGGGAGCATCAGCGCTCGTGCGTGACCCTGCTGAGGTCTTCGGCGCCGGATCAGATGAGAAACTGGGCCCGTTGCTGGTGGCCGCCCTTGGGCGCAGGAGCAGTGAATGTGGCGTACTGATTCTCGCCCGTCCCGCAGGCGGCGCCCTGTACCTCCAGTCGGATCTCCAGTCCAGCGCAGTTTTCGGTTCGCGGGTGGGGTTGGCCCTGGGGCTGGCCCGTGCGAGGGAACGCCGGGAGGAGCAGCTGCTGTCCACCGACCGTGACAGGATCGCCCGGGACCTGCACGACCTTGTGATCCAGCGCCTTTTCGGCGCCGGGCTGAGCATGCAGAGTCTGCGCCGGTACGTCCCGGACCCAGTGGCCCAGGAACGCATCTCCGCAGTCACTGCGGAGCTGGACGGCACCATCCACGAGCTCAGGGACACTGTTTACTCGATGCGGACCGGCCACGGCCAGAAGGAGCCGCTCACCGGCCGCATTATGCGGACCATCCACGAGGGGATCCGGAATTCCGAATTTTCACCCAAGGTCCAGCTGACGGGACCGGTGGACGAAGCTGTTCCTGACGCCGTCGTCGAGCACTTACTCCCGGTTCTGTCCGAAGGACTGAGCAACGCTGTCCGCCATTCGGGGGCAAACGAAATCGACATTTCCCTGACTGCCCATCCTGACCGCGTGGAGCTAAGGATTGTGGACAACGGGTGTGGGTTCGAAAGTCCTGCCCGGATCAGCGGCATTGCCAACATGAAGCACCGGGCCACCGCACTGGGCGGCCAATGTTCCATCAAGAGCACGCCCGGGCACGGGACCCGCCTGATCTGGACCGCCCCCTCGGGGTGACGTAGCCGGGGGGCGCCCTCGAGGTGATGCAGGGGATGTGTCCGTCAGCCTCGCAGCTCGAAACCCAGCTTTGAGAGGATTGCGGCCACTCGGATTTTGACCGCGGTTCCCGCAAAGCGGGTTTCCTCGCTGATCTGGCGGTTGGTCAGTCCTTGCCCCATCAGGGCCAGGACCCGCAGTTCTTCCGGACTCAGGCCGATGTGCTTGCCGTTGTCCTGCGAGGCGTACAGCCCTTCCATCACCGCCCGTTCGGCGCCGGGGGCCAGCAAGGACTCACCGATGGCCACCCGGCGGATTCCCTCGACTAACGCGGTCCCGGGCAGCTGCCGCAGCACATAACCCACAGCCCCGGCCAGCACCGCACCGCGGAGTGCGTGGTCGTCGTCGTAACTGCTCAGGAGCAGGCACCGGAGATCCGGGTTGTCCGAGCGTATTTCCCGGCATACCTCGATGCCGGTGCCGTCGGGCAAGTGCGCCCCGATCACCACCAGGTCCGGTTGCAACTCCGGGATCCGTCGGCTTGCCTCTGCGGCCGAACCGCTTTCGCCAACCACCTCCAAGTGCGCTTCTTCAAGCAGTTCCCGGAGCCCCAGCCGGACGAGGGCATGGCTGTCGAGGATATATACCCGCGTCCCCCCAACAACGTTGTCCCCGTGTGCTGGGTCAGTGGCCACCGTGAGCATCACCCAGTCCTTGTTTCATCGGATCGGTACCGGCCCTGCCCTGCCCGTGTGCCGCTTGCCGGCGGCTGTGGAAGGCGTAGTACAACAGGCACAGGCCAGCCACCAGCGGGACGAAGGCAGTGATGTAGTCCATGGCGCCGAAGGCCACCGTGGACTGAATAGCAAAGGACAGACCCAGGACGGCAAGCACTGCAGCCGGGATCAAGGGCCATTTCATCCGCTCCGGGATGGCAGCCAGCGTTGCGAACGTCGCGGCGAGACCCAGGAACAGCACTGACGCCACGGGTGTTCCGTCCAGCCCAGGGGGCAGGGCCACCACCAGGGCCAGTGTGAGCATCACACCGCAGGGGATCAGCGCCCACCAGTTGTCATGCTCCCGGAAGTACACAGCTGCGAAGCCGGCGGCGATAAAGAGGAAGAACAACGTGCCCGGCCAGTCGCCCGCTGATCCGGGCCACAGCTCGGTGGCAATGATGACCGCGGCCAGTCCCAGCAGGACAAAGCCCGGAATGGCGGCCCACCAGTTGGCGCGGCTCCTCGAAAACACCGCCAGGAAGGCGCCGCCGGCCGCGCCGAAGATAAACGGCCACACAAGCACTCCGGAGTCGAGCACACGCAGCGAGTCCAGCAATAACAGGACGCCCGCCAGTAGCAGGACTGCGCCTGCAATGATGCTGGCCGTTGCTGCTTTCATGACGATGCCCCCGGGATGTGGTGCGCAGTGCTTACCGCGCTCATGAATTCAGGTTAGGGCTTGGACACCAAGCGGGATTAGGGCACAAAGTCACTGAACATGGGAGGTCCCAAGTCACCCACCCTTCGTCCATGACTTTTGGCTCTATTGACATAACGGCAGACTGGACGATCCTTAATATCAATCCAGTTCGGAGGTAACGATGCCGCTTTCTGAACATGAAAGGGACGTCCTCAAGCAGATCGAACAGTCGCTTCTCGAGGATGATCCGAGATTCGCCGCGCGCATGGAAGGCCGGCACCGTTCACTGATGCGCCGGGTGGTGCTCGGCGCACTGTGCGTGGTCTGTGGATTCCTCCTGGTGCTTGCCGGCGCCGTCCTGCAATTGCTGTACCTAGGCGTCTCCGGCTTCGCGGTGATGGTGGCCGGCGGCTACTACGCCTCCCTCGGTATCGGCCCGAGCAGGCTCCCGTTCGGACGCCCAAGCCTCGGCCTTCCGGGCCAGTCGCAGCACATCTGACACGGCTGCCCGCAGGCAGGGCCGTGCCTTCCTAGGACTCACAGGGCCAGCCAGAAGGGCTGCGCGCGTGCCAGCGCGCCCCTAGGGTTGAATAACGACGGCGGCGGCAGAAGTCCGCAGGGTAACCACTGCCGCCTACAACCCAGAGGAGTTCCTGATGAGAGTTGCTGTTACCGGAGGAAGCGGAAAGCTGGGCGGGAGCGTGGTCCGCCGGCTCGCGGCGGACGGCTACGACGTCCTGAACCTGGACCGTGCCGGCACCAGGGGCCGCGGCTTCACCGAAGTGGACCTGCGCAACTACGGGCAGGTCCTGGATGTCCTTCTTGGACTGGACGACCGCCACAACGGCTTCGATGCGATCGTGCACCTGGGGGCCATCCCGGCGCCCGGCCTTGCGCCGGACGCAGCCACCTTCGAAAACAACATGCTTGCCACCTACAACGTGTTCCAGGCCGCCCGCCGGGCAGGGATCAAGAGGATTGTCTACGCCTCCAGTGAGACGGTGCTGGGACTGCCGTTCGACGTCGACCCTCCCTACATCCCGGTGGATGAGGACTATCCGGCCCGGCCGGAGAGCACATACTCGCTCGTCAAGCACCTGGAAGAGCAGATGGCCATCCAGCTGACCCGTTGGGACCCGGAACTGAGCATCGTGGGCCTGAGGTTTTCCAACGTCATGGATCCGGAAGACTACGAGGCGTTCCCTTCGTTCGACTCCGATGCGAAGCTCCGCAAGTGGAACCTGTGGGGTTACATCGATGGCCGCGACGGCGCGCAGGCCGTTGCCCGTGCCCTGGAACACGGCAAGCCCGGTTTCGAGGCCTTCATTATCGCCAACGAGGACACGGTCATGAGCCGATCCAGCGCGAGCCTGGCAGCGGAAGTCTTCCCCGGCGTCACGGTAACCAAGGACCTTGGCGAGCACGAGACCATGCTGTCCATCGACAAGGCCAAACGCCTGCTGGGATACGCCCCCGAGCACAGCTGGCGCAGCTACCACCCCAACCGCACCACGCCCACCGAGGACTGAGGAGCACTATGCAATACCGCACACTAGGCAACAGCGGCGCCGTCGTTTCCAACTACGCGCTGGGCACCATGACATTCGGTGCTGAGGCCACCGAGGACACCTCCTTCGCCATCCTTGATGACTATTTTGCGGCGGGCGGCAACTTCATCGATACCGCGGATGTCTACAGCCAAGGGGTCTCGGAGCAGATCATAGGCCGCTGGCTGGCGGCCCGTCCCGATGTCCGGGACCGTGCCGTTCTGGCCACCAAAGGCCGGTTCCCCATGGGCCAGGCCCCGAACGACCTCGGTACCTCCCGCCGGCACCTGACGCGTGCCCTCGACGATTCGCTGCGCCGCCTCGGCGTGGAGCAGATCGACCTGTACCAGATGCATGCATGGGACCCCATCACACCCCTTGAGGAGACCCTGCGCTTCCTGCACGACTCCGTCAGCAACGGCAAGATTGCCTACTACGGCTTCTCCAACTTCCTGGGCTGGCAACTGACGAAGGCGGTGCACCTCGCCAAGGCCCACGGCTGGAGCGCCCCGGTGACGCTGCAGCCGCAGTACAGCCTGCTGGTCCGGGAAATTGAGTCGGAGATTGTTCCGGCGTCGCTGGACGCGGGGATCGGATTGCTGCCCTGGTCACCGCTAGGCGGCGGCTGGCTCTCCGGCAAGTACAAGCGGGACGAGCCGCCTGCCGGGGCCACCCGGCTCGGCGAGAATCCCCAGCGCGGCATGGAAGCCTGGCAGGCACGCAACGACAATCCGCGCACCTGGGAGGTCATCGGAACCGTTGAGAAGATTGCGGCGGACCACGGCGTGAGCGCCTCGCAGGTTGCGCTGGCCTGGCTGGCGGACCGCCCGGCCGTTACGTCCGTGATCCTCGGCGCGCGCACCACGGAGCAGCTCGCGGACAACCTCGCCGCGGCGGAGTTGGGACTGTCGGAGGACGAAACCCGGCGGCTGACCGAGGCCAGTGAGCCCCGGGTGGGAGTGTACCCCTACGGCCCGATGGCCCACGAGCAGCGCAGCCGGAAGATCGAAGGCGGCCGCTAGGCGGCCCACGCGACTCAGCGGTTCGAACCACTGAAAAGGGAGGCCGACGGCGGCATGTGACTGCCGCCGTCGGCCTCCCTCGTGTTGTCAGTGCCTCTAATCCTGCCGGCAGCGGACCTGGCGGACCTCGTAGCCGTCGGATCTGGCTACAAGCTGTCGGCCGTTGATGCCGTCGAACTTCAGCCACAGGACGGATGAGTCCGGCGTGGCGTCTTCAACTTCGCCGGTGCGGATAACTTTGCCTCCGCGCCGCAGCTCCACCCAGCTACCAATCAGGTGCTGCCAGTCTTCCGGTGGTTCGGGCACGGAGAGCACCCGACTTCAGCGAATCAGTTCGCGGGTCGTTCCGAACGGAACCTCTTCGGAAAGGGCCACGGTGTAGTGTCCGGGCCGGTTGCGGGTGATCAGGATTCCGTGGGTCCCCGTCAGCATCGCCGCCTCCCGAAGGCCAATGACGGCGGCCTCGAGGCGTTCGTCCAGGACGCGCCGACTGGTGACCTGAATGTCGATCGGCTCAATGAGTGTGGGCATGGGCTGTCCTTTTCGCTGGTCGGGGTTCCGGTTGAGGGACTGTCTCAGGGGTTCCGGGCGGTGCTTGCCTGCTGGGTGCCGGCGGGCACAGCCACCGGGCGGTCCTTGGCCGGTTCCTTGCTTTCTGCACCGGCAGGTGGTGTCGTCTTGAGCCTGAACCGCTTACCGATCGCGGATCCGCCGCCGCTGCTGCGGTTCTTGTTGAAGATGTCGAAGCCGACGGCAAGGAGTAGCACCAGGCCCTTGATGAGCTGCTGGTAGTCGGTGCCGAGTCCGAGGATTGACATGCCGTTGTTGAGCACGCCCATAATCAGGCCGCCCACCATGGCGCCGGCCACGGTGCCGATGCCACCCTGGACTGCGGCCCCGCCGATGAAAGCGGCAGCGATGGAGTCCAGCTCGAAGCCCGTGCCGCCGGCCGGCTGGGCGGAGTTCAGGCGGGCCGTAAACACGAGGCCTGCCAGCGCGGCCAGCACGCCCATATTCACGAACAGCCGGAAGGTCACGGCCTTGGTCTTGATGCCTGAAAGTTCGGCCGCGTGCAGGTTGCCGCCGATCGCGTAAGTGTGCCGGCCGAAGATGCTGTTGTTCATGAGTGCCGAGTAGACGATGACCAGGACGGCCAGCACGATCAGCACAATCGGAGTTCCCCGGTAGCTGGCAAGCAGGAACGTAATGGTGAGCATCAGCAGCGCGATGAACCCGGTTTTGATGGCGAACCATGCCATGGGTTCGTTTTCGAGGCTGAACTTGCGGCGGATGCGGCGTTCCTTGATGGCCTGGAAGAGGATGGCTGCGGTGCCTCCGACGCCCAGGATGACCGTCAGCCATTCGAGCACGGAGGTGCCGCCGGAGATGTCCGGCAGGAAGCCGCCGCCAAGGGCGCGCAGTTCGGCCGGAAACGGGGTGATCTGCTGGTTCTTGAGGGTGATCAGGGTCAGTCCGCGGAAGATCAGCATGCCCGCCAGGGTCACGATGAAGGCGGGAATGCCCACGTAGGCGATCCAGTAGCCCTGCCAGGCACCCACAAGGGCGCCGACGAGCAGGCAGGCCGGGATGGCAATCCACCAGGCCCAGCCCCAGTGGACGATCATCACACCCGAGACGGCGCCGATGAAGCCGGCAATGGACCCCACGGAGAGGTCGATATGGCCGGCGATGATGACCATGACCATACCAATGGCCAGGATGAGGATGTAGCTGTTCTGGACCACCAGGTTGGTGACATTCTGCGGTTCCAGGAGGATGCCGTCAGTCAGGACCTGAAAAAGCAGGACGATCAGGATCAGGGCGACGAAGATGCCAACCTGGCGGAGGCGGCTTGTCAGGAAGCCAAGGGATTCTCGTAGGGCGGACATGTTCGCTATTCCTTCTCTTGGGTCATGAAATGCATAAGGGATTCCTGGGTGGCCTCGGCGATCGGAACCTCGCCAGTGACGTGGCCTGCGGACAGGGTATAGATCCTGTCGCAGATGCCCAGGAGCTCCGGGAGCTCGGAGGAGATCACGATCACGGCCTTCCCCTCGGCTGCGAGCTCGGCGATGATCGTGTAGATCTCGAATTTGGCCCCGACATCGATGCCGCGGGTGGGTTCATCCAGGATCAGCACGTCCGGGTCCGAGAACATCCATTTGCTCAGCACGACTTTTTGCTGGTTCCCGCCGGAGAGCTTTCCGGTGATGGCTGCCACGGACGGCGCCTTGATGTTCATGCTCTTCCGGTAGCGGTTGGCCACGGTGGTTTCTTCGTTCTTGTCCACCCAGCCGCGCTTGGCGAGCTTGTGCAAGGCTGCCATCGAGATGTTGCGCTTGATGTCTTCGATCAGGTTCAGGCCGTAGTGCTTACGGTCCTCGGTGGCATAGGCGATTCCGTGCCGAATGGCATCGGAGACTGTGGCGGTGTTGATTTCCTTGCCGTACTTGTACACCTTGCCGGACACTGCACGGCCATAGGTCCGGCCGAAGACGCTCATGGCCAGTTCGGTCCGGCCTGCGCCCATGAGTCCGGCAAGCCCCACGACCTCACCTTTCCGTACGTTCAGACTGGCATTGTGGACCACCGTGCGGCTGTGATCCTGGGGATGCTGCACGGTCCAGTCTTCAATCCGGAGGACTTCCTCTCCAATGCTGGGCGTGCGGTCCGGGTACAGGCTTTCCAGGTCGCGGCCAACCATGCCGCGAATAATGCGTTCCTGGGTGATCTGCCCCTGGTCGAGCCGCAGGGTCTCAATCGATTTGCCGTCGCGGATGATGGTCACGGCATCGGCGACCTTGCGGATCTCATTGAGCTTGTGGCTGATGATGATGCAGGTGACGCCCTGGCCCTTCAGATGCAGGATGAGGTCCAGCAGATGGTCCGAGTCCTCATCATTGAGCGCCGCCGTGGGCTCATCCAGAATGAGCAGCTTCACTTCCTTCGAGAGCGCCTTGGCGATTTCGACCAGCTGCTGTTTACCGACGCTGATGTGCTGAATCGGGGTCACGGGGTTTTCACTCAGCCCGACGCGGGCGAGCAGTTTGGCGGCTTCCAGGTTCGTCTTGCGCCAGTCCACCCAGCCGTTATTGGCCAGCTCGTTGCCGAGGTAGATGTTTTCGGCAATGGAAAGGTAGGGGCTCAGCGCCAGTTCCTGGTGGATGATCACGATGCCGCGCTTTTCACTGTCGCTGATGGTGGAAAAGTCGCACGGTTCGTTCTCAAAGAGGATGTCGCCCTCAAAGGTGTTGTGCGCGTACACCCCGGAGAGGACTTTCATGAGGGTGGATTTTCCTGCGCCGTTTTCACCGCAGATGGCATGCACCTCGCCGCGGTTCACGTCCAGGGTGACGTCCTGGAGGGCTTTCACCCCGGGAAAGGTTTTGGTGATTCCCCGCATTTGAAGAATAGGTACGTTCATGGTGATTTCCCGATGACTTGTCAGAGCCGGACTCCTGCGGATGCAGGGTCCCCGGTTGGGGTGCGGCCGGGACCCGGCCCGGCCGCACCCGGCACGGTGGCTACTTGATGTCTGCTTCCGTGTAGTAACCGGAATCAACCAGTTCCGGCTTGTAGTTGTCCTTGGTGATGATTACGGACTGGAGCAGGAAGGCGGGGACCACCTTGACCTTGTTGTTGTAGGTTTTGGTGTCGTTGGTCTCGGGCTGCTGGCCCTTCAGGACGGCGTCAACCATTTTCACTGCCTGCTCACCGAGCTTGCGGGTGTCCTTGAAGATGGTGGAGTACTGCTCGCCGGCGATAATGGACTTCACCGAGCCTTTCTCTGCGTCCTGGCCGGTCACGATCGGCAGGTTGCCCTTGGCGTAGCCGCCGGTGCTGGTCAGTGCGGAGATGATGCCGATGGACAGGCCGTCATAGGGGGAGAGGACACCGTCAAGCTTGGTGCCGGAGCTGTAAGCCGCGGTCAGGATGTCCTCCATGCGCTTCTGGGCAACGGGGGCCTGCCAGCGCAGGATGGCTGCCTGCTCGAACTTGGTCTGGCCGCTCGGGACCTTGAGGGTTCCGGCGTCCAGGTACGGCTTTAGCGTGTCCATGGCGCCGGTCCAGAAGAAGTTGGCGTTGTTGTCATCCGGGCTGCCGGCGAAGAGCTCCACGTTGAAGGGGCCCTTGCCTTCCACCTTCTTACCGCTGGCATCAACCAGGCCAAGCCCGGTGAGCAGTGACGTGGCCTGCTGGACGCCCACCGTGTAGTTGTCGAACGTGGTGTAGTAGTCCACGTTCGGCGTGCCGTTGATCAGGCGGTCGTAGGCGATGACCTTCACGTTCTGCTCCTTCGCCTTGGCGAGGACGTCGGTCAGCGTGGTGCCGTCAATGGCCGCAATGATCAAAGCCTTGGCGCCCTTGGTCAGCATGTTTTCGATCTGCGAGACCTGTGTGGGGATATCGTCATTGGCGAATTGGAGGTCCGCCTTGTAGCCCAGTTTGGTGACCGAATCGGAGACGTTCTTGCCGTCCGCGATCCAGCGTTCGGAGGTCTGGGTGGGCATTGAAATGCCAACGAGCGCGCCCGCTGCATCGGCGCTGCCGGAAGGAGCCGCTGCTCCGCCCCGGCTTCCGCACCCCGTGGCCCCCACTGTGACTGCGAGGACGACGGCGAGTGCGCCCAGGAGTTTCTTGATTCTCACGCTTTTCTCCTTCCGCGGACAACTCAGTCCGCGAATTGGTACTGAGCCGGGAGGCATCTGCGCTTCCCGGCCGGGGGCCGGCCGGTGGGATCCGGTCGATTGGTGCCTGACCCGGAGATCCGTCACCAAAAGTACTTCGTTGCCGGGACTGGCCCCTTGGCCCGTTCCAGCGATCTTATTTCACAACGATGATTGCAATGTTAGCGCTAACAACGAAATTGAGCATAACGGGCCCAATCTTGTGAGTCAAATCACATTTATGCAAAGGGTCGTTGGTGCGGGCCGTATCCGGTCCGCCCGGCCGCGCAGGCTGCCGGGGCTCACGTTTCCACCACGAACTCGGTGCGGACCTGATCGCGGCCGAGCGCAACCTGGCCTCCCGCGAACGCGATTCCATAATGGCCCGCGAGCACCGGCTGCGAATCGCCCTGAAGGGTGTCGCGGAGGAGTACGACATCGTCCTGATTGACTGTGCACCCTCGCTGGGGCTTCTGATGGTCAACGCCCTGACTGCCGCTACGCATGCCTTGCTGATCACCGAGCCCCGGGTGGCCTCGGTAGAGGGGCTATCGGAAATCGTCACGACCATTTGGCGAAGTGCAAGAGAACCTGAACGAGGACATCGAACTCCTGGGCGTTGTCGTCAACAAGCAGAAGAAGCGCGCTGATCAGATGCACTGGATTGAGAAGATCAACGCCAACTTCGGTGACCTCGTCTTAGAACCGATGCTTCAGGACCGCGAAGTATTCGCCAAGGCGCAAGCCGCCTCAAAGCCGCTGCGTGCATGGGGTTCCGAAGCCGCCCCGCACCGGGCCGACCTGGTCCAGTTAGCCACTATTATCTGGAAAGGCGCCGAATCGTGAACCGCCCAGGACCCGCCCCGGAGCGCGGAGGCACCCCCAGTGCCCTTGATACTGTCCGTTGCAGCCGGCGCAGCAAGGACCACAACAGACCCAAGCCCTTCGGCAGCCAGCTCCCGTTCCTCCGGAGCCTGCCGCACAAGAGACCTCGATGCTGGTGGAGGGTCGGCGGAGCAGTCATCCGGTAGGTGGAACTTGTTCATCATTGGGTTGGAACTCGCTCGAAACTGGCCCTAGCGTTGTGAGAGCCCGCTTAAGGTGAAGGCATGTTCAAAACGATCCAGTCTCTGAGACCTCTCGCGGCACCGGCCACGGCCGTGCTGCTGACGGGGGCGCTCTTTATCCTGGAGGAGCGCCATTTCGACCAGAAGAGCGCCCTGCTGTTGGCGCTCGTGACGGGCGTCGCTGTGGCCGAGATTCTGCCGGCGGCCGCCCTGGGGCTGGTCTTCTTCGCCCTGGTCCTGCAGGGCGTCAAGGTCCTCCCGTTGGTCCGCGTGGCTACTTCCCACGTCTCTTGGAGAGTGTGTACGGTCGTAATATGCCCAGACTTGATGCACAAACTCAGATTCTTCAGATGATTGCCTCGTATGAGGCATGCATCGCGGCTTCAGACAGGCTCCTCGACGTAATTCGGGTGATTCGAACGTCTGACTACGAAACCATAGATCAGGACTTGAGCTCCTTGCTCGGCTGCAGCCTTGGAGCAGCGCGGGAGGTCCGCCATCTGTCGCTGGATCGGCTAACACCGCATAGTATCCAGCGCCTTCGAGAGGAACTTCCCGCGCTGCGACAAGAACTAACTAAACATGTAGACGCATAGTCTGATTACGTCCAGTGCGTCCAGCCGCTGCTGTCGATCTTGTACTCTCTGGCATCCCAACCGAAATAGATCTCCGCTCCGCCCGCGTTGACGAATCTCAGCGTGTAGGTCGGGTAGTAGACCTCTCCAAGAGTTCCACCCGACCAGTTCTCTGACCATATCTGAGTAAATGTGCTGAAGTTGTACTTTTCGGCGCTGTTGCAGTTGTTCCAGGTTTTCACCACAGAGTCGATGTTGAAAGGGCCGTCGTAGTAGGTATAGCAGTTGAGATCCTTAAACTGGACGCTCGGGCCATATGTCACGTTGAGGTCCCCGCTGAGGGTGAACGATAGGTTCCCAGTAATGCCCATCCGATACTCAACGGCTACCTTGCCGATCATCGAGCAGGAACCGGAACCGCAGTAGAGGTACGTGACGGTGTCGTTCATGTACAGCGTAGACCCGTAGACGGTTCCAACGCCCCCGGCATTCATGGGCGTCAGAACCGCATCCTTCTCCTTGGCAGTCTTTGCGGCTTTGAACGCTTGGGAGATCTTATGAATCTCCTGCTGCGATTTGTCCGCCTTCTTGTTTCCGCGTAGTTGGATGAATCTGTCCACCGCGGTGGGATCCACTCCACTCTTAAGAGACTGGATGACACCAGCGACCACTGGATCCTCGTCTCCAGTGACTGCCGCGACTACGCATAGACCTGCGTTGACTTCTACCTTTGTGCAGGTTTGTGGCCCTTCTAGCTCGGCTGCCTGGGCTGCGCCGCCCAAGCCCACTATCAGTATCAAACTGACAATCGCAGCAATGATATTGCGGCGAATCAACTTTTCATTACCCACGTATTTCCGGCCCTTCGCATTTAGGCATGGTTGGTCGATTTGGTCCGGTAGGGCCGGTGGCCGCCGGCGGCGAGTAGGCATCTGAGTCTGTAGTTGGTGAAGTTGCGGAAGCCGCGGGCGATGCGGCGGGTGGTTTCGATGACGCCGTTGATTGCTTCGGTGGGCCCGTTGGAGGCGCCGTTGGTGTCGAAGTAGGCGAGGACCGCGGTCTTCCATTGTTTGAGTGTCCGGCCGAGCCGGGCCACTTCCGGGATCGGGCACGTCGGGAATGAGGAGATCACTTCGGTCACGAGTTCCCGTCCCCGCGACGGAAGGGCATGGTAGATGTTGCGGACCTTCTGGTAGCACTGCCAGGCCAGAGTGACTTCGTGGTCCGGATCCCCGGCGGTGAGTTTGGCATCGAGTCTTGCGGTTTGTTTGTCGGTGAGGTGTTCGGCGCCTATCTGCAGGGTCCGACGGATCCCGTAGAGCGGGTCCCCCTTGCGTCCGCGGTGCCCGAGGGTGTCCTGCTGGACCCGGCGGCGGACCTCATCGACCATGGCCGTCCCGAGCTTGACGACGTGGAACGCGTCCAGGACGGTGATGGCTTCGGGTAGTTCGTCGCGGATCGCATTCGCGTAGCCGCGGAACGGGTCCAACGCAGCGGTCTTGATACCGGCAGTGAACTCCTCGCCGCGCGCTCTGAGCCAGTCAGCGTAGGCCTTCCCGGACCGTCCCGGCACGAGGTCGAGAAGCCGTGCATGGACAGTGCCGTTGGCGTCGCGGGTGTGGTCCACGATGCCGGTGACCATGCCCGATCCGGGCGGGCCAGTGTGGGACCAGACATGCTCGTCGACGCCAAGCGCGTCCACGCCGGCGAGCCGGTCCGTGATTCCGATGCGTCTGGTGGCCTCTGCCTTGACGGCGTCCCAGACGGTGTGCCAGGAGACGCCGAGCTGGTGGGCCAGGGCTGAGACTGAGGTGTCGAACCGGGCCAGCGCGTCGGTCGCCCATGCCACTGCTCGGGCGGTGAGTTTCGCCCGCGGCCCTGCCAGTGGGTGTTCCTCGGTGAAGGTGTTCCCCGGACAGTCTGGGTCCGGGCAGCGCCAGACCCGCTTTGCCCACAGCAGCCGCACCGGCCTGCCGAAACAGGGAATGTCATGAAGCTGGACCTGCCGGCGTCCGTGGCCGATCGCGATGACGCCGCAGTCCGGGCAGCCGCTGAGGGTTTCCCCGGTTTCGACGCGCAGAACCAGGCCGTTCTCGGTTGCCGTGACGGAGCTGATGTGGATGCCCTCGACACCGAGCAGAGCATCAGCGCGCGTGCACCAGCGGCCACCGGAACAAGACATAGAGTTATTCATGTCAGGGTCTCTTTTGGGTATTGGTTTGCTTGGTCGCTACCAATTCAAAGAGGCCCTGACCTCTTTCCAGCCGCACCACGCCGCACCGCTCCGCACCATGCCACGCGGCGGTGCTCTCAGCCAGCCCTAACCATGCCTAAATGCGAAGGGCCGTATTTCCCCTAAAACCGTGTGCGGTATCGTATTTTGGCAGGCCTGAGTCGGCAATGCTTGATCTCATGTCCCCGAGCGAAGGAGTCGCGACGAGTTGCGCAAACCCTGACCCGAAGCATAATGACGGCGCGATTATTATTCAAGCGTCTTTAGTAAAGCAATGAAGGCCATTTATGAGGCAGAAAAGTTTCTAAGGCTGCTGGCTGAGATACCTGATCGAGCACAGATATCTTCCCCGGAGCGTTCCTTGGTCATGCTGCCCTGAGGATCCGTGGTGGGCTCGTTGAATCGCTGGGTTCGAAACTCGAATTCCCCAACGTGACAGTATCGGTATCTCGACTCGTATCTGCCTTTCGGCCTCCCTTTTTTGGGGGTATTTGCCTGCGCGCTGAACCGCAGAGCCAACGACAAATGTAATCCCGTAACGAAGTCCCCGAATGGCGTGAGTCTTGACTCTAGCTGTCTCGGCGGTCTTGGTCGGTGCGCTGGTCAAATCGGGATTGCCGAAGCTTGCTCGGCCAGCCACTGGCGGTAGCTCGTGGCGAGAGCGTCGTTTCGGATCAGGTCCCGTTCCAGGAGGGAAATTTTCGAGGGCCATTGGCCAAGTTCGCGGGCTGCGGCCGTGATGGTGACACCGAGTGTGGTGTGCCTGTGGCGAAGATCGGCGTTGTTTGGAGCTGCTTGGGGGTTGGTGATCTGACGGTAAATTTCCCGGGCTGCGTAGCGTTTGAGGCAGCGCATGATTTCCCGTTTGCTTTTGCCCTCCGTGGTGCGTTTGGCCACGTAGTCTTTGGTCCGTTGGCACGAGGCCATGCGGACCAGGACGACCTGGTACAGGGCGTGATTGGCGTTGCGGTCGCCGCCTCGGCTGAGCCGGTGACGGGTCGTTTTACCCGAGGATGCAGGTATGGGGGCGACCCCGACGAGGACAGCGAACTTGGCCTCATTTCCAAGGCGGTCCGGGTTGTCTCCGACGGTGACCAGGAGCTGGCTTGCCACTTCCGTTCCTACACCTGGAAGGTCACAGAGCATCGGCGCGTAGGTATCAAGGATTTCCTGGAGCGCGGCGTCAGCGGTGGCTATTTCTGCGGCGAGTGACTGGCAACGGGTGGCCAGGGCTTTCAATGTCAGCAGGCACACGTACTCGGGGTCAGCCATATGGCCCGAAGGCCTGGTGCGCTGCAGGGCCGTGATCATCGCCGAGGTCCCAGCCCCCTGTATTTCGACCGGAGTTTGTCCGGAGCTGAAACGAGCAGGCCCTTGATCTGATTGATGGCTGCGGTGCGGGCCTTTAGGGCCGAGGTGCGGCCGGCACGCAGGATTCGCAGGCATTCAACGGGACCATCTTTGGCTTTCGGAATCGATGTGGTCCGGCCGTCGAGTACCGATTGGGCGGCTTGGTAGGCATCCAGCGGATCGGATTTGCCCTTCAGCCGGCGCGCGGCCCGGTTTGGTCGGTTGACCTCCAGCACACATAGACCCTCACCGCGCAGGGTCTTGGCGATTTCGGCCACGTAGGATCCTGTTCCTTCGACCCCTACGGCGGTGACTGTGCCGTAGCTGGTGATGAACTCCACGATCTTGCGGTATCCCGATCCCACTGCCAGGAATTCCCTGTCCGCCAGGGGCTTGCCGTGTTCGTTGATGATGGCCACGTGGTGTGTGTCGGCGTGGGTGTCGATACCGGTGATGTTGGTTGTTTCGTTTGCCAAGATGGAAGTTGCTCCCAGTCGAGATCGATGGCTGATGAATGGGGCGCGGGCCAGGTGGGCAGACAAAACGGTAATGGGACTGGTCGAATCAGGCTCCTATGAAATCATGTCCGCCTGGCTCAACACCCCTTTTACGGACCTTGAGCCGGCAGACAGATCGTCGGTTAGACAGTGCTGGAAAGCGCTTCAGTTTTTGCTGGGTCATGCCGGCTCAAGACCTTTTCCAGTATTACCGTTCTTTGCTGCTGTCAAATTATCGTGCCCGCTCCGGCCCCATCCAGCCCCTCCTTCGTCGAGGCCTGCGGCCCGCACAATCGGCTCCGGCGCTCCTTCGTCGCATATTTCCTCCCGCAGATTGCACGTCCCTGGCCCTTCGGGTGGACCGGGCCTCCGTCGGACACAGCTACGCAAGCTTCGCCAGCAGGCAAAAAACGGGGGAGAGGGGAAGCTGGCCGGTCACCAACCGCACCCCACCCACCAAATCCTCAGCAAAGGACACACAACCATGAACGCAATCGCTACCGCACCCGTGTTGGAAATGCTCGACCCGAACACCCTGACCATCGACATCGACATCAACGTCCGCAAGGACGCCTCGCTCAAGCCCGAGTTCATCGCCAGCATCAAGGAACTCGGCGTCCTCGAGCCCGTCATCGCCCACCGCAAGGACGACGGCACCGTGCATGTGCTGATGGGCCAGCGACGGACCCTGGGCGCCGTCGAAGCCGGACGCCAGAGCATCCCGGTGATGATCGTGGCCACCCCCGAGGAAGCGGACCGCATCGTCACCCAGGCCATGGAGAACATCCAGCGCACCGAACTGACCGAGGCCGAGGAAGCCGACGCCTACCACCAGCTGTCCCTGATCGGCGTGTCAGCGGCGAAGATCGCGAAGCAGACAGGCCGGACCAAAACCGTCGTGGAAAGCGCCCTGAAAGCCAAGGCCTCCACCACCGGAGCCAAAGCCCTGGACAACGGCTTCACCGTGGAGATGGCCCTCGTGCTGGCAGAATTTGAAGGAGACGACGACGCCCAGCAGGAACTCGAGTCCGTCATCCGGGACGAACCGGACTACTTCGACCACATCGCGCAGAAGCTCCGGGACGACCGGGAATCCAAGGCCCGGCTCGCGGTACTGCTCGAGGAGCTTGTCGCCCAGAGCAAGGCCATCGTGGAGGAAGCCGGACACTACGCCGACACTGACACCATCTACGTCTCGGCGCTGAACCGGGCGGACGGTGAACCGGCCACAGACGAGGACGCCAACGCCTACCTGATCAACACCAACTACCGGGGCGAGCACAGTACCGTTCCCGTCATCAGCGACTGGAAAGAACTCGGGTTCACACCGAAGTACGAACGCCACGACGGCGGCACCCAGGCCCAGAAAGGACCGATGACCGAGGACCAGAAAGCCGAACGGAAAACCCTCATCGCAAACAATCGCGCGATGGAATCCGTCCTGTTGACTGAACTTCGGGGAGACTGAACCCAGGCTTTCCGGAGAGCTGGTTATCGTGGACGAAATGCGGCTGAAGCTGCTCGAGGGTCAGATCGGGTTACCCGGCATTGGCGCGGTCTGGCAAAAGGCGGCAGGCCTGCTGCCCTACGCCGTGGTCGACGAGGCGGGGCGGGAGATCGAGGTGTTCTCGGTGTTTCTTCGCGATCTATTGTTGACGGACATGAGTCCATTGACGGTGCGTTCGTATGGCAACGACCTGCTGCGCTGGTGGCGGGTGCTGGAACTGATCGGGATCCCGTGGGACCAGGCGGGCCGTCTGGAGGTCGAGGTCATGGTGGGCTGGATGCGCTCGGCCGTTAATCCTCAGCGGGGGAGCGGGGGCCGGGTGATGAATCCGCGGACCGGGAAGCGGCCGCTGGCTGAGGGGTATGCGCCGGCGACAATCAATCACGCATTGGCTGTTCTCGCCTCCTTTTACGCGTTCCATGCCCGCTTTGGGCGCGGGCCGGTGATGAACCCGGTGCCGGAGAGTCCGGGCCGTCGGGCGAGACTGGCGCACCGCAGCCCGTTGGAGGAGACCCCGGGAATGCGTCGTGCGCCGTTGAGGCAGAGGCGTATTTCCATGAGCACGGCACCCCTGGACCCGGCGAGCCGATCTGGCGTGCCCTGCATGGGACGCCACGACCACTGAATTACCACGCGGCACGCAGGGTCCTTCAGCGCGCGAACACGGCGCTTGGAACGGACTGGTCGCTGCATGATCGGCGGCACACGACAATAGACCGGATGGTGACGGACCCGAATCTGACATTGCCCGAGGTGATGGCTGTGACCCGCCACCGGCGGGTGTCGTCAATGGCACCGTATCTGCGGCCGCGGATTGACGAGGTCTTTCAAAAGGTACAGGAGCACTTTGCCGCACCGCGGCCGGTACCGACGCTGACGCCCGGCTATGACGCGGACGACTTCACGGTCGTGTTCGGTGGTTAGCGCACTCAAGCACCCCGAACAGCGGCGCCTCGAGCCGGCATCGACCGGAAGAACGCGGACCCGCAGCGTCTTATGCCCGCCCCGGCAACCCCGCCAGCGATCCCGCCGCGCCCGCAAGGAGACCTGGACACGGCGACTCTCGAGACGATCAACGGTCTGGTCGATGAGATTTGGCCGCGGTCTCAACCGAGGTGCTCGCTGCGCCGCGCGGGTTTGAGGTGGCTGCTTGGCTACCTCGAGGGGCACCCGGGCCGGTCATGGCAGGATCGATGGGTGGCATCGGGCCTGAACGACGGGGACCGCAGGATCCGTGAACTGACCACAGGGAGATCTTCGTCTGGACGGGGAGCTGGGCCATTCGCTCCTGCTGCTGTGCTGCCTGCGCGTGATCCGGCCGTCGTTGGCGGCGTTCCGGGTCAACAGCTTCGTGCGCTATCACGAACATTTCGAGGTTGCGCAGAACGATCCGGATCTGGAGCGGTTTCTGGCGTTGGTCGACGGGCACGAAGCCACAGGGCATTTCAAGCGGTGCGCCCGATTCGACGTTGCCGCCGCCTTGACCACCCAGGGCATCGCTTTCGACCTGAGCGCGGAAGCGTTGCTGCATTATGCGATCGCCACACGCGAGGGCGGCTGGGGCGCCGGCTACGAATCCTACGTCGGTCACCTCGCCTGGCAGGTGATGGCCGAGTCCGGGCACTTCCCCGCGCACGTTCCCGCCACGTTGCGCGGAGCTCTGCTGCGGCCGGCCTGGCCGGGCGGGTGAGGGCGATACCGGTGGCCCCGTACTGGGAAGTGTTGGGCTGCGACGGGGTGCCGGTACCAAGCGTTGAGTCGTATCTCCAGGATTTTTGGGTGCGGGGGATGAGCTCGTCCAGCGTTGAATCGTATGCCAGGGATTTATTGCGGTGGTTCCGCTTTCTGTGGCGCTCCGATCGGGACTGGGACCGGGTGACCCGGGATGATGTCCGGGATTTTGTGATGAGTCTGCGCGAAACGTTCAAGCGCCCCGCGGAGATCCGCCGGCCAGCTGGGCCTGCCGTCAATGAAGTCTCAGGAAAACCCTATTTAAGCGACGTCTACGCTCCCCGGACCATCAATCACAACCTCTCGGTGATCAGCGCGTTTTACGACTACCACCTGCGGGCGTTGACGGGGCCTCTGCGCAATCCCGTTCCGGAGAGGCTCACGCAGGGCGGGCGCTTCGGTGCCCACCACAACCCCGAAGACGAGTACAGACATGGACGGCGGGCTGATTACCGGCAAAAGGTTCCGATTCAGGCGGCCCGTTCCATCCCGGACAAAGCGTTCGAAGATCTGTTCACCGCCCTCGGCACGGACAGGGACCGGGCGCTGGTGGCGTTCTATGTCTCAAGTGCCGCGCGTCCTTCCGAGCTCGTCGGGCTGACAAACAGGAGGGTGGATGCAGGTCAGCAGTGCATTTCGGTGACGCGGAAGGGCTCGGGAGCTGTTCAGCGGATTCCCGCATCCCCTGAGGCGTTCAGTTGGTTCCGGCTGTATCAGGAAGCTCTCCCCGAAGAGCTCACCCGTTCCGGGCTCTCGGCGTGGTGGACTCTCAGAAGGCCCTATCGGCCCCTGAACTATGAGGCGGCCCGGGCAGTCATCCGCCGGGTGAACGTTGTGCTTGGCGCGAACTGGACGCTTCACGATTTCCGTCACACCGCCGCTATGCGTATGGCTCAGGACCCGAAGGTGTCCATCACCGACATTCAGGCGGTTCTTGGCCATGTCCATCTCTCGACGACCGAAGCGTATCTGAAGCCACGTAATGACGAAGTGATCGAGAGCGTGAACCGGCATCTTTCATCGCGTGCTTCCGACATCCTTGCTGCCGGCGGGGTACCGGCTTCCCCGTCACGCTACTCAGCCGAAGACATGACCGATCTTTTTGGCGGCACCCGGTGGCAGTAGTCAGGGACTATGTCCCTGCCCGGGTCATTCTGTTGCCTCTCGCGGAGAAGCGCGCCGCTTGGAAAGACGCCGCTCCACTGCTGTCCCCGCTGTCCCGGGACGAGATCCTGGAGCGGGCTGCGGCATTGAATGACGCGGATGGGGTGTCAGTACGCGGCGTGGGCGTCATCCTCGCGGCGTTGTCGGTGTTTGAAGGCGACACATGGCAGGCGCGGTGGGAGAGCGCCGGATGCCAGGACGCCGGCGTCGATTGGAGGCAGAGAATTGGCGGCCCCTGGGAGGGGATCCATGTGAAGCGATCGGCGGACGAGTCCGGGCATGGAATTGCGGACCTGATTGCGATGGACGTGATCCGCCCGAGCTACACCTGGCTCCGGAGAGCATTGCCGCGGTTCCATCGGATTCGCCGGAACCGGCATCCGGAATTTTTTGCGCGAATGGTTGAACACGGGACGGCCCGTGCCGTGGCGCCGCCGAACTTCGGCAACAGCCTGGTGGTGATGACGAAGGTCCTCGCACGCACCGGCCTGCCGGTCGAGCAGCTGCTCCCTGAACACCTTCTTGAGTACCGCGATTTCCAGATCGGGCGTGGACAGAAGCCTGACGGACTGACCTACGCCTGGTCCATGCTCAAGGACCTCGGCGTCTTCGATGTGTCGACACCTGGATTGCTGCAGGCGGTCTCGGTTGAGCGGCCTTCGGTCGAGCAGATGATCGACGCATACGAGATCCGAAGCGGACCCGTTCGGGAGATGCTCATCCGCTACCTGAAATCGAGGGCTGTGTCGCTGGACTACTCGACTCTTCGGTGGCTGGTGTACGAATTGGCAAAGAACTTCTGGAGCGACATCGAGGCCCACAATCCGGGGGCTCACAGCCTCCATATCGGTTTCGATGAGGGGAGGGCGTGGCTGAATCGGCTTCTACAGGGACCTTTGGCTGGCAAGCACCGCTCGCTTTTTGCCGTGCGGGCGCTGTATCTGGACATCGCGTCGTGGGCCACCGATGACGCGTACTGGGCCCAGTGGGCGGCGCCATCTTTCCTGACCCGTGAAGATACCAAGGGGGCCGCGAAGCACAAACTGCGGACACAGGCCCGGATCCATCAAAGGATCCGGGATCTTGGACCACTGCTCCCGCGGCTGCTGTCGAGCACTGCAACGGAATTGAAGTCCGCTCAAGCGCTACTGGCCGCTGGGACGGCCACTGGCCCTGGGGATGATTTTGAGCATCAAGGGATCGTCTACCAGCGGCAACCCTTGAGCCAGAGAACGAGCAGCTCTCCCCGGGGCGCAGGCCGGGTCTGGATATCCGGCGGCCGCTTCGAGCGTCGGGTGGATCTGACCCAGCTGGAGGAGAACTGTTTCTGGAGCTGGGCGCTCGTCAACACGTTGAACGAGACAGGAGTCCGTATCGAGGAACTTGTCGAGATCACAACGCTCGCACTGTCCATCTACAGGCTTCCCGGGAGCGGCGAAGCGCTTCCGCTTCTGCAGACCGTTCCCTCAAAGACCGACAGGGAACGGGTCCTGCTCGTCTCGCCCGAGCTCGCACATGTCTTCGCATTGGTGAAGAAACGCATTTCCCGTGCCGATGGCATTGTCCCTTTGACTATCCGCTATGACGAGGCTGAGCGCCTCTACAGCGCTCCACTGCCTCACCTGTTCCAGACACACATCGGGAGCGAACGCCGGGCAATGTCTCCGGGCCGGGTGAGGATCGCCATTCGCAGCGCTGTCGCCCGGGCCGGCCTCAGGGACGAGACAGGCGCCGAGTACAGGTTCACTCCGCACGATTTTCGACGCCTCTTCGCAACATCCGCCCTGGCCGCAGGGTTGCCGATCCATATTCTCGCGAAGCTGATGGGGCATCAGAACATTGTCACAACTCAGGGATACGCTGCCGTTCACGATGAGGAGACTTTCCGGCACTTCCGAAGATTCGTGGACAGACGACGGGCGTTGCGGCCACGGGAAGACTACCTGGATCCAAGCTCTGCAGAGATCCAGGAATTTCATGATCACTTCAAGAAACGAAAGGTCGAGCTGGGAAGTTGCGGACGGGCCTACGGGACACCGTGCATTCACGAGCACGCATGCATACGGTGTCCCGTGCTCCGCCCCGATCCCTTGCAACGTCCCCGGTTGGAGGAACTGATCGAGGCGCTCATGAACCGGAAGATCGAGGCCGAAGAACGCGGATGGCTGGGTGAGCTCGAAGGGATAGAGATCAGCCTGAACGCCGCTCGGGACAAGCTCGTACAAATGAGGACACAGGTGTCCCTTGGCCTCCCGACGTTCCCATCACCCTGACGTATGGCTTGCTCTTCAGCGCAAGCGCCGGGCTGACTGTGTCAGGTCCTTTTGGCCCCGGGAGGACCCTTATTGTCGGCCCGGAGTGGTTCCCGTCAGGCCTTCTAAGCGCTCGGCGTCCTGGCTTCCTCGTTCGTGGCGGTGCGCGATAGCCGGATATCTGCTGGACCCGGGACAGGTATGGTCACTGATCGCGGTTGCGGATCTTCAAAGCGATGGTGGCGTCACGACCGGGAATTCCTGTGAGTATGCGGGCGGCAATGCTTGCGGACAAGCAACCCGTCGCCGTGGAGAAATAGGGCGCGGCCTTTTCCGCTGTCTTGGAGGAGCCAGAAGAGAGATCCGTCCAAGGCCATCATGTCGACTGTCCCGGATGCAACGATTTTTCCGTCTTCGTACACTTCGATCTCGTCGTTGCGGGAGAGCTTGGTCCAGTTGGGTACTGGTTCCAGTGACGGGGTTGTTGCTCGCGGCAGGGGGACGCGCGAATGCGTAGTCATGGGTGATCCTTGCAGTTGGCAGCTTTGGACATCAGCCGCGGGGACCCGGCAGGGCTCTCGCTGTTGAGACTTTGCTCCTCGAAGGGAGGGGTGGGCTGCATGCTCTGCGCCCCGGACTGACCGTCTGGACTCAGTTCATGCGGTTGCTCTTGTGGTGGCGGGTCAGTGCAGTGGGGCGGCGCGCGTTGCGAATTGGCGATGATCCCGGTGATCATCATTCGCCGCCCCACTGCGTCTTTCGGCCCGGGCCGAAATGGCCTGGGCGGCTATCGGCGGTTACTTGCTGTAGCCGAAGACCTTGTTCCACTTGGCGAGGTCTTCTTTGCCAAAGGTGGTGGCGTCGGTGTTTGGCATGCGGTAGACCTTGCCGGAGTCGACTGCAGGGAGCTGGACGCCCATGATCGTGGGGGGTTCAACATCGGTTCGGGCGGGGTATTCGCCGAGTTGGGCGAAGACCTTTTGTCCGTGCTTGGAAAGGTTGTAATTCATGAATACCTGGGCGGCCTCGACGTTCGTTGCTGAGGCTGCCATGCCGAGGTAGTAGTCGTAGGCGACGAGGCCTTCTTCCGGGACGATGAACTTTACGGGCGCTTTGTCCTGGACTGCGGAGATGTTGGTTCCGCTGACCGTTACGGTTCCTACGGCGACCTCGCCGCGGGCGAGGGCGGTGGCTTCGGCGCCGAGGGAGTCGTAGATGGTGGGTTTCTGTGCCGCGTACTTCTGGAAGTAGTCCGTGCCCATCTTTGTTTCCATGAACCGGTTCAGCGCCGCGGTGCTGCCACCTGAGCCGCCCTGGACGATGCCGAGCTTGCCCTGATATTTTCCGCTGACGGCGTCGGCCCAGGACTTGGGGGCGTCGGCCTCCTTTACCAGTTGGGTGTTGTAGCCGATGGTGTAGATGGAGTTGAACATCCGGGTGAACTGTCCGCCGTCGACCGAGACGTCCTCGAACTGCGCGGCGCCGGGGACGTCGTAGGTCTGCCAGACTTTGGCGTCCTCCAGGGACTTCGCGATCCGGTAGTCCGAGGTGCGGATCACGTCAGCCCCGAGCTTGCCGGCGCCCTGTTCGGACAGGACGCGTTCTGCGAGTTTGTTTGGGGTCAATCGCACGACGTTGACTTTGATGCCGGTGTCCTTGGTGAAGGCAGCGACGAGTGCGCTTTCGGATGACTCGGTGTAGCCCGAGTAGAGGCTCAGCGTCTGGGTTTTGGCCTTGTCATAGGTCGCCTTGTCCGTGATGGACTCGCCATTGATGACGAGCCCGTCGTCGGTTTTGACTTCGGCAGTGGCAGTGACGACGCTGCTGCTTTGGGGTGTCCCGCAGGCGGCCATGCCCAGGGAGAGAAGGACGCTTGCTCCGATCAGGGGGATTTTGGACGCTAACTTCATTGTGTAGACCCTTTCAACTGTTTTGGGTGGAGCAGCTCTATTTGATGGTGTCGAGCTTGCGGTCGGCGCCCACTTTTTGGGCGATCACGGCCAGCACGGCGATGACGACGATGTACAGAACGCTGACCGCGGCGGCGGATTGGCTTTGTCCGTTGTCGAAGTTGTCGAATACCAGAATCGAGAGGATCCGGGTATTGGATGTGAAGAGGAAGATTGAGGCGCTGAGCTCCCTCATTGAGAGCATGAGGAAGAGGAGGAATGAGGACGTGATGCCGACGCGCATGAGTGGAAGAGTGACGGAGATGATGGCTTTCGCCCGGCGGGCACCGAGCATGACGGCGCTGTCTTCCAGGTCCTGGTCCATTTGCAGCATCGAGGCCGAGATGCCGCGGTAGCCCTGGGGCAGGAAGACTGCCACACAGGCTATGGCGAGGATGGCCAGTGTTCCGTAGACAGGCACGGGCAGTAGCAGCCACGTCCAGAGCAGTCCGATCCCCATAACGATGGCGGGGACCGCCAGCGGGGTCATGGCTATCAGCTCGATGAGTTGGCCGCCGCGGGACTTGGTCCGGTAGCGGACGTAGGAGGCGACGAAGCTCAGCGTTGTCCCTGCCGCGGCGGCGAAAATCGCCACGAGGACGCTGTTGCGCAGAGCGAGCTGGAAATCGTGGGAGATAAGGACGTCACCGAGCTTGGAGAAGCTGAGCGCCCCGGTTTCAAAGAGCTGTGGAATTGAGGCGACGAACGGTGTGGCCTGCATTGAGGCTGTCAGCAGTGCAAGCATCGGAAGGATGACCGCGACCGCAAAGTAGGCCAGGGCGATGATGGTGAACGGCCAGCGCAGGTTCCGCAACGGTACTTGTCGGGGCCTGTTACCTTTTCCGGTCACGGTGGTGAACTTACGTTTGTTGATGATGCGCTGCTGAACGACGGTGATGATGAGCAGGGCTGCGGTCAGAACGATGGCGATGCTGGCTGCCTGGTTGCTCTTGGCCGGTGTCGCGTTCATCAGCCGGTAGATGTACGTGGGCAGTGTGTCGATGCCTGCCGGGTTACCGATCACTTGGGCGACGGGAAAGTTTTCCATGGTCAGGGCGAAAACGAGAATTGCTGACCCGAGGACAGCCGGCAGCGCCAACGGGAGGGTGACTGTCCGCAACATGGTCTTCAGTGTTGCCCCATGGACTGTCGCGGCTTCTTCGAGGTCCGCGTTCATCATGGACAACGAGCTGTGCATGAGGAGGAAAGCATACGGGGCGTAAAAAATGCCGAGTACGAAGATCAGGCCAGACAGGCTGTAGATGTTGATGACGAAGTCCACGCCCAGGTCCCGGAGCAGAATATTGAGGTAGCCGGCGCTGGGGGAGGAGAGCAGTGACCAGGCCAGGGCCCCGACGAGTGCCGGAATGAACATGGGAGCCATGCCGATGAAGAAGATGAACTTGCGCATCGGGGCGTCGGTGCGTGCACAGACGAACGCGAGAAACGCACCGATGATCAGTGCCACGACCGCTGAACCGGCGCCTACCATGAGCGAATTGCCGAGGGCTCCGAGGGCCTCGGGAGTGGCCAGGAGCACGAGGTTCTCAAGGGTCAGTCCGCCGAGGGAGATGTTTCCGGGGCGGGGAACTGCGTCCGAGAACGCAGCAAGCAGGACCAGCGCCAGCGGGAGCACTACCAGGACACTCAGTATTGCGATGATGATCATCGCAGGTGTGCTTTTGCGCAGATTTGCCAGTGCTTTGACGCGGCGGTGGCGTGCCGGTCCGGTGTTCCGTTCCCCGGCTGCGATGGTGGGGGCTGCCAGAGGCGTTTTGATACTCATACGAGCACCTCCGCGGGGAGGATCTGGACCTGACCGGGCTCGATGGTGACCCAGACGGAGTCCCCCACTTCGTGTTGTTCCCCGCGCTTGACCGTTCCGAGGGCGTCAAGTTCAAGACCGCTGTCCAGTTCGACGGCGTATCGGACATCGTTGCCCTGGAACCCGGCGACCATGACTTTCCCCTTCCACGCGTTGGCTGCAGTTTTGGGCTGGGCGCTGATCTGGAGGTCTTCCGCCCGCATGCATACCTTCATTTCCGGGGTGCCGGAGGGGATGCGTTGCGAGGAGTGAACAGTGAAGTCGTGTCCGGCGACCGTCGCGGACGAGGAACCGTCTCCGGCGGCGACAGTCTCGCAGTCCATGACGTTGGAGACGCCGAGGAAGTGGGCGATGGAGGCGCTGGCCGGCGTTTCGTACATCTCGCGCGGGCCTCCGATCTGAACGATCTTGCCCCCTTGCAGCAGGGCAATGCGGTCGGCCAGGGCGAAGGCTTCGTGCTGGTCGTGCGTCACATAAACGCATGTCAGGCCCAGGCGCAGCTGGATTTCACGAAGTTCGACGCGGAGTCTGTCACGAAGCCTTGCATCCAGGTTCGAGAGAGGCTCGTCAAGCATCAGCACGCTGGGGCGCATGACAAGGCTGCGGGCCAAGGCCACGCGCTGCATCTGCCCGCCGCTCAGAAGGCTGGCGCCACGCTCGGCAAATTTTTCCAGTCCGACCATCGTCAGGACTTCCGTCACGCGTTCCTTGACCCCTTTCTTGGAGAGTTTCTGCAGGTTCAGGGAATAGGCAACGTTCTGGAAGACGGTCATGTGGGGCCAAACGGCGTAGGACTGGAAGACCATGCCGACGTTGCGCTTATTGGGAGGCAGGTTAATGCCTTTTTCCGAATCAAATACGACGACGTCATCGATGATGATCCTGCCGGCGCTCGGCTCCTCCAAACCGGCCAGGCAGCGCATGGTGCTGGTCTTGCCGCAGCCCGATTGGCCCAGGAGTACCAGTGCCTCACCGTCTCCGATATCGAGGTTGAGGTTTTCGATGGCGACGAAATCACCGTATTTGAGTTGCAGATTCTGGATGCTGATTTTCATGACACGTCCTTGTGAATGTGAGGATCTCTCGCCCGGTCAGTCACCCGGGACGAGGACCGTTCCTTCGCTGATGACCCGGGCGGATCGCTGGAATGAGACTTTGGTGGGGGCTGGGGTGTTGAGCGCGGACCTGGTGACGCCGTTAAGCATGTGGATCACCAGGCCGTTGGGATCGCTCTGATGTTCCGGCCTGACGAGGTATTGGTCCACCACGGAACCTTGGCGCCCCGAGGCTGCGGCGACCGCTACTGCGCTGGTCAGGCCGATGGCGGGGTGCAGGGCGCCCATGGATATCATCCGCGCGGACACGCCGGTTTCGCCTGCAGGTGGGGGTCCGATGATTCCGACTTTGGGAATGGAGGTGAGGTGATCCGGGATGTTCATGAGTTTTGCGGCTGCGGCGCGAAGTTCAGGAGCCAAGTCGACCAGGTGCTGAAGGTCCTCCGCGCCTTCCTGGCCGGTCGCTCCTAGATCTCGGGAGTCGAAGAGGGCCGCTGGCGCCCCGGCATCAATCAGTGTTGCGCGGTAGGTGTTTCCTCTTAGGGTGACCTCGTCCAAGGGTTTGCCGCTGGGGAATTCGGCACCGAAGCTTGACCAGCTGTTCTGTTCGAAGATGATGTCCACCGGGACCCCGGGATAGTGCTGCCCTGGGAGCTGTCGCGCTCCATAGGCCGGGACCTGTCCGCCGGGAGTGGGAATCTCGCACACCAGGCTGAGCCCCGTGACCGTGTTGACGATCGTGACGCGGGAAACGTCCTCAGTCGGTAGGACAAGCCCCGCGTGCAGGGCATACAACCCGAGGCCGGTCGCGCAGTTGCCACAGTTGCTGTCCCACTCCACCGACGGGTTGTCGATGGCAATCTGGGCGAATCGATATTCGACGATGCCATTTGCAGCTTTTTCGTCGTCGACGATGATTGCTTTGCTGGTCGTGGAGGACGCACCGCCAACTCCGTCGATCTGGCGCAGGTCCGGTGAACCGAAGGTGCGGACCAGCAGCCGTTCCACCTCTGAAGTATCGGGCGGCAGGTCGCTTTGGCGGAATATCCAGCACTTGCTGGTTCCGCCACGGACGAGGGTCGCCGGGACCTGGGTCACCGAGCTTAACGACGCGTCCGATCCTCCTACGGCGACGGTGCCGGTTGGACTGGTCATGGGTACCTCCTATATGACGACTGGTGCGTGCGTACCGTCACTGCGACCTGTCGATTATTCAGTCAGTTGCGATACATTTTAGGTCGAATGTTCTCGCTTTCGCTTAAATGTATACCGTTTGGAGTGAGTGGGCAACGAAAATGTGGCTTGGGACACTCTCGTTACCAAAATGAGATCTTTGGTGAGTCGTCTAGAATGCGTCATGTCCACAGGCTGTCCTGAATGTATACCGCGTGTTAAAATATCCACGGGATGTATGGCGTTTGAACCAAGCTCGGCTTTATGTGCACAGCCATCGCCACCGTTGAAGAGGAGAACCTGATGAGCAATCCGGCACTGATGAGTCCGTACCTGATGATTCGAAACGCCATCATTGCCCAGGAGCTTCCACCCAGGGCCCAGCTGGTGGAAAATGCGTTGGCCAAAAAATACAGCGTGTCCCGCACTCCGATCCGCGAAGCGTTGCGCCGGCTCGAAACCGAAGGGCTCGTGGAGCGCATCGGCTCCCGCATGCAGGTCCGGGAGTACCGGCCCGAGGAAATGCTGGACCTGTACGAGGTCAGATCGTTCCTTGAAGAGGCTGCGGCGAAGACCGCCGCGCTGCGTCACACGGACATGGATCTCATGCTGATCGAACGTGCCCACCAAAGCATGGTCGATCTGAAGTTCGAGGAAGCCACCGCCGCACAGCTCGCCGCGGTCAACCGCACCTTTCACGAGCGCATCTGGGCTGCCAGCCACAGCGCGGCGCTGCTGGACCTGCTGGACCGCATCCTGGTGCACTTCATCCGTTATCCCGGGACCACACTCTCCACGCCTGCCCGCTGGAACCAGGTCCTCAAGGAGCACGAGGAGCTGGTTGCCGCTATCCGGGACCGTGATGCAGACAGGGCCGGGAGGATCGCCAGCGCCCACCTGGAAGTTGCAAAGAACATTCGCATCGAAATGTATATCGATGCGCAGGAGATCCCCGCTCCGTAGCGGCGCAGTCCATGCTGGCCGCCGTTTCATCGCACCGGCCTGTCCCAAGGGGGCGGGCGGCAGAACCACGTTCGAGCTAGAGGAGATTTACCATGTCCGGAATCATTATTGTCGGAGTCGACGGATCAGAGACGGCAATGCGGGCTGCCCGCACTGCAGCGGACCTGGCCGCAGGCATGGGCGCAACCCTGAATGTCGTGACGGCCTACGCTAGCGACAAGACCGAGGTGGTGGAAATAGCAGGCGAGGACTGGACGGTCTCTAATGCGGCCGAGGCCACAAAGGTTGCACAGCGTGTAGCAACCCAATTGGGAGCAAGCGGCGTCGCCACCACCTATACCGCCGCACTGGGAAGACCCCACGAGGTTCTCATCGCAGAAGCCGAGCGCCTGGCTGCAAAGCTCATTGTCGTCGGGAACCGCCGGATGCAAGGCCTGGGGCGGGTACTGGGCAGCGTCGCGAACACCGTCGCCCACAACGCGCCATGCGACGTATACGTAGCCAAGACCGACTGATCCCCATCACGGCCGCAGCAGCGGCCGCTCGTCCCGAAAATCTGCAGGGAGCCTGACCGCACACCGGTCGGGTTCCCTGCGCCCGTTAACCGTCATTCACGTCCAGGCACCGTACCTTGACCAGCAGAATACGACTGTATACAGTGGTATTCATACAACCGATGTGGAGGAACGAATGATGGACAAGATGGTTGACGTGCTGGTCGTTGGCGGCGGCAACGCCGGATTTACGGCCGCGCTGGCGGCGGCCGAGCGGGGACGCTCCGTGGTGCTGCTGGAGAAGGCCGTTCGAGACCTCGCGGGAGGCAACAGCTACTACACCGCCGGAGCCACCCGCATTCCGCATGGGGGTCTCGCCGACATCACCGACTTCATTGAGCCCGACGAACGACATTCCGCCACGGAGGTTCCCCCGTACATTGCGGAAGACTACCTCGCGGATCTCGAGAAAGTTTCAGAGGGCCGTAATGACCCCGAACTCTCCCGCGTACTGGTCGAAGAAAGCCATGGAACCCTACGCTGGCTCCAGCGGCAGGGCCTGAAATACCGGCTGATGTATGAACGTCAGGCCTACAGTCGGCCGGACGGATCATTTCTGTTTTGGGGCGGCCTGCACATCGGCAACGTCGGTGGCGGAAAAGGCTTGATGGAAGACCATAGGGAGGCCGCCGCCCGTGCCGGCGTTGCTGTTCGTTACGGTCACGCCGGGACCGGTCTGATCATTGACGGTGGACGTGTGGTCGGGGCCGGCTACCGGACTGACACGGGTGAAAGTGGAGAGGTACGGGCCCAATCTGTGATCCTGGCTTCGGGAGGGTTTGAGGCCAATCCGGAAATGCGTCGGCGCTACCTCGGCGAAGGCTGGCAGAACGCCAAGGTACGCGGAACTCCCGGCAACACCGGGGAAATGATTCTTGCTGCACTGGACGCCGGGGCAGCTAAGGGCGGGGACTGGTCTACCTGCCACAGCGTCGCGTGGGATGCAGGGTTTGCAGAGAACGAAAGCAACTTCGAACTGACCAATCAGTTGACCCGCGGCGGATACCCGTTGGGCATAGTCGCCAACCGAAACGGTGAACGCTTCATCGACGAAGGCGCTGACTTCCGCAATTACACGTATGCGCGCTACGGACAGGACATCCTCAACCAGCCAGGCTCCGTAGCCTTTCAGATATTCGACGCAACGACCCGCCCAATGCTCCGTGCGGAGGAGTACGACATGCCCGGGGTATCAGTGATGAGGGAAGATTCGCTTCCTGCCCTCGCGGCGAGAGCGGGTATTGACCCCGTGGTGCTGGAGCGCACGGTCGGTGACTACAACTCCCGGATCGACGCGACGAAACCTTTCGACCCCAACATCAAAGACGGCAGGGCATCCGGGGTGGAGCCGCGTAAGAGCAACTGGGCGCTGGCGCTGGACACGCCACCCTTCTACGCCTTCCCTGTCACCTGCGGGGTGACCTTCACTTTCGGCGGGCTTAAGACGGACACGTACGGACGGGTGCTGAACAGTGCAGGCAACCCGGTTCCGGGTCTGTTGGCGTGCGGGGAAGCCCTCGGAGGACTGTTTAGCGGCAATTACCCGGGCGGCAGCGGACTTGCCGCGGGTGCCGTTTTCGGCAGACGGGCCGGATCCGTAGCCTGAGACGGGGCCGGGGCCGGGTGCCGGCGACGGGAACGCGAACCGGCTTTTAGCCCGGGTGCCTGGTGGAAACGTCGTTGATGGCGGCCGCGGTCTCCCTCGGGTTGGTCAGCATTGCGCAGTGGTCGCCGCCGATTCTGACCAGGCGGGTCGCCGCCGGGAGGTTGGACAGCGACATGCGCATACGTCGTTCGGTATTTTGCCTGTCGTCTACCGGCCAGATATACGTCACTGGTATATCGGCCAGCGATCCGGCATAAAGGTCGGAAGGCTCGAAGTCGGAAGGCTCGAAGGGGGGGGCCGGCCGGTTGGGGAGTGAGACGGGAACGGATGGAGCGGGCCAACGGCGCGTCCGGAGCCAGTGAGGAGAGCCAGCGGGTGGTAACGACCTTCTCAGGCACGACATAGCTGCCGTCTCCGCGCTCCGCAGCAGACTCCTCATAGGCTGCCCGGATGCCGGGGTCCAGCGTGTCGGCCCAGGACTGACCGAAGGCTCGCGCTTGGGCGCTCAAGTACACCAGGTGCTTGACCCGGGTGGGCCGCTGCAGGGCCGCCGCGGCGATTGCTTGACCGGCCATGCTGTGGCTTACCAGGATCACCGGGGACGGGGCCGCGTCCACCTGCTCTACAACTGCCCTGACGTAGTCCGCGGCAGTAATTGAACCTCGCAGTGACTGGTCCTCGCCATGGCCTGGCAGATCGAACGCCACAGCCTCGGTTCCGTAGTGCGCGAGCTCGTCGATCGTCGATTCCCAGTACCAAGCGCCGAGCATACTGCCATGCACCAAAAGGACCCGTGGCGCCACCTCGCCCCCCTTCCGCCCTTCGTGGGCATTGCTGTTCGTCCGCTCCGGCCGTTCCGGAATGGATGCAAATGTATACTGCTGGTTACGCAAAAGGAATCCGGGCAACATGTAGTTTGGCAAAGGGCACCGAAAACTCGGCTAGGAGCATGGGTTGGCTATAGACAAGTCGGTATACAGCCGCTTGCGGGAGGACATCCTGAGTTCGGCCGTTTCCCCCGACGAGACCCTGACCGAGGTGAAGCTCACCCAGCGATACGGGGCCTCGCGCACGCCGGTACGGGAGGCCCTGCAGCGCCTGGAGCAGGACGGCTTACTGGAACGCCGCGGCAAGGCGCTTGCAGTGCGGACACACACGGCCGAGGAAATCGTGGACATTTACGAGTCCCGGATCGTCCTCGAAGAGGCAGCCGCATCCAAAGCGGCACGGAAGCGGACGGACCTGGACGTCAGAATGCTGCGGGCCAAGTTCGAGAGCATGCTTGATCTCGATCCCACCGAGGGGCAATCCCTCGCCGAAGCAAACAGGCAGTACCACACCCTTATTTGGGCTGCGGCCCACAGCCCGTCACTGGTGCGCCTGCTGACCGGCCTGGATCAGCAGGTTCGCCGATACACCCTGACGACGTTGACTTACCCGGGCAGATGGCCGGCGGTGCTTGCCGATTATGAGGCGCTGACAGCTGCCATCGAAAAGGGTGACGCGCAAGCGGCAGGTACCATCGCCGCACGACACATGAACGAAGCGTTGGAGATCCGGCTAAAGATGTACGCCGCGGACCCGGACCACCTGTAGACCGGCCCGATCTTTGAGTATAGGGCTGCGGATCGCCGGGGCGGGACGGTTACATGATGCCGGCGGGTACCAGCAGGGCCCAGGCGAGGGCCGGCGCCACCAGGACCACGCCCCCGGCGTAGGCCATCAGCTGCTTGTAGACGCGTTGCCTGTCGTCGTCGCGGGCGTTGGCGACGACGAGCGCACCGTCGGTGGAGAACGGCGAGACATCCACCACGGTGGCGGCGATAGCCAGCGCTGCGACCGTTCCGGAGGCACTCAGTGAACTGGTGGCCAGCAGTGGGCCGGCCAGGGGGATGAATGCGGTCAGCAACGCGGTGGAGGAGGCGAAGGCTGATCCTACGCCGATGACGTAGCAGAGGACCAGTGCGATGAGCAGCGGTGCACCTAGTGCCAGGGCCTGCTCGGCGAGGGTATCGATGACTCCTACGTGCTGGAGGAGGGAGACGTAGGTGATCATGCCGGCCACCAGCAGGACGGTGGACCAGGAGACGCCGCTGATGAACGTTTGATGTTCCTTGACGTTGACCAGCGCCAGCAGGAGTCCGGCGGAGAGGGCAACAAAACCGATCGGCATGTGGAAGCTCAGGGTGCACACGAGCATCACAGCGATCAGGGCCAGCGTGAGGATCTGCTGGCCGCGGGGACGGGTGGTGCGGGGGCCGTCGAGGTCAGCACGGTGGCCGCCTTCGCCGTCACGGAGCCGGCCGATGAGGGCGAACAGGACAGTTGTCAGTACGGAGAGAATGAGATTGAGGGCGAAGCTGGCCATGAAGAGTGCGCCCTGGGAGACGGGAAAGCCGTTCTTAAGGGCGATGTCGTGTACAAGCACGCCAGCTACGGACAGCGGCGAAAAGCCGCCCGCATGTGCTCCATTGATGATGAACGCGCCCATCAGTACGGGATGGATGCGGAATTCATAGGCGAATCCGATTGCCGCCGGTGCCAGCAGCGCGACGGCGGCCGGTGAGAAGGTGCCCAGTGAGGTCAGCGCCGCTGCGATCAGGAAGAACACCCAGGGCAGCAGCATCGTCTTTCCCCTGACGAGGCGCACGCAGTTCTGGACGATGATGTCGATGGTCCCGTTCCGCTGGGCCATGCTGAAGAAGTAGGTCACGCCGATGATCGTCAGGACGATGCTGGCGGGGAACTCCTCGAGGATCTGCTTGTCCGTCATGCCTAGCATGAAGTAGCCGACGCCGAAGGATGCGACCAGCCCCATCACGCCAATGTTCAGCGGCCACTTGGTGGCCACGACGAACATGACAACGAGGATGACGGGCGGGATGATCTGGACAGCGGTCATGGTGTGCTCCGGTTCCGCGGTGGCCCCTGGGGTGAAGATGTTCCCCCAGCACGAGGGCAATCAAAGCCAGGATCGCGAAACCGGCGGCCACCGCCATCAGTAGGATACGGCGGCGACGTGTGGGACGCTTGGGACCCTCGCCCCGCGTCTCGCCCGCAGCGGCAATGGTGCGGTCTTCAGTCTTGGTCATGATCGTCTCCTTAGCGTGTGGCTCCCGCGAGGGAGGCAGCGATGGCGCTGCCGGAAACCTCAGGGAGGTGGATGATGGTGCGGGCCGTGCGGTTGACGCCCACGAGGAGGCTCCCGTTGTGTTCCTCGCTCCGCGTCTCGATCACGCCTGCGGGGGGTGCGCATCCGGAGCGTGGTTCCCGCAGCGTCGCCAGTGATGCTGTTCATTACGGTGCCCGGGGTGCGGGCGGCGAGGGTCAGCGCGATGCTGCCGGTGATGGCCACGGCCGGATGCGGCCTGCCCATGGAAAGCATCATGACGTTGGCGTCGCAGCCGGGGTCGGCCTCGAAGGGGGCGGCCACGATGGCGAGCTTGGGGATCGCCCGGGCCGCTTCGGCGGTGGTGGGGGCCAGACCCATCCGGACCGCCGCCTGCCGCCGGACCTGTTCCAGGGTGTCCAGCTGGAGCTCCACCCCGGCGCGCCAGCTGTCGTACCGGGCCGGGTCCAGGCCCAGCTCTTCAGCGCGGAGCATCACCACCGGCGCTCCGGCGTCCACCATCGACACGGTCCACCGGGTACCGCCGGCGGTGATGGTGTCGGTTGCCGCCCCGGTGGGCAGCAACGCCCCTGTGGTCTTGCCGGCAGGATCCTGGAAGCCAACCCAACGGGGTAGCCAGGGAACGGTACGCCGGGCATCCGTGCGTCCGGAACCTCCGCCAGGGCGCCGTCCGGGGTGGCCATACGCTGGATGATGATCCGGCCAGTGTTGGTGTTGCGGGTGACGATCCGGGTGACGTCTCCAGTGGGCAGCACCCACCCCTTCTCGACGGCGTACAGGCCCACTACAGCTGAGCCGTTCCCGCAATTGCTGCCCCAGTCCACGGCGGCCTCTTCGATGCCTATCTGGGCGAAGGTGTACTCAACGTCAACGCCGTCGGCGCCGGGCCGGTGCAGGATCAGGGCTTTACTGGTGGTGGAGGTGGCCCCGCCCACGCCGTCGACCTGGCGGGGATCGGGACTGCCGAACAGCCGGGGCAGCAGCACATCCAGGCTGATGCCGCCCTCCTGCAGATGCTCCGCTTCGAACACCCAGCACTTGCTTGGGCCTCAGCCTTTTAACCACAATGACTTAAGCAATGCTACATCCCCCTCGAAAATCCAACATTGTCTAAAGCTGTGATCTGGCTCAATCTTTTCTCAGGACCTCATCGAAATCCGAGGCACGAGGAGAAGCGGGAAACACCATGAAGATTAAAGCGCAGTGGATGCGCGGCGGCACCATAGTCCAGCAGATCCAGAGGTGCTACTTCCGCTAAGAAAGACAGGAGACGTGGCGTTTCTGCAGGGGATGAACTAAAAAAGCAGGAGGATAAAGCATTGCTTAACGACGAAGCTCAGGAGTTATTCGACATGAGGCGCTTGGCCCTGCTGTTGGAGGTCGTGGAGCAGGGATCCATCACAGCCGCCGCCGAGCTGATGATGTACACGCCGTCTGCAGTCTCCCAGCAGCTGCGCAAGCTTGAACAGGAGGTCGGGCAGCCGCTGCTGAACCGCCGTTCCCGTGGGGTCGTGCCGACCGAGGCTGGTCAGGTGCTGGCTGGGCACGCCCGCAAGATTGTATGGCAGATGCAGGCAGCCCGGTCCGACCTGGGCCAGATTGCCGGCCTCAACCGGGGGTCCCTGACCGTGGGTACATTCCCAACATTGGCCGGTTCCTTCCTGCCCATCGTCATCCGGACCTTCAAGAAGCGCTACCCGGCCATCGGCCTCTCTTTGCGCAGCGCTCGCTTCGATGAACTTGTGGCGGATCTGCAGTCCGGGGTCACCGGGCTATGCCTGCTCTGGGACTACCCCTGGAATCCGTTCCGGGACGATTCCATCCGCGTAACAGAGGTCTTCCGCGAGAGCACCGTGATCCTGGTGGCCCGCAGCCACCCGCTCGCCGACCGGGAGCAGGTAAGCATGGCGGACCTACGCAACGAGTCGTGGATCGTGCGCGCCGAGGCCCACCCGGTGGTGGAGGTGCTGCAGCGTTCCGCCCACGACGCCGGGTTCGAACCGAAGATCGCCTTCCTGGCCAACGACTACCAGGAGGCCCAGGCCATGGTCAGCGTCGGAATGGGCGTGGCCATTGTCCCCAAGACCGCTGTGGCACTTCAGCATCCCGACGTGACGGTGCTGAGTCTGGGCTCCGCTGCCCCGCTGCGGCGGGTACTGCTGGCTCAGCGTGAGGACAAGGTCTACGCCCCGGCCGAGGTTGCCTTTCACTCCACCCTGCTGGAGATCGCCCGCGAACGAGCCAGTGACTACCTATAGATCCAAACGCCAAGTCGGCAGTGGGCTGCCTTCTCTGAAATTGGGGACTCGCCGAGTTTCCACCGGGTTAGCCGGCCTATCCATAACTTCGGGGCCCGATGTAATCGGGCCAGGTCGACTCTGCGCCCGTCCATGCCGCAGTAAATTGTGCGGCCAGCGGACCCCTCGTCCCAGAAGCCGCAGATAACCGTGGGTTTGACGTACTGCACGGGACCGGAAAAAGACAGAGACGGCGACGGGATACAGAAAGAACTGAGTACCACTCTTCTTAGCCAAGGCCGTACCGTCCAGTCACAAAGCGGAGCCTAAGAACAGCCGCCAGCCACAATGAGTGTTGACGACGGACAGTAGTCCGGAGAAGATACAAGGCCAGCGAAGTCGAACAGATCATCCTCGACAAGCACCAAACCCAGACCGAAGACACCCAGTAAAGTAGAACAAGTGCCGGGCGGCGTTTCCCCCAATACGCCGCCCGGCCACTCACCAGAAGAGGACCAGGAACCTTCCAAACGTCGGGCGGTCCGCCGCCCAGGGCGAACCACGGTGGCCACTCACCAGCGGCGGACCGCCGTTCATCGCGACACCCACGTATGACCACGAAAGCCGCGCCGCCAGGGAACAACGAAGTTCCGGGCCGGCTGCAGCATCACAAACAGTTCAGCCAAGCTGAACCCACAGGTTTCCTTTTGGGGCCTATGCCTTGAGCATATCGGCGTAGGCCCCGCGAAGGCCGTTGCGGGCACGCAGTATCAGCGCGGAAGCAGCGTTGGGAGTGATGCCCATCAGTGTTGCGATGTGGCGTGGTTTGTGCTGAAGCACGTCGGCGTACCAGAGGACCTTCTGCCACCGCTCGGGCAGGGATAGCAGCGCTGCGATGACGTGTTCGTAGGCGGCGTGGTCGAGGAGGTCCTCCTCATCACGTGGGTCGCGGGGGACGCAGTGGTCCAGATCGCCGGTTTCGACGGGCAGTTCCCGAGAGTTGCGCTTCCACCAACCGGCCGCCGTCGTTCGGACCGCGGTGTTTAGGTAAGCCAAGAAGTTCTCCGATGGGCCTGCGCCGTTGGTGATCGCTTGGATGGTCTTGGTGAAAGCCTCGTGAAAGACGTCTTCAGCGTCGTTCGTGTCCCGGACTATTGACCGGGCGAACGCCAAGGCGGCCTTCCGGTGCGCCTGATACAACAGGCCCGAGGCATCCATAGCGCCTGCCCGGACCGCCAAAATAAGGCACACATCTCGGCTTCGGTCGTCATCTCGGCATCTCACCGGCTCCGCTGAGGGATCCGGTATGCATTCAGGTATGAGCGTGTGCGGTGCCTGCGACTGCCGGACTGAGCCCATGGTCTTTGTTCCCATCCGGTGAAAACCCAAGGATGGAACCCCTGCTGATTCCACCCACTGAGAACCAGCCACGGCTAGTCCTTGCTGCTGAAGGCGGCGTCGAAGCTTGTCTGGGAGGCGGGGAAGTCGAACTTCTTCAGCGCTGCGAGGGCTTCGGGGGCGCCGTGGAGGCGGTCCATGCCGGCGTCTTCCCACTCGATGGAGATGGGGCCGTGGTAGCCGATCGCGGTCAGCGCCCGGAAGGAGGATTCCCAGGGGACGTCGCCGCGTCCGGCCGAGACGAAGTCCCAGCCGCGGCGTGGGTCGCCCCAGGGCAGGTGCGAGCCCATCACGGTGTTGCGGCCGGTGGGGCGGAGCTTGGTGTCCTTGCAGTCCACGTGGTAGATCCGGTCCTTGAAGTCCCAGATGAAGGAGACGGGGTCGATGCCCTGCCACATGAAGTGGGACGGGTCCCAGTTCAGCCCGAACGCCGGGCGGTGCCCGATTGCTTCGAGGGTGCGGACGGTGGTCCAGTAGTCGTAGGCGATTTCGGAGGGGTGGACCTCGTGGGCGAAGCGGACCCCGCATTCGTCGAAGACGTCCAGGATGGGGTTCCAGCGGTCCGCGAAGTCCTGATAGCCGGCCTCGATGACCTTCTCCGGGACCGGCGGGAACATCGCGACGTATTGCCAGATGGAGGAGCCGGTGAATCCGACGACGGTGTCGACGCCGAGGGCTTTGGCGAGCCGGGCGGTGTGCTTCATTTCCTCCGCGGCGCGCTGGCGGACGCCTTCGGGGTCGCCGTCGCCCCAGACCCGGGACCCGACGATGGCTTCGTGCCGGAAGTCGATGGGGTCATCGCAGACGGCCTGGCCCTTGAGGTGGTTGGAGATGGCCCAGACCTTCAGGTTGTACTTCTCCAGCACGGCGAGTTTGGACTCGACGTAGCCGGGCTCGTCCCAGCGCCAGGCGTCCAGGTGGTCCCCGGAGACGGCGATTTCGAGGCCGTCGTAGCCCCAGCCGGAGGCGAGGCGCGCGACTTCCTCGAAGGGCAGGTCGGCCCACTGGCCGGTGAACAGGGTATACGGGCGGGACATGTCAGGATCCTTCAACTGTGTCTAAAGACTTGTGGCCAACGGGGGTGAGCGTGCTCTTGCTTTTGGCTGATCCTTCGACGGCGGCCAGGACGCGCTGGACGTTGAGGCCTTCCTCGAACGACGGCAACGGCGCGGACCCGCTATCGACAGCCAGAAGGAAGTCCCGGATCTGGTGCGTGAAGGTGTGTTCCCAGCCGATCACATGGCCCTGCGGCCACCAGGCATCCATGTAGGGGTGTTCGGGTTCGTTGACGAGAATCCGGCGGAAGCCCTGCTCTCGAACCGGCAGGGTCGCGTCCAGGAACCTGAGTTCGTTCAGCGACTCCAGGTTGAAGGTCAACGCGCCGTCGGTGCCGTACATCTCTATCTGAAGGCTGTTCTTCTGGCCGGTCGCCACACGGGATGCTTCGACTGAGGCGCCGAAGTCTCCTGTGAGCCAGAAGGTTGCCCACGCGGCGTCATCCACGGTGACGTAAGTCACTGTTCCGCAAGGCGCGGCGGAAGATGCGCGCCGCCGTCGAATATTCCGCCGGGCCGGATGCGGCAGCGAGGTCGGCAAGGAGCGCCCG
The DNA here is from genome assembly GCF_005280255.1 of Arthrobacter sp. 24S4-2. Classification (NCBI taxonomy): domain Bacteria; kingdom Bacillati; phylum Actinomycetota; class Actinomycetes; order Micrococcales; family Micrococcaceae; genus Arthrobacter; species Arthrobacter sp. 24S4-2. The sequence goes on along the minus strand of NZ_CP040018.1, from coordinate 4,685,467 downwards.
GCTCACGTGGTCGGTGCGTTCGCGGAGGCTAAGTTTCGCAAGCGATGCGCCGGCGTCAGCAACACCCGACCACGCGACGTTGGGGGCGGCGTCCGCCAGCACGCGGACCAGCGTGCCAACAGCGGCCTGGTCAATCAGTTCGTTCATGGCACCCATTCAGTCAGGCTACCGTCACGGCCGCCCGGCGCGTGCCGGAAGGGCCGCTGCCCGCATGGCCGCCGGCCCGGGCGTCCCGGCCCGGCGCAAGCCAAAATCGCGGAACAGGGATAATCTTCAGCGGAGACACATCTTTCACAATTGCTGAGGCGGAAGCGGCACGATGGCTGAAGATCGATCACGGAAATCGCCTCACTGGTGGCGGGTCTTCCACGACAAATTCGTGGTTGAAGAGCGTTACATGAGCGAGGCTTCGCGGAAGAATCTCTACCGGATCGCCGCGATTTTGATGGTCCTCGGCGCCGGCCTGTTCGTCCTTGCCCTGACGGGTGTCCTTGGAAGGGACGGCCTGGTCTTCATGGACGAGCCTGTCCGTTCCTGGTTGGTGGGCCAGCGGTCAGAGCCGCTCACCGCCGCCATGATTTTCCTGGCGATCGTTTTCGGGCCGGTGGCGCTGCCGATCATCGTCCTGGTGGTCACCGTGGTCTGGGGCATCGCCGCCAAGCACGCCTGGCGCCCTTTGCTGTTGGCCGGGGCAATGCTCACCGGCGTTGCGCTGGCGCAGATCATCGGACGGTCCGTGGGCAGGCAGCGCCCGCCCCTGGATCTGATGCTGTTCGGCCCGGATGTCACGTTCTCCTTCCCCTCCGGGCATGTGCTGGGTGCCTGTGATTTCCTCCTGGTCACCGCTTTCCTGGTGTTCTCGCGGCGGAAAAGCACGTGGCCCGCGGTGGCAGGATTCGCTGCTGCCGGCTTGGGGATTTTCCTGGCCTCCATCAGCCGGCTTTATCTCGGCTACCACTGGGTCAGTGACGCGCTGGCATCGCTGTTCATTTCCTTTGTGGTCCTGGGTGCTGTCATCGCACTGGACACCTGGCGCACCGCCCGGGTTCCGGGCGAACAGATCACCGGGGAACTGTCCAAGGCGGACACCGTCGAAAGCTGATGGCCATGGTCACTGAAATGGACGTCCGCCGCATCTGCCTGGCCCTGCCGGGAGTCACAGAGAGGCCCAGCTGGAACCGGCCCGCATGGTTCGCCCGGACGCTCATGGCCCGGATCTGGGAGGACGGGGTCCTCACCCTGAAAACCGGTGAGCGGGAAGCCCTGGCCGGAACTGACCCGCATACCTTCTTCTGGACTCCCCACCACGAGCGGTCGCCGCAGTTGGTGCTGGTTCGGCTGGACCGGGTCGACGTGAAGGAACTCGGAGAGCTGCTGGAGGAGTCCTACCTGATCGCCGGCGGGAGCAAGTAACCCCCGCTCAGGCCCCTGAACGCGCCCGGGCCCTTTTCAGGTCGATCCGGAGCTTGGCGTTTGCCGCTTCGAGTTCCAGCACCTTGGCCACCCCGGCCAGGTTGAGCCCCTCGTCCAGCAGTTCGCCGATGCGCTTTAGTACTGCGAGGTCCGAATCGCTGTACTGCCGGGTTCCTCCCGACGTACGGTCCGGAGTGAGCAGGCCACGCCGCTCGTAGAGCCTGATGTTCTGTTGGCCCGTGCCTAGCAGTTGGGCCACTACGGAGATGGCGTACACGCCGGTCTCTGCTCCGTGTGCTGGCATGTTCCTCCTTGGAATTCCTGGTGCGTTTCCCTTGCCACAGTTTCTCACTAGTGCTATAAAAAATCTATATCCGCCACGACAGGTAATCGCTGGCGGGTAGCCCTGGAAACAACAACACCAAATGCTGAAGGAGTTGGAAATGATGTTAATGCGCACGGACCCGTTCCGTGAACTGGACAGGCTGACCCAGCAGGTATTTGGAACCGCGGCCCGTCCGGCGGCCATGCCGATAGATGCGTGGCAGGAAGACGGGGAGTTCGTCGTCGCGTTTGATTTGCCGGGCGTCGACGTCGACTCCGTTGACCTCAGTATTGAGAAGAACGTGCTGACGGTACGGGCCGAGCGGCGCGATGCCACGCAACCCAATGTGGAGTTGGTGGTCGGCGAGCGGCCCCGCGGTGTGTTTAGCCGGCAACTCATCCTCGGTGACACGCTGGAGACTGACAAGATCAAGGCAAGCTACGACGCCGGTGTCCTGACGCTCCGAATCCCGGTCGCCGCCCAGGCACAGCCCCGCAAGATCGAAATCGAAAGCAAACAGGGCAGGATGCACGAAATCAGCACTTAGCCGGCAACGGAGGCCCTGGGCGTTTGCCGTTGACGAACGGCAAGCGCCCCGCGCACGCACCAGGGACCAAGGACATGCGACGCCAGCCGGACTATTACGCGGTGCTGAAGGTGGCCCGGACGGCCACCCGACAGGAAATTTCGCGTGCCTACCGGGCCCTCATGCGGATCCACCATCCCGACGTCCCGGGCGGTTCCGGCAGCGCCGCTGCCGGCGACGGCACGGACAGCGGCGGAGCGGACAGCCTGCCGGAAATCATGGAGGCCTTTGCGGTGCTTCGGGATCCGATGACCCGTGCCGAATACGACAGAACGCTGTCCGCCCCGAACACCTACCGCAGCGGGGCCCGCAGTGTTCCGGTGCGCCGAGTCCAAAGCGAACAGCCTCCCCTGCTTCGGGTTAGACCTGTCCGTTGGGAACGGGGGCCCTGGGCGGGGACCTGACACTTAGCGGGCACCAGGCGGGGGCCCACGTTGGGCCGGTCAATGGGCCGGGCCCGGATAACAAAAGCCGGATAACAAAAGAAGGAGCAGTCCATGAGCGCATGGCGCCGGTATGATTCCCATCTGATTCCCGCGTTCCACGAACGCTTTGAACAACGTTGGGGTATGGGCACCGCACCATTCCTCGACCCCGAAGCCCACGAGGAGCCGCTCCCGCGGGCCCAGTGGATCCACCCCGAAACAGGCGCGGCGCTGGCCGTAGTCCCAATCTGGACACCTGATGACAGCCAGCACCGGTCCTTCGGTGTCTTTTACCTCCCTCCCTCCGGGGACATCTGGGTGTTGCGGCCGGGCTTCACCGGATACCTTGAAGCCTCCGCGGACGACTCCGAGCACCTGGTCACGCTCCGCAATGATGCCTTCAAGAAAGCCTTGGGGCACGCCAAGGAATTTCTCTTCGGCGCAGACGAGGCGGTCCACTAAAATCAATCCACCACCCGGTAACTACATAAGGTGTCAAGCCGATGAACTTCTCCGCCAAAGACATGGCCGCCATGGTCCCGCCGTCCTTCACCATGGGGGTCGCAACCGCCGCCTTCCAAATTGAGGGTGCGCTGGACGAGGATGGCCGTGGACCATCCGGCTGGGACGTTTTCGTTAAGAAGCCGGGGGCGATTGTGGAGAACCACAGCCCCGCAGTGGCCTGCGATCACTACCACCGCATGCCCGAAGACGTTGCCCTGATGAAGGAACTGGGGATCGACTCCTACCGGTTCTCACTGTCCTGGTCCCGGATCCAGCCGGGCGGCAAGGGCCCGGTCAACAGGGCGGGGCTCGATTTCTACGACAGACTGCTGGACCAGTTGCTCGCCAGTGGTATTTCGCCGATGGTGACCCTCTACCATTGGGACACGCCGCTTCCCCTGGACGAGGCCGGCGGCTGGATGAACCGGGACACGGCCTACCGGCTAGGTGAGTTTGCCGCGATTGCGGCCGCGGCCTATGGAGACAGGGTGGCCCGCTGGGTGACGGTCAACGAACCCGCCACAGTGACCACCAACGGCTACGCGCTTGGCCTTCATGCACCGGGCGAATCGCAGCTCCTTCAGGCCCTACCCACCGTCCATCACCAACTGCTTGGCCACGGCCTGGCCATGCAGGCGCTGCGAGCAGCGAAAGTCCACGGCGAAATCGGCATGACAAATGTGTACTCACCTATGGTTCCCGCTTCGGGCAACCCATTGGACAAGCTGAGCTCGGGCCTCATGGACATCTTCCAGAACAGGCTGTTCGCCGACCCGGTCCTGCTCGGAAAGTACCCGGACGTCATCCGGGCTGCCACGTTCTTCACCCCGTTCAGCCCCTCAGACGAAGACATGGAACTGATCTCGCGGCCAGTGGACTTCTATGGCTTGAATTACTACATGCCAACCCGTGTCGCCGCCGGCCCTGGAGAGGGAGCTGTACCTACAGGCATGGCAGAGGCTATGGGTGACGATCTCAGCGGAACCGCGCCGGGTGCTCCTTTCCACATCACCGCGTTCCCTGATTCAGAAACAACCGCCTACGGCTGGCCGATCAGGCCTGATTACATGCAAGTGGCACTCGCGGAAATGGCCGAGCGCTACCCCGACCTTCCACCCGTATTCATTACCGAGGGCGGGGCAAGCTTTGAGGACACAGTTGTCCGTGACGTGGCCGGGGGCCGGACCATCGTTCCGGACGAACGTCGCCTGCGTTATCTCGCCGAACATATTTCCAGCGCCCTGATGGCCACGGCCCCCGGCGGTCCTGCGGAATCGGTTGATTTGCGCGGTTATTACGTGTGGTCCCTGCTGGACAACTTTGAGTGGTCAGCCGGCTACAAGCAGCCGTTCGGCCTCCTGCATGTCGACTTCGACACTCTGGACCGGACGCCCAAAGCATCCTATTACTGGCTCCAGGAGCTGCAGGCAGAGCGGAGGAGGGCCGCCGCGGTGGCCGCCGCCACGACGGAAGAATCCGACGCCGGCTCCGTCCCCGCCCAGCCGGCTCAACCGCCCGCGGCTGAAGGGGAACCGGAGCCGGTGGCCTGACCCGGTGCCTCACACACGCGGGGCCGGCGGACGCCCGGCAGCCGCACGCGGGGCCGGCGGGGAGAGTGTCTTGGGTCAGACGATCTTCAGGTCGACAAGGCCCTTCGAGATGCCGGCGCCGTCGGGGGAGTAGATCCACGGGACCGCCGAGGCGCTGTGATCCCCGGATTCCGAGTGGCCGCCGGCCAGCACAGATTCGCCTACCGAGAGCTGGCGGATGGCGATTGCGGCCACCCGGTCGCCGTGGTCACGTGCGAACCTGGAATAGATCTGTTCGTCGTGCTGGCCGTTGTCCCCGATCAGCAGCCACCGGACGTCCGGGAATTCCCGGGCAAGCCGGTCCAGGTTTCCGTTCTTGTGCTCCTGGCCGCTGCGGAACCAGCGGTCCTGCGTGAGCCCCCAGTCCGTCAGGAGCAGCGGACCCGCGGGATACATGTTGCGGCTGAGGAACCGAGCCAGCGTCGGGGCGGCATTCCACGGCCCGGTGGACAGGTAGATCACCGGGGCGTCGGGGTGCTCCACTACCAGCCGGTCCATCAGAACCGGCATGCCGGGAGTGGCCATCCGGGCGCGCTCGCTCAGCACAAACGTGTTCCAGAGAGCCAGGAAGGGCCGGGGGAGGGCGGTGACCATCACCGTGTCGTCAATGTCGGAGACGATGCCAAACTTGGTGTCAGGTCCGATCACCAGGATGTTGGCCAGCACCGCTTCGGTGCCTTCGGCGCGCAGCGTTGCCGTGTGCCAGCCGGGGGAGAGCGAAACGTTGACCACCGTGTCCACCAAGCCGCCGCGGTCCGCATTGACGCGCGTGGTGACGCCCTCGATTTCGATCTCCACCTCGGTGAACTGCAGGGGCACACTGGTGAACGCCCTCCAGCCACGGACGTTCTGGGTACCGTTCCTGGCGGCGTGCTCAGCCCGGCTGCCCGGTTTTGTCTTGCTGGTCAGGACCACACGGCCAAGGATCCGCACCCACGAAGTGGAGCCGTAGCCTTGGTAGGCAACGGTCTGCGCAGCAAAATTCCAGCGCCGGGCCAGCTGGATGCGGACGTTGTTGGCCGTATCCGAGACCTTGTGTGCCAGCCGAAGTGCGTGACTTCCCGGCAACGGTGATTCCTGCGACGCCAATTCCATGCCTCCACTCTGCCACAACGGGGCTGTGCGGCACCGGGGTTCTGTAACAACAGCAGGTGGCCGCGCGGTGAAGTCAGCAACCGGAATCCGCGACTCAAAGTCCGCAGGGAAGTCAGCCGTCCCCGAGCAGCCACCGCAAGGTGTCGGCGTTGCGCACGGCGTTACCGCCGCCGTCGTTGTTGAAATAGACGAACACATCCTTACCCGACCCCTGCCATTCCCGGATGCGGTCAGCCCACCAGCGGAGGTCCTCCTCTGAATAGGAACCGCCGTAGAGGTACTGGTGGTCCGGCCCGTGCAACCGGACATAGACGAACGGGGCCGTGGCCCGCAGGATGCACGGCAGGTTGGCGCCGCTCATGATGCAGTAGGCCGCCTGGTGCCGTTCGAGCAGGGCGTAAACGTCAGGGTGGTCCCAGCTGGGGTGACGGAACTCCACGGCCACCCTGATCCACGGCGGCAGCGCCCCAAGGAAGTAAGCGAGGCGGGCATCGTCCCGGCCAAAATCCGGCGGGAGCTGGACCAGCAGCACGGCACGTTTGTCGCCCAGTTCATGCCAGCACCGGATGATCCGATCCACCCAGACCTCGGGGCCATAGAGCTTCTTCCCGTGGGTCAGGCCGCGCGGTGCCTTGACCGACATGGCGAACCCTTCGGGAAGGCGGCGGCGCCAACTCGCGAACGAAGCCTCCCGGGGCCAGCGGTAGAAGCTCGCGTTGAGTTCCACCGTGCTGAAGCGTGCCGTGTAGTGCGCCAGCCGGTCACGCGCCGGAAGGCCCGGCGGGTACAGCACGCCCTCCCAGTGGTCGTAGCTCCAGCCGGAGGTGCCGATGCGAATCCCCACAGGTCCCCTGCCGTCAGTCGGCGGAGGCGGAGGCGGGGGCGGATACGGGCGGGCGGAGCTTTTCGCAATTCCGTGGCAGCATGCCTTGGATAGTAGTCGCCTCAGACCGGGTGTGGCACTGTAAGTCCCATGGCACGCATCGAGGATTACGCGATGGTGGGCGACCTGCACACAGCGGCGCTCATCAGCACCGAAGGTTCCATCGACTGGCTGTGCCTTCCGCGGTTTGATTCGCCGGCGTGCTTCAACGCGCTGCTGGACACCCCGAAGGCTGGCCGGTGGCTGTTGGCGCCCGCTGGCGCCGGAGACTGCACACGACGCCACTACCGCAAGGGCACGCTCATTCTGGAAACCGAATGGGAAACGCCCGGCGGCAAGGTGAAGGTCATCGACTTCATGCCGCCGCGTGACGAGGTGGCTGACATCGTACGGATAGTGGTCGGCGTCCGTGGAACAGTCAGGATGCGCGGCGAACTGGCGCTGCGGTTCGATTACGGCCACATCGTGCCCTGGGTCCGGCACGACGACTACGGCATCCACGCCATCGCCGGGCCGGATGCCGCCTACCTGGTCACTGATGTACCCCTGCGCGGCGAACGTATGCAGACGGTCAGTGACTTCACCGTCCGGGCGGGGGACAGGATCCCGTTCGTGCTGACATGGACGCCCAGCCATCTCCGCCGCCCGCGGTCCCTCGACCCGGAGGCGGTCCTCGAATCGACCGAGACGTTTTGGCGGGAATGGTCTGCGAAATGCAAGATCACCGGCCCGTACAGGGAAGCCATCCAGCGGTCGCTGATCACGCTCAAGGCGCTGACCTATGCCCCACCGGGGGAATTGTGGCGGCGGTGACCACGTCCCTGCCCGAACAGCTGGGCGGACCCCGCAACTGGGATTACCGCTACTGCTGGCTTCGCGATGCCACGCTCACTCTGCAGGCACTGCTCGCCGCCGGTTATACGGGCGAGGCCGCGTCCTGGCGGGACTGGCTGCTGAGGGCGGTGGCCGGGGACCCGGCGGACCTTCAGATCATGTATGGCATCCACGGGGAGCGCCGGCTGCCGGAGATGGAGCTCCCGTGGCTGGAGGGCTACGAGCAGTCCGCCCCGGTGCGGATCGGAAACGGCGCCGCCGGGCAGCTCCAACTGGATGTGTGGGGCGAAGTACTGGACTGCCTTGCCCTGACCCGCAACTCCCTGCTGAAGCACACCGACGAGGCCTGGGACGTCCAGGTTGCCCTGATGGAACACCTGGAGGGCGCCTGGCAGGGTCCGGACAACAGCCTGTGGGAAATGCGCGGCCCGCGCCGCCACTTCACGCATTCGAAAGTGATGGCATGGGTCGCGGCGGACCGCATGGTCAAGGGCGTCCGCGACTTCGGACTGGTTGGCCCCGCCGACCGTTGGGAGGAAATGCGGGACACCATCCGTGCCGACATCATGGCGAACGGGTTCGACGCAGAACGCAACACCTTCGTGCAGGCCTATGGGCGTCCGGAGCTCGACGCGAGCCTGCTGCTTATCCCGCGCGTCGGGTTCCTGCCGCCGGACGATCCCAAGGTGGTGGGTACGATTGACGCGATTCAGCGGGAGCTCACCCACGACGGCTTCCTGCTCCGGTACCGGCCGGCCGAGGTCGACGACGGGCTGCCGGGGGACGAGGGCGTGTTTCTTGCCTGCTCCTTCTGGCTGGTGCAGGCCCTTATCGGAGTGGGCCGGCGCCATGAGGCGAAGGAACTGTTCGAAAGACTGCTGGCACTGCGCAACGACGTGGGCCTGCTCAGCGAGGAATGGGGCGTGGAAAGCGGCCGCCAACTCGGGAACACGCCGCAGGCATTTAGCCACTTCGCGATGGTCATGAGTGCACTGGAGCTGCACGCGGACGGCGTGCATCGCAGCGATGCACCTGTCCACGGCACCTGAACCGTCGGCCAGGCACCGGAGGGCCGCGGCGGTCACATTTCGTTCAGCTGGGGGCAACGCGGTGCTGCGTGGTTCCATGGTCACGGAACCTAGTTGGAACAGGCACGAAGGAGTGTGGACCGGTGAAATTTGCGCGTCTCGGAGATCCAGGCAAGGAACAGCCGGCCGTCCAGCACGGCGGCCCGGAAGGCGACGGGAAGTGGTATTCCCTCGCCGGCGTCACATCCGACATTGACGGCACGTTCCTGGAAACCGGGGGTGTGGAGCAGGCCCGTGAGGCGCTCGCCGCCGGGACGCTGCCCGAGATTACTGGCGCCGGCGCCCTTCGCCTGGGCGCCCCGCTGGCCCGCCCGGGCGCGGTGGTGGGCATCGGCCTCAACTACGCCGGCCACGCGGCCGAGTCCGGCGCCGCAATTCCGGACGTCCCGGTGGTTTTCCTCAAACCCGCCAATACCGTGGCTGGCCCGTTCGACGACGCGCCCATCCCGCCGCTTTCCCGAAAGTACGACTGGGAAGTTGAGTTGGCCGTTGTCATCGGACGGCGCGCCTCTTACCTGGGGTCGGTGGACGAGGCGGCGGACGCAATCGCCGGCTATGTGCTGGCCAACGACCTTTCCGAGCGCGACTACCAGCTGCCTGGCGCGGCGGGGCAGTGGGTGAAGGGGAAATCCCTCCCGGCCTCCACGCCCCTGGGCCCGTGGTTCGTGCCCGCCGCAGACCTGGATGCCTCGGCCCTGCGCCTGCGGACCTGGGTGAACGGCGAGCCCCGCCAGGACTCCTCCACGGCGGACCTCATCTTCGACGTCCCTGAAATCGTCCATCACTTGAGCCAGTTCATGGTGCTGGAAGCCGGCGATGTGATCCTGACCGGCACCCCCGAAGGCGTGGCCCTCTCCGGGCGCTTTCCTTACCTCCGGGATGGCGATGTGCTGGAACTTGAAGCCGAAGGGCTTGGCCGCCAGCGCCAGGTCTTGCGGCAGGCAGCCGGATCCTGACGCCCGTCCGCAGGCCTGAGTGATTTGGGCTTGTCAGTCGCTCGGGACTTCCGTAAAGCGTATAGGTAAGTATACTTACTAATACCTCATATTGGGGTGACAAACGGAGGAGTTGCAATGGCTGGACATTTCGAGCTGGTTGATGCCCCGATGGCGGCTACCGCGTCAAGCTCATCGACGGAGCCGGAAACCTGATGGCCATCTCGGTGACATTTCCGACCAAACGGGCAGCCGCCGCCGGCGTGGTCAAAGCACGGGAGATCGCAGGAACCGGGCTGATCCGGGACCTGAGCGTCAGCCAGGACTCCGAGCCCCTCAAACAGCCGCCGGTCCGCCAGCACATCAAATCGCCGAAAAACATCGGCGTACTTGGCTCCGGCCGGCCCACGGGGGTCACCGGGCAAAAACGGGCGCGCACGCATCACTGACGGCACGAAACACTGACGGCAAGCATCACTGACAGCAAAGGCGGCCATGCCGACTAACGGATCCCGCGGCAGGCGAAAACTCGGCGTGCTTTTCGATGTCGACGGAACCCTGGTGGATTCCTCCTACCTCCACACAGTGGCGTGGTGGCAGGCGTTCCGGCAGGCCGGGCTGGATATCCCCATGGCGTCCATCCACCGTTCGGTGGGTATGGGCGGGGACAAGTTGCTGAACCGACTGCTTCCGCCGGGCCGCGACACATCGCGGGATGCATCCATCATGGCCGCCCATGGCGCGGTGTTTTCCACCTTCTGGCCGGCGTTGCGTGCCTTTGACGGGGCGCGGGACCTCCTGGCCCAGTGCTATGAAAGCGGCTTCGCCGTCGCGCTGGCATCCTCAGCCCGCGAGCAGGACCTTCAGGCGCTGCGTTCCACGTTGCGCGCCGATTCGTTTATCCATGCCGCCACCAGCGCCAACGATGCCAAGAGAAGCAAGCCGGATCCGGACATCCTGGAGGCCGCCCTGGACGCTACCGGGCTGCAGGCCGGGGATGTGGTGTACGTGGGCGATGCCGTGTGGGACGTCTACGCCGCGGCCAGGCTGGGAATTCCCACGATCGGACTGACCTGTGGCGGCACCGGCGCGGCAGAGCTGCTGGAGGCCGGAGCTGTGGAGATCCGTGAAAGTCCGCGGGATCTCCTGACAAACCTGCGCGACAGCGCGATAGGCAAACTCGCCACGAGGCCCTAGCCTTTAGTCCCGTGGGAACTTCTTCCAGGCTTTTCGGAATTCGGCCTCGGACCGGTGCGCCAGGACTTCCTCCCGGGCGTGCAGCCGGCCGTACGTGAAGCCGCTCTCGCCGCTGCGGAAGGCCCGGGTGCCAAGATCAGCCAGCAGGTTTCGGGCCACCACGCTGTCCTGGTGGAGGCCAAGGATCTTCTGCAGATTGTGGGCGTGCGTGGCCATCGTGGCGGCTTTCTTCCCCGCCACCGGCGCGGCAGCCTCGGCGGCGTACCGGAGCCGTTTAGCAGCCTTACGGACCTCGTGAAGGCCCGCGTCGTGCGCCGAACCCTGGTGGCCCGCCGAACCCTGGTGGCCCGGGCCGGCTGCGGGGCTGCCGCCGTTGGAGTGTTCCGTCAGGTCGCAGACCTTGCGCCGGACCCTCGCGGCGTCCTTGGCCACGAGCTTCAGCATGGTCTTGCGGGCGCTACGAGCGGCCTTTGCGGGTAGCGGAACGGCCGTCACCAGCTCCTCAAGGCGGGCGACGAGGCTGGCATAGCGGGCGCCGTCGAGGGCCTCAAGAACGGCGCGGTGGCCGGCTGCGGAGGCGGAATCGAGTTCCTTGCCGATCTGCTGTGCAGCCGGGCCAAAGACCAAGGCATCCGGCTCGCTGGCAAGCAGATCCCGGAGCCGGTCGTGGATAACCTCGGGATCCCTCGCTGAGCCAAGCACCTCGGAGAGCCACCTCAGTTCCGCCCGCACGTCGGTGACAGCGCCGTCGTCGAGGAGCTTCTTCCCGGTGGCCAGCACAGACCGCAGCCGGCGGGCGCACATCCGCATCTGATGAACAGAGTCCGGTATTTCCTGCCGCACCAGTGGTTCCTGGTTCTTGAGCTCTTTAAGCTCTTGTGCCAGATAGTTTGTCAGAACCTCGCCGGCTGCGGTGGGCATGCTTCACTCTACGTCCCGACCCGTCCCACAAGAAGAGCCGCTCCGGCGAAAGGGTGGCTCCATGGATTCATTGGGGGATGATGACCGGCGGCCCGCCCGTACCACCCGGACCGCGGGGATTGCGATGCCGCTCGCTGCCTTGGCTCTCCTGACCGCGGGTGCTCTCCTCGCCATTGCGGGTGCACTCCTCGCCGTCACAGGAAGGGGCCAGGAGTCGTTCGGCTGGGTCGCCCATGCGCCGCTGTCCTCACAGGCTCTTGTTTCGGGTGGCCTCTTCTTCCTCAGCGCCCAGACCAAGGCAGGCTTCATGCTGGCCGGCGCCGGGTTGCTGGTGCTTACTTTCCGGACCGGCTACATCCTGGGCCGCCGGCGGTCCTAGCAGCTGGCGTTGAGCGCCTCCTCCACCACGCCGGCCATCTCGTCCACGATGCCGTTGTCGGCGAAGCCGAACGGTGCCGGAGGGTAGGAGAGCGACGCCGATGCCTGGCGCGTACCGTCGGCGCTGGACATCGAAATGGTTCCGTAGCCCACAGTGTCACCGGCATGGCCGTAGTAGAAATTGTTGGTGCAGGTATCGTTCCAGCGCTGGATGCCCAGGCCGTACCGGGCGTAAAGCGGGCTCTGCATTTCCGCGACCATGGCAGCGGGGATCAGCCGGCCCTGCAGAAGCGCCGCATAGAACGTGTTCAGGTCACCGACCGTTGACACGAGGCCGCCGGCGGCCGAGCCGGAGTGGAGCGCGGGATAGGTCACGTCCAGGCGCTCGCCGAAGATGGTGATGTAGGCGTGGACCACGGACACCGGGGGCGGACCGGGTGCAGCAAGCCACGTTGCCTCCAGCCCGAGCGGCTCCACGATATCGGAGCGCAGCACCTCGGCGATGGGCCTGCCGCGAAGGTGTTCCACCACCATGCCCAGAGCCACATAATTCGAATTCGAGTATTCAAACCCCTGGGCCAGCTTCCCCTCCCAGCGCCGGGTCGCGGCCAGGGCGAGCAGCTCGCGGTCGCTCCTGCTCGTCGCCAGCACCTCCTTCAGGCTGCCTTGCTGAAGCAGCGGGATGATGTAGTCCGGCATCCCTGACCGGTGCTGCAGGAGCTGTCGGATCGTGACCGGTCCGGGCGGATGCATGATGCTGTCGAAGTCCGGCACGTGCTTGCTCACGGGGTCCTCCAGCCCCAGCTTTCCTTCCGCCGCCAGCTTCAGGACGGACACTGCCACGAAACTGTTCGTCACGCTCCCTACATGCAGGGGATCGCGGATGTCGACGGGCTCCTGGCCCTCCAGGCGCCGGACGCCGGAAGCCCGGGACCACTCCTCGCCCCGCACTTTGGCCTGCATCAGGACGGCGGGGGCGCCGTCGTCGAGCATCCTGTTCCCGAACCCTTCCAGCGCCTCTGACAGGCGGGCAAGGGACGTGAGCTGCTCCGGGGGATCCGGGGCCGCGGTGCAGCCGCCCGTTAAAGCCGCGAGCGCCACCGCCGTGGCTGCGGCCACGAGCCGGAACGGCAGGGTGCGAATCCAAGCCACGAAATTCATGTTCCTCAGCCCGTCCGGACGCGTCAAGGGCCGGCGGATCCGGCCACGGCATCAGCCCCATTCGCCGGAAACGCGCGAAATCGCCGGAAGCGCCGCGGCGAATTGGCAGGCTTCCGGCGATCTCGGCGTTGCTCCGTGCGGGTGGAACCAGCTGGGACTACGTCAGGCGGATCTGGCGGTTGACATCCTTGTACAGCAGGTAGCGGAACTGGCCCGGGCCGCCGGCGTAGCAGGCCTGCGGGCAGAAGGCGCGCAGCCACATGAAGTCGCCTGCCTCCACCTCCACCCAGTCGTTGTTGAGCAGGTACATGGCCTTGCCCTCCAGGACGTACAGGCCGTGTTCCATGACGTGGGTTTCCGGGAACGGGATCACACCGCCCGGCTGGAACGTCACGATGTTCACGTGCATGTCGTGCGCCAGGTCGTTGGGGTCCGCAAAGCGCGTGGTCTTCCAGACGCCGTCGGTATCGGGCATCGCGCCGGCTTCGACTTCCGCGTCACTGGTGACGAAGGACTTGGCCGCGTAACCCTCGAGCCGCTCGTAGGCCTTGCGGATCCAGTGGAAGGAAACGATTTCGTCCGAGACGTTTTCCAGTCCCCAGGTGGAACCGGCAGCCAGGTAGGCGTAGCCGCCCTCCTCAAGCTGGTGCAGTTCGCCGTCGAGGGTCAGGTTGACCTTGCCCTTGGTGACGAAGACAACGCCTTCAACGCCTGCCTCGAACTCGGCCTTGGGAGCACCGCCGCCCGGGCCGATCTCAACGATCAGCTGGGAGAACGTGGTGGCAAAGCCGGAGATCGGCCGGGCAATGATCCAGGACCGCGTGTTGGAGAACCCAGGCAGGTTGCTGGTCACGATGTCGGTCATGACGCCCTTGGGGATGACCGTGTAGGCCTCCGTGACAATGGCCCGCTCCGTGGTGAGGTGGGTCTGCGGCGGCAGGCCGCCCTGGGGGTAGTAGTACTTGCCCATCGTGGGATCCTTACTTCGAAGTGGAGTGTGCCAGCCGCGGGTGCGCAAGGCCGGTCAGTTGGGGGATTCCGACGCCGGCAAGCGCCTGGACGTCTTCGGCGCCCACGGCGCCGCACTGGACGCCGCGCAGCACGAATGCGGCCAGCGCCCGGGCGGTGGCGGGTTCGTCCATGACCCCGCCCTCGGTGCGTTCCACGTAGTTGCGCAGCCGGGCCGCCGCGGCAGGCAGCCCCTGGCGGTAGAACGCGTAGGTGGCCGCGAAACGGCTGGGCAGCTGGGCCGGATGCAGGTCCCAGCCCTGGTAGAAGCCGCGTTCCAAGGAACGCCGCACCAGCCGGCCGTGCAGGCGCCACGCGTTCTCCACGTTGTCGCCCACCGGGATGATGTTGGTGGAACCGTCCGACAAGCGGATGCCGGTCCCGGCCACCGCCAGCTGCATGACTTCCTTGGCGAAGTCGGCCACGGGGTGCTCCATGGACTGGTACTCCGCCGAGATCTGCAGCGAGGCGGAGTAGTCGTACGTGCCGTAGTGCAGCCCGCTGATCCTGCCCGGGACGGTGTGCGGAAGCTGTGCCACCGGCGACGTGCCTTCCGGGCCGAGGATGAGCTGCGGCGTCTCCACCTGCACCTCGAACCGCAGCCGGCCCGCCGGAAGGGAGTGGACTTCCTCCAGCCGCGAGACGGCGAAGTCCATGGCCTGGACCTGCGCCACGGTGGTGACCTTGGGCAGCGTGAGGATCAGGCCCTTGGGCAGTTCGCCGGCCGCGGCCAGGCCCGAGACGAACAGGTCCAGCGTGCGAAGGCCGCGGGCGCGGGTGGCCGCCTCGAAGCACTTGAAGCGGATGCCGATAAACGGCGGGGCGCTGCCGGCCGCAGCGGCGGCGGCCACGGCGGAAGCCGCAGCAACAGCGGCGGCGTCCTCGGCGTCGTCGCCCCTGTCCCCGAACCCGTCCTCGAAGTCCAGGCGCAGGTCCTCGATGGGTTCGCGTTCCAGCTTCGCCTGGACACGGGACGCGACTGCCTCGGCGAGATCCGCGTCCTGGCCCAGCAGGTGGCCCAGGCGATCCAGGCCGCCGTGGGCGTCCGCCACCGCCAGCGCCTGGGTGCCCCAGTCAGAAGCTAACGACGGCGCGAAACGGTCAGCCGGTACATACACGGTATGCACGGGCTGGCGGGAGCCGTCGTCGCCCGGATAGTTGCGCTCCAGGAGCTGGTCCGTGGCGGCCAGCCGCGCGTCGATCTGCGCCAGATCGTTTGGGGTGAGTGATCCGGAGGGTGCTGCCATGCCTCAGCCCACCAGTTCGTAAGCCGGGGTGGTGAGGAAGTCCGTGTAGTCCTCCGACAGGCAGATGTCAGCGATCAGGTCGCTGGCGGGGAGATAGTACTTGGCGAATGCTTCCTCTCCCACCTCGCCGCGGAGCTTCGCGGTTTCCTCGGCAAGGATGGTGCTGACCAGTTCGCGCGTGACGGTGTTGCCGGTGTCAGCCAGGACCACTCCGTTGCGGATCTGCTGCCAGACCTGCGAACGGGAGATCTCGGCCGTGGCGGCGTCTTCCATCAGGTTGTGGATGGCCACCGCGCCGTTGCCCGAGATCCACACAGCCGTATACGCGACGGCGACGTAGAGATTCAGGCGCAGCCCGGCCTCCGTGACCGTGCCGTCGGCGGAGGCGATGTCCAGCAGCTGGTCCGCGGTGACGCTGACCTCGGGACGCTGCTTGTCCAGTTGGTTGGGGCGCTCGCCCAGGACCGAATCGAACACTTCCTGGCACACAGGCACCAGGTCCGGGTGGGCCACCCAGGAGCCGTCAAAGCCGTCGTTGGCCTCGCGCGTCTTGTCTGCGCGGACCTTCTCGAACGCCTGGGCGGTGACCTCGGGCTCGCGGCGGTTGGGGATGACGGCGGCCATGCCGCCCATGGCAAAGGCGCCGCGGTAATGGCACGTCTTGACCAGCAGCTCCGTGTAGGCGCGCATGAACGGCGCCGTCATGGCCACTGTGGCACGGTCCGGAAGCACAAAGTCCGCTCCGGCGTCGCGGAAGTACTTGATGATGCTGAACAGGTAGTCCCAGCGTCCGGCGTTGAGCCCGGCGGCGTGGTCGCGGAGTTCGTACAGGATTTCGTCCATCTCGAATGCCGCAGGGATGGTTTCGATCAGCACGGTGGCCTTGATGCTGCCCTGCGGGATGCCCAGGAAGTCCTGCGCGAAGACGAACACTTCGTTCCAGAGGCGCGCCTCGAGGTGGCTCTCCATCTTGGGCAGGTAGTAGTACGGGCCCTGGCCGTTGAGGAGAAGCTGCTTGGCGGTGTGGAAGAAGTGCAGGCCGAAGTCCACCAGCGCGCCCACGGTGTGTTCGCCGTCGAGCAGGAGGTGGCGTTCGTCCATGTGCCAGCCACGGGGCCGTGCCACGACGACGGCGAGCGGCGCATCCGTGCGGAGCCGGTATTCCTTGCCCTCGGGCGAGGTGTAGCTCAGGGTTCCGGTGGCAGCGTCGCGCAGGTTCAGGATCGCGTCGATGACGTTGGCCCAGGTGGGCGTGCTGGCATCCTCGAGGTCGGCCAGCCACACCTTGGCGCCGGAGTTGAGGGCGTTGATGGCCATCTTGGCCGGCGACGCGGGGCCGGTCATTTCCACGCGGCGGTCCTGCAGCGCGGCAGGCGCCGGCGCAACCTTCCAGTCGCCCTCGCGGACATCCTTGGTTTCCGGCAGGAAATCAAGCTTTCCGGTCCGGGCTACCTGCTCGCGCTTGGCCACGCGGGCTTTGAGGAGTTCGGCGCGGGTGCCCGCAAACCGCTTGTGGAGTTCCTCGACGAAGGCCAGGGCCTTCGGGGTGAGGATTTCCTCTGCTCGTGCAATCGGCTGCGGGTCTGTGACTGAGAGAGCCATTGTCCGGGTCCTTTCTAGGCTGCGAATCAGGCGTTGGCGGGTTCTAGGTTTGCGGCTGCGGCGGCTGACGGAGCTGCGGCGGTTTTGGATGCGTTCGCATGCGCCGCATTTGCCACGGCGCTTGCCACGTCGGCGGCAACGTGCGGGTCGAAGACACTGGGGATGATGTAGCTGGCGTTGAGTTCATCGTCCGCCACGCGGTTGGCAATCGCCTCCGCTGCGGCAACCAGCATGTCCGGTGTGATGTCCGAGGCGCCGGCATCCAGCAGCCCGCGGAAGAATCCCGGGAAGGCCAGTACGTTGTTGATCTGGTTGGGGAAGTCGCTGCGCCCCGTAGCCACCACTGCCGCATGCTTTGACGCTACCACCGGGTCGATTTCCGGTGTGGGGTTGGCCATGGCGAATACGATCGCCTTCTGTGCCATTGCGGCCACCTGCTCCTCGCCGATCACGTGCGGGGCGCTGACGCCGATGAACACGTCCGCCCCCACGAGTGCCTCATGCAGGGTCCCGGAGAAGCCTTCCTCGTTGGTGTTGGCCGCGATCCAGCTGCGGTGTTGGTCGCCGTATTCCGCGCCGGAGTGGATGGCGCCTGAGCGGCCGGCGGCGATGATGTGCTGCGCACCCTGGGCCTTGAGGAGCTGGATGATGGCCGAGCCTGCGGCGCCGACTCCGGAGACGACGATCCTGACCTCATCCAGTTTCTTGCCGACGACGCGCAGGGCGTTGACCAGGGCAGCCAGGGTGACGATTGCCGTGCCGTGCTGGTCGTCGTGGAAGACCGGGATATCCAGTTCCTCGCGGAGGCGGTTTTCGATCTCAAAGCAGCGCGGGGCGGCGATGTCCTCGAGGTTCACCCCGCCATAAACAGGGGCGAGCGCCTTGACGATCTTAATGATTTCCTCGGTGTCCTGGGTATCCAGGCAGACCGGCCATGCATCCACGTTAGCGAACTGCTTGAAGAGGGCGGCTTTGCCTTCCATGACGGGGAGTGCGGCGGCCGGACCGATGTTGCCCAGGCCCAGGACGGCGGAGCCGTCGGTGACGACGGCGATTGTGTTGCGCTTGACCGTGAGGTTGCGGGCCGCTGAGGGGTCCTCCGCGATGGCCAGGCAGACCCGGGCGACGCCTGGGGTGTAGGCGCGGGAAAGGTCGTCGCGGTTGCGGAGGGCAACCTTCGGAACGACCTCGAGCTTGCCGCCGAGGTGCATCAGGAAGGTGCGGTCGGAAACGTGCTGGACCGTGACGCCGTCGAGCGCGTTCAGGGCGTCCTTGACGCGGGCGGCGTGTTCGTCGTCGGTGGTGTTGCAGGTGACGTCCACAACCAGGGTCTCGTGGTGGGACTCGGTGACGTCCAGGGCGGTGATGGCTGCGCCGGCAGCTCCGACGGCGGCGGCCAGCTCGCTCGTCGCGGTAAAGCTGGACGGTGCTTCTACGCGCAGGGTGATCGAATTTCCGGGGCTCGGGTTCGCCATTGAATGTTTCTCCTGGTCGGGGCCCGGATGCGTGCGCACCAGGGCTTACTGTTCAATCAAATGTTTTCGTATTATGGATATTATTATCTACTTGGTGGAAACACAAGCCCCTGCCGCGCATCGACGATAGCTGAACCGTGCTGTATCTTGGGTCTTCTAAGCAATTTTTTTCACGATGTGGATAAGAGTTGTCGGAACCGATACCGCAGGAGACCACGGTTATGGCTGAAAAAGCCCCGGGAGGCGTGCAGTCCGTTGAGCGCGTCTTCGAACTTTTGGAACTGATCACTGACGCCGGCGGAGACGTCACGCTCAGCGAGCTGTCTTCCTCCACCGATCTGCCGCTCCCCACCATCCACCGGCTGCTGCGCACCCTGGTCACCCTGGGCTACATCCGCCAGCTGCCGAACCGGCGGTATGCACTCGGTCCGCGGCTCATCCGGCTTGGCGAAGGCGCCAGCAAGCAGCTCGGTGCACTGGCCCGGCCGCAGCTCAAGTCCCTCGTGGACCGGCTGGGGGAGACAGCCAACATGGGTGTCCTGGATTCCGACATGGTGATCTATGTGGCCCAGGTCCCGTCGCTGCACTCGATGCGGATGTTCACCGAGGTGGGCAAACGCGGCTACATGCACGCCACGGGCATGGGCAAGGCGATCCTCGCCCAGCTGGACGATGATACGGTCCGCGGGATTGTGGGACGCCAGGGGATGCCGACGCCCACCCCGAAGAGCATCGGCGACGTCGATTCCCTGCTCCTGGACCTGAAGCTGATCCGCGAACGCGGCTACTCCATCGACGAGGAGGAGCAGGAGATCGGCGTCCGCTGCTTCGCGATGGCGGTCCCGAATGCGCCGACGCCCACGGCCATCTCGGTGTCCGGGCCGGTGTCCCGCGTGGACCAGTCGTTCGCCGAACGCGCCGTGCCGCTGCTGCGCGAAGCAGCCCAGGCGATCTCGGACGAGCTCAACCAGGCATAGGCACGTCGCTCCCTCTCCGCCTCCCGCCGCCGTCGGGCGCGAACGGACACTTGCGGCCCTTGAAGAGGCCTATCTTCAGTCCGTTGACCGAGCGTGGCTGCGGGCGTACGATCAGGCCCATCTCATTGGATTCGGACCCATCGGGGGCTATCATGGCGCAATTCATGGATGTTCACCACAACATGGTCGGTATCACAGCGGAGCAACTCCAGGCTGCGCACAACGCCGACCTGGAGATCCAAGGTGACGAACAAGTTGATTTCAAACAGGCATGGGCGGACCCGGAATCCGGCGTCGTCTATTGCCTCTCCGAGGCTCCTTCTGCGGATGCCGTCAAACGTATTCACGAACGGACAGGGCACCCCGCCGACGAGATCCACCCCGTGCCGCTTGTCGTTTGATCCCGGATACAAGAACGGTCCCGGCGCCTTTGGCGCCGGGACTGTTCTTGTTGTCGGCCCAGGTGGGCCGTAGGCAGGCCGCAACTGTCAGTTCGCGCTTGTGTGCCGGCGCGTGGCTGGCCGGGTGGATGGGCGCCTTAGTGGTCAGACTTCGACGCCGACTCCACCGGGACTTCCTTGCCGTCACAGTCGATCAGCTTGCCGCCTTCGAAGCGGTCGCCGTCGGCCAGGCACTTGAGGTCCTCTTCCTGGACCACGCGGCCCGTGCCTGCCACAAAGACCGACTGGTTCTCCGAGTTTCCGGCCTTGAGGTGGTTGAAGAGCAGGTTCAGCAGGATGGCCATGACTGCCGCCGAGCTGATGCCCGAGTGGAAGATGGTGCCGAACCAGGACGGGAACTTATCGTAGAACGCCGGTGCAGCGATCGGGATCATGCCGAAGCCGATGGACGCGGCCACGATGATCAGGTTCATGTTGTTCTTGTACTCCACTTTGGCAAGCGTCCGGATGCCGCTTGCGGCAACAGTTCCAAAGAGTACGACGCCGGCGCCGCCCAGGACGGGAGTCGGCACCGCTGCGACCACCCGGCCAAGAACCGGCAGAAGGCCCAGGATCACCAGGATCAGGCCGCCGGCGCTGACCACGAAGCGGCTCTTGACACCGGTGATGGCTACCAGGCCCACGTTCTGGGCGAAGGCGCTCTGGGTGAAGGAGTTGAACAGCGGCGAGATGGCGCTGGAGAGCATGTCCGCCCGCAGTCCGTCGCCGATGCGCTTGGAGTCAACCTTGGTGCCCACGATCTCGCCGACTGCGATGATGTCAGCGGACGTCTCTGTGAGCGTCACCAGGATGACGATCAGCATGGAGATGATCGCAGCGATTTCGAACGTGGGCGGACCGAACGCGAACGGTGTGGGGAACGCCACGA
The DNA here is from genome assembly GCF_005280255.1 of Arthrobacter sp. 24S4-2. Taxonomy (NCBI): domain Bacteria; kingdom Bacillati; phylum Actinomycetota; class Actinomycetes; order Micrococcales; family Micrococcaceae; genus Arthrobacter; species Arthrobacter sp. 24S4-2. The sequence goes on along the minus strand of NZ_CP040018.1, from coordinate 4,664,495 downwards.
TTTCGCCCTGGCCCACCTTGGAGAAGTCGGCCATGCCGAAGACGAAGGCAATGGCGGTTCCCAGGATCATGGCCAGCAGGATGGAAAGCCGCGAGATGGCCGCGTTGCCCACCTTGCTCAGCAGCAGGACGATCGCCATGGTGGCCGCGGCCAGGCCGATATTGGCCATGCTTCCGTAGTTGGGCGCCTTGCTGTTGCCGCCCATGGCCCAGTTGGCCGCGACCGGCATCAGCGTCAGGCCGATGGTGGTGATCACCGTGCCCGTGACCACCGGCGGGAAGAAACGGATGATCTTGGAGAACAGCGGGGTGATGAGCAGGCCGATCAAGGAAGCCGCGATGACGGACCCAAAGACCGCCTGGATGCCGCCGCCGCCGTGGACGATCGCCACCATCGTGGAGACGCCTGCAAAGGAGACACCCTGGACCAGCGGGAGCTGGGATCCAAAGAACCGGATGCCGACAGTCTGCAGAATCGTGGCAAGGCCGCCGACGAAGAGGCAGGCGGCGATCAGGAGGCCGATGTCCTGCGAGGACATGCCGGCGGCGGCGCCGATGATCAGCGGCGGCGCGATGATGCCGCCGTACATGGTGAGGACGTGCTGGAAGCCGTAGGCGAACGTGCTTCCGATAGGCAGCCGCTGGTCCTCCGGGCGGTCGGACTGTTTGCGGCTTGTGCCGGCCACTGCAGCGGCCGATTTCTTCTTAGTGTTCATGGCAGACTTTCTTGGTGTTCATGGCAGACGACTTTGTCTGGCTAACGTTGTCTGGCTAACAGCTTGGAACTTGGGCGGGCGGCCCTTTGATCTGGCCGCCTGCGGATCGGCCCGTTCATGTTTCGGGCGGCGTGGTGTCCGCGCCCGTAGCGCTTTTCCGTGTGGGAACAGAGACTCCGGGCGCGGCACCCCTAAACAGGCGAGGGTTTAGCAGAAGCCTGCGATGCCGGACCAGGCGATGTCCGCAGGGGCTGCGTCTTCGCGCTGGACCGTGGCCTCGATCAGGCCGTACGGGCGGTCGGCGGCAAAGAAAACCTCGTTGGGGTTGTCGAGGCCGAACGGCGAGAGGTCCACCAGGAAGTGGTGCTTGTTGGGCATCGAGAACTTGATCTCGTCGATCTCGCTGTGCGCTTCCAGGACCTTCGCGCCCATATCGAACAGCGTCTGCTGCAGCGCATGCGAGTACTTCTCGGTGAAGCCCTCCAGCAGGAGGCTCTTGACGTCTTCGTAGCTCTTGTTGAAATCGAGGGCGCTGAAGTCCGTGTTGGCGTTGAAGCGCCAGCGTGCGGAAACGTCCGTGGCCAGGATGCGGTCCGTGGTTTCAGGCAGGGTGGTGTACTTGTCTTTCGGGTATCCCGCGAACCCGGACTGGGTGGACTTGAGGACCGTGAGGTCCTTCAGGCCCGAGATGAGGTGGGCTGCCCCGCCGTCGCGGACCAGCACCGCGGTGCGGACTTCCTGGCCGTTGCGGACAAAGGAGTGGTTGTGCTCTGCGCCGTGGGCCTGGATGCGGTCCCAGCTGTAGGACTCGGCTTCCCAGCGTCCGCCGGTGACCCAGTCGAAGCTGGACGTGAAGTGCTCGCCCAGCCGCAGGAGGAACGCCTCCGGCGAGCCGACGCCTTCGCGGGCAAAGGCGTAGATGGTGTTCTTCTGCGTGTCCGTGGCCACGACATGGCTGTTGTCGCCTTCGAGGTGGGCGGCTGCGAAGTCCCCGCGGAGCTGCGAGGTGACGTTCAGGTCTTCGATCTCGTGGCGGTCGGTGTCCCTGGTGATCTTGACAACCCGGACTTCGGCCTTGCCGTACTGGTTCTGGCCGAGGATGATTTTGCTGCTCATGGTCTGTTCCCAACTTCCGTGATGTGGAACCAAGGTTCCATCATTGAAATTAAGCGCGTGTTTCCCACGCGTTTCTGATGGTGCCGACCCAACAAAAAAGAGCCGGCATCCAATGACGCCAGCTCATTACGACCCTGCCTGCTGCTCCCAGGTTACGTGACCTACGCCACGAGTTGACTTAAAGCGTAGCCGAGCTTTGCCGTGGTGTACATCACTAATCGAAAAATCAGATTGTGACCGGCTGGTCCATTCCTCGTCCCGCGCAGCGGCGGCCGGGGGTCTTGACCGTCGCGGGGCTCACTACTAGAATTTCCATATATCAATAAACAATTTCCGAATTGCGGAAAATGAAACACGCTAGAACGAGGAGGAACAGATGGACCCGCAGGATAAGAACAACGTCGCTGACTTTCCGGCACCCGGCCAGGAGCTGTACCTGCCGTTCGGAGCCACGGACCCCGATTTCTACATCCCGGCGGACTGCGACCGCACCGACCGCGGATTCTCCCGCTGGCTGCGGGCGCTCCCGGTCTTCGGAAGCGAGCGACGCGCAATCCGCTAAGCGACACGCATTAGGAATGGCGACACCCGAATCCAGGTGTCGCCATTCCTTTTGCGCGGCCAGGCGGGTGCGCGGCGGAGGTCTCAGGACCCCGGACGCCCCGGCCACTCCTTGCCGGCCCAGGGGTCGTAGTCGGCGATGAGCTCCTCCTGCGGCGGGCGGTCCGTTTCGGGGACGTGCTGCAGGTTCACCCGCACCCTGTACCAGAGCGAGCTCGATCCGCGCATACCGTCGACGAGCACATCGGCGGGGTGCAGGGCCGGGACGAGGTCCGCATGCCGGGTCTTCCACTCGTCAAGTGCCGCGAGCGCCTCGGGCTTGGTCCTGGTGCGGGCCACCTCAATGAGCGGCATCGCCGACTGCCGGCGGCCGGAGCCGTCACCGCTGCGCGGCGGCTTCTCGGCGGGGCCGAGCTCGGCCGCCAGCGCGAGGAGCCCGTCAAGTGAGCCGACCGCGTCATCGATGCCGGCGTGAGGGTCGCCCAAGTCGGCGAAGCGCCCGGGCACTGTGCGCACCGTGAACTGTTCCGGCCGGGTGGAGCGGACCTCATCCCAGGTGAGCGGCGTCGAGACCCGGGCGTCAGGCAGCGCCCGGATGGAGTACGCGGATGCCACCGTGCGGTCCTTCGCGTTCTGGTTGAAGTCGACGAACACGCTCTCGCCGCGCTCCTCCTTCCACCACCGCGCGGTGGCCAGGCCCGGAGCGCGGTTTTCGACCTCGCGGGCGAGGGTCTCTGCGGCGAGCCGTACGTCGCGGTATGACCACTGCGGCGCGATGCGCACCAGAATGTGGAGTCCGCGCGACCCGCTCGTCTTCGGCCACCCCACCAGTCCCACGTCGTGGAGCACCTCCCGCGCGACATACGCGACATCGACGATCTGGGACCAGTCGACTCCCGGCATCGGATCGAGGTCCACCCGCAGCTCGTCGGGGTGCTCAACGTCCTCGGCGCGCACGGGATGCGGGTTGAGGTCGAGGCAGCCAAGATTCACTACCCACGCCAGGCCTGCGGCATCCCGGATCACGGCCTCCTCGGCCGACGTCCCCGACGCGTAGTGCAGTGTTGTCGTGTGGATGAAGTCGGGATGGTTTTCGGGCACGCGCTTCTGGAAGAACGGCTCGGCGTCGATGCCCTTCGGAAAACGCTTGAGCACCATTGGCCGGCCGCCGGCGCCCCGCAGCGCACCATCCGCGACCGCCAGGTAGTAGCGCACCAGGTCGAGCTTGGTCAGCCCGGGCTCGGGGAACACCACCTTGTCCGGACTGGAGATGCGAACCTCGGTACCGGCAATATCGAGGATCTCGGCCGGGGTCTTCGACGGAGTCATGCCGCCACGCTAGCAACGATCGGATGAAAACGGCATAGGCCCGGTTTCAACGGTCCCCTTGAGGCGCGACGCCGATGAACGCCGAGTGGGCAGGGAACCGTAGAAACGGCGGAGGGCCTAGCCGTTCACCAGCTTCCGGGCGGCGGCCGAGTGCTCTGCGATCAGGGGAGCAACGTCCAGCCCGGGAATATGCCCGTCCACCACGCGCCACTGCCCGCCCACCATCACGCGGTCGGCCCGGTCCGCACCGCAGAGCAGGAGCGCGGCGAGGGGGTCGTGGCTGCCGGAGAACCGCAGCTCTTCCAGCTTGAACAGGGCCAGGTCCGCCTGCATCCCCGGAGCCAGCTGTCCCAGATCGGGGCGGCCCAGTACCGCCGCCGACCCGCGCGTCGCCCAGCCCAGCGCCCGTTCCACCGGCACCTGGGCCCCGTAGCGCAGCCGCTGCAGGTACAGCGCCTGCCGCGCCTCGAGGATCATGTTCGAGGCATCGTTCGACGCCGATCCGTCCACTCCCAACCCCACGGGAACTCCCGCGGCCTCCAGTTCCAGGACCCGCGCGGTCCCGGATGCCAGCCGCATGTTTGAGGTGGGGCAATGCGCGACGGCGGTGCCCGCGGCTCCCAGTCGGGCGATCTCGGCGTCGCTGAAGTGGATGCCGTGGCCCAGCCAGGTGCGGTCCGTAAGCCAGCCCACGCTGTCCAGGTAGTCCACGGTGCGAAGCCCGAACATCTCGCGGCAGAAGTCTTCCTCGTCCAGCGTTTCGGCGAGGTGCGTGTGCAGCCGCACGTCCAGCCGCGATGCCATCAGGGCGCTTTCGGCCATGATCTCCTTGGTCACGGAAAACGGCGAGCAAGGGGCCAGGGCAATCTGGATGACGGCGCCGTCGCCGCGCTCGTGGTACTCGCGGACGAGCCGTTCGCTGTCCGCCAGGATCACTTCCGGCAGCTGGACGGTGGACTGCGGCGGCAGGCCGCCGTCGTCCTCCCCGAGTGTCATGGAACCGCGGGTGAGGGTTGCCCTCATGCCCAGCTCCCGCACCGCCCGGACCTCGATGTCGATGGCGCCTTCCATGCCGTCGGGGAAGAGGTAGTGGTGGTCCGCGGCCGTGGTGCAGCCGGAGAGCAGCAGTTCCGCGAGCGCAACAGTGGTTGCCAGTTCCAGGTCCCGCGGCCTGAGCCGGGCCCAGACCGGGTACAGGTTCTGCAGCCACGGGAACAGCGGCGCGTTGGCCACGGGGCCCCAGGCACGGGTGAGCGTTTGGTAGAAGTGGTGGTGCGTGTTGATCAGGCCGGGCAGCAGGACGTGGCTACCGGCGTCGAACGTTTCCTGGCAGGGTGCGGACGGCAGCTGGCCTGCGGCGAGCACTTCGGTGATGACTCCGCCGCTCACCACGATGCCGCCGGAGGCGTCCAGGGTGTTGGCGGTGAAGGCTGCGAGCGGATTCCGGATCCAGAGCCGGGATTCCGGGGGGTGCGAGGGTTGCGTGGGCATGTGGGCGCTCCTGTCTGAGTGTGCGGATGAAGTGCCAGCTCAGTGAAGGCCTGTCTGCTGATCCAGGCTCCCGGCGGCGAGCGCCGGTTGGGCATCAGCGTAGGACGGCGGGAAGGGCCGCGTCAACGATCCGGGTTGACCCAGCCTGATGTGACAACTTGGACATCCAAATTTCACATCACGAAATTAACTTTCCAAAACCTATGGCGCAGCTCACGTTCCGGTGCTAATCTCGATTTTGCCAAAGGCGGGCCCCCGGACTCCGGGGAAGCTATCTACCAGGCGCAACTTAACCTTCAAAAGCACATGCTGAAGCCTGGTAACCGTCGCATCTGGCCCTTTCGTTCCACCTCGGCGTACCGGCTTCCCAGCAAAGGGAGTCGCATCATGAGTACCACCGTCACGGCCCAGGATTTCCTGGCCAAATCCATCGAGTTGGCCACGGCCAACGTCCTGAACAGCGGCGGTCCGTTCGGCGCCGTCATTGTCACGGCAGACGGAAAAACGTTCGACGGCGTCAACCGCGTCACCGCCACGAACGACCCCACAGCCCACGCCGAAGTCACGGCCATCCGCCGCGCCTGCAGCGAGCTGGGCACCTTTGACCTCACCGGCGCAACCCTCTACACCAGCTGCGAGCCGTGCCCCATGTGCCTGGCCTCGGCGCTGTGGGCCCGGGTGGAGCGCGTGGTGTTCGCGGCGGACCGGCACGACGCCGCGTCCGTGGGCTTCGACGACGCCGTGTTCTACGAGTACTTCGAAAACCACCGGCGCGATGCGCTGATGCCGGTGGCCAAGCTGGAACTCGTGGACCCCCAGGCTCCTCCGATCCTCGAACCGTTCAACACCTGGAACACGCTCGACTCCAGGATTGATTACTAGGGCCGGTGGCTGACATGACAATCCTGGACACCACCACCGAAGAGCGGCAGCAGCCTGCCGCCCCCAAGCGCCCGCAGCCGTCGAACGCTTTCCTGGACCGTTTCTTCGGGATCACCAAGCGCGGTTCCACGCTGGCCCGCGAGGTGCGCGGTGGTCTGGTCACGTTCTTCACCATGGCCTACATCGTCATCCTCAACCCGCTGATCCTCGGCGGCTTCAGCGCGGACAACGCCCCCACCGATGTTGCCGGGGGCTGGCTGTCCGCAGCGCAGGTGGGCGCCGTCACCGGCCTCACCGCCGGCGTCATGACCATCCTGTTCGGGCTGATCGCCAACCTGCCCTTCGGACTGGCAGCCGGACTGGGCATCAACTCCTTCCTTGCTGTGGCGGTGATCCACGAAGTCACGTGGGCCGAGGCCATGGGCCTGGTGGTCATCAACGGCATCCTGATCGTCCTCTTCGGCGTCACCGGCGCCAGGACAGCCATCTTCCGGGCTGTGCCGAAGGAGCTGAAGGCCGCCATCACGGTGGGCATCGGCCTGTTCATCGCCTTCATCGGCTTCGTGGATTCCGGCTTTGTCCGGGCCACCACGGCCGGCCCTCCGGTCCAGCTGGGCGACAACGGCTCCATCACGTCCGTTCCCACCCTGGTGTTCATCGTGGGCCTGCTGGTCATGGGCATCCTCGTGGCCCGCAAGGTCCAGGGCGGCCTGCTGATCGGCATTGTGGCCACCACCGTGCTGGCCGCAGTGGTGGAGGCGTTCCTGAAGATCGGCCCGGGCAGCGAAAGCAACCCCGGCGGCTGGCACCTGAACACCCCGGTGCTCTCCGGGCAGCTCGTTTCGGCTCCCGACCTGGGCCTGGTGGGACACTTCGACCTGTTCGGTGCCTTTGGCCGGATCGGCGGGCTCGCCGCCACCATGTTGGTGTTCACGCTCGTGTTCACCAACTTCTTCGATGCCATGGGAACCATGACCGGCCTGGCCAAGAGCGCCGGCGTGGCGCACAAGGACGGGACGTTCCCGCGGTTGAAGTCCGCCTTCATCGTCGAAGGCCTGGGAGCCGTGGCCGGCGGTGCCACCTCCGGTTCGTCCAACACGGTGTACATCGATTCCGCCGCGGGCATCGGGGAAGGAGCCCGCACCGGACTGGCCTCCGTGGTTACGGGGGTGCTGTTCCTGGGCTCGATGTTCCTGACTCCGCTCACGTCAGTGGTCCCGCTGGAAGTTGCCGCGGCCGCCCTGGTGGTGGTGGGCGCGATGATGATGGCCCAGATCCGCGAGATCAAGTTCAGCAAGTTCTCCGTGGCGCTGCCGGCATTCCTGACCATCGTCACCATGCCGCTGAGCTACTCCATAGCCAACGGCATCGGCGTGGGCTTCATCTCCTGGGCAGTCATCAGTGCCTGCTCCGGCAAGATCCGGAAGGTGCACCCCCTGATGTGGGTGGTCACGGCAGGCTTCCTGATCTACTTCGCCCGCGGTCCCATCAACGCCCTCCTCGGCGCGTAGGGACCCCCTTAGACCGGACCGGGGCAGGCAGATGGGGCCGGCCCCGGTCCACCAAACTGCCGGTCAGCTCAACTGCAATAAAACTGGCGCAGGCGCCACAACTGCCGGTGCTTCCCCCGGCGCAGGATAGGAACGAGAATATGGACACCATCGCGGCACAGGAAAAGGGAGTGCAGCAATGTTGGATCTGATGCCTTCACTGAAGGAATGGCAGCCCGCCGCCACCGGCCAGCGCTGCGCCGTGGCCACCGTGGTGGGCACCGGGGGATCCGTGCCGAGGCCGCTGGGCACGTCCATGCTGGTCTCCGAAGCCGGCGAAGTCCTGGGCAGCCTGTCCAGCGGCTGCGTTGAAGGCGCCGTCGTGGAGGCAGCACTGGAGGCAATGCACGACGGCGGCACCCGCCGCGAGTTTTTTGGCTACAGCGCCGAGGATGCGTTCGCCGTCGGGCTCACCTGCGGCGGGGAACTGGAGATCCACATCGAGCCGCTGGGCTCGGCGCCCGGCGGACTCCGGCTGGAGAACCTGCAGGTGCTCGCCGGCCACGGGGCCGCCACCGGCCTGGCACTGATCCGCAGGGTGGACGCCCACGGAGGCGGCGCCGTAGTAATCCCGGATCCGGCAGGCTTCCTGCTGGGACAATCCGTGGCGTCTTCCACCGAACTCGCGGCGCTGCTGGGACTGGCCTCACTTGGCGCACCGGCAGCCGGGCGGCTGATGCGGGCGGCCGCTGCCCAGCTGGAACCGCTGCTGCGGGGTGGCCGGACCGGACTGGTCCGGCTCGCGCCGCCGGAGGGCTGCCTATCCGGCACAGCCGTGGCGCCAAGCGCCGACGCCAGCCCGGAGCCCATCACGCTGCTCGTGGAGAGCCGGCTTCCGCCGGCCCGCCTGCTGATCTTCGGTGCCAACGACTTCGGCGCGGCGCTGCTGCCCGCGGCCCAGCTGCTGGGCTATCACGTGACGCTGTGCGATGCGCGGCCGGCCTTCGCGGGCCAGTCCCGGTTCGCCGGCGCGGACCAGGTGGTCACGGCCTGGCCGCACCGCTATCTGGCGGAGGAAGCCGCGGCAGGGCGGATCGATGCCCGGACCGTGGCCTGCGTCCTGACCCACGACCCCAAGTTCGACATCCCGCTGCTGGAAACCGCGCTGAGCCTGGACCTGGCTTATGTGGGCGCCATGGGATCGCGGCGAAGCCACCGGCAGCGCGTTGATTCCCTGCTCGCCGCTGGAGTAACCGCGGAGGCCCTTGCCCGGCTGCATTCGCCCATCGGACTGGACCTCGGCGCAGTGACGCCGGCCGAAGTGGCCGTGTCCATCACGGCGGAGCTCGTGGCCGGCCGGAGCCGCGCCGCCGGTGCCTCCGTGCGGGCGTCGTCGCTGAAGGACGGCCGGGGCCCCATTCATACCGGTCCCATTCACAACGCCAACACCACGCAACGCCAGGAGACCCCATGGACATGAATACCATCGAGGCCGTGGTCCGCACCGAAGACCCGGCCGAATGGCGCGACGGGGATGCCTGGCTCGCCGGCGGAACGGTGCTCTTCTCCTACGGGAGCTTCGCGTTCGGCAGGGAGCCGCTCCGGCGGCTGCTGGACCTCGGCGCCGCCGGCTGGCCCGCCGTCACGGTCACGGATTCGGGCGTCGAGCTCGCGGCAACCTGCACTGTGGCGGAGATGTATGCGCTGCCTGAATCGGACGCCCTGGGGGAGTGGGCAGCCGCCTGGCCCGCCCTGGACCTTGTCCGCCCCTGCTGCGACTCCTTCGTGGCCTCCTTCAAGGTGTGGAACATGTCCACGGTGGGCGGCAACCTCTGCACCTCGCTGCCCGCCGGTCCCATGATTTCGCTCTGTGCCGCGCTCGACGCGGAGGCCACCGTGCTCGGACCGGGCGGCGCCCGCCGCACCGTGCCCGTGACCGAGTTCGTCACCGGCGACGGCAAGAACTGCCTTGCCCCCGGCGAACTCCTGCGCGGCCTCCACCTCCCGGCCTCAGCGCTCGCCGCCCGGGTGGCGTTCCGGCGTCTGTCGCTCAGCAACATGGGCCGGTCGGGGGTGCTGCTCATAGGAAGGCTCGACGCCGGCGGCACCCTGGTCCTCACGGTCACCGCGGCCACCAAGCGCCCCGTGCAGCTGCGCTTCCCGGCTCCGACGGGGGATGCTCAGTCCGGCGCTTCGACGTCTGCAGCTGCCCTCGTCGAAGCGCTCGACGCCGCCATTCCGACCGAGCTGTACCACGACGACATCCACGGCCTGCCGGCCTGGCGGAAAGACATGACGTACCGCCTCGCCGAGGAAATCCGCGCTGAACTGGAAGCACCGGCCGGTGTTCCGCCTGCCCGCGTTTCCGGGGATTTTTGGCCGCCGCGGCGCACGTCACCGTTGCGCAATATACAGCAGCGGAACACACAGCACCCGGCCTCATCGCAGGTTTCGCCTCAGCAGGAAGGGGCCTGAGCATGGCCAACCACACCACGCGTGCCATTGAAATCAACGGCGTCACGGCCGAGGCCGAGCCCCGTCCCGGCCAGTGCCTCCGCACGTTCCTGCGGGAACAGGGCAACTTCGGCGTCAAGAAGGGCTGCGACGGCGGCGATTGCGGGGCCTGCACCGTCCACGTGGACGGCACACCCGTGCACAGCTGCATCTACCCGGCCGTTCGGGCCGAGGGCCACGCTGTCACCACCATCGAGGGACTGGCCCGCACCTGCGGATCCGGAACGACTGACGCGGACGGCACCGACAGGAACGGCGCCAACACGGCAGGAACCGCCGGCGCCCTCCACCCGATGCAGCAGCAGTTCCTGGACCGCCAGGGATTCCAGTGCGGATTCTGCACCGCCGGCATGGTGATGACGGCCGCGACGTTCGACGAGGAGCAGAAGGAAAACCTGCCCCGCAACCTCAAGGGAAACCTCTGCCGCTGCACCGGATACCGGGCCATCGAGGATGCCGTCTGCGGCCATGAGGGACACCCGGATCCCAAGGGGCTCGGTTCGGGGATCGCCGGCGGAGGGCAGCCCGGGCCCAAGCCGGGCCAGCTCGGCGACGATGTTCCGGCCCCCGCGGGCCTCGCCGTCGTGACCGGAAAGGCCCGCTACACCCTGGACGTGCCCGCGGATGAACTGCCGGGGCTACTGCACCTGAAGCTCCTGCGCTCGCCGCATGCCCATGCCAGGGTGCTCTCCATCGACTCAACCGCGGCCCTGGAAATCCCCGGTGTGGTGGCCGTCTTCACCCACGAGGACGCCCCTGCCCAGCTGTTTTCCACCGCCCAGCATGAGCTCTACACGGACGACCCGGACGATACCCGCGTCCTGGACGACGTCGTCCGGTTCATCGGACAGAAGGTTGCCGCCGTCGTCGCCGATTCCGTGGCGGCGGCGGAAGCCGGCGTGCGCGCGCTCAACGTCGGGTACCAGGTGCTGGACGCCGTCTTCACGCCCGAGGAAGCAATGCTGCCGGGCGCCCCCGCGATCCACGGCGAAAAGGACGCGGCCACCGCACGCATCGGCCGGCCTGAACGGAACGTCGTGGCGGAGCTGCATTCGGAACTCGGCAGTGTCGAAGCGGGATTTGCCGAGGCCGATTTCATCCATGAACAGACGTACCGGACCCACCGGGTGCAGCACGCCGCGCTGGAAACGCACGCCTCCATCGCATCCGTGGACGCTGACGGCCGGCTCCAGGTCCGCACCTCCAGCCAAGTGCCGTTCCTGGTCCGGCGCACGCTGTCCCGGGTCTTTGCCATGCCGGAAGAGCAGATCCGCGTGGTCGCCGGCCGGGTGGGCGGCGGCTTCGGCGGGAAACAGGAGGTGCTCACCGAGGACGTTGTTGCCTTGGCGGCGCTGAAGCTCAAGCGTCCGGTGCAGCTCGAATTCACCCGGACGGAGCAGTTCACGGCCTCCACCACCCGGCATCCTTTCACCATCCACCTCAAAGCCGGCGCGAGCAGCGACGGCCGGCTCACCGCGCTGCAGCTGGATGTGCTCACCAACACCGGCGCCTACGGCAACCATGCCCCCGGCGTGATGTTCCACGGCTGCGGCGAATCCCTGGGGTGTACAAGTGTGCCAACAAGAAGGTGGACGCCCACGCGGTGTACACCAACACGGTTCCGTCCGGGGCGTTCCGGGGCTACGGCCTGAGCCAGATGATCTTCGCCATCGAGTCCGGCATCGACGAGCTCGCCACCGGGATCGGGATGGATCCGCTGGAGTTCCGCCGCCGCAACATGGTCCTCGAGGGTGACGACATGCTCTCCACCCATTCCGATCCGGAAGAGGACGTCCACTACGGCAGCTACGGGCTGGACCAGTGCACCCGGCTGGTGCAGGACGCCCTGGCCCGCGGCCTCGAACGGTACCGGGCCGCCGGGCTGGACGACCTGGGTCCGGACTGGGTCACGGGGGAGGGGACGGCTCTGTCCATGATCGACACTGTCCCCCCGCGCGGCCACTTTGCCCACTCAAAGCTCCGGCTCCTTCCGGACGGAAGGTACGCGGCCGACGTCGGGACCGCCGAATTCGGCAACGGCACCACTACCGTCCACGCGCAGCTCGCGGCCACCGCGCTGTCCACGACGGCCGGGCGCGTCACCGTGCGGCAGTCGGACACGGACCTCGTGGAGCACGATACCGGCGCCTTCGGCTCGGCCGGGACCGTGGTGGCCGGCAAGGCCACCCTGGCCGCGGCTGAAGAGCTGGCTGTCCGGATCCGTGCGTTTGCCGCCGGCATCCGGCGGGTGCAGTCCTCCGGCTGCGTGATGGAGGAGGACGCCGTGGTGTGCGAAGGGACCCGGGTGCCGCTGACGGAAATCTTCGACGCCGCGGAGGCTGCCGGCGTCGAGCTTGCCACCGAAGGGCACTGGGGCGGGACTCCGCGGTCGGTCGCTTTCAACGTCCAGGGCTTCCGGGTGGCGGTCAACACCGGAACCGGGGAGCTGAAGATCCTGCAGAGCGTCCAGGCCGCCGACGCCGGCGTGGTGGTCAACCCCCGGCAGTGCCGCGGCCAGATCGAAGGCGGGATCGCACAGGCCCTCGGCGCCGCGCTGTACGAGGAAGTCAAAGTGGACGACGGCGGGAAGGTCACCACGGACATCCTCCGGCAGTACCACATCCCCACCTTCGCGGACGTGCCCCGGAGCGAGGTGTACTTCGCCGAAACCAGCGACAAACTGGGCCCGCTCGGGGCGAAGTCAATGAGCGAAAGCCCGTTCAATCCGGTGGCTCCGGCGCTCGCGAATGCCATTCGGAACGCCACGGGCGTGAGGTTCACCGAGCTGCCCATCGCGAGGGACAAGATCTACCTGGGACTGAAGGAAGCGGGCCTGGCCTCGCACCTTGAGAGCGCTAACGGCCTATAGTCGGATGATGGAAAAGCGCACATTGGGCAAGACCGGACGGAACGTCTCCATTGTTGGACTGGGGACCTGGCAGCTTGGCGCGGATTGGGGCAATGTGGACCCCGCCCAGGCACGGGCCATCTTGGCCGCCTCCGTGGAAACGGGTGTCACGTTCTTCGACACTGCGGACGTCTATGGCGACGGCCGGAGCGAGCAGGCCATCGGCGCGTTCCTGGCGGACAACCCCGGCCTGGACATCACGGTGGCCACCAAGATGGGCCGCCGGGTGGAACAGCAGCCGGAGAATTACAACCTCGCCAACTTCCGCGAGTGGACGGACCGGTCCCGGCGCAACCTGGGCATGGAACAGCTGGACCTGGTCCAGCTGCACTGCCCGCCCACCGCCGTGTACAGCAACGCCGAAGTGTATGACGCGCTGGACACCCTCGTGGCCGAGGGCGTCATCCGGAACTATGGCGTCAGCGTGGAACGGACCGACGAAGCCCTCGAAGCCATGCGGCACGAGGGCACGGCCACGGTGCAGATTATCCTCAACGCCTTCCGCCTGAAGCCGCTGGACGAGGTGCTGCCGGCGGCGGCGACCGCAGGGGTGGGCATCATCGCCCGCGTGCCGCTCGCCTCGGGCCTGCTGTCCGGCAAATACACTGCGGACACGTTCTTCGCGGAGAACGACCACCGGAACTACAACCGCGACGGCTCATCTTTCGACGTTGGGGAGACGTTCTCCGGTGTGGACTTCGGAGAGGGCCTCAAAGCGGTGGCCGAGTTCGAGGAACTGGTGCCCGACGGCGTCAGCACCGCCCAAGCGGCCATCGCCTGGATCGCGGCGCAGGACGGCGTCAGCACAGTGATCCCGGGTGCGCGGAACGTGGACCAGGCCCGCTCCAACGCCGCCGCGGCGGATGCCGGCGGCATAGACGCAACGTTCGACGTCGGCGTCCGGGAAATCTACGACCGCTACTTCCGCGAATCGATCCATCCGCGCTGGTAGCGGCCAATATTTCTTCACGGTCAGGGGCGCTTCGGGAGCGAGGAATTGGCTTATGACCAAACGAGCGGACTACAGGGCGGTGCTGGAGTCGCTCCCCCTGACCAGTGGGTGGCCTACCTGAACGGCGAATCCGGCCTTCCCGGCCCCCGCGGGAACATAGAGCTTGCGGAGGCTTTTGCCGATGTGGCTGACCCGGCATTGATCCGAGAGTGCGCGGAGAGCCGGGATGAATACCTGGCGACCTGCGGCGCCGTCGGCTTTGGCCGTTTGCTTGCCGACGGCCAGGTGCGGGCCGCGGAAGTGTTGAGGGCGCTGGCAGCCGATTCCCGCTGGCGGGTGCGCGAGGGAGTTGCCATGGCCCTGCAGCGGCTTGGAGATGCGAACATGCCCGGGTTGTGGGCCTTGGCCCGGGGTTGGGTGGATGGTCCGCCGCTGGTACAACGCGCCATCGCGGCCGGTATCTGTGAACCCCGCCTGCTTGGCGCTACGGAGGATGCCGTCCGGGCCCTGGATGCCCTGGACCGGATCACAATGTCAGTCCGGGGCCTAAATGTTCAGTCGCGGCGTGCCGAAGAGTTTCGTGTGCTGCGACAGGGGCTGGGTTACTGCTGGAGTGTTGCAATTGCGGCAGCACCGGCGGAGGGCTTCGGGCGCCTGAAAAGGTGGGCTGCCAGCGAGGACAAGGATGTGCGCTGGATCGTGCGGGAGAACCTCAAGAAGTCACGGTTGGCCAAGGCGGACCAGGCAGCCGCCGAAAGTGTGGCCGCCGTCTTAACGCGGTCCGGTGAATGACCGCTTCTTCCTTCAACGCCGGTTAGCCTGCCGGATACCACACCCGCTCTCCATCGACCCGTGCGAAGGAGGTCAGGGTGTGGGGTTTGGCGGACTTTTCCGTCATGATGTCCAGCACCTCGACGTTCCGGACCAGGAGCGCGTCACCGATCAGTGAGCGGTGGCAGCGCCAGGGGACGGCTTCCGCGCACATGATCACCGCGTTGTTGGTCCGCCCGCGCTCCATCAGCTGGTCGATGGCAGTTGAGAATTCTTCGGTCTGCATGTAGTCCGCGTAGCCCCGGAAAGATGCGTTGCGCCAGGCATCGTTGGGGCTGTCCTTCCGGGCGTGCCGCAGCCCGCCGAGGGATTGCATCCGCCGGTAGGTGATCCCGCTGGCACGCAGGCTCGCCGCCAGGGCGTCCGAATTGAACTGCGGATTGTGCCGCGACTTCGGGACGGTGCGCACATCGATCAGTTTCCTGACGCCGTGGGCCTTCAGGATGCCGATGAACTCCTCGATGGGATGAGTGGAGTGCCCAATCGTGAAGATGGTCATGTCCGTCATGCCCCAATGCTAAGGCGGCGGTGACTCGGGCGGGCCTGAGCTTGGAGGTGCGGTGAACCGGTCCGGATATTCTGATTGGCGTACGAGCTGACAAGGGAAGCGGGCGTTGCAATGACCTCATCCTCCATTGATGGCTTTATTGACCGGCTCGCGGAGGTGGCAACAGGGCACGGGTGCAACAACTTCTTCGATCACGCGACGCCAGCCAATGCGCAGCGGCGCCGGAACCTGGGAATCTACCTGCAGGAGATGCTGGACCGCCGTCCGAAAGTGCTGCTGGTGGGGGAAGCGCCAGGCTTCAGGGGCATGCGGGTCACCGGCGTTCCCTTCACCAACCGCACCATGTTCGAGGGGCCCGCAAACACCTTCGGACTGTTCGGGCCGGGAAAGGGCTACGTGCTGCCGGCAGTGGCAGAGGCTGAGGGGGTAGCGGCGGAGCCGACGGCCACAGTGATGTGGGACGTACTGGCAGAACTGGACTTCCTTCCCGTGCTGTGGAGCGCCTGCCCCTGGCATACCCATGTGCCGGGGCGGCCACTGTCCAACCGCACCCCAACGGCTTCCGAAGCGGCCCTTGGAACTCCGTTTTGGCAGGCGCTGACAGAGCTGTATCCCATCGAAACCGTGGTGGCCGTGGGTAACGTGGCCCACCGCAGCCTGCAGCGGAGCGGTCTGGAGGCGCCGAAAATCAGGCATCCCGCCCACGGCGGCCGGTCCGGCTTCAAGCGGGGGTTGGAGGAGCTGCTCTCAGCGGGGATGCGGCAGTAGGACGGTCTGCCGGCGTGTGGTCCGGCTCGTGGTTGGGACTAGTCCAGCAGCCGCAGCTGGTCCGGGGTGTCGAGATCTTCACCGCCGGACTGGTCGCTGCAGTCCACCAGGTCGATGAGATCCGGGTGGGCCTGAAGGAAGAGCCGGGCGCCGGCGTCGCCCGTTGCCGACTCTGCCGCTTCGGACCGGAGGGTGACATCCAGCAGCAGCGGATGGCCGCGCCGGAGGGCGCCGTCCGGTCCGCGGTAGGCGGCTGCTGTTACACGGCCGGGCCGGTGGGCGTCCAGGAGTCGGGCCACCGTTTCCGGCGTGAGGCCGGGCTGGTCCACGAGCGCCATCAGCACATTGTCTTCGGTTGCCGCCGCGGCAACTCCCCGCCGGAACGAGCTGCCCATTCCGGACTGCCAGCCCGGGTTTTCGATGACGGTGTACTGGGTGAGGCCGGTGGTTTCACGGACCTTCGCGGCGTCGGCGCCGAGTACGATCACCACCTCGCGGCAACCGCCGTCGAGCACCACGCCGGCCAGGACTTCCACCAGGGTCCGGCCGCGGAACGGCAGCAGGGCTTTGGGACCGCGCCCCAAACGGGTGCCCGCCCCGGCAGCGAGCAGCACCGCCGTCGTGCGCGGTTCATTCGGGTCAGCCATCGCCCCAGCCTATCCACCCCATATGACAGGTGACGGCGGCGTCCCAAAGGAACACCGCCGTCGGCTGTCGCACGAACCGGCCCGTCAGGCGTCGCCGCCTGCTCCGCCGGTGGTGCCGGCGTTGACGTCCAGGAGCTTGTAGCGGTCCATGGCGTACGACGGCGCGCCCTCCTCCACATCGCCCCTCGCCGCGAGCAGCTGCAGTGTCTTCACCACGATGGAGTGGGTGTCGTTCTTGAAGAAGCGGCGTGCCGCGGCGCGGGTGTCGGAGAAGCCGAAGCCGTCCGCGCCGAGCGAAGCGAACTGGTGCGGCAGGAACTGGCGGATCTGGTCCGGGACGGCCTTCATGTAGTCCGAGACCGCCACCACCGGGCCCTGCGCATCGGCGAGTTGCCGGGCCACGAACGGTACCCGGGCCGGTTCGCCGGGGTTCAGGAACGCTTCCTCCTCGGCGGCGAGGCCGTCGCGGCGCAGTTCGTTCCAGGACGTGACGGACCAGACGTCCGCGGAGACGCCCCAGTCCTCGGCCAGGATCCGCTGGGCTTCCAGCGCCCACGGAACCGAGACTCCGGAGGCCAAGATCTGGCTCTTGGGGCCTTCAGCACCCGACTCAGATACCCGGTGAATGCCTTTCAGCACACCCTTAACGTCGAGGTTCTCGGGCTCGTTCGGCTGGGTGATGGGTTCGTTGTAGACGGTGATGTAGTACATCAGGTTCCGGTCCCCATTGTTTCCTTCGGAATCCGGTCCGTACATGCGTTCGAGCCCGAAGCGCATGATGTGGCCCATTTCGTAGCCGTAGGCGGGGTCGTAGGTGACCACTGCCGGGTTGGTGGCGGCGAGGATGGGGGAGTGGCCGTCGGCGTGCTGGAGTCCTTCGCCGGTCAGGGTGGTCCGGCCGGCGGTGGCGCCGATGATGAAGCCACGGGTCATCTGGTCCGCGGCGGCCCAGAAGGCGTCGCCGGTGCGCTGGAAGCCGAACATGGAATAGAACACGTACACCGGGATCAGCGGGACGCCGTGGGTGGCGTAGGCGGTGCCGGCGGCGGTGAACGCTGCCACGGCGCCGGCTTCGTTGATGCCGGGGTGGATCAGCTGGCCCTGGGTGGACTCCTTGTAGGCCAGGACCAGGTCCCGGTCCACGGACAGGTAGTTCTGTCCCTTGGGGTTGTAGATCTTCGCCGTGGGGAAGAACGCGTCCATGCCGAAGGTGCGCGATTCGTCCGGCACGATGGGAACAATCCGGTGCCCGAACTTCTTGTCGCGGAGGAGGTCCTTGAGCAGACGGACGAAGGCCATGGTGGTGGCAGCCTGCTGCTTGCCAGTGCCCCGTTTGGCGACGTCAAACGTCTTGGCTTCGGGCAGCTCAATGGCCGCGTGGTTGGGACGGCGCTCGGGCGTGTAGCCGCCCAGTTCCCTCCTTCTTTCAAGGAGATAGGCGATCTCGGGTGCGTCCGCGCCGGGGTGGAAGTACGGCGGCTGGTACGGATCGCCCTCAAGCTGCTCATCCGTGATGGGGATGCGCAGGTGGTCACGGAACGACTTGAGGTCATCCAGGGTGAGTTTCTTCATCTGGTGGGTGGCGTTGCGGCCTTCGAAGTGCGGTCCGAGTCCGTAGCCCTTGACCGTTTTGGCCAGGATCACGGTGGGTTTGCCCTTGAATTCGGTTGCTGCCTTGTACGCGGCGTAGACCTTGCGGTAGTCGTGGCCGCCGCGCTTGAGGTTCCAGATCTGGTCATCGGACAGGTCCGCGACCATTTCCTTGGTCTGCGGGGTTTTCCCGAAGAAGTGTTCGCGGACGAACCCGCCGGACTCGGCCTTGTAGGTCTGGTAGTCCCCGTCCAGGGTTTCGTTCATGATCTTCACCAGCGACCCGTCGGAGTCGCGGCTGAGCAGGTCATCCCATTCCCGGCCCCAGACGACCTTGATCACGTTCCAGCCCGCGCCGCGGAAGAACGCCTCGAGTTCCTGCATGATCTTGCCGTTGCCGCGCACCGGCCCGTCCAGGCGCTGGAGGTTGCAGTTGATCACGAAGTTCAGGTTGTCCAGGTTCTCGTTCGCGGCGAGCTGGAGCAGGCCGCGGGACTCGGGCTCGTCCATTTCCCCGTCGCCCAGGAACGCCCAGACCTGCTGGTCCGAGGTGTCTTTCAGGCCGCGGTTGTGCAGGTACCGGTTGGACTGGGCCTGGTAGATCGCGTTCATCGGACCGATGCCCATGGACACGGTGGGGAATTCCCAGAAGTTCGGCATCAGCCGCGGGTGCGGGTAGGAGGACAGGGCGTGCCCGGCCTTGGACTTCTCCTGCCGGAACCCGTCCAGGTCCTCCTCGGTCAGGCGTCCTTCCATGAACGCCCTCGCGTACATGCCCGGGGAGGCGTGGCCCTGGAAGAAGACCTGGTCCCCGCCTCCGGGGTGGTCCTTGCCGCGGAAGAAGTGGTTGAACCCGACCTCGTACAGGGTCGCGGCCCCGGCATAGGTGGAGATGTGCCCGCCCACCCCGATGTTCGGCCGCTGGGACCGGTGCACCATCACCGCGGCGTTCCAGCGCATGTACGCCCGGTACCGGCGTTCGTATTCCTCGTTGCCGGGGAACTCCGCTTCCTGGTCCGCGGGGATGGTGTTCACATAGTCCGTGGTGGTGACCATCGGAACCCCGACGCTCTGGGCGCCGGCACGCTGCAGGAGACTGCGCATGATGTACTGGGCACGCTCGGTGCCCTGTTCCCTGATCAGCGTATCCAGGGACTCAATCCATTCGGCGGTCTCTTCCGGATCACGATCAGGCAGCTGGTTAGTCAACCCGCTGAGGATATGGGAGGTATCTTCTCCTGCAGCCACGGCAGCCTCTTTTCATCTTTGAATGTCTGGGCTCTAAGTTTTCATATTGTGAGAAAACATTCTTGCCATTCGAGATTATGCAGAAGACGGCGAACGGTCAAGGCGGTGGCGCGCGGTTGGCCCGCCGCGCGCCGGTGGCCGACCCTGCGGACCGATTGTGACCGTCCGCCCCGCGAAAACTCCTTGACCGCAAGGTGATCCAGATCATAGAGTTATTCCACTCTTCAAAACCTAATTTCCGCTTAGTGGAATTAGCCTCACGGAAACTCAGACTTCCACCCATGACCATCCCCTAGAACTGGAGATCCAGATGCAGACGACCCCATCAGTCGGCGTCGAAACGGCTCCCGCCCCGACAGAGTTGTCGGGACAGCCGGTCCATCCTGCAACGGGCATCGAAGCCCTGTGCGAATCAGCAAGCGCCGCATCCGGGCGCACCATCAGCCCCAGCCTCTACAACATCGACCTTGCCCCGACGAAGCGGCAGGGCCGGCGCTGGACGAGCTACAGCATCTTCACCCTGTGGGCCAATGACGTCCACAGCCTTGGAAACTATGCCTTTGCCATCGGGCTCTTCGCACTCGGACTCGGCGGCTGGCAGATTCTCCTGGCCCTGGGCGTCGGTGCCGTCCTGCTGTTCGCCCTCCTGAGCTTCTCGGGCTTCATGGGCGTCAAGACCGGCGTGCCGTTCCCCGTCATGAGCCGGATCAGCTTTGGCATCCGGGGCGCCCAG
Organism: Arthrobacter sp. 24S4-2; assembly: GCF_005280255.1. Lineage (NCBI taxonomy): Bacteria > Bacillati > Actinomycetota > Actinomycetes > Micrococcales > Micrococcaceae > Arthrobacter > Arthrobacter sp. 24S4-2. Next base: position 4,644,212 of record NZ_CP040018.1, on the reverse strand, counting down.
ATCGCCAGCCTCCTGCGCGGGGCGGTGGCGGTGGCCTGGTTCGGCATCCAGACGTACCTGGCATCAGTGGTGCTTCGCGTCATGCTCGTGGCCATGGTTCCTTCGCTGCACGATCTGGACACCAACTCCGTTCTCGGCCTGTCCACGCTCGGCTGGGCCGCCTTCGCGTTCCTCTGGATCGTCCAGCTGGTCATCGTCAGCTTCGGCATGGAAATGATCCGCAAGTACGAGGCCTTCGCCGGCCCCATCATCCTGGTGACCATGGCGGCCATCGCCATCTGGATCTTCGTCGAGGCCGGCGGCTCCATCGCCTGGACTTCGGACAAGGCACTCGAAGGCGCGGACATGTGGCGCACCATTTTCGCCGGCGGCGCCCTCTGGGTGTCCATCTACGGAACCTTCGTCCTGAACTTCTGCGACTTCACCCGGTCCGCCGTCTCCAAGAAGGCAGTGGTCCGCGGCAACTTCTGGGGCATCCCGATCAACATGCTCCTGTTTGGCTCCATCGTGGTAGTCATGGCCGGCGGCCAGTTCAAGATCAACGGCACGGTTATCCAGAGCCCGTCGGACATTGTGCAGACCATTCCGAACACCCTGTTCCTGGTCCTCGCGTGCCTCGCCCTGCTCGTCCTGACCATCGCCGTGAACCTGATGGCCAACTTCGTGGCTCCGGTCTATGCGCTGACCAACCTGTTCCCGAGGCACCTGAACTTCCGCAAGGCGGCCTGGGTCAGCGGCACGATCGGACTCATCATCCTGCCGTGGAACCTGTACAACAACCCGCTGGTGATCGTGTACTTCCTCGGCGGCCTCGGGGCGTTGCTCGGCCCGCTGTTCGGCGTCGTCATGGCCGACTACTGGCTGCTGCGCCGCGGCAGGGTCAATGTCCCGAGCTTTACACGGCTGACCCCGCCGGAGCCTACTACTACAAGAAGGGCGTGAACCCACGGGCGATCATCGCGCTCGTCCCGGCAGCCGCCGTCGCGCTCCTGATTGCCTTCGTCCCGGCGCTGGAAGTTGCCGCCCCGTTCGCCTGGTTCTTCGCGGCCGGCATCGCCGCGGTGGTGTACTACTTCATCGCGGACCGCTCGCAGCGGCTCGAAGATGTCGACGGCGAATCGATCGCCGTCGCCAGCACCCACTGACGCCCCCGGCACTGAAGAACGGAAGAGACAAGCCATGCGCATTCTTGTTGCGAACGTAAACACAACGCAGTCCATGACGGATTCCATCGCCGCCCAGGCACGGGCCGCTGCGGCACCAGGGACCGAGATCATTGGCCTCACGCCGCGGTTCGGAGCGGACTCCTGCGAAGGCAACTTCGAAAGCTACCTGGCAGCCATCGCCGTCATGGACGCCGTGGTGAACTACCCGGAGCCGTTCGACGCCGTCATCCAGGCCGGATACGGCGAGCACGGCCGGGAAGGGCTGCAGGAGCTCCTGGACGTTCCCGTCGTCGACATCACCGAGGCGGCCGCCTCCACTGCCATGTTCCTTGGCCACAAATACTCGGTGGTCACCACGCTTGACCGGGCGGTTCCGCTCATCGAGGACCGGCTGAAGCTGGCCGGTCTCGATGCCCGGTGCGCCTCGGTGCGGGCCAGCGGCATGGCTGTCCTGGAGCTGGAGGAGGAGCCGGAACGGGCCGTCGAAGCGATCATCGAACAAGCCCTGGTTGCCGTCCGTGAGGACAAAGCCGAAGTCATAGTCCTTGGCTGCGGCGGGATGGCCGGGCTGGACGAGGAGATCCGCAAGCGCGCCGGCGTCCCGGTGGTTGATGGCGTGGCCGCGGCCGTGACCATCGCGGAGTCCCTCGTGCGGCTGGGGCTGTCCACGTCCAAAGTCCGGACCTACGCCAGCCCGCGGCCCAAGACCGTCGTAGGCTGGCCAATAACGGCAGCGGAAGTGCCCGCTGCGCCGTAGCACCAACGCAAGGAGCGACGAATGACTGCAACCCACCGGCCCGTACCACCCACCGGCCGGGGCCGGTCGCCGTCGTGACCGGTGCAGGTTCCGGGATCGGCCGTGCGGTGGCGCGGCTCATGCTGGCCGAGGGGTACCGCGTGGTGCTGGCCGGCCGCCGTGAGGCTCCGTTGCTGGAGTCCGCGGCGGGCCACCGCCAGGCACTGACGGTGCCCTGCGATGTCACACAGCCCGACGACGTCGAGCGCCTTTTCGCTGCCACCCTCCAGAAGTGGGGGAGGGTGGACGTCCTGTTCAACAACGCCGGCGTGTTTGGCCCGGCGGCGTCGGTGGATGAGATCGCCGTGGCTGACTGGGACGCCGTGGTGGCGGTGAACCTAACCGGCTCCATGCTGTGCGCCGCCGCCGCCGTGCGGGCCATGAAGGCCCAGGAGCCGCAGGGCGGACGGATCATCAATAACGGATCCGTTTCCGCCCATTCGCCGCGGCCACGGACGGTGGCCTACACGGTCACCAAACACGCCATGACAGGCCTGACCAAGAGCATCGAGCTGGACGGCCGGGAATTTGGCATCACGTGCGGCCAGATCGACATCGGCAACACGGCCACGGACATCATGGGCACCATCGGCGTGGACTCCGGTGCCCTGCAGGCGGACGGCAGCCACAGGACGGAGCCCACGTTCCCGGTGCAGGACGCGGCCCGTGCCGTGCTCCTGATGGCAGGCATGCCGCCGTCGGCCAGCGTGGGCTCGGTGGTGATCACCGCCGCCGGCATGCCGTTCATCGGCCGGGGCTGACAACAGAAGACTCCACAACTTTCCGCTACGGAAGCGGACATCCGCACCTGCGTTCCCGGGTGCGGATGTCCAATGCCGTGGCGGATTTTTCATGCTCCCAAGTCTTCGTAAGTTTTCACATTGTGAAAACTCAATTTCCCCTTGCGGAATAGTGTGAGCGGGGTTACTTTGGAAACAGACCCCGATCTCCGGGGCTGTTCCCGATTGATAGGTACAGATCAATGAAGATCCCAGATTCCGCGGCGCTGAAGGCGAGTTCGGCGCCGTCGAAGAAGAAGCCCCTGTATAGGTCGCTCTTCTTCCAAATTCTGATCGCCGTCGTGGCAGGTGTTCTTATCGGACATTTCTGGCCGGACCTTGGCTCGCAGCTGAGGCCCTCGGTGATGGATTTATCCAGCTCATCAAGATGATCATCGCGCCGCTGATCTTCCTGGTGATCGTCACCGGCATTTCGGCCGTAGGCGACGTCAAAGCGGTCGGAAGGGTCGGAGTCAAAGCCCTTCTCTACTTCACCGCGGCCACGCTCTTCGCGCTGGTCTTCGGCCTGATCGTAGGCAACATCGTCCAGCCCGGTGCCGGGCTGAACATCGACCCCAGCACGCTGTCCCAGGAAGCCGTGGATGCCAAGACCGGCCACGCCGTGGCCAAGGATGCGGCGTCCTTCATCCTGGACATCATTCCCACCAGTGTGATCGGCGCCTTCGCGAGCAACAGCCTCCTGCAGGTCCTGTTCTTCTCGGTGTTCTTCGGCGCGGCCATCGTGGTCATTGGACGCGAGCGCTGCATGCCGGTCATCAGCCTCATGGAGACCGTCCTGGAACTCATCTTCAAGATCATGTCCTGGATCATGAAGGTGGCGCCGATCGGTGCCTTCGGTGCCATGGCGTTCATCATCGGCCAGTACGGCCTGGGTACCTTGGGCACCTACGCCAAGCTGATCGCCGCCTGCTACGGCGCCGCCATTGTCTTCATCGCGCTGCTGTTCCTCGTGGCCTGGGGATTTGCCCGGGTTCCCCTCTGGCACTTCCTGAAATACACCCGCGAGGAGTTCCTGCTGGCGCTCGGCACCGCCTCCACCGAGGCTGTGATGCCGCGCATCATGACCAAGCTGACCAACGCCGGCTGCTCACGCGCCACCACCGGCCTGGTGGTTCCCACCGGCTATTCGTTCAACCTCGACGGCGCCGCGATCTACCTTTCGATCTCGCTGCTGTTCCTTGCCCAGGCCTTCGGCCACCACCTGGACCTTGGCCAGCAGCTGGCCGCCCTCGGTGTGCTGCTCCTGACGTCCAAGGGCATGGCCGGGGTCCCCGGCTCCTCGTTCCTCGCGCTGTCCGCCACTGCGGCCGCCCTCGGGATCTTCCCGGTTGCCGGCGTCGCCCTGCTCCTTGGCGCGGACCGTCTCATGGACTCCATGCGGGTTGTGGTCAACCTGCTGGGGAACTGCGTGGCAACCTTCGTGGTCTCCAAGTGGGAGGGCCAGTTCGACCGCAGCGTCATGCTCCGTGCGTTCCGGGGCGAAATCACCAACCATGATTCGGCCATCATGCTCGGCGTCGAGGATGACTTCGAGGACCAGGAACTCGAGCGGATCAGCGGAGGAGGGTCGCCGTCGCCCAAGTTCCGCGGCGGTCCCAACCTCGAGGACATCCCCGGATTCCAAATGAGCCGGCCCGGCGCCCACGCAGGTCCGCCGGAGCACAGCTCGGCCGCCATCAACCACGAATAGCGCAACGGCCGCGCAACCCGAAACAGCAGAACCGCACCACAGCAGCCCCGCCCCGGAAATGACCGGGGCGGGGCTGCGCGTTGTCCTTCGAGCTTCCGGCCAAGGTCCACTGAGGCGCCCTGCCGGCCGCTACAGCGGGAGCAGCTCCGACAGGTTCGCCCGCAGCCCTGAAGCGGCCACCTTCCCGGAGGCGACGGCGTCGGCCCAGCTCAACTGGCCGGAGACCATCGCCAGCCAGGTGGCGGCGTCGCACTCAATGACGTTAGGCGGAGTGCCGCGCGTATGCCGCGGACCCTCCACGCACTGCGTGACGCCGAATGGCGGAACGCGCACCTCCACGGAGTTGCCCGGTGCCCTCGCGGTGACCTCCTCCAGTGTGTAGCGCACCGCCGTCGCGGTCACCGCACGCGGAACGCCCGACGCCGGGACGCCCGCTTCCAGCCAGGCGGCCAGCGCGGCGCGGCCTTCTTCGACGTCAATGCGTCGGCGTGAAACTGCCATGTCAGTCCAGCAGCGCCGACACGGCGTGGCCTAGCCGGATCTTGCCCACAGGCCGTCCCCCGCCCAGCACAGGCTCCACGACTTTTTCCAGGACGCTGGAGACGCCCGGGATGTCCACGGCGCCGGAGGCGGCCAGCAGGGTGAGCCCCACCAGGGTGGTGGCGCGCTGGTTGCCGTCCAGCACCTTGATGGCCACGGAAACGCCCGTGCTGGTGGCCAGGGCCAGGACCCCCTCGGCGCCGATCTTGGCGATGATCTCCAGTTCGTCCATCACGACCGTGTTGGGCTCGCCTTTGCCCTGCACGGCCCACGGGTAGTCCAGCATGGACGTGGCGATGGTGGCAGCACGCGCGTTGGAATTCTTGTCGCCGGGAGCTTTGGCCAGCCGCGAGTAGGCCCGTGCCAGGCCGGTCAGGGAGATGGCGGCCACCGGAGCGCCGCAGCCGTCGATGCCCAGGTGCGCGATCCGTTCGCCGGAGTACTCCTCGATCACGGACCGGACGCGCTGCTGCATCGGATGGTTGGGCTCAAGATAGCTGTGCGTGTCCCAGCCGTTCTCCGTGCAGGCCCACAGGAAGGCGGCGTGCTTCCCCGAGCAGTTGAACGCGAGCTTGGACCTGCCCTGTTCGGAGCGGATGAGCCAGTGGCGGGCATTCTCGTCCTGCGGCCAGGCGGCGGGGCACTGCAGCTGTTCCTCCTTCACGCCGGCGGCCTTGAGCATCCCCTCCACCACATCCATGTGGTCCAGCGACCCGGTGTGGCTGGCGCAGGCCAGTGCAACCTGGGCACCGCGCAGGGGCACGCCTGCCTGCATGGCGGCCAGGGCCTGCAGGGGCTTCAGCGCCGAGCGGGCGTAGATGGGTGTGGTGATGTCACCGAGCTGCGTGACCACCGTTCCGTCGGCGGCAAGGACCACGGCTGCGCCGATGTGCCGCGATTCGACGAAACCGCTTCGTTCCACGACTGCCAGTTCGACGGCGGACTCCACGGTGAATGTGGCATGGGGATTTTCCGGCATGCCTAAAGTCTATGGTGCAGCTGCCGGAAACCCGGGCAATCCGGGGCCACATGGCCGGGCTATTGAACTGTCACCATCACCGACTGCCAGCCGGACGCGCCGTCGGGCACGGGATCGGCCCGCTTGTCGGTCTGGACCTCGCCGGTGCCGTCCGTGGCGCGGGCCTTGATGTAGTGCGGGCCCGGCGTGGCATCCCACTCGAAGGACCACTGCCGCCACGTCACCAGGGAGGCTTCGGTGGACAGCACGGCTTCGGTCCAGGGGCCGTTGTCGATCTGCACCTCCACCTTGGTGATGCCGCGGGTCTGCGCCCAGGCGGTGCCGCCGACTGCCACCTTGCCGGCCGGAACCTGGGCAAAGGACTTGGGCACTTCCACCCGGGCCATGGTCTTGATGGGTCCGCGCTCGGACCAGCCGCGGTCAGTCCAGTACGCCTTGCTGTCCGCGAAGCGCGTGACTTCGAGGTCAACCACCCACTTGGTGGCGGAAACGAATCCGTACAGGCCCGGGACCACCATCCGGACGGGGTAGCCGTGCTCCAGCGGAAGCGACTCGCCGTTCATGCCGATCGCCAGCATGGCATCGCGGTCATCCTGCAACACTTCGAGCGGCGTTGAGGCGCTGAACCCGTCCTCGGACGTGGACAGGACCATGTCCGCCCCGTCCTTGGGGCGGGCCATCTTGAGGACTTCGCGGATGGGCAGGCCCAGCCATTTGGCGTTGCCGGCCAGGTTTCCGCCCACGGGATTGGACACACAGGTGAGGGTTACGTGCGACTCGACCAGCTCGGCGTCGAGCAGGTCCTGGAACGTCAGGGTGACTTCCTGTTCCACGAGGCCGTGGACGCGCAGCTCCCAGTCCTGTGCCTTGATTTCCGGCACGCTCAGGGCTGTGTCGATCCGGTAGAACTGATTGTTGGGCGTGACCCATGGCGTGACGCCCGGGGTGGCTGACTGGACGCCGGCGGGGACGGCCGGGGCAGCCTTGGCCGGCGAGGGCAGCTGCAGGGATTCGCGGGCCCGGGCCACGTTGCTCCGGGCCGCGCTGAGCAGCCGGCCCCCGGTGGCCGCGATGGCCGCGGCGCCTGCCGTAATCCCGGTGGTGGCGAAGAATGCGCGGCGGGTGGTGGCGGGACGTTCGGCGCCCTTGGCTGCCACATCCGAGGCCACAGCCGGCCATGAGCTCATCCGCCACAGCCGCGTGACCAGGAGGCGCAGCACCACCAGCCCCGCCACCGTTCCGATCAGGGAGGGGATGGCGTCTGCTGGCTTGACGCTGGCCCGGGTGACCACGCTGGCAACAATGACCGTGCCCATCAGGAGCACACCGGCAACGCCCAGGGCCCATTTCCGGTAGGCCGCAACGCCCAGCAAGCAGGCGAGCAGGAGGATTGTCAGTCCCATGCCGCCGAACAGTGCCGCCTTGTCATTGGTGCCGAAGGTGGCAATGGCAAAGTCCTTCAGCCACGGCGGCGTGAAGTCGATAAAGGTGGAGCCGAGCGCAATGAGCGGCGTGGCCCGCGCCGTGAAGAAGGCGCCGATCAGTTCCGCAACGGAAAGAACGACGGCGGCGGCAGCGACGCCGGCCAACGCGGCCAGCGCGGTGGGGCCTTTGAACCGGTTCGTGAGCTTCTTCATGCCGGGAGTTCGTAGCCGCGGGCCATCCGGATTGATGGCGGCAGGTCACGGCTTAGGAGCGGACCGGGTGCACAAAGTACCCTTGGAGACTGTGAAGGTACTCGTCATTGGCCCCGGTGGCCGCGAACACGCCATTGTCCGCTCCCTGCTTGCAGACCCCAACGTTTCCGAAGTCCATGCGGCTCCGGGCAACGCGGGCATCAGCAAGCTGGTTCCCACCCACGCCATCGACGGCAACGATCCGGACTCGGTAGCCGCCCTGGCCACCAAGCTGGGCGTGGACCTGGTGGTGGTCGGGCCCGAAGCGCCGCTGGCCGCCGGTGTCGCCGACGCCGTCCGCGCAGCCGGCATACCGGTGTTCGGGCCCAGCAAGGCGGCAGCCCAGCTCGAGGCGTCCAAGGCTTTTGCCAAGCAGGTCATGGCCGAGGCCGGCGTCCCCACCGCCATGGCGCGCGTGGCCAGCAACGCTGAAGAAGCCGCCGATGCCCTGGACACGTTCGGTGCCCCCTACGTGGTGAAGGACGACGGCCTTGCGGCGGGCAAGGGCGTGGTGGTCACCAACAACCGGGACGAAGCCCTGGCGCACGCCCAGAGCTGCTTTGATGTGGGCGGCTCCGTGGTGATCGAGGAGTTCCTGGACGGCCCTGAGGTTTCGGTGTTCGTCCTGTGCGACGGCCGCAACACCGTGGCGCTCTCCCCGGCACAGGACTTCAAGCGGATCTTCGATAACGATGAAGGCCCCAACACCGGCGGCATGGGCGCCTACACCCCGCTGGAATGGGCACCGGAAGGCATGGTCCAGGAGGTCATCGACCGCGTGGCCCAGCCCACGGTCAATGAGATGGCCCGCCGCGGCACCCCGTTCGTCGGCGTCCTGTTCGTGGGCCTCGCCCTGACCTCGCGCGGCACCCGCGTCATCGAGTTCAACGTCCGCTTCGGCGATCCCGAAACCCAGGCGGTCCTGGCCCGGCTCAGGACGCCGCTGGGTTCCCTGCTGATGGCAGCCGCCAAGGGCGAACTGGACAAGGCGGAAGAGCTGCGCTGGTCCAAGGACACCGCTGTCGCCGTCGTCGTTGCTTCCGAAAACTACCCGGACACCCCCCGGACGGGGGACCGCATCCGCGGGCTCAAGAAGGTCGATGAGCTCGACGGTGTGCACGTGATCCACGCGGGCACCAAGCTGGACGACGAGGGCAAAGTGGTCTCCGCCGGCGGCCGCGTGCTTGCCGTGGTGGCGCTGGGCACCGACCTCGTGGAGGCCCGCGAACGGGCGTACGACGGCGTGGAGCTGGTCCAGCTTGAAGGCGGACAGTTCCGCACGGACATCGGCCGCAAGGCTGCCCGGGGCGAGATCAAAGTATCGTCCAGCGCAACCGGGTCGCTGCCCGTGACGAAGACGAAGGCATAGCATGACTGAGAATTCCCCGCTTGTACCGGCCGCCACGGCGGGCCTGGCGACTGAGGCGCTGGACCTTCCGGGCTGGCGCCACGTCTACTCGGGCAAGGTCCGGGACCTTTACGTTCCCGTCGATGAGTCCATCCAGGAGCAGTTCGGCCAGGACTGCGTCCTGGTGGTCGCCAGCGACCGCATCAGCGCCTACGACCACGTGCTGTCCAGCGAAATCCCGGACAAGGGCCGCATCCTCACGCAGCTGAGCCTGTGGTGGTTCGGCCAGCTGGACGTTGAGCACCATGTGCTGGCATCCACCGTGGAAGGCGGAGTTCCTGCCGCGGTGGAGGGCCGGGCCATGATCTGCAAGAAGCTGGACATGTTCCCGGTGGAATGCATCGCCCGCGGCTACCTCACCGGCTCCGGGCTCCTGGAGTACCAGCAGTCCCGGACTGTGTGCAGCATTCCGCTGCCGGAGGGCCTGGTGGACGGGTCACGCCTCGACGAGGCCATCTTTACCCCGTCGGCAAAGGCCGAGGTGGGGGAGCACGATGAAAACATCACCTACGACGCCGTTGTGCAGCTCGTGGGGGAGGATGTTGCCGGACGCCTGCGTGAGCTCACGCTCAAGATTTACACCAAGGCCGAGGAAATCGCCCGTACGCGCGGCATCATCCTGGCCGACACCAAGGTGGAGTTCGGCTTCGACGTCGCAACCGGTGTGATCACCCTGGGCGATGAGGTCCTGACCCCGGACTCCTCACGGTTCTGGGATGCGGCAACCTATGAGCCGGGCAAGTCCCAGCCGTCCTACGACAAGCAGTATGTGCGTGACTGGCTGACGTCCGCCGAGTCAGGATGGGACCGCGCCTCCGACGTGCCCCCACCGGCGTTGCCGGAGGACGTGGTGACCCGCACCCGCGGCCGCTACGTTGAAGCCTACGAAAAGCTCACCGGGCTGAAGTTCGTTTAGCTGGCCGCTGCCGCGGCTTCGGCCGCGGCAGCGCGCCGCTGGGCCAGTTTGATCTCCAGCACGGCGTCCATGGCCTGCTGTACCCGGTCCGAGGCTCCGGCGGCACTGAATTCCTTCTGTGCTTCCTCGAGGAGCACCAGGGCTTCGTCGGATTCCCCGGCGGCCTTGAGCGACTTCCCCAGCAGGAGTGACACCTCGCCGGCGGTGTGACGGGCCAGGGCCTTGCGCTCGGCGTGGATTTCGCGGAGTTTCTCCACTGCAGCCGGGATGTCTCCCGTGAGGTAGAGCCAGCGTGCGCGGATGAACGCCACTTCCAGCTGGTCCGTCTTGTTTCCGCCCACGATCGACAGGGCCAGTTCGGCGCGCTCGATGGCGGAGAGGGTTTCCGGTTCCACAATTCCTGAGGAGAGCCGCACGGCCGCTGATGCCTTGTTGAAGCGTGCCCACAGTTCGATGTCGTTGGCCGGCGAGAGCAGTTTGGCCGCCCGCTCGTGGTACTTGATGCCCTCAGGGTAGTCGTGCCGCATGAAGGCCACGTTGCCGATCACCCACGCCACTTCGCCTGCGAGCTGTGAGATGGACTGGTCGTCCATCTGGTCGTTCATGGCCTGGCAGTACGTCCAGGCCTCGTCCAGGCGGCCGCTTTCGGCCAGCGCGCCGATCAGCGCACGCAGGGCACCGATGATCAGCGTTGACCCCTTGGGCAGCTGGGCGCAAAGTTCAACGGCCTTCTGGGCATGCTCGACGGCGGTGGCCAGCTGGCCCTGCCCGTGGCACACGGCGGCGAGCATCTGCCGGGCACGCACCCCCAGGCCGGCCGACTCGGTGGCCATGGGGTGTTCGAGGAGGTGCTGCATGATGTTCTGGCATTCGTGCAGCTGGCCCTGCTTCATGAGGCATTCCGCCTGCATGTAGGTCATGTTCCACCAGGCGCTGGTGTTCTTCCCCTCAAGGGCTATCTGGGCCGCTGTGGCGGCGTGGGCGGCCGCCAGGGGGTAGTCCCGGAGGTCCCAGGCCTGGCGGGCGTACAGGCCGGCCAGCACGTACTCGGCGTCGCTGACCGAGATGGGCTGGCTCCAGGCCTCCAGAGCCTTGGGCGCCAGCTCGAGCCGGCGAGCTAACTCTTCTATAACATCGGCGGTTGGTTCACGCCGACCTGTTTCCAAGAGGGAGATGTAGCTGGGAGAATAGAGGTCCTTTCCCAGTTCTGCTTGCGTCAACCCACGTTCGAGTCGTTCGGCGCGGAGCTTCTCCCCGAATCCGTTCCCCACGGGTTTCCTCCTTATTCCGGACAGTCTTTATACCAAATGCTTGACAGTCTCTGTGGAAAACATTTTACAATGTATGTCAACAAGGGCAGTGCTGACTTTGTAACGAATCCGACTCGTATTGAGGAAACCTAATGTTGAAGAAGATCGCAGCCGCCGCCGTTCTGGCAGGCGCACTGGCGTTTTCAGCCGCGGCCCCCGCAGTGTTGTCTGCCGGGCCCGTCGGCAACTGGGCGGATCAACTGGGAAGCACTATTGCGATCGGCAACTGGCCCGATCCCATGCAAGCCGCCCAGGCGATCGGTAACTGGCCGGACCCCATGGCATTCCCGGCTTTCATCGGTAACTGGCCGGACCCGATGTAGAGGGCTGATGCGACTTCCCGCAAGGGAAACACCGGCTCCGGGACATGTGCGAACCATGTCCCGGGGCTATTTTTTTGCCCAGGGACACAGGGAAACCCCGTCGACGGCTTCTGGACTCCCGCCGGCCTCTCGGAACAGCCGGAGGTAAAGCAAAGAGGGCCTTCCGAATGGAAGACCCTCTTACTTTTTGGTCGGGATGACAGGATTTGAACCTGCGACCTCTTCGTCCCGAACGAAGCGCGCTACCAAGCTGCGCTACATCCCGATCCGCTGCAAAAGCAACTTTACAAGAATAGCGGATGCTTGCCCCGGATGTGAAATCGGCGTCCGGTTGGCTGTCCCGACGGTGCCGCGGGGTCTATACGAGCGAGTCCTTCCAAGCCCCGTGCAGCTCAGCGAACCGCCCGCCGCCGCCGATCAGTTCCGCCGGCGTGCCGTCCTCCACAAGGCGGCCGTCATGGACCACCAGGACACGGTCGGCTGTCTCAACCGTGGACAGCCGGTGGGCGATGATCAGTGCCGTGCGCCCGGCGTCGTGCCCCGCTACGCCCTGCAGGAGGCTCGCGAGCCCGTGCTGGACCAGGCGTTCCGAAGGGATGTCCAGTGAGGACGTGGCCTCGTCCAGGATCAGGACGGCGGGGCGGGCCAGGAAAGCCCGGGCAAAGCTGATGAGCTGCCGCTGGCCGGCGGAAACACGCCCGCCGCGTTTGTTCACGTCCGTGTCGAAGCCATCGGGCAGTTCCATGATGAACTCGTGGGCGCCAACGGCACGGGCTGCCTCCTCGATCTCCTCACGGGAGGCCTCGGGACGGCCCAGGGCAATGTTGTCCGCCACGGACCCGCTGAACAGGAAGGCTTCCTGCGTAACCATCACCACGTTCCGCCGCAGGTCTGCAGTGGTGAGGCTGCGCAAGTCCACGCCGTCGAGCGTCACAGACCCCTCGGAGACGTCGTAAAAGCGGGCGATCAGCTTGGCCAGCGTGGACTTGCCCGCGCCGGTCTGGCCCACCAGGGCCACGGTCTGCCCGGCCGGGATATGCAGGTCCAGCTTCGGTATGATGACCGGCCCGTCGCCGTACTTGAACTCCACCCCGTGGAAGTCGACGGTGCCGAGCGCCTCAGGCAGCGCCACGGGGTTCCTGGGCGGCCGCACGGTGGGAACCTCCTCCAGCAGGCCGGAGACCTTTTCCAGGGCCGCCTGGGCGCTCTGGAAGGAGTTGTAGAACATGGCCATCTGGTCCACGGGCTGGAAAAAGCGTTTGGTGGACAGGATCAGGGCCAGCAGCACGCCGACGGCCAGTTCCCCGCCCATGACCCGGAAACCGCCGAAGAGCAGCACCACCGCGACGCAGACGTTGCCGATCAGCACCAGGCCCGGCTGGAAGATGCCGTTGAGGTTGATGGAGCGGACCGTGACCCTGCGGTAGTCCTCGGACAGCTCGCCGTAGCGCTCGGCGTTTTCGCGTTCCTTGCGGAAGGCCTTGACGGCCCTGATGCCGGTCATGGTTTCCACGAAGTGCACGATCAGCCGTGCCGAGACGACCCGGGATTCGCGGAAGACGATCTGCGAGTGCTTCTGGTACCAGCGGGCCAAGAAGAACATGGGGACCCCGGCAGCCAGCACGAGGAGTCCGCTGCGCCAGTCCAGGGCGAAGATGGTGGCGGCAGTGAACACCATAAAGAGCATCCCAGAGGCCAGCGAACTGACGCCGGAGTCCAGCAGTTCGCGGAGCGCCTCAAGGTCCGAGGTCTGGCGGGCGATGATGCGGCCGGAGGTGTACTTCTCGTGGAACTCGAGGCTGAGCCGCTGGGTTTGGCGGAAGACGCGGACCCGCAGGTCCAGCAGCATCGCCTGGCTGAGCTTCGCGGTGGAGGTCACGTACAGGGCCGTGAGGCCGGCCGTGGCCACCGCCGCTGCCAGGTAGGCGGCCCCGGTGAGCACCAGCGGCACGTTGTCCCCGGCCCGGAGGGCCGGCAGAGCATGGTCGATGCCGAAGGCGATCAGCGCCGGTCCGGCCACGCGGGCGGCCTGGGAAAGGACCACCATTGCTATGGTCAGCCAAAACCTCAGCCGGGCGGGCCGGATCAGGGAGCCCAGCAGGGCGAGCGACCGGCGTCGTACGGTTTTGCTTTCGCTTTTGCTCAGGTGGGCGTTGTCCTCGTTGGCGGTGCCGAACGTTGCGGTGCTCATCGGGAAATCTCCTCGGACTCGTCCGTTAATTCTGAGAGGTCCGACAGTTCGGAATCCAGGTCCCGGGGCTCGGTTGACAGGCTGGCGATCACGTAGCGGTAGTGATCGTTGTGTTCCAGCAGTTCCGTATGGGTCCCGACGGCGGCAATCCGGCCCTCCTCGAGGAGCGCCACCCGGTCCGCCAGCGCCACGGTGGACGGCCGGTGGGCGACGATCAGCGTGGTGGTGTCGGCCAGGACTTCGCGGAGCCGGGCCTCCACGAGTTCCTCGGTATTCACGTCCAGGGCAGACAGGGGATCGTCCAGCACCAGCACCTTGGGCTTCGCGGCGATGGCGCGCGCCAGGGCGATCCGCTGCCGCTGCCCGCCGGAGAGGCTCAGCCCTTCGTCGCCGATCAGCGTGTCCAGGCCCTCGGGGAGGGAGTAGGCAAACTGTGCCTGGGCAACCTCGAGGGCCTCTTCCAGCGCCTCCTCGCTCCGTTCACGGGCACCGAGGAGGACGTTGTCACGTACGGAATTGGAGAACAGGGTGGTGTCTTCGAAGGCCACCGCCACCACGGTGCGCAGTTCCTCGACGGAGAAGTCACGCAGGTCCACACCGTCGATGGTGACGGACCCTTCGGTGACGTCGTAGAGGCGGGGGACCAGCTGGAGCATCGCGCTCTTGCCGCTGCCGGTGATGCCCACCAGGGCCATGGTCTCGCCGGGCCGGATGGCGAGGTTGACGTCCTTGAGGATCGGCTTGTCCGGGGCGTCCTCGAACGCGAACGTGGCCGAGTTGAAGCTGAGCGCCCCGCTGACCTCGGCAGGCTGCCGGGGCTGCTCCGGGCTGGTGATGGTGTTCGCTGCGTCCATGACCTCAAAATGCCGGTCGATGGCCGTTTTGGCGGTCAGCGCCATGGCCAGCAGCATGCCGCAGAACTCCACCGGCGCGGCGATGACGGCCGCCGTCGCAAAGAAGGCCACCAGCGAACCGATGCTGAGCTGGCCGTCCGCGGCCAGCATCACCCCGGCCACAAGGCCGGCGCCGAGTGCCAGTTCGGGGAGGAGGGTGACCACCATGCTGAAGGTGGCAAGGTGCTTCGCCTTGGCGATCTCAGTCTGCCGGAGCTCTTCGGCCTGCTCGTTGAAGTTTTCCAGGGCCTCGCGGCTGCGGCCGAACGCCTTCAGCACGCGGATACCGTGCACCGATTCCTCCACCGTGGTGGCCAGGTCGCCGGCCTGGTCCTGGCTCCGGCGCGCCACCTTGCTGAAGCGCGTCCGGAACCGGAATCCGTAGATCATGATCGGAACGGCCGCCGCCAGGAAGATCAGGGCCAGTTGCCAGCTCATGGAGAACATCACGACGACGCCGATCACCACGGTCAGGGTGGTGACCACAAGCATGATGGCGCCGAACGCCATCCAGCGCCGCAGGAAGTTCAGGTCCGTCATGGCCCGCGACAGCAGCTGCCCGGAGCCCCAGCGGTCGTGGAAGGACACCGTGAGGTCCTGGAGATGGCCGTAGAGGGATACCCGCATCCGCGTTTCAACGGTGGTAGCCGGGTTGATGACGAACTGGCGGCGGAGGGCAACCAGTCCGGCTTCGGCGGTGCCCAGGCCCAGAATGACCAGCGAGGCGATCCAGACCGCATCCGTGGCGCCGCCCGGCTGGAGTGAATCATTGATCAGCACCCGCAGCACCTGCGGGATGGCGAGGGCCACGACGCTGGCCAGCAGGGCGCACAGGAGTCCCATAAAAAGCCGGGGGATGATCGGCTTCACATGGGGATAAAGTCGGCTGATTGACGTGAAGAATGGAGTCTGCTTGGCCATGCCCGCTTCTTAAAGCTCAACTGCGAATGTAGTTTCCTTTAGCAACTACCCTATGCCATCGAGTGACACGTTTCACAGGTTTCGGCCCGGCGCGCGGATCTTGCCCAGTCATTGCGTTTTGCAATACCCGCGCGGGCGGGGGAGCCCGGTCCCACCGGTGGTTGAGCGTGTCGAAACCCGGATCTCGCTCCCCCCGCCCCTAAGCTCGCCCAGCGAATCCGGCTGGCGAGGGCCCGGCCGGATCACCGGTGGGTTAGCGTTCCGACAACGTCAGCAGCACGGCCTCGGGCCGGCAGGCGATGCGGACCGGGGCAAAGCGGGAGGTGCCGATCCCGCCGGAGACGTTGACCGGCGTCGTGCTGCCGTTGCTTTCCCAGTTGTTGAGGCCCTTGGCCCGCCAGGTGGGGATATCGCAGTTGGCCACCAGAGCGCCGTAGCCGGGGACGCAGATCTGGCCGCCGTGGGTGTGGCCGGCCAGCAGGAGGTCGGCGCCATCCTCTGTGAAGTGGTCCAGCACGCGCTGGTAGGGGGCATGGATCACTGCCACCCGCAGGTGCGGCGTGGTGTCCTGGCCCTTCGTCCCGCGGGGCCAACCGGCGTACCTCTCCAGGCCCAGGTGCGGATCGTCCACGCCGGAGAAATCAAAGCGCAGCCCGTTCAGGGCCACGGACTGGTTGCGGTTGGTCAGGTCAACCCAGCCGGACATTCCAAAGTAGGAGCGCAGCCGGGGCCAGTCGAGCTCCACGGGCTTCTTCTGGGCTGTTGAAGGACCCAGAAGGTAGGACGCCGGATTCTTGATGGTGGGCGCGAAGTAGTCGTTTGAACCGGGCACGAACACTCCCGGAAATTCCAGCAGCGGGGCCAGCGCCTGCAGCAGCGGGTCAATGGCTTTGACGTGGCTGAGGTTGTCCCCGGTGTTCACCACCAGGTCCGGTTCCAGTTCGGCCAGCGAGGACAGCCACTGCGCCTTCCGGTGCTGCCCTGGGACAAAGTGGATGTCGCTCAGGTGAAGGATCCGGATCGGACCAAAACCCGGGGAAGGATGGGCAGGGATTCCTCACGCAGGACGAACTGGTTCTTTTCCCACAGACCGTACCCCGCCGTTGCCAGTCCTGCGGCGGCGCCGGCCGCCGCAGTTACGGCAAAGCCGCGCCCGATGCTACGGGCGCGGCTTGCCAGGGACCGTGCGTCAGCCATCGGCGCTACCCGTTGCCCTTGCCGTTGCTCTTGGTGGGCTCCGGAGCGGGCGTGGAAGGTGCCGGCGCAGGCGAGGAACTCTGCGTGGACGGCGTGGTCTGGCGGGTGGGCGCCCCGCTGATCATGCTCGTCGGAGGGGCCGGGAACGGGTTAGTGCCGTATGCCGGAGCTATTTGCGCCATGTAGTTGGAGAACTGGGGGCCGGCAATCATGTAGCCGTCGATGCCCTTGTAGAACTTGCCGTTAACGGTGACGTTCTGCCCGGCTCGGCCCTGGTCCCCAAGGCATCCCCGAACCAGGTGGCGGTGGCCAGGCCGGTGGTGTACCCCACAACCCAGGTGGAGCCGTTGGAGTCGTTGGTGCCAGTCTTGGCGGCGATGGGGAAGTTCGTCTTGGTAGAGATGCGGGGCTGGATCAGTGACCCCGAGCCGCGGTTCAGAACTTCCTGCATCGCATAGGCGACGCCCCTGGCCACCTCAGGCTTGACTGCGTCCCGGCAGCTCGTTGCCTGCGCCGGGAGCTGGGCGCCGGTCTGGTCCGTCACGGAGGCGATGGCGATCGGCTCGCAGTACTTGCCGTCGTTGGCGAATGTGGCGAATGCGCTGGCCATAGTCAGCGGCGCCGTTTGGGTGGAACCAATCAGGTTACCCAGCGTCGTCATCGGCACCTGGGGGTTTGGTGATTCGGCGTTGGGCAGGCCGCCGTGGATGCCAACGGCGTCCACGATCTTCTGGATCCCGCACAGGTCAACCTGGGACGCGGAAGCGAATGTCATGGTGTTGATCGAGTTGGCCAGGCCGTCCAGGACGGACATGTACTTGTAGTAGCCGTCTTCCGCGTTCTGCAGATCCTTAGTGCCATTGGAGGCGTCGTACCAGCCGACGGTCTGTGCTGGGCAGGTGTTCTTCCACGGGAAGTTCTGCGGATAGCGCCGCACAGCACCGTTCAGCTGGGTGCTCATGGACTTGCCTTCGTTGAGCCATTCGGCGAACGTGAACGGCTTCATAGTGGAACCGGGTTGGAATCCGCCGAGGCCATTGAGGTCGTTCCCGTTGGCGTCCTTGGAGTCCACGTTGAAGTTCTGCTCAGCTTGGAACTTTCCCTCGGAGGGAAGCCACACGGTGTTCTGCGCCATCGAGACGATCTTGCCCGTGTTCGGCTGGACGGACACCAGCGCCGCGCCCCACTTGTCCGGGTTGGCGCCGGCGGACGCGTCCACCTGGCCCTGCGCCGCGGTCTGTGCCTTCGGGTCAAGGGTGGTGGTGATGGTCAGGCCGCCGCGGAAGATCTTCCGCTCGCGTTCCGTGGCATCGGCGCCGTAGGCCGGGTTGTTCAGCAGCAGGTGCAGGACGTAGTCACAGAAATACGGGGCGGTGGCAGCATAGGCGCAGCCCTGGCGGGCAGGGGTCACCTTCGTTTCCACCGGCGTGGCCACCGCGGCGTCATACTCGGCCTGCTTGATCTTGCCCTGCGTGTACATGGCCTTAAGCACCAGGTCCCGGCGGTTCTTCGCGTTGTCCGGGTTGGTGGTGGGGTCGTAGAAAGTTGGGCTATTAACCACACCGGCAAGCAGGGCAGCCTGCGGGAGGGTGAGGTCCTTCGCGGACGTGCTGAAGAACAGCTTGGACGCGGCTTCAATGCCGTAGGCGTCCCGGTTGAAGAACACGATGTTGAGGTAGCCCTCGAGGATCTGCTCCTTGGTGAACTTCTTCTCCAGGGCGATGGCCAGCTTCATTTCCCGGAGTTTGTCCCCGACGCCCTTGTTGACACCGTTGAGCTTGACGTCCTCGTTCTTGCCTTCGGCCTCGAGGGACGAGTTTATGACGTTGTTCACATACTGCTGGGTGATGGTGGATGCACCCTGCTTGTTGCCGCGTGCGGTGCTGACCAAAGCGCGCATGATGCCCGTGGTGTCCACGCCGCCGTGATCATAGAAGCGGCTGTCCTCGATGGCGATCACGGCGTCCTTGATGTATGGCGACATCTGGTCCAGTGAAACGCGGGTGCGGTTTTCCGCGTAGAGGTTGGCGATCAGGCTGCCGTCAGAGGCAAGGATCTTGGTGGACTGGCTGGGCGGGTCCACCTGCAGCTCTGCCGGGAGGGTGTCGAAGAATTCGATGGAACCGCTGGCCGTGCTGCCGGAAACAGCCGCCGCAGGGACCAGGAGGCCTGCCACCAGGACACCACAAATCGCGCTCACGCCAAGGAAAGCAAGGATCTTTCCGAGGGTGGTGGCCGTGTCGAATAAAGGGTTCTTACCAGTCGCCATGTTTTCCACTTTACCGGCAAGGACTAGTCTTTAGGTCATGACCAAATGGGAGTACGCCACGATTCCGCTCATTATTCACGCCACGAAGCAGATCCTGGACCAGTGGGGAGAGGACGGCTGGGAGCTCGTCCAGGTCGTCACCGGACCTGACGGCAACGGCCTCGTTGCCTACCTTAAGAGGGAGAAGCAGTAGTTATGACAAGCACTGCAGGCACGGCGCCGGAATCCCCGGCCTACGCCGAAAATCAGGCCACCAGCCCGGAAAACGGAGCCCCGGCATCCGCCGTCGAACAGCGGCTGGCCGAGCTGGGACTGGCCCTGCCCGAGGTAGCTGCACCCGTGGCCGCGTACGTCCCGGCAGTCATCTCCGGGAACCACGTTTACACCTCCGGCCAGCTGCCCTTTATTAACGGCAAACTCGAAGCTACGGGCAAGGTGTCCACCGGAACCGAAGGCCATGCGGATGAGCCCACTGTGTCTCCTGAAGACGCCAAGCGGTTTGCCGCCGTCTGCGCTGTCAACGCACTCGCAGCGGTCAAGAGCGTCATCGGCGACCTCGACCGGATCACCCGGATCGTCAAGGTTGTGGGATTTGTCTCCAGCGATCCGTCCTTCACCGGCCAGCCGGGTGTCATCAACGGTGCCTCGGAACTCCTGGGCAAGGTCCTCGGCGACGCCGGCCAGCACGCCCGTTCCGCCGTCGGCGTGTCGGTCCTGCCGCTGGACTCGCCGGTCGAGGTCGAACTGATCGCCGAATTTAGCTAGAAGGCCGGTCACTTCCCTTGCCCCAATTAGCCCGTCGCCTGTTTGTGCTGCCTCCCGATCTCGAGGGGGCAGCACAAAGCTGGCTTGATCACGGCGAGCGGACGCCCCGCGCCGCACGCCTCGCCTCCTCCGTAGTCCTGCTGCGGGACTCGCCCACAGGTCTGGAAACCTGGCTGGGCTACCGCCCGGGTACTTCCCCGCTCGGTGTCCTCGCCTTTCCCGGCGGCTCGCTGGAGGCGTCCGACGACGACGCCGTCGGCTGGCTTGGCCCCTCGCCGCAGCATTGGGCGGAACAGATGGGAACGAACGACGTCGGGCTGGCGCGCCGCCACATCGTCGGTGCCATCCGCGAACTCTTCGAGGAAACCGGCGTGCTCCTTGCCGGCCCGGACCTGTCCACCACCGTGGAAGCCACTTCCACGGTGGAATGGATGCGCGCCCGGATAGCTGTTGCCGGGCAGGAAAAGTCCTTCACGGATGTCCTGGCCAAACGGGGGCTCTCCGTCCGGACGGACCTGCTCAAGCCGCTGGTCAACTGGCTGAGCCCCGACTTCGCCCACCGCCGTTTCAACACCCGCTACTTTGCCGCCACGGTGCCTGTAAACCAGCAGCCCACCCTGCTGGAAAGCAAGGGAGTGTGGGGCCGCTGGGTCTGCGCCAGCAGGGTCATCCAGGAGCGTGACACCACTGCGCTTGGTGACGAAGTGGGCCAGGAAAACACCGTTGGCCTGAAACTTGGCCAACTCCTTGTCCCCGGCTCCGAGATCATGTTCGAAAAAATGGCGGCCGCCAACGGCTGCATCGCCTACCTGAGCTACAAGCGCAAACCCCACGTGTACCAGCCGAAGCTGGTCCAGGAAGAGGGCCAGCTGATGCTCGAAGTCGAGGCCGCAAAGACCGTCGCGGGAGAGCCGCAGAGGGAGCGGTAGTCTTTCTTCGCTGCAGGCTGGGTTCGCCAGGCGCCGGCCCCTTGGTTGGGTTCGCCGAACGGCAGCCTTACGCCGTCGCGTAGACACGTCGCATAGGGGCTCCTACGGTCGCTGGCGACCTCCGGAGCCCGATGCGCCGCGATGTGCTCCTACGCGAAAGACCGCCGCCCGGCTTTCTCGGACGCTCTCGCAGTTCCCGTCGCTTTTTCTGCGACGCTCCTGCAGTTCTTGTCGCTCTCGGTGCGGGAGGCCGAACGGTGACGCCACGCAAAGTGGCTGACGACGCAGAAAATGCTTGGCGACACCGGGATTCGGGTGTCGCCAGGCATTTTCTGTGTCCCCGGGATTTTTACGCGTCATTCTCCCGCTGATCGAGATCGTGGCTTCGACAGGCTCGACCAGCAATATCCCGGGTTGGACGCAAGAGAGGCCCTGAGGCGGGCATCCGGAAGCGTGCGTCAAAGCGACGAAGGAGCAGCACGCGGAGGATGGCAGCCTTAGGGCCTCACCTAGTGAAACTGACTAGCGGGAGCGCTGGCGGAGGCGCTGCATGTCCAGAATCACGACGGCGCGGGCTTCCAAGCGCAGCCAGCCGCGCTGCACAAACTCGGCCAGGGCCTTGTTCACCGTTTCGCGGGAGGCGCCCACCAGCTGGGCCAGTTCTTCCTGGGTGAGCTCGTGCGCCACCAGGACGCCGTCGGTTGCCGGGCGGCCGAAGCGGTCGGCCAGGTCCAGCAGCGCCTTGGCCACGCGGCCCGGAACGTCGGAGAACACGAGGTCGGAGAGCGAATCGTTGGTGCGGCGCAGGCGGCGGGCCAGAGCCTGCAGGAGCTGGGCCGAAACTTCCGGGCGGGTCCGGAGTAGCGCGTTGAGGCTTTCGTTCTTCAGGCCGGCGAGGCGGGTCTCCGAGACGGCCGTTGCCGTTGCCGTGCGGGGGCTCGGGTCGAAAAGTGCCATCTCGCCGAAGAGCTCGCCCGGGCCGAGGATCGCCAGCAGGGACTCGCGTCCGTCGGGGGACGTGCGGCCAAGCTTAACCTTGCCGGAGACGATGAAGTAGAGCTGATCACCCTGGTCGCCTTCACGGAAGACCGATGCTCCGCGTGACAGGTCCACCTCGGTAAGTTCGTCCGTGAGCAGGCGGAATGCTTCGTCGTCGAGCGTGGCAAATAAGGGTGCGCGGCGCAATACCTCGATGTCCATGTAATCTCCTGAGTAAATGTGTCGGCTGGGGCGCTTCAGCCATTGTTTCAGAATTTTCAACGTTCTGTGACGTACTTGGCACGTGAAACGCCTGAAACGGCGCCCCGACGGCCTCCCAGGTGGCAATTGCCGTTGTCCGGTGACGGCATTTTTGGGTTTTTGCGGGTCACCCTGGCCGCCGCCTTCGTCGGGAAACTGTCAGGGTTCCCCTCTAGAATTGGGGCTTACCTGTTTTTGTGAGGAGCCCTTGTGTTCGGCTTGACCATCCTGGACCTGGCCTTGATCCTGACGCTGCTGTCCTACCTGATCTACGGCCTTCGCAATGGCTTCCTGGTGACCCTCGGCGGCATCGCCGGGTTCGTTGCCGGTGCCCTCGCCGCTTTTGTGTCAGTGCCCATCGTCAGCAACCTCGTGGCGGACAGCGGCTGGCGGCTTACGGCGATCGTGGCCACGGCTGTTGTGCTGATAGTGCTGGGCCATGCGCTGGGAACCATGATCGGCCGCAGGATCCGCGGCGCCGTGCGGATCCAGCCCCTTCGGGCCATGGACCGTGTGCTGGGCGGCGGAGTCAACGTAGTGGTCGCTGCGCTGGTCATGTCCATGCTGTCCTTCAGCATCAGCGCGCTGGGTGTCCCGTTCGTCTCCCAGCAATTGGCGGAGTCCAGGGTGATCCGCTTCATTGACGGTCTGACGCCCGTCCCCGTGAAGACCGCCGTTGCCCAACTGCGCTCCACCGTGATCGGCGACGGCATCCCCACCCTGATCGAGGGGATCGGCCCGGGCAAGCAGGTGGCCATTCCGAACGCGAGCACAGACACCCTGGCGCTCAACCGGGCCGCCGAGTCGGTCCTGAAAATCGCCGGCACCGCGTACGAATGCGGCCAGAACCAGACGGGAACGGGCTTCGTTGTTTCGCCCGGGCGGGTTGTGACCAACGCCCATGTGGTGGCGGGCGTGTCGCAGCCTGTGGTGGAGATCCCCGGAGGGGGCGCCATGCCCGGCCGCGTCGTTTACTTCGACAGCCAGCACGACCTCGCTGTCCTCGCGGTGGACGGCCTGCCTTCCTCACCGCTGCAGCTGACGGCGGACCTGCCTGCCGGCACCGCCGCAGCCTTCGCCGGCTATCCTCACGGCGGGCCGTTCCAGTCCAAGCCGGCAACAATCCAGGACATCGCAACGGTGCTCGTGCCGGACATCTACGGCAACAACCCCGCGCCGGAAGACGTCTACAGGCTCGCCGGCGATGTCCAGCCGGGCAACTCGGGCGGCCCGCTCCTGACCACCGACGGCCAGGTGGCCGGCGTGATCTTCGCCAAGGCCACCACCGACGCGGCTGTCGGCTTCGCCATCACCATGGACGATCTCGCTCCCGTGGCGGCTCAGGCCGCGGGCCTGAGTGGTGCCGTTTCCTCAGGGCAGTGCATCCAAAAGTAACGGCCCGAACAATCTGCAGCAGCCACTCACCCCGGGAATGAACCCCAGAGCCACTCCAGGGTTTGGCCGTGCGGCCCCGCGATGGCCACGGGGAGCCCGTCCTGGACAAGGAGGAAGCGACCCCGCAGCCTTGCCTCGTCCATTTCCGGCACCACCGTGGAGCCGTCCGCCTGGGCGAGCACGGTGTGTCCCTCGTTCGACAGCCAGTGGCAGCCGCGCTCGGCCGCAAGCCTGCTGATGGTGGAGCGGAACGCTTCCCGCTGGGACGAGTCCAAGTACGCCATAACGGCGCTGTGGAAGACCACCAGGGTCGCGTCCTGCGGCGCCTGCCGGGCCAGTGACTCCACCTGTTCGTTGAGGTCGCCGGCCACCAGCAGCGGCGGATCCTGCTGCGCAATGGCGATGGCCCGGCGCAGCCTGTCGCGCCGGAAGTCCTGCTCCGGCCAGATGAGGGCCTCGAGCCAGGCGACGTCGTCAGGATCGCTGATGTCCAGCGGGTTGAGGTCTATCCCGGCCCGCCACACCACCTCCGGGAGCTCCGCGGGCAGGGGGACGCCGCCCTTCACCGTGCAACGAAGAACAGGCGGTCCGCCTGCCGCAGTGGGGCTGGAATCCCGTGTCCGCGGTGCCAGCCGCGTGACGGACGCGCCGTCGTCGTACTCATAGACATATCTGTCGGGATACAGCGCCAGGCCGGCAGAGGCGCCCACCTCGATCAGGGCCAACGGGCGGCCAGTGGAGCCGGCGATGGCGGCGAGGGAGGGCAGCAGAGTGGCGCAACGGCCTGCCTCGTTGGTCTGGGTGGCGCGGGAGAGCACAATCCGGGAGACCTCGTCCCAGCGGGCCATGAGGAATTCCCGGAATTCGGCGTACGGAGTGATCTTGGCCCCGAGGAAGCGCGCGGCGGCCAGGATCAGCAGCGGCTGGCGTTTGTTGTGCGGCCACCGCTCGATGCGCCCGATCAGCTCAGGATCGTCGGCGATCCCCACCGACCATTCGGCATAACACGGCGACGAGGCCGGGGCATCGACCGTACCGAAGTTCCGGTACCAGTCCGCCGTGCCCGCCTTCCCCGCGCCGGCGGATGGCATCTCAGGCCCTGCCGGCGTTCAGCTCTGCGAGGTATTCGACGGCGAACCGGTAGCCCATGACGCCGGCGCCCGCGATGACGGCCTTGCTGATGTCCGAAAGGTAGGAGTGGTGCCGGAATTCCTCGCGGGCGTGGACGTTGGTGATGTGGACCTCCACGGCCGGCAGTTGCACGGCGGAGATGGCATCGCGGATGGCCACGGACGTGTGGGTGTACGCTCCGGCGTTGAGGACAATGCCGATCGCCTTGCCGCGCGCGGCGTGAATTGCGTCAACCAGGGCACCTTCGTGGTTGGACTGGAAGCATTCAACCTCCACGCCGTGTGCCGCACCGGCGTCCTTGGCGAGCTGTTCGACGTCGGCGAGCGTTGCCGTGCCGTACTTTTCCGGCTCCCGGGTTCCCAGCAGGTTCAGGTTGGGACCGTTGAGGACCAGGATGGTGGGGCGGCCGGCGTCGGTGGCGGGGGAGGCTTCAGTCATGTGTGCCAATCTATCGCTTCACGTGCCGGGGAGCGGTTCTTTACGGCTGCCGCCAGGGACGGCCGCAGGGGTGGGCTGCCCGGGCGGGCTTCGGGCGCGGGCGGGCGGTGCCGGCGGCCGCAGGCCAGCACGCGCCTCTGGCCACTCCGATCCGCCGTGCCTAGACTTGAAGGACCATCGTGCGGAGCTCCCGTACCGGTCAGCTCGCGCGGAAAGCCCGATCTGGAGAGAGCGTCATCATGCGCTGCAAAAATGTGGAATCAGGAAAAGCAGTTCGCCGTGCCGCCGTGGGACTTGTGGCCCTCGCAGCACTGTTCGTTCCGGCGCCCGTAGCGTTTGCCGGACCCCCGTCAGCCAACGGCCACGACAAGGTCATTGAGCTTCCCGGGGCCTCATCCGCCGAAGGCATTGCCGAGGGCAACGGCACCACCTTTTTCGCCGGGGACCTTGCCAAAGGCGACATTTTCCGCGGCGATATCCGTCGCGGGACGGCCAGGCTCTACATAGACGTACCAGACGGCCGGATGGCAGTCGGCATGAAAGTGGACGTGGAGAACAGCCTGCTCTTCGTTGCCGGCGGCGCCACCGGCCAGGCCTACGTCTACGACACCGACACGCGCAAGACGGTGGCCACGTACCAGCTGACTGAAGTCTCGGAGCAGCAGCCGGCGTTCATCAATGACGTCGCGGTCACCGATGACGGCGCCTGGTTCACCAACTCGCTAAAGGGTGAGCTGTACTTTGTCCCCGTGGACCGCCACGGCAAACCCGGCGACCTCAAGACCCTCACGCTCACCGGCCCGGCGGCAGCCACCTCTGGGGACTTCAACCTCAACGGCATCGCGGCCGTCCGTGGCGGCCGGACCCTGATAGTTGCGCATACGGCCAACGAAGCCCTCTACACGGTGGATCCGGAATCCGGCGCCAGCGCTGAAATCACCGGTGCCGGCCTGCCCTATGTCGACGGCATTGTGGTGAACGGGAACACCCTGTGGGCCGTACAGAACATGCTCAACCAGGTGAGCCGGGTGCGGCTTGATTCGCGGCTGGAGTCCTTCGAGGTCAAGGGCGTCATCACCAGCACAGACTTCCAGGTCCCGACGACGGCCGCCCTGTTCGGCGATACTCTCGCCTTGGTCAACGCGAAGTTCGGCGTCCCCGGGGCCAGCAAGTACGAGGTTGTCCTTGTAGACGCCCGCTAACCGGGCTGCGGCAACGGCCTGCCGGCCGGGAGGTTACCCGGCCGGCAGGCTCATACGCGGCGGTGAAAACTATACTGCCGAGAGACGCAGCAGCAGCGCGTGTTCCGGATTGAGACCGGGCATCGGCAAGCCCACCTCCGCCAGGAAGCGTCCCGTCGCTTCGGCCCCAGTGGCCAGCCAAGCCGGCGGATGGATCTGCGTGAACGTGTGCGCGTAATCGGCGTCGCCGGGCGCCGGGAAGATGGCCTCCACCCGGTAGCTGCGGTCCGCGTCCAGTCCGGGGATGGCAACGCGCCCGGGCTGTTCCGCGAAGGCCGTCCGGGTGCTGACCAGGGCAAACAGGGCTGCCGTGCCGCCGGGGGCGACAGGGGCTGAGGCGACCACGCCGTGCAGCATCAGGGAGTCGTCCGGGACATCGGCGCGGACCATCCGGCCGCTGTGGATGAGGTCGCGGTGTTCCTTGTAGATCCCGATGAAGCGCTTGAGTTCCTCGCGCTCGGCGCCCTGGACTTCCCGCACGTCCCATTCCATGCCGAAGTGCCCGAAGAGGGCGGTGATGGCGCGGAAGGAGAGGTCGTGCGTGCGTGCGGTGGTGTGCGAGGTGGTGGGACCGATATGCCCGCCGACGAGTTCCGGCGGGACCACCAGTCCGGTCCAGCGCTGGATGGTCTGCCGTTCCAGGGCGTCGTTGCAGTCCGAGGCCCAGATCCGGTCGGTCCGCTCCAGGATGCCCAGATCGACGCGGGCTCCGCCGGAGGAGCAGCTTTCGATCTCGACGCCGGGGTGGGCCTTGCGGAGCTCATCGAACAACCGGTAGGCGGCCAGGGTCTGTTCGTGCACCGAAGCGCGGCCTGCGTGGCCGTGCTCGGTCAGGTCCCGGTTTTGGTCCCACTTGAGGTAGCTGATGTTGTTTTCGCTCAGCAGGGCGTCGATCCGGTCGAAAATGTACTGCCAGGCCTCGGGGTTGACGAGGTCGATGATGTGCTGGTTCCGCCATTCCAGGGGCAGACGGCCGCCGTCCTTGTGCGAGGCCGCTGCGGGTCCGACGATCCAGTCCGGATGGGCCCGGGCCACGTCGGAGTCGAGGTTGATCATTTCCGGCTCCACCCAGAGCCCGAATTCCATGCCGCGGGAGGTCACTGCGTCGACCAGCGGCGTCAGCCCGTTGGGCCAGAGCCCCTCATCGACGTACCAGTCGCCCAGGCCCGCGTGGTCGTCGCGGCGTCCGCGGAACCAGCCGTCGTCGAGGACGAAGCGTTCGACGCCGAGGTCGGTGGCAGAGTCGGCCAGCTCGATCAGCGTGGGCAGGTTGTGGTCGAAATAGACCGCTTCCCAGGTGTTCAGGACCACGGGCCGCGGCTTGCCGGTGCGGGTGCCGGAGCCGCCGCCAGCTGCAGGCAGCACGTGGTGCGGCCGGTTCCTGAACCAGCTGTAGAAGGCTTCGCTGATGCCGTCCAGGCCACGGTCCGAATACGCCGCGAAGAGGGCGGGAGTGGTGTAGCTGCCGTTCGGCTGGAGGACTACCTCGGCCGGGCCCAGCAGCTCGGAGCCGCCGATCATCGTCCGCCCGTCCGCGATGCTGTCTGCGAACTGCTCGTGGTTGCCGCTCCAGGCAAGGTGGGTTGCCCAGACCTTGCCGTGGCGGTTGCCGAAGCCTGCCGTGCCGGCTGCAAGCAGCAGGGAGGAATCGTGGCCGGTGCGTCCGTGCCGCCCGGTCCGCACCCAGGTGCCCTGCTGGATGGCCCGGCGCTGCGGGTGGCGTTCACGGCACCAGCGGCCGGTCAGGTCAAGGAGTTCGACGGCGTCGGGAGCCACCGGCAGTACAGTGGCCAGCTCGTCGAGCTGAAAAGGAGATGTGCCGGTGTTGGTGACGGTTTGGCGCATTTCCAGCAGGCCGCCGTCGTGCAGTTCCAGCGTGGATTCCACGGTGATGCCGGCATCGGGATCGGACTGAAGAATTACGGCGGTATTTCCGCCGCTTTCTACGGCGGAAACGCGGAGGCGGACGGAGAAGTCGTAGCCGGGGACGCCGTCTGTGATCCGGTGCCCGCGCAGGGCCGGACGTCCGCGCCAGCCGGAGGATGCCTGCGGCAACAGCCCGGCAGGGACGGTGGCGTCGATGGCTGAGTTGGGGATCGGTGCGCCGAGGATGGCCAGATCAGGCAGTGATGCGCCCAGATCGGCGCCCCAGTGAATGACCTCGGCCTCCCCGCTGTCGAAGCTGATCACCAGGCTGGTGCCGGCGGAGCGGAGGTGCAGGGGATTCATAGGGGTTCTCTTTCGTTTTGGCGGTGAGCGTGTCGTGACGCTGGCCCGTCGGTTTCGTATGCGTATGGGTGGAGTGCCCCGGCTGCCGCCGTTTCGCGAGGATGAAACGGCGGCAGCCGGGGCCGTGACTGCGACCACTACGCAGCCACTTCAGGTTCGGCCTACTTGAAGAGGGCGTTCACCTGGTTGTTGGCTTCGGTCAAGGAGCTGGCGGGCTTCTTGCCGGAGAGCACGGCGTCCATTGCAGGCTTCATGATGCCATCAACTTTGGCCGCTTTGTCCGCGATGGGGAAGAGGAAAGTGGTGCCTTCCTTCACGTGCGTGGTGAAGGCAGAGACGTCGGTGCCCTTGGCCTTGAATGCTTCGGCCGCCTTCTCGGAGGAGCTGGTGATGGCGGGGAACACTACGGCCTTGGAGGCCACGACGTCCTGGCAGGCGGTGGAGCCGAGGTACTCGACCCACTTGACGGAGGCGGCGGGATTCTTGGTGCCGGCCCAGACGGAGTCGGCCAGGCCGTTGAACATGCTGGCGCGCTTGCCGTCAGGACCCTTGGGGGTGGGGGCGAATGCGGTCTCCACGCCCTTATAGGTGTTGTACTGGCCGATCAGCCAGTCACCCGTGGTGTTGATGGCGGCCTTGCCGGCACCGTAGCTGTCAGCCAGGCTGGCGCCCACAGTGGTTTCCAGCTTGGGCATGTAGCCCTTCTCGATCAGGCCGGCCCACCAGGTGATGGTCTCCTGGAACTTGGGGTCGTCGTAGTTGAACTTGGTGCCCCAGGGGTTCTTGTCGGTGTGGGACCATCCCGTGGTGGCGCTGAGGAAGCTCCAT
Organism: Arthrobacter sp. 24S4-2; assembly: GCF_005280255.1. Taxonomy (NCBI): domain Bacteria; kingdom Bacillati; phylum Actinomycetota; class Actinomycetes; order Micrococcales; family Micrococcaceae; genus Arthrobacter; species Arthrobacter sp. 24S4-2. The sequence continues at coordinate 4,614,942 of NZ_CP040018.1, read as the reverse complement.
TCGGTCTGGCCTTGGCCGGAACCGCTGCCTGCCAGGCCCAGGCCGTAGGTGGCCACGTTGTTCTTGTCGAAGCCCGCTTCGTCGCCGCGCTTTCCGTTCTTGTCCACCGTCAGGTGGGCGATGGCCTTTTCGTAGCTGCCGCCGTCCTTCGGGTTCCACTCGAGGTTGGCCATCTGCTCGGCGGTGAGGCCTGCGGAGTCCGTCATGGCCTTGTTGTAGAACAGGCCCACGGTGTCCCAGTCCTTGGGCAGGCCGTAGCGCTTTCCGTCCTGGCCGACCCAGAGTTCCGGCAGGCCCTTGGTGTAGCTGTCCAGCTTGACGCCGTCCTTGGCGACGGCGTCGTCGAGGGAGAGCAGCTGCTTCTTCGCGGCGTACTCGCCGTACTTGGAGAGGTGGTTGGTGAAGACATCCGGGGCGGTGCCGGCGACGAAGCCGTTGGTCAGCGTGGTCCAGTAGTCGTCCCAGCCGCGCTGGGTGATCTTGACCTTGATGTCCGGGTTGGCCTTGGTGAAATCGTCAGCGCACTGCTGGTAGGCGGGGAGCTGGTTGGCGTCCCAGAGCCAGTAGTTGATTTCACCCTTGGCCTCGCTCGAGGCGGGGGTGCCTCCGCCACAGGCGGAGAGGGACAGGGCGATTGCCGCGGCGGCAGCTGCGACGCCGATGGTTTTCTTCATGATGGACCTTTCGAGGGTGTTGCAGGGGAGGGGTGAAGTGAAGGGCTACTTGATTCCGGAGAAGCCGATGGAGTTCACTACCTTCTTGCCGAAGGCGATGAACAGCAGGAGCACGGGGACGGCGGCCACCAGGGTGGCGGCCATCAGCCCGGTCCAGTCCGGGGCGCCCTGCGGGGACTGGGACTTGAAGACGCCCAGGCCCACGGTGAGCACCCGGACGCTTTCGTCCTGACCCACCAGAAGCGGCCAGAAGTATTCGTTCCACTGGCCGATGAAGGTCAGCAGCGCCAGGGTGGCCAGAGGTGCAGCGGCATTCGGCAGGACGATCTGGAAGAAGATCCTCAGGTGCTTGGCGCCGTCGAGCATGGCGGCTTCTTCCACTTCCCGGGACATGCTGAGGAAGAACTGGCGCAGGAAGAAGATTGCGAACGGGGTCATGAACAGGAAGGGCAGCGTCATTCCGGCAAAGGTGTTGAGCAGCCCCAGGTTCTTGATCATGAGGAAGTTGGGCAGCGCGGTGAAGATCGGCGGGACCATCATGGTGGCCAGGAACAGGCCGAACACGGCGTTCCGTCCGGGCCAGCGGAGCCGGGAGAACGCGTAGGCTGCCATCGCGCTGAAGAAGACCTGCCCCGCAGTGGTGACGCTGGCGAAGATGACCGAGTTCCGCAGGTACAGCCAAAAGTTGATGGCGGCTCCCGAACCTCCCTCGGCGATGGCCTCTTCCGGGGTCTGCATCCCTAGGACCCGTTTGAAAGCGCCCAAGCTGAAGTCCGCGGGCAGCAGGTTGCCGGCGTTGGAGGCCAGCGAGGCATTGCTGGACAGCGCGGTGCGCAGCATCCACAGGAACGGTGCCACGGTGACAGCTACGGCGATGGCCACCAGGGCCCAGGCTCCGACGCGACGCCAGTTGACCGGCTTCTTTACGGAATTCCTGTGGGAAGAGTTGTTATTGACGGACTTCTTGCGGGTGAGTGTGGAGGTGCTCATGGCTGGGGTTCCTTAGTCCAGATCCGATTCGTTGCCCTTGAGGAACTTCATTTGCACGAAGGCCACCAGGGCAAGAATGAGGAAGAGAATGACGGACAGTGCCGATGCGTAGCCGAAGTCCGATTCGCCGAAGGCCTTTTGGTAGATGTACATCTGGATGACGCGGGAGGCATTGACGGGGCCACCGGCCGTGGTCACTGCCACTGTGTCGAACACCTGGAAGGACCCGATTACGGTGACCACCAACACCAGCACCATGACGGGGCGCAGGAGCGGCATGGTGATGCTCCAGAAGGTACGGGTGGGGGAGGCGCCGTCGAGTGATGCAACCTCGTAGACGTGGTTGGGGATGGACTGCAGGCCGGCGAACAGCAGGAGGGCGGTGTAGCCCATGTGGCGCCAGACATTGACGGCGGCGATGGTGGGAATGGCCCATTGCTCGCTGCCGAAGAAGGCGATGCGGGGCAGGCCCATCCAGCTGATGATTTCGTTGACGATGCCCATCTGGTAGTCGAGCATCCAGAACCACAGCAGCGCGACGATCACGTTGGCCACCAGGAAGGGCAGCAGCAATGCGCCGCGGATGAAGGTGGATTTTGCCACGCGGTGCATCAGGAGTGCCAGCCCCAGCGCTATGAGGGTCTGGAATCCGATGTTCAACCCGACGTACTGGACGGTGACCCCCATGGCGTTCCAGAACAGTTCATCGCCCAGCATGGCGGTGTAGTTCTTGATGCCGATCCAGGTGGGGTCACCCAGGATGCTGTACTCGGTGAAGCTGAGGTAGACGCCCCGGATGGTGGGGACCAAATAGAAGAGAACGAAGCCGATCATCGCCGGGAATATGAAGAACAGGGCGACCTTCAGGTCGCCGAGGCGGTTGGTGAGGCTCCTGCGGGCGGTCTTGCCTGCCTTGGGGAGTCCGGCCCGGGCTGCCGGGTCCTGTTGTTGCTTGGTAAGGGTGGTCATCTTCGACCCTTTCCTGACTGTGATGTGGGTAACAACTAATGGAAATCTACACGAGTAGATTCAGGTGGGCAAGCTTTTTTTCCTACAAATACTGAAAGTTACGTTGCCCGTTGGAATATTCGTTGACTCGAGTAGATCGCGGTGAAAGACTCTTCCTAAGCCCACTTAGGGCCAATTCGCGCCCGGAACCGCGGGCCAGCCAAGGAAAGGCAAACAATGGCGTTTTCAATCGGAGTCGTCGGCGTCGGACAGTTCGGCGGCCATTTCGCGCATCTCTTCAAGCTCCACCCGGGAGTCAGCCAGGTTTACGTCGTTGACGAACGGCCCGAACGCGCCGCTGCGGCGCTGGAGCGTTGGGGGCTTGACGGCACAAAGGCGGGTTTCGAGGAACTGTTGGCGTCCGACGTCGACGCGGTCGCCATTTTCACGCAGCGCTGGACCCACGGGCCGCTGGTGGAGCAGGCGCTGCGCGCCGGCAAGCATGTCTACTCAGCTGTTCCCATGGCGGTTTCCGAAGAGGAGATCGGGCGCATCATCGAGGCCGTGAAGGAAACCGGGCTCGTCTACGCCATGGGGGAGACCAGCTACTACAACCCTGCGACGGTCTATGCCCGCAACCAGCACGCCGCCGGCAAGTTCGGCCGGATCTTCTACAGCGAAGGCGACTATGTCCACGACATGGACCTCGGCTTCTATGACGCTTACCAGTACAGCGGCGGAGACGCCTGGAAGTCGACGGCGAGCTACCCACCGATGCTGTACCCCACGCATGCAATCGGTGGTGTCCTGGGTGCGCTGCCGTCCCACGCGGTCAGCGTCAGCTGCATCGGCGTCAAGGACGACCGTGAGGACGGCGTCTTCGACAAGGACGTCAGCATGTTCGGCAACGACTTCTCCAACGCCACCGCGCTCTTCGAGCTGAACGACGGCGGCGCCATGCGCACCAACGAAATGCGCCGCGTTGGCTACCCGTCCCACATCCGTGAGTCCCGGTTCCGCTTCTTCGGCACCGAGGCCAGCTTCGAGCAGCTCGCCAAGGTCACGGTGTGGCAGGACAAGGAGAATGTCCACGACATCTCTGAACAGGTGGAGACCAAGCCCAGCATCCCGCTCGATGACCCCTCGCTCGCGGACGTCGCACCGGAATTGCGTGATGCGTTCATCTCCGGCCTCGCCCCTGTGCACGACCGCGGACGCCTGCCCGAGGAATTCCGCGGCGCCCCGAACGGACACGAGGGAAGCCACCAGTTCCTGGTGGATGATTTCGTGACCGCGGTCAACGAAGGAACGCTTCCTCCGGTTAACGCCTGGGTCGCCGCGCGGTTCACCCTTCCCGGGATCGTCGCTCATGCCTCGGCCCAGCAGAACGGTGAACGCCTGCCCATCCGCGACTTTGGCGACGCTCCGCGGGTCGAGTAGTTAGCATGTACTCCATGACCACTCCCGCAGTGCACGCACCTCGAAGCCCGGTAACCCGCAAGGATGTTGCCCGCTACGCAGGCGTGAGCACAGCCGTGGTCAGCTACGTGGTGAACGGCGGACCCAAACGGGTTGCGCCGGCCACGGAGGCAAAAGTCCAGGACGCGATCCGCGTTCTGGGCTACCGCCCCAATGCGGCCGCACGGGCGCTGAAACTGGGGTCCAGCGAGACCATCGGCCTGATCATTCCGGACAACAGCAACCCGTTCTTTTCGTTGCTGGCGCACGCGGTGGAGGACGCGGCCGGCGAACTCGGCTACGCGTTGTTCCTGACTAATTCCGACGGCGACCTCGCCAAGGAACGTCGGCACATCCGCAACCTGGCCGCCCGCCAGGTGGACGGCGTCGTGCTTGCTAGCGTCCTCTCCGAACCGGATCTTGCGGATCTGCAAGCGGCGGAGATTTCGTCGGTCCTGCTAAGCCACAGTGAGAGGCCTGCCGGCGTCACCAGCGTCGGCGTGGATCTTGCCGAGGGCGCCCGCACTGCCGTGGAACACCTCATCGGGCATGGCCACACAAACATCGGACTCGCCATGGGTACCACCACAGCCAATGAGGCCGATGATCGCGAACAGGGCTGGCTGCAGGCACTCGAGGCCGCCGGCCTGCCGGAGGGCCCGATCGCGCGCAGCGCCTTTACCCGGGTTGGAGGCTACGCGGCAGGAAAACGCCTGTTGGCGTCGGGACACCGCCCCACTGCCATTTTTGCGAGTTCGGACATGCAGGCGGTGGGCATCCTCCGGGCCCTCCATGAAGCTGGACTTTCCGTTCCGGGGGACATTGCCCTGGCCGCCTTCGATGGTTCGGTGGAGGCCGAATATTCGTGGCCCCCGCTGACTACCGTGGAGCAGCCGGTGCGCGACATGGCGGACGCCGCGGTGCGCGCGCTGGTCGGAGCGGACCGCGGCGGGGCGCCCCGTCACCTCGTCTTCCCGACACGGCTGCTGGTCAGGCAGTCCTGCGGCTGCCCGTAGCAACCGGCTCCCGGGCTACACGGCGCTTACTATCCGCAGCCTGCTGACGCTTTCCTGAAGAATCCGCCGTGCGTCCCCGCTGAGTCCGGCGTCGCTGATGACTTCATCGGCCTCCTCGAACGCGGCGATGGTGCTCATGCCCTGCGTGCCCCACTTCGTGTGGTCGGCCACCACCACAACTTTGCGCGAGGCCGACACGAATGCGCGGTCCGTCTCGGCCTCCAACAGGTTGGGGGTGGTGAAGCCGGCATCGGGATCCATCCCGTGCACGCCCAGGAACAGCAGGTCCAGGTGAAGCTGTTTGAGGGCCGCCGTGGCAATGGGCCCCACCAGCGCGTCCGACGGCGTGCGCTCGCCGCCGATCAGGATCACGGTAGAACCGTAGCGTCCGGCGCCTGACGACGAGCCGTGATGGAAGAGGTCGGCGATGCGGATCGAGTTGGTCACCACGGTGATGCGCGGGCCGTTGACCAGTTCCTTCGCCAGCGCCCACGTGGTGGTGCCGGCGCCGAGCCCCACCGCCATGCCCTCGTGCACCAGGGACGCGGCCTCGACTGCGATGGCGCGTTTTTCCGCCGTCAGCTGGGTGGATTTCTGTTCGAAGCCGGGCTCGTGCGTGCTGGCATCGCCGGGCAGTTTGGCGCCGCCGTGGATCCGTTCCACCCTGCCGCCCTCTTCCAGCAGCTCAATGTCCCGCCGAACGGTCATCAGTGACACGCCCAGCTGCTGGGCAAGGTCCGAAACCCGGACCACCCTCTCGCGCTGGACGGCGTCCACGATTGCCTGGTGGCGTGCTGCGGGGAGCATGGAGTTCCTTTCGGGCTACGGCTGGGGAATGCTGTCCCCGTCAGTGTCCATCATGGTCTACCCCTTGCTGGAACCGAGAGTCAGGCCTGCAACAAACTGCCGCTGGAGCAGGAGGTAGATGACCAGGGTGGGGATGACTGTGATGACGGCGCCGGCGGCGAGGAGGTTGTAGTTGTTCAGGAACTGGCCCTGGAGGTTGTTGATGGCAGTGGTGATGGGGAGGCGGTTGCCACTTTGGATGAACAGCAGGGGCCAGAAGTATTCGTTGTAGATGAAGATGACTTCGAGCGTGCCGAGGGCGGCGAAGGCGGGCCGGCACAACGGCATGATGATTTCGCGGTATTGGCGCCAGATGCCGGCGCCGTCCACGAGGGCGGCCTCGGTCAGGTCGGCGGACAGGGCTTTCATGTAGTTGGACAGGACGAATGTGCAGAATCCCATTTGCACGGCGATGTTGACCGCGATGACCACGATGTACGTGTTCAGCATGTTGCCCGAATCGCTGAAGGAGTACGGCACCTGGAAGTGCTTTGCCATCTCAAACAGCGGCGCGGCCAGCACCTGCGGCGGCAACAGGTTGCCCGCGGTGAACATGATGAGCAGGGTGATGTTGAACTTCCAGTTCACCCGGCTCACGGCGAACGCCATCAGGGAGGCCAGGAAAAGGGTCAGCAGCACCGCCGGAACCGAGATGATAAGGGAGTTCATGAAGTAGGTGGCGAAGCCGCCCTGGGTCCAGGCCTGCGTGAAATTGTCGAAGTTGAAATCGCCCGCCAGGCTGAAATATCCGTGTTCGTTGGTTGACGCCACCGGGCGGAGGGCGGTGAACAGGGACCAGCCCAGTGGGACCAGCCACATGACGGCCATGGCCGTGAGGAAGATATGCGTTCCATAGTGGCGCTTGCGCCGGCTGCCGGAACGGACCCCGGCGGCGGTGCCCGCGCGGGTGGCGGGGGTTGCTGTGGTGCTCATGCTTTGTTCTCCTTGCCGAAGGTGCGGCTGAGGTAGAAGACGATAGGGACAAGGGAAATGACCAGCAGCACCACGGCGAGCGCTGAGCCGACGCCGATCACCTGGCCTTCGCCCACCAGGTTCTGGATCACCAGGGCGCTGAGCATTTCCAGGCCGTTGGTGCCGCGGTTGATGACATAAACCACGTCAAAGGCACGGAGCGATTCGATGATGGTGATGACAACAATCACGATGTTGATGGGCCGCATTGCCGGAAAGACCACCCGGAAGAACGTCTGGAAGCCGTTGGCCCCGTCGATGGCCGCCGCCTCCTTGAGACTCGGGTCAACGCCCTTGAGCCCGGCCAGATACAGCAGCATCACGTAGCCGGCGTGCCGCCACGTGGCGGCGATCATCGCGGCCCAGATATTGACGGAGGAGTCCCCGAACCAGTCAACGGCCTTCGGGGTCCCGGCCGTACCAAGCAGGAAGTTCAGCAGGCCGTTGTCGCGCTGGTAAAAGAGCTGCCAGATGATGCCGATGAGGGCCAGCGAGAGCATGACCGGTGCGAAGAAAATGCTCTGGTAGATCTTGCCGCCGCGGATGTTCTGGTCCAGCAGCACCGCCAGCAGCAGGCCCAGCGGCGTGGCCACGAGGGCCAGGAACAGCAGCCACAGCATGTTGTGCTGCACCGCCGGCCAGAACGGCGGATAGTCCTGGGAGATGTACTGGTAGTTGGCCAGGCCGGCCGGGCGGATGTCGCTCAGTTCCAGGCCGTTCCACCGGGTGAAGCTGAGGCCCACCGACATCAGCATCGGCAGCCAGACCAGCGTCAGCTCGATCAGGGTGGGGATGCCCACCATGAGCGACAGGACCAGCTTGTCGCGTCCGGACAGTCGTCGGACCCGCCCGCCCCTGGCCCGTCTGGTTCGACCCCGCTTCGCGGAAGCCCCCTCGGGTTCCCGGGATTCCGGCGGAATAAGTTCTCTTGCAGTGCTGCTCATGGAAGTCTTCCCTCGAATTGTCCGGATGCAGGGAAGGTACGACGACGGCGGAAGCAGTGCCGCCGTCGTCGTACCTTCCCTGCTGGTCACGTGCGATGCGCGGCTGACCGGGCTGGAACTGGTGGGCTGGAACTACTGCGCGGCGTAAAGCGTCTTGGCCTGGGCCTCGAGGTTCTTGACGTCCATCTTGCCGTCCTTGATGAAGGACTGCAGGGCCGGGATCATCACGTTGTTGGCCATAGCCGGAAGGGCGTCGCGGTCGAAGAACTGGCTGATGTATTTTGCGTTTGCGATGGTGTCCGCGCAGGTCTTATTCAGTGGGGTGAACTTTGACGTGTCCGTGCCCTTGACCGTGGCGATGTTCGACGAATCCACGGCGGAATAGGCGTTCTGGGCTTCGGCGCTTCCCAGGAAGGCCATGAAGTCGCGGGCAGCCTTGTTCTCTCCGCCCTTCTTGGAGAGCAGCAGGCCGTCGATCGGGGCCTCGACGGCGTCCCGGCCCTCCATGGCGATCTCCGGGAAGGCGAAAAACCCGATGTCCGCCAGGACTGCCGGATCCGTGAACTGCTGCGTCACGAAGGACCCCAACAGGTACATGCCGGTCTTCTTGGCTTCCAGCGCCTTGGCGGCGTCCTGCCACGTCTGGCCCAGGGCGGCCGGGTCCTGGAAGGGGAGCAGTGCGGACCAGGTGTCAAAAACGGCGCTGACCTTCTGCTGGTCCCATGACTCCTTGTGGGCGCAGAGGTCCACGTGGAACTGGTAGCCGTTGAGCCGCATGTTGATGTAGTCGAAGGTGCCCATGGCCGGCCAGCCGTCCTTGTCGGCAAAGCCGATGGGAATGATGCCGTCCGCTTTCATCTTCGTGGCCAGGGCCTTGAGGGCATCGAAGGTCTCCGGAACCTCGTAGCCCTTCTCCGCCCAGAGGCTCTTCCGGTAGAAGAAGCCCCACGGGTAGTTGTAGTTGGGGACGAAGTACATCTTGCCGTCGGGGCCGGTGGAGGCCTTCTTGAGGGCGTCTGAGTAGTTGGCGCCGATGCTCTGCCAGACGTCGTCGATCGGTGCCAGGAGTCCCTTGCCCGCGTAATACTGCATACGGTACCCGGCGAACCAGGTGAAGGTATCGTCCGGGGAGCCCTGGAGGTAGGAATTGATCTTGTTCTGGAAGTCATTGTGCGGCACCACGTTGGTGGTGACTTTCTTCCCTGTCTTGGCGGTAAAGGCGTCGGTGACGGCCTGGTAGGCCCGCTTGGGAACATCGTCCGAGGAACCCGACCCGAAAGACAGCCCGGGGGACTCGGAACCTGTTGCGGACGGGCCGCTGCCGCCTGTGCAGGCTGCGAGGAACGGGATGCCGGCCAGGCCTGCCGCACCGACGCCGACGGTCTTGAGGATGCTCCGCCGGCTCGGGTAGCCGGCCGCCGACGCATCAAACTGTGCTGCCATGTTCTCTCCCTTGAAAAATAGCTGATGTGAGGCACCTCACATATTCATGACTATAACCTCTCAAAAGGGAACAGGAAAGCACGGGAAACAACATTTTGGGCACGGTTCGTGTTTGAATCGTCACAAAACACTGCGGCCCCGTTTTTCACCGCCGATGGGCGGGAAAACGGGGCCGGCTGGTGCCTGCGGAGTGGTGCCCCTGGAGCGGGGCTTCCGTGGGTGCCTGTTACTTTTTGAGCGACTGGGCGATCTGGGACATCACGGTGTTGTCAGCCAAGGTGGTGGCGTCGCCCACTTCACGGCCTTCCGCGACGTCCTTGAGGAGGCGCCGCATGATCTTGCCGGAGCGCGTCTTGGGCAGTTCGGGGACCACAAGGATGGTCTTGGGCTTGGCGATCGGGCCGATCTCCTTGCCCACGTGGTTGCGGAGTTCCTGGACGATCGCGTCACCGGTGTCCGTGGCGTCTTCGCGGAGGATCACGAACGCGACCACGGCCTGGCCGGTGGTTTCGTCGGCGGCGCCCACGACGGCGGCCTCGGCCACGGCCGGGTGGCTGACCAGGGCCGATTCGATTTCGGCGGTGGAGAGCCGGTGTCCGGAGATGTTCATGACGTCGTCCACGCGGCCGAGGAGCCAGACGTCGCCGTCCTCGTCCTTCTTGGCGCCGTCGCCGGCGAAGTACATCGTCTCGAACCGGGACCAGTAGGTCTCCCTGAACCGTTCCGCGTCGCCCCAGATGCCGCGCAGCATGGCCGGCCACGGTTCGCGGATCACCAGGAAACCGCCGTGCCCGTTCGGCACGGACTCGCCGAGTTCATCCACCACATCGACGGCGATGCCGGGCAACGGAACCTGCGCCGAGCCGGGCTTGGTGGCGGTGACGCCGGGCAGCGGGGCGATCATCTGGGCGCCGGTTTCGGTCTGCCACCAGGTGTCCACGATCGGGGCCGGGTGCTCCTTCTTCTCCCCGTTCTTGCCCGCGTTGGCGCCGATGACGTCGCGGTACCACATCCACGCTTCCGGGTTGATGGGTTCGCCCACCGAACCCAGGACGCGGATGGAGGAGAGGTCGAACTTGGCCGGGATCTCCTTGCCCCACTTCATGAACGTGCGGATCGCGGTGGGGGCGGTGTAGAGAATGGACACCTTGTACTTCTCGATGATCTCCCACCAGCGGCCCTGGTGCGGGGAGTCCGGGGTGCCTTCGTACATGACCTGGGTGGCGCCGTTGATCAGCGGGGCGTAGGCGACGTAGGAGTGGCCGGTGATCCAGCCGACGTCGGCCGTGCACCAGTACACGTCTGTTTCCGGGTGCAGGTCGAATACGGCCTTGTGGGTGTAGGCGCCCTGGGCCAGGTAGCCGCCGGTGGTGTGCAGGATTCCCTTGGGCTTGCCGGTGGTGCCGGAGGTGTAGAGGATGAACAGCGGGTGCTCGGAATCGTGGCCCACGGCCTTGTGCTCCGCGGAGGCTGCCCCGACGGTGTCTGCCCACCAGTGGTCCCGCCCATCGTGCCAGTCGACGTCCTGGCCGGTGCGCTTGACCACCACCACGTTCCGGACGGTGTGGCCGCTACCGTCCCCTTCGTGGGACAACGCGTCGTCCACCGCGTGCTTAAGCGAACTGGGCTTGCCGCGGCGGTAGGTGCCGTCGGCGGTGACCACGAGCTTGGCCTCGGCGTCGTCGATCCGGGAGCGCAGGGCCTCGGCGGAGAAGCCGCCAAACACCACAGAGTGGATGGCGCCGATCCGGGCACAGGCCAGCAGCGTGATGACGGCCTCGGGGATCATGGGCAGGTAAACGGCCACGCGGTCGCCCTTGGCCACACCGAGGGATTCGAACGCATTGGCTGCCTTCTTCACTTCCTCGGTGAGCTGGGCGTACGTGTAGGAGCGGCTGTCGCCGGGTTCGCCTTCGAAGTAGATGGCAACCCGGTCCCCGAGCCCGTTCTCCACATGGCGGTCCAGGGCGTTGTAGGCCGCGTTGATCTCGCCACCGACAAACCACTTGGCGAAGGGCGGGTTGGACCAGTCCAGGGTTTTGGTGAAGTCCTTGGACCAGGTGAGCAGTTCGCGGGCCTGCCTGGCCCAGAACGCCGGCCTGTCGGCTTCGGATTCCGTGTAGTCCGCGGCGGTAACGACCGCGTTCGCGGCGAACTCTTCCGAGGGAGCGAACTTCCGGTTCTCGTGGGAGAGGTTCTCGAAGGCATCGCCGTTCCCGTTTGTTCCGGAAGTTCCGTTTGTTCCGGAAGCTCCGTTTGCTCCGGAGGCTCCGGTGGGGGCATGGTTGGCTGGCACTTCAGCGTGGGCAGCGGTGGCCGTGGAGCTGGGTGTGTCCTGGGACATGGTGAACCTCATCATTCATCGATCTTTGCTGCGCGGGACTGTCCGTCACTTGGCCGCACCCGGGCCGCGTGCGCGGCGTCGGGCAGCGGCTGATCACGGCTGTACCGCAAAGAGCTGTTCCGGAATACACACTAACGCCTGCCCCTCACCGCAAGTGTGCCCGGTCACATAGTGAGCCGTGAACGGCGTTTATTAAGCGCCGAGTGGTTCCGGGACGGCCGGGACCGCGGTCTCTGGTGCGGAAGCCGGGCATCCGGCAGACTAGCTCCACAACTCGTGATGACTTGGGGGAAACATGAGATTCACGGAACCGGTGCCGCGCAATCCGTGGCCGCACGACATGATCATCCGGGTGGACGACGCCCCGCAGCACCTGACCATCCTGCTGTTCATCCGCCAGGCCTGGGGAATTACGGACGGGGCCGATGTTCCGCCGCTTGACCCGGCTCCGGATATCGGTGCATCCCAGCTGCCGGAAGCACCCGGACGGACGGAATGGGAAGCCCGCTGGCACCGTGCCTGGGAACGCGCCTGGCAGTGGTACTCGATGCAGGAGCCGGACCCCACAGTCCGTCCGACGCCAGGCTTCATTCGTGAGGTCTCGGCGCCGGGCCGGGACCTCAACCCATTGATTCCGCCGTTTTGGCAGTCCGAGTATGGCTGGGAGGGCATCGACGGCGACGCCTACAGCGCCTGGTTGCGACGATGCAGTCCGCACGCCTACGAGCAGCCGCCACAGAGGACACGCCGTGCCGCTGCTGCCCCGGAACCGCAGAGCCTGCCGGCCCTGATTGCGGCGTGGCAGGGCGGCCTGGACACCGTGATTGTGCTTCCGTATGCGGGGCACTTTGCCCGCCGGATCACCAACCGCCACCTCGCGGTTTCCGCTGTGACGCGCAATGATCCGGCGAGCTACACACGCGCGCTGGGAAGCTGGGCCGGGCAGTCCTAACGCGATACTTTCACCCGGCAAACAGGCGGATGTGCTAGGTGAATTCCTCCGTATTCCGGCACGTCCGCCTGCGGCCCGTCAGCTAGTGATCGGCCATGCACTTGGCTAGGCTGAGATGGAGTTGTGACATCCGATGGAGGCGACGGGACCGCTTGCGGTCCTGTTCCTGCCTGCCGTTAGGAGGCGCTGTCCAGGGCGCCACCATGCTAAGGAGAACAGAATGAACCAGCAAAGCCATGGACAGCATAAGGCCGTCCATCCGCATCCCGGTCAGGCAACCGGCCAGCCGGACCCCGGCAAGCCCGACGCCGCGAAAGGGCCAAAGCCTGCGGAAAACCGGCTGACGGCAAAGAAGAACGAAACGGTCTTGGGCCCGTTCACCGTCCGTGACCTCACCGTATTCGCGTCAACGCTGATTCTTTTTGTGGCGTCGCTGATCCCGATGTTCGCTTCCCGGTACAACCTGTGGAACCTGGGCAGCCTGTTCTTCCTTGGGCTGGGCATCATCCTGCCGCTGATCGTGACGGCGCTTTTTGTGGCCCGCCGCCTCACCCCCGAGTCCAAGGTGCGAATCGGATCGCTGTCCATTGACCAGTTCGCCTCCGTGGTTGCATCGTTTGCCCTGGCGTTCTTCTTCCTGGCCGTTGCCGGTGCATTCGTTCCCAGCATGCTGGTGGCTTTGATCGGGTCCATGGGTCTTTTTGCCGCCACGGTACTGGGCCGCTTCATTCCGTTCCTTGCCGGTGACTTCATGGACCGCGCGGAAGTGCCGGCGCACGTGGTGGCCCGCGAATCCGCCGCGCCGTTCCGCAAGCCCAGCACCCCGAAGGAACCCAAGCCCGCCAAAGAGCCCGGCTCCGGCACGCTGGCCGGTTGGGGGAAGCGCCTGACGGCGGGTGCCGCGGGCGGGGCCGGTGCTGCTGGAGGTGCGTCCGCCACCGGCAGTGCGGTTCAGAACGGTACTTCCCCGACCGGTGCTTCCCCGACCGGTACGGCTCATGTAAGTGCGCCTCAAACGGGTGCGGGCCTGAACGGCAACCGCCCGCATTCCGGAGTTTCTGCCGGTGAAGCACAGCACGGGGCGCCGCAGTACGGAGTAACTCACGAAGGCGACGGAGTAACTCACGAAGGCGCGGCCCGGAACACGGCCCAGCCCGCTTCAACCCAGCCGGCTTCAGTCCAGCAGGGCCAGGCGCAGCAGGGCTCAGTCCAGCAGGGCCAGGCGCAGCAGGGCTCAGTCCAGCAGGGCCAGGCGCAGCAGGGCTCAGTCCAGCAGGGCCAGGCGCAGCGTGCATCGGCGCAGACGGTTGTTGCCACACCGGCCACCGCGGGGTCCGAAGGGTCCGCCGGGTCCGGCAACGCGGCCGTTGCGGCCGGGGCAGCCGATGCCGCCGGCAGCAGCAGCCGCACTGCCACGCCGCCGCCAACCCAGGCTGCCGCGTCGCCGCCAACCCAGGCTGCCGACGTCGTGCCTCCCGCTGCCGGGCAGACGCACGCAGCCGCCGTCGCGCCGTCCGCCTCCGCGCCTTCTTCCCCCGAGCCTTCCGCGGCCCAAGCGACGCGGGCAGCGGCGGTTCCCGCCGCAAGGGAGTCCGCAACCGGCGCGGGCTCCGCAGCCTCGGCGCCCGCAGAAACGATGCTCCACCCGCAGGTCATGTCGCAGGAGCCCATCGGTGCCACAGTGGACCCGTCCAGCCGCCCGGAAGAGCATGAGGACCAGCCGGTCCACGACGCGTTCTGGTTCGCCGTGGCCCAGCCCCGCACCGCCGTCGACGAGCGGACGGGCATGCCCGCGTTCGTGATCGAACCCGGCGGGTGGGTTCTTGCCCTGGAGGACCGCGGGCACGAATTCCTGGTGCAGCACACCGATGGCCGGGTGGGCTTGCTGCGCGACCTCAGCAACATCGAGCGCGGCTAGCCGACTCCGATGGCCACCGAAACCGGCACCCCGAAGCCGGGCAGCATCACACCGCAGGCGTCCGGGGAATCAATGCTGGCGTTGAAGCGCCGGGCCCGCAGGATTAACCGGACGCTGGCGGAGGCCTACCCGTACGCGCACGCCGAACTGGACTTCCGCAGCCCGTTTGAGCTCCTGGTGGCAACGGTGCTCTCCGCCCAGACCACCGATGTGGTGGTCAACCAGATCACGCCGCTGCTCTTCGCCCGGTATCCGGATGCCCGGAGCATGGCGGAGGCCGATCCGGCGGAGCTCGAGGTCATCCTCAAGCCCACCGGGTTCTTCCGCGCCAAGGCGAGGAACGTGATGGCCCTGTGCAACCGGCTTGTGGACGAGTACGACGGCGTGGTGCCGCCCCGGCTGCAGGACCTGGTGACACTTCCCGGCGTGGGGCGGAAGACTGCAAATGTGGTGCTGGGCAACGCTTTCGGCATTCCCGGAATCACCGTGGACACGCATTTTGGCCGGCTTGCCCGCCGGTTCGGCTGGACGGAATCGGATGATCCTGTGCGCGTCGAAGCGGACGTCGCCGAACTGTTCGAACCGCGGGACTGGACCATGCTGTCGCACCGGGTGGTGTTCCATGGGCGCCGCGTCTGCCATTCACGCAAGCCGGCCTGCGGCGCGTGCGCTGTGGCCACCTGGTGCCCCAGCTACGGGGCCGGCGAGACGGACCCGGACAAAGCCCGCAAGCTCCTCAAGTACGAGCTCGCCCCGGGGCAGGAGGCCCTTCTGGCGCAACTGCTGGCGGAGACACACAGGGCTGCCGAAATCCGGATGGAATCACAAAAGCGGGGGAAATGACCGCCCGCCAGGACCTCGTCGATCTCATTGCCGCCATCGATGCCGGGAGCGGTCCGGCGCGCAATCCCTATTGGCGTGAGCTGACTGTCGACGACTCCGTCGCCCGCAAAGCCGCCGTGCTGATGCTGTTCGGCGCGCTGGATAACGTCCCTGCGGCGTCCGCAAAGCAGCTCGCCCCGGCCGATCTTGACGTTCTCCTGCTGGAACGGGCCCACACCCTGGATGACCACCCAGGCCAGGTGGCGTTCCCCGGCGGCGGAATCGACCCCGGCGAATCACCCATCGAAGCGGCACTCCGCGAGGCCGAGGAGGAAACCGGGCTCGATTCCGCTGGCGTGGAGGTCCTCGGGGCCATGCCGCAGCTGGCGCTGCCCCGCGGGAACTTCCTGGTGACACCGGTCCTGGCCTGGTGGCGTTCGCCGTCGCCCATCCGCGTAGTCGACTACGGCGAATCCGCCCAGGTGTTCCGGGTCCCGGTGCGGGACCTGTTGGATCCCGACAACCGGGTCATGGCTACCGTCAGCCGCGCCGGCCAGACCTTCCTTAGCCCTGCCTTTGCGGTGAACGAGCTGGTGGTCTGGGGGTTTACCGGAATGATCCTGAACGAACTCTTCGATCACGTGGGCTGGTCGGTTCCCTGGGACCGTACCCGGCTGCACCGGATCGATGTGTGATCTCGACTAAGGCGTGATTCGGGCGGCTGAGCTTGCCGGCGCGCGTCCGGCGGGCGGTTAGCCGGACGCCAATTTCGGTCGGGAACGGTTCACCACCAGGCCTGTTGCAGCGTTCTCACGGACGGCATTAATGCCTGCAACCACGCCCTTTAAAGTTTTAAACCGTGGCGATACCGCCACTAACGTGCCGTCGTCGGCCGTGAGCCGGAAGTAGAAAGCCTCTTCCTCCGTACTAACAATTTCAAATGTGCCAGCCACTCTGTGGTGCCTCCCCAAAAATCCATGCGTCGTTGCATCGGCCGGTCCTTTTCGGTGCTGCACTGCCACTGCTGCGGACCGGCTAATTCAGCTTAACCGGGAGGTGAGACAGTTCACAAAGCTACCCGCGGGTACGTTACAGAGAGCGACTTCCAGGGGCTATTTTGCCTTGTCGTAGGAGTCCACCACGGCCACGCTCACCGGAAATTCCACCGGAATGGGGCCGAACAGCAGTTCCTTGGCGGCTGCGGCGGCCGCCTCGATTGCCTGGATGCACGCGTCCACTGAACCGTCGGGGCAGTGGACCATGACTTCGTCGTGCAGGAAGAACACCAGCTCACCGGCGGGCTCGCCGGCTGACCGCATGGCGCGGAGGCGCCGTCGTAATTCCGCCAGCCAGCAGGCAGCCCAGTCAGCCGCTGAGCCCTGGACCACGAAGTTGCGGGTGAACCGGCCGCGCGAGCGGGCAATCGCCTCTGCCCGCCGCTGCTCCTCGGCGGTGGTGGACTTCTGGCTTTGACGCCAGCGGTCCGACGGCGGCGGGCTGCTGCGGCCCAGCCGCGAGGTGACGGTCCCGCCTGCTTCGCCATCGCGGGCGGCCTGTTCCACGAAGCCGACGGCGCGGGGATACGTGCGGGTCAACTGCGGCATGAGGCGCCCGGATTCGCCCGTGGTGGCGCCGTAGATGGCACCGAGCAGGGCGATCTTGGCCTTGGCGCGGTCCCCGCCGAAACCTTGCGCGGCAATACCGGCGTAGAGATCCTTGTCCCGGGCGGCTTCGGCCATTTTGGAGTCCTGGGCGAGTGCCACCAGGACCCGCGGCTCAAGCTGGGAGGCATCAGCCACGATGAGTTTGTGTCCGGGGTCGGCGTGTACCGCACCCCGGATCTGGCGCGGAATCTGAAGGGCACCGCCGCCGCGGGACGCCCACCGCCCGGAGACAACGCCTCCCACCACATACTCGGGCTGGAAGCGGCCATTGCTCACCCAGGCGTCCAGCCAGGCCCAGCCGTTGGCCGAATGCAACCGGGACAGCTTCTTGTAGGCGAGGAGCGGTTCGATGGCCGGATGGCTGGATTCCTCGAGTTCCCATTGCCGGGTGGTCTTCACTTCGATGCCGTTCCGGTGCAGGGCACGCATGAGCTCCTGTGGCGAATCCGGGTTGAGGTTCGGCGAGTTCAGGAGGCCGCGGAGTTCCGTCGTGAGCGCTTCGAGCTTGGCGGGCCGGTGGCCCAGGGGAGGGCGGGGGCCAAGGTAGTCCGCGAGGATCTGTTCGTGCAGTTCCTCCCGCCAGGGGACGCCGGCGTGCTGCATTTCGGCTGCGATCATGGCCCCGGCGGATTCCGCGGCGAGGAGCAGTTGAAGCCGTTGCCTGCGGCCGGCATCCGTGGTGGCGTGGCCCAGTGCATCTTGCTGGGCGGTGTACTCGGCGCGCAGCTCTTCCAGTGAATGCCGGGGCGCCGGGCGGAGGCCGGCATCCTCGAAGAGAGCACCCTGATCGGCAGGCGGGGGCGGCGGCTGGAGGCTGCGGGGCGGCTGCTGCAGGTCATCGTCCTGGGTGATCTTTTCGGCGTTCCGCGCGTAGGCCGTGTCGGCGGTGAACTCGGAATGGGCAAGGATGGCGCCGCAAAGGGTGAGGTCGTGGCAGCGTTCCAGCTCCACGCCCCGGGCCAGCAGCGCGGGGTACCAGTCCTGTGTGCGGTGCCATATCCAGCGCGGGCGCCGCTTTTCGAGTTCCCGTACGACGCCGGCCAGCTCGCCGGCGCTGATCAGGCGCGGTTTGGGGCTGGCTGGGGCAGGGGAGCCGTCCGCTGCGAGTTCCTGTAGGGCTGCGCCGTCAGGGTGGGCGGACAGCAGCAGATACATAGCCCTAATTGTGCCCTGTGGCATGCCATGCTCAGCGCCCAGAGCCGGCCAATTGCGGACAGCCTGTGTCCGGGTGGCGTTTCCGGTGGGTGGACTTCCCCTCCCCAATCGTCCGGAAGGCGGGTTTGTCCACATGGCTCGCCCGGGGCCTTATGCGCCGTCCGGCTGCCCGGCACAGTGGCAGCATGAGCAGGCAACATCTCAAGAACCCCACGCCGGAATCCACGGTCCTCTCGGGAACGCCGCCGGAAGGCGGTCCGCCATCGGAGGGGCGACAGCCACCGGGACGGCAGCCCCGGGAGCGGCGTGCCACGAAAGAGCGGATGCAGCCAGGACAGGTGCAGGCAGAACATGTGCGGGGAGCGCGCTCCCGGGCCGCACAGCCGCCTGGCAGCGAACGGTCGGTTCGGGAAATCGGACACCGCGATGCTCCGGTCCCCAACGACAAACCCGGCGCACGGTCGCCCGGGGCTTGGCTTCCCGCCGAGTCCGCGGAGACCCTGCTGGTGACGGGTTTCGACTTCCTCCGGGGTGAGGTTGAGAGGATAGTGGCCGCTGCCGGCGGCCAGCTTCGGGTGGTAGCCGATGCCACGGAGGCGGCCCCTTTCTGGGATACCGCCGCGGTGGTGCTGGTCGGCAGCGATGTCCGCGAGCTGCCGCCTCGGCGCCGCGCCCCTGCAGTGCTGGTTGGCCTGAGCGGTGAAGGCGACAGCCTTTGGCACCTGGCCGCAGCGCTCGGAGCCGAGCGCGTGGCTGTGCTCCCCGACGCCGCCGCCTGGCTGGCCGAATATTTGAGCCGTTCGCGGTCTCCGGAGGCCGGGGGCCTGGTTCTGGGGGTGACCGGCGGGTGCGGCGGCGCCGGTGCCACGACGGCAGCCATCTGGCTTGCCCAGGCCGCCGCCGGGTGGGGTGCCAGGGTGCTGCTGATCGACGGCGATCCGTGGGGCGGGGGCTTGGAGCTGGCGCTGGCCGCGGAGGAATCGCCCGGCCTCCGCTGGACCGACCTCTCTGACGCGAGCGGAAGCATAGATCCTGAACAGCTGTCCGACGCGCTGCCGGTGGCAGGGGGATTCTCGTTTCTCTCGTGGCCCGGCAGCCGTGAGCGTCAGGCCGCGGTGGATGCTGCGACAGTGGGCGGCGTGCTGGACGCCGCCCGGCGTGGCTATGAGCTGGTCCTGGTCGATATCGGCCGCGGAACCGAGCCGCTGCGGGCCTTCGCCTGGGATTGCGACCGGATCCTGGTGGTGGCGCCCGCGCAGCTGAAGGCCGCAGTGTCTTCCGCACGGCTGCTGCAGGAGCTTCCGCCGGTGGACACAGCGTTGGTGATCAGGGGCAAGGCAGGAGCAGTCCTGGACGGGCCGCTCATTGCCGAATCCGTAGGGCTGCCCCTGCATGGACTCGTTCCGGAAGTCCGGGGCACGGCTGGCGCTACCGAACTCGGCCGGCTGCTGGAAATGGGCCGGCGCCGCACGGTGCGCCGCTTCGCTGCCTCCGTCCTCGAGCTGCTGGGCGGGGAGCTTCCATGAGCACGCCTCCGCCGCGGACTGGCTTCTCCCGGCTGTCAGGCCCGGCCGGGGACGTGCGACGACGGCAGAACCGCGTGCTGGACGCCGGTCTGCTGGAATCCGTCAGGGAGTCGGTCATGGCCGACTCCGGACCGGTAACCCCGTCCCGCGTAGCCGCCGCCGTCCAGGCCACCGGCAAATTGCTGGGAACAGCAGGGTCGCTGGCCGCCGTCGAGCGGATCAGCGCCGAGCTCAACGGCCTGGGGCCGCTACAAATGCTGACCCGGGATCCGTTAGTCACGGACATCTTCGTCAACGCCCCGGACTCTGTCTGGCTGGACCGGGGCAACGGCCTGGAGCAGGCGCCGGTGTCATTCTCGGGTGAAAGCGAGGTCCGTGCCTTGGCGTCCAGGTTGGTGGCTGCCGGCGGCCGCCGCCTTGATGACGGGTCCCCTGCGTGGATGTCAGGCTCGACGCCGGCTACCGCATCCATGCCGTCCTGCCGCCAATCTCGACGGCCGGAACCTTGTTGAGCGTCCGAGTCCGCAGGCACGAGGTCTTCACGCTCGACGAGCTCAGGGAGAGCGGCATGTTTGGCAGCCTGGTCCAGGCCTTGCTGGAACGCGTGGTCACGCGGCGGCTGAGCTTCCTGATCAGCGGGGCCACGGGCTCGGGGAAGACAACGCTCCTGTCTACGCTCCTGGGGCTTAGCCACCCCGGCGAACGGCTGGTCCTGATTGAGGATGCCTCCGAACTGAACCCTGTCCATCCGCACGTGGTGTCGCTTGAATCCAGGCACGGAAACCTCGAAGGCGGTGGTGGCGTTGACCTGGGCGAACTGGTGCGCCAGGCCCTCCGGATGCGGCCTGACAGGCTGGTGGTGGGGGAGTGCCGCGGAGCCGAAGTGCGTGAACTGCTGACAGCCATGAATACCGGGCACACCGGCGGCGGTGGCACCATCCACGCGAATACGGCCGCGGCCGTTCCGGCGAGGCTGACGGCGTTGGGTGCCCTCGCAGGAATGGGCCAGGACGCCATGCGGTTGCAGGTCGCCAGTGCCTTGGACGTCGTGGTCCATGTCGAACGGTCCCGTCTTGGGCGGCACATTGCCTGCATCGGCGTTGTGGAGGACGGCGTCCACGGCCTGGAGGTCACCGTGGCCGTGGCAGTGAACGCGGGCACCGTAACCTTCGGGCCGGCGTGGCAGGGGCTGGCGCGCAGGCTTGGCCTGGACGCCAACGATGTCCCGGGCGGCGGTGTCCCGGACGGCGGGGCGCCTGAGGCAAGCCGATGATAATCCTGCTGGTCAGCACCCTGACGGTTGCTGCCTGGCTTGTGGCCCGGCCTCCCGGCGGCCGCTCGGGGAGGATCCGGAAGGCCCTCAGCGGTGCCCATCCCGATTCCTCCGGGAGTGGTCGCGACAGCAGGGCCCGCGGGTGGCGGAAAGCCGGGATCTGGCTCGCCAACGGGCGTGCACTCTCGCGCCACCGCTCCGCAGAGGTGCCCATGACGGTGGTTGTCCAGCAACTTGCTGCGCTGCTGAAGGGAGGCCGGACTCCGTCGCGGCTGTGGGATGAACTATGGCTCGTATATGCCCAGGAGGAGCAGACCGCCACAACCGAGGGCGGTCCCCGCCTTAGTCCGGCGTCCCGGTCCATGTTGTCTGTGGCCCGGGCGGCGGCGACCAGAGGGTCTCCTGTTGCCGGTGCCATCCGGGCAGCGTCAGGAAGCGCCTTCACCGGAAACCATAACCGGGAACGGAGGATATGGGGCGAGCTTGCCGCCTGTTTCGAGATCGTGGAGGCCAGCGGATGTCCGTTGGCAGACGTCCTGACCCGCTTCGCAGCTCAGCTCGAGGTGGAGGACGACGCCGAAGCCGCCAGGCAGACCGCGCTGGCAGGTCCGAAGGCGACCGTCACGCTGCTGACGTGGCTGCCGCTATTGGGCCTCGGTTTGGGCATGGCCCTTGGCGTGGACCCTCTCTCCGTCCTGCTTGGCACGCCCCTGGGGACGGCTGCGCTCGCAGCCGGTGTGGTCCTGACAGTGGCCGGACGGATCTGGTCCGCCAGGCTCGTCCGTTACGCGATTGGAAAGCCATGACGCCGGATGGGCTGCCGTCCCTGGTGGTCACACTTGCGCTCGCGGCTGCGGTGACGCTGGTTTTGGCGGGCGGCGGCAGGACGCGCAGGAGACTCCTCCGGCATCGTCGGGCACGTCTCGGGGCCGGAAACCGGGGTGGCGACGGGACGGCAGAAGCGCCGGAAACGCCGGATCAGGGCGGCCTGCGGGATACCGCCATGATGCTGGAACTGATCGGCGCCATGCTTGACGCAGGTTCGGGGATCGGCCGGGCACTGGAGCTCGTTGCTGACTCGGCCTCCGCCGAATACCACCAGTCGCTGCGGCCGGTTGTCTCGGCCCTGGCCATCGGGGCGGACTGGGAAACGGCCTGGCGCAGCTCCGAGGCCCGGACACCCGAGCTGCTGGTCCTGCGGCAGGCGCTGGGTTTCGCTGCCCTGACAGGGGCTCCGTCGTCAGCCATCCTTTACGCCCAGGCCGCAAGACTCCGCCGGGAGCGGTTCCGCGCCGCAGAAAAGCGGGCGGCCGCGCTTGGCGTGAGGCTTGTGGTCCCGTTGGGCCTGTGCTCGCTGCCCGCCTTTGTCTGTCTCGGTGTGGTGCCCGTATTGCTCGCGATGCTGCCGTCCGTAACCTGACCCTGGGCCCCTCGTAGGTGCGCCGCGTCCCAGTGCTCCTCCACAGCCGTTGCCCGACCGGCTTTTCCACTTAGCCGAACTTTTCCCTTACCGGCCTTCACTGGAGCCGGGAGAGTCGATTCAGCCGGCAACTCCGCCGGAAACCAACGAAAGGAACCACCATGTCAACCACTTCAGATATCCCCCAGCATGCACACCAGGACCCCTCCGGTGCGGCCGCCCAAGCAGACGCCAAAGTCCGGGAAATCTATCCCGGAGCCAGTTATGCGGCGCCGGTTTCGGCCCGGACGCGACTTCGACTCCTGGGATCCGAGGCGGGAATGGCCACCGCGGAATACGCCATCGCCACACTCGCTGCGGTGGGCTTCGCCGGCATTCTGGTGTTTATCCTTCGCAGCGACGAAGTCCGGGGCTTCTTGCTGAACCTGATCCGGACGGCATTGGCGTTGCCATGACGCCGGGGGTGCGCGGCAGGGCGCCTATTGCGCCTGGGCTCCGTGGTTCGGGGAAGGACCGCGGAGCTGTCACTGCCGAATTCGCTGTGGCACTGCCGGCCGTGATCCTCCTTCTTGCCCTTCTGCTGGCCGGCGCCGCGGCAGGGATCACGCAGTTGCGGCTTGAGGAAGCGGCGCGGGCCGGAGCGCGGGCTCTTGCCCGCGGGGAGGACGCCGGAGCCGTGGATGGCATAGTCCGGCACCTTGCCGGTGCGTCTGCGTCGTCGTCGGTTGCTGCTGACGGCGAATGGTTGAGCGTTACGGTCTCGGGCAGGGTGTCCGGTCCGGTCGGAACGATGGTGCCTTGGACGCTGTCCGCCCGGGCACTGGCTCGCGGCGAAACGGCCGAATCTGCGGGCATCCGTCCTGCGGCGCCGCAGTCTTTCCCGCCTGTGCTGCCACTTCAGGAGCGCCCCTTGAAGGCCACGGCGTCATGACCCCGCAGGGGAATCCAAGGCAGGGGAATCCAACGCTCGGGAATCCGATGCAGGGGAAACCGACGTCCGGTGGTCCAGCGAACACTCCAGCCCGGCCTGAACAGAGACAAGGACCTCCAAAACAGGTAAACCCGGGGCAGGATCCTCCAAAACAGGTGGATCCGGGGCGTTCCTCCGAGCGTGGGTCAGGAACGGTCCTTGCCGCCGGGCTGGGGTTGGTGGTGATGATGGCCATTGCCCTGCTGCTCTTACTTGCCCAGTCCGCCGTGATGGCTTCCAGGGCCGCATCGGCCGCCGATCTGGCGGCCTTGGCCGCCGCCGATGCGCTGCGCGGGATCAGCCCGGGTGTGCCGTGCACCGTTGCGGCAGAGGTTGCCGGGCGGCAGGAGGCGAACATAACGGGCTGCACAGAAGGAGGTGGCGAAACGGTGGAGGTCCGGACGGAGCTTGTGTCACGAAGCATGTTCGGGGCGGCCACTGGCCACGCGAGGGCAGGCCCGCCGCCGTGACCGCCGGAGGCCTGGCCCGTGCGGCACCCGGCGGCGGGAGAAGCGCAACCCTGCGGTTCTTGCCGGCGTCGGGTGCCGGCGTCGGGTGCCACACGTCGGGTGTGCCGCGCCACAACGGGCGGCACGTGGCCGCGCCACAACGGGCGGCACGTGGCCGCGCCACAACGGGCGGCACGGGCCAACGGGCGGCACTTGCTGCGCCACAGCCGGGTCGGCCGTGGTGGGGGAGCCACCTGAAGGAAGCCGTAAGGAAGCCGTAGGGAAATCGGCCGGGAGACGATCGGTTCAGAAGGGGGCTGCGTGCTCTTCCGAGTGCGTCGCGTGCCCTGTCTGGGCAGGCTGGGAAGCTCCAGGCCCTTCGGTCGCATCCTTCAGCAGTACGTCTATGAGGGTGATTGCTGCTGCCTTGTCCAGCGGGTTGTTCTTGTTCCCGCATTTGGGGGACTGCACGCAGGAGGGGCACCCTGCCTCGCACTCACAGGCCGCAATGGCATCACGGGTCGCGGAGAGCCACACCCTGGCCTTGTCGAAGCCGCGTTCGGCAAATCCGGCGCCGCCGGGGTGCCCGTCGTACACAAAGATCGTGGGGACTCCGGTGTCGGCGTGAATCGCTGTGGATACCCCTCCGATGTCCCAGCGGTCACTGGACGCAACCAGCGGGAGCAGCCCGATGGCCGCGTGCTCGGCCGCATGAAGTGCCCCGGGGAACTGGGCTTCGATCAGCCCTGCCCCGGTCAGTGAACGGTTGTCCACCACAAACCAGACAGCCTTCGTGAACAGGTCCCTGGCACCGAGTTCCAGCGGTTCCTCGCCCAGAATCTCATTCGAAATCAGCGCCTTGCGCTGGAAGGAGACCACCTGTGTTGTCACTTTCACATCCCCGAAGTGCACGGCGACGTCGCCCCACTGAGCGGTCCGCAGTGTCCCCAGGACTTCGATCTGGGTCACGTCCCGGGCTGTGGTGTAGTAGTCGGGGTTGGCGCGGCGCACCATCACGCAATGGTCCCCTCGTTCAGGTCTTCCACTACATAGCTGTCGCCCTGATGCACGTACACGGCACCAGTGTGGGCCTGGTAATGCGTTTGCGGGGAGTCCATCGTGCCGAGCAGGGAGCCTGTCTCTGCATCGACGATGCTCACCGGGCCGCCGCCGTCAGCCCTCAGGTTCACCATGGCGGCCGCGCTCTGCGGATGGGTCCAGAACCAGCCGGCCGGGCGTTTGCGCAGGTAGCCCTGGGTCACGAGCTGGTCCAACAGCTTCTCCGCCGTGGGTCCGAACAGTTCAAGCTCCGCGTAGCCCAGCGGCAGTTCAGCCGCGGCGGCGCACAGGTGTGGGCCCAGCACATACGGATTGGAGGGATCGAAAACCGTCGCTTCCACGGATACGTCAAAGATGGCTTCCGGGTGATTCACCAGGTAGGTGTCCAGCGGATCGTCGCTTGCCACAAAAGCGGCGATGGCGTCCTGTCCCGCGCGCCCCGCCCGGCCAATCTGCTGGAAGAGGGAAGCCCTGGTGCCGGGCCAGCCGGCAACCAGCACGGCGTCAAGCCCGGAGATGTCGATGCCGAGTTCGAGTGCCGATGTGCTGGAGACGCCCAGGAGTTCCCCTGATCTCAGGGCCTTCTCAAGGGCCCGCCGCTCCTCGGGCAGGTAACCGGAACGGTAGGCGGCCACCCGCTGAGGAAGGCTGGGATCCACCTCGTCCAGGAGCCGCTTGGTGATGGCGGAGATGGTCTCCGCCCCGCGCCGTGACTTGATGAACGCGATGGTCCGGATGCGGGAGGAGACCAGATTGGCCAGCAGGTCCGCAGTTTCGGCAACGGCAGTCCTGCGTTCCTTCGCCCCGTTCTCTCCTCGCAGCTCGGTGAGAGCCGGTTCCCAGAACGCCACGGTGGTGGCTCCGTGCGGCGAGGAATCCTCGGACACTGCCCGGACCGGAGCCCCGATGAGCCGGCCGAAGGATGTGCCCGGCTCGGACGCCGTTGCGGAGGCGGCGATGAACACCGGGCCAGGTTGGGAGGCATTGCCGCTGTAGTATGCGCAGATGCGCCGCAGCCGACGCATCAGGTTGGCCACATGGGAGCCGAAGACACCGCGGTAACTGTGGGCCTCGTCCACAATGACGTACTTGAGCCGCCGGAAGAAGCTGGCCCACCAGGCATGGTTGGGCAGGATGCCGAAGTGCAACATGTCGGGGTTGGCCAGGATCACGTTGGCGTGGTCCCGGATCCAGCGCCGCGACGCCGGGTCCGTGTCGCCGTCGTACGTTTCAGCCCTGACGGTCGGGAGCTTGAGCGAGCGGATAGCGGCGAGCTGATCGGCCGCCAGGGCCTTGGTGGGCGAGAGATACAGGGCAACAGCGCCGTCGTCGTGGATCTTTCCCGGTTCGGACAGCACCCGGAGCTCCGAGCGGTGGATCGCGTCCAGCGCGGGCAGCTGGTAGGCCAGGGACTTCCCGGAGGCCGTCCCGGTGGCGATCACCACGTGCTCCCCGCCGTGGGCCAGGTCCGCGGCCTGGATCTGGTGACGGTACGGCTCATGGATGCCCAGGGAACCGTAGGCCTTGATGAGATCGGGGTGGGTCCATTCCGGCCACGGGGCGTTCACGGCCTGGCGGGCAGGAATCGTACGCACATGACGCAGCTGTTCCGGGTCCGGGCCACGGCCCAGCAGGGGGATCAGGGAGTCATGGGGGTTCACTTCAATATTGTTTCATCCGTGCTCAAATCGCCCGGTATCAACGGTGCTGGAATCAACAATGCCGTCGGTGAAGCAGGGTCAGCCGGTGAGGCAAGGTCAGCCGGTGAGGCAAGGTCAGCCGACGGAAAGGTCAGCCCCTTCGTCCGAGGCGGACAGCATCAGCACATGGCACAACGTGGTCCAGCCCAGGTGCGAGTACAGCTTCTGTCCGTCCAGGGACGCCAGGAGCAGGCCGTTTTCCACGTCATGCTCGAAGGCCTGCGCCGCCAGGGCCTTCATGATGAAGCTTCCCAGCCCCCGCCGCTGATAGGCCGGTTCGGTGACGATCTTGTCGAACACAGCCGTGTGTCCCACCACAAAAACACGACCGCTCGCAGCGACGGATTCGCCGGAGTGCACCACGGCATGGTGCACTCCATTCGAGTAGGAGGTGGCAAGTTTCAAATCATCGTCGGAGAGCCAGGGATCCTCGGAATCCTGGGTTTCCATATCCACGATCATCATGGTCTGTGACGCGGAAGTGGCATTGAGGCCGTGCTGCTGTGCCAGGTGCTTGTAACGGGCTACGTCATTGGTGAGGACGGTCAGGATCCTGGCCGGGGCTTCGGCGGTCTTTGCCGCGAGTTCCGCGAACTCGGCCTCGGAGGGATCGTGGGCGAAGTACTCCCATTCCTTGGTGGTGTCCGCGCGCAATGCCGCCGGGAAGCGGCCTTCCACTCGCGTCTCGTAGCCTCGGCAACCGGCCCATCCGGTCACCCAGATTTCCACGAGGCGAGTGATATCTTCAACCATGGCGTCTGGGCTCATGTGATGAGAGTATTCCAGCCCCGCCGTCAGCAACAGGGGTGTGGTCCGGGAATGAGGCTTGCTTACTGAATTGTGACCGGAGCCGTCGGTAGAGGCTAAGTCCCCGTTTCGGCCGCTTTCAGGCAGCCAGTACCCTTAAATACGTGGCTCTGAACAGAATTGTGCTCTTTTACGGTTTTACCCCCATCGCCGACCCCGACGCCGTGCGCCTCTGGCAGCGTGCCCTGTGCGAGAAGCTGGGCCTGACCGGACGCATCCTCCTGTCCAGGGACGGGATCAACGCAACGGTGGGCGGCGAGCTCAATGCCGTCAAGCAGTACGTAAAGACCACCCGTGAATACAAGGGCTTCCACGGCATCGACGTCAAGTGGTCCGACGGTGGCGCGGCAGACTTCCCGAGGCTGAGCGTCAAGGTGCGCGATGAGATCGTTTCCTTTGGCGCTCCGGGCGAACTCAAGGTGGACACCAACGGAGTGGTGGGCGGCGGCACGCACCTCAAACCCGAAGAGCTCCACCAGTTGGTGGACGACAAGAAACAGAGCGGCGAGGACGTGGTCTTCTTCGACGGCCGCAACGCTTTCGAAGCGCAGATCGGGAAGTTCAAGGACGCCATCGTCCCGGACGTTGCCACTACTCACGACTTCATCAAGGAACTTGAATCCGGCAAATACGACGCCCTCAAGGACAAGCCGGTAGTCACCTACTGCACCGGCGGCATCCGCTGCGAAGTGCTCTCCAGCCTGATGGTGAACCGCGGTTTCAAAGAGGTGTACCAGCTCGACGGCGGGATCGTCCGCTACGGCGAAACGTTCAAGGACCAGGGCCTCTGGGAAGGCTCCCTCTACGTCTTCGACAAGCGCATGCACCTCGAATTCAGCGAGGACGCCAAGACCATCGGCGAATGCGTGCGCTGTTCGGCACCGACCAGCAAGTTCGAGAACTGTTCGGACCCGAGCTGCCGCACACTCACGCTCTACTGCATGGACTGCGCCTCGAGCCCTGAAACCCTCCGCTGCCCGGAAGGCTGCGCGGCCTAGTCCGGGATCACGGAGTTCAGATCCTGCTCACCCGGTAGGCGAAGTTCGCGGCCGACTGCGCAGCCACTTCCACGCTGAGCACCGAGTCCTCGGACACATGGATGACGTTCACCCGTGACGTTCCGCAGCGCAGGCTGAGGTCCACCAGCGCAAATTCGCCGTCACGTATCGTGAAGGTCACCCGCCCCGGACTCTTGCAGGCCAGCGTCAGGGAATAGGTCCCGCTGGGCAACTGACCAGTGCTTTCCTTCCGGGTGGCGCCGGCCACCACCAGGCCATATCCCGTGTGGAAGACCTGGCCCTCCGTCTCCGGGAGGACCTGTTGGACCCAGGCATCAAGTTCGGGCCCGGAGACCGGCAGGTCCCGTCGGGGGTCCTGCGGCAGCGCAGCATCCGTGACAGGCGGCGCCGTCGCACTGGGCAGCGGCCCGCGGCCGTCGTCATACACGTACTCGCAGCCGCTCAGTACAGCCCCGACGCCAAGCACAATGGAAAGCACGACGGCGGCCCCCGCGGCCGCCGCGGCCGCCTGCCGCGGCACCTGTGGTGCCTGCACGGTGTGCATACTCTGACTTTAGGCCCGCGGTCACCGCCAAACCAGAGCCCAACGCGGCCAGGGTCCCTGCCCGCGGTCAGTCGGATTGGGGGGCGGAACCGGTCAGTGGGGGCCAGGGGAAAGGCTTGCCGCTTCGTAGACGCGCACCACGCCAGTGGCCGCCTTCTGGTAGCCCTCCCCGGCAGCCACCAGGCTCACGCTCACGGGACCAGGCTGGAGCTCTATGTCGTGGCTGAGCACTCCGGCGCACGAGGTGGGGAGATCCAGCAGGGCGTTGCCGGGGCCGGAGCTGACCGTAAGCTTTGCTCCGGGCGCGCCGATGCATCCGGCTGTGACCGTGTACGTGGCGGTATCGGTCAGCTGCGTGCTGAACCCCAACCCGCCTTCACCGTTGCCCTGGCCGTTGATACTGCCCGCAGCCCCGCCAGCACCGATGGGGACGTCCGCCATCAATATTTCGATGGCAGCCATGTTACGGTCCTGCTCAGCCACAAGTTCGGGATCCACGGAGGCCATTGGGACAGGATGCGTGACTTTGCTGTTGCCGGCGCCGGATGGCGAGGGCCTGGCGTCGTCCGCGTATTCACACCCGGCCAGCCCGGCCGCGAGCAGGCAAAGAACCGGAACAACTGCGGCGACGCTAGCAATCCGCTTCCCCCAAAGAGCTGACATGCCCCTGAGCATACGCAGCATGGCCAGCGGTGCAAGTCACAGCTAGCTTCCGGCCGCAAGGTGGTAGGCGTAAATGAGCGGGGCGTCCACGCTGGACGTGCTGATATTTAGGGGCCCGGCGGCGGGTACCGTGATTTTTGTCCGCTCTCGGCTGCCGTTGCAGGCAGCGCCGGCTTCGGCAATCTTGGTGCTGCCCGAGGTGACGGTGAAGAAGGCCTTGCCCCCGCCGTCGCAGGTCATGGTCAGCGTGTAGCCTCCGGCCGGAACGCTGGCCGCCTCCTTGACGAGCGGCTCGCGGTTGAGGATCTTGCCGGCGTCCTCCAGCACGATTCCGCTGGCTGTGGGCAGGGCGGTTGCCTTCCACGATGGGACGTCGGCGTTCTCGATGGACACGGCCGACGAACAGCCCGACGCCGCCACAACGAGACAGGTGCCGACAGCCGCCGTACTGATAATGCGCCTCAGCGCAGGCAGCTGGTGCGGCCCGAAAGAACGTAGAAACATGCCTCCAACTTACCTGCTGGAGCTGGACGGTCCGGACCGGCCTAGCCGGCGGTCAGCTCCTGCACCACCCCCTGATGGAGGGCGACATACACGCGGTCCCTCAGCAGGTTGGCCTGAGCATCGGTCAGCGTGCGGTCAAGCGGTTGGAGTACCAGCCGGAGCAGGACGTTCACGTCTCCCGGCGCCATGCGAAGGCGGTCGACGGCGGCGCGAGGCAGCTCGGACGCCGGTGTCACCGCCCGGATGTCCAAGGCTGCCAGGACCTCGGCGTCCGCCCCGAGGGCACCGCGGGCAAGGTCGCCGAGCACTTCGGCGTCCGCATCGGCCGGATCCCTCAGCACCAGGGAGAGGTCCCGGCGGATGGCAGGCATGAGTGAAACGGGCCGGTACGGCGCCAGGTCCTGCTGCTGGGACTGCACCTCCGGGTTCC
Organism: Arthrobacter sp. 24S4-2; assembly: GCF_005280255.1. NCBI lineage: Bacteria > Bacillati > Actinomycetota > Actinomycetes > Micrococcales > Micrococcaceae > Arthrobacter > Arthrobacter sp. 24S4-2. The sequence goes on along the minus strand of NZ_CP040018.1, from coordinate 4,584,432 downwards.
GGGAGCGGAGCAACCGGATATCGTCCATTCCCTTGCGCAGCATCAGCGCCCTGTCCAGCCCCATGCCCAAGGCAAGGCCGGCCCACCGCCGCGGATCAAGCCCCGATCCCCGAAGGACCGGCGCCGCCACCAGGCCGCACTCGGCAAGTTCCAGCCATTCACGCGTGCCGTCCGGCAGCGTGACCAGGACATCCAGCTGCCTGCCTGCCGCCGTGTAGCTGTGGGTGGCGGGTGTGGCCCGCCACTGGACACCGGGATGCTCCGCCGCGGGCAGCACTGCCTCCACCACGGCAGCCATCATCGACTGTAGATCGGCAGGGCCCAGCAGCCCCCGTGACTTGATGCGCCACAGATCAAGCTGGTGCGGAGCGCCGACATGGGTGCGGTCAACCGCGTCCCGGCGGTAGACCAGCCCTGGAAGCACGTGCAGCCTGTCGTAGCGGCCCAGCTCGCTGCGGAGTTGGTCCAGCAGGGCCGGGATTCCGGCCGAGGTGTGGCTGCGCAGCATCACCGTGGGACTGACGTGGCGCGAATACCGCGAGTCCCGGGTGACGTCGTCGGGCGAATAGCCCAGCCGGTCATAGTTGTCCGCGGTGGCCACCAGCGGGCTTAGCCGGTGCATCTCGGACGGGACGTTCCAGAGCTGTTCCAGCGCCGAGATCACATCCGCCAGCAGCCGCTGCATGGCGTGGGCTCCGGAGGCGGGGTCCGTGAGGTCGCGGAGGGCCAAGGCGGAATTGAGTTCGGTGAGGGAGAGATAGTAGTTCGTCATTGCGGGTCCTTTGATTGCAGCGTCGTCAAGGGAGAAATCACCCTCAGTCGCTGCGCCGGACGGACCCCGGCGGCTGGAATTATGCGCGCAACAAGAAGCCCGTGCGGCCGGAAAGCGGCCGAGGGCTGATAAATCGCTGCTGCAAATGCATAGGATCATGGTGCACTGGCCGGCCCGGATCCGCAACCGGCGCCGCTGCATCGGTCGTCCGCGGTGCGGGGTCCAGTTACTTGGGGCCCGGCTTACACGAGCTCATCCAGGCGGCTCCAGAACGCTGCCCGGAGGGCCTTGCGGATGTCCTGGAGGTCCGTCTTTGCCTCGCCGATCTTCGCGGCGCAGTCCTTGATCAGCACGCGGTCGATGTTCGGCGGGAGCAACGGGCGTTCCGCGAGGAGCTCGGCGAGTTCGCGTTGCGTGACGCTGCCGTGCCAGTTATCCGCCAGGCTGATGGCCACGGCTTCGGCGCTCTCCACCAGATCGAACCACGGGCTCTGGGCCGCGGCGCCGCCGGTCTCCGTGGAATACACCGGTTCGCGGCGCACGGCGGCGGCAGGCAACGGCCGCGTATCCGGAAACACGCGCCGCGGGCCGGGGGTAGGCACGGGCCTGCCGGGCGAACCTGCCGGCCCGGCAACAGCAGGGTCGCCGAAAGCTCCGGCGGACACAGCATCGGGAGCACCGGCCGGGGTACGGGCCCCCGCTGCGGTGCCTGCCGGCTTAGTCCCGGCGGCTCCCGGAACTGGAATGACGCCCGGCCCCGGAACGGGCCCCGCGCCGGGCGAACCCGCGCCGTTTCCGGAAACGCCGCCCGCCGCCGGCGCAGCGGAGTACGCGGCGATCTCCGTCACTGGCGCCGACTTCGCGAAGCAGCGGTCAAGGAGGGTCTGTGGCAGGGTTGCGATGTCGTCCACCTGCAGCGCAAGATGCTCCGCCACTGCCGTGACGCCCAGTCGGTGGCCCTGGTTCTCGATCCCCAGCAGCACCACCTTCATGCCAAGGTCCTGGGCCGCCTCCACGGCTTCAGCAAGGTCATCATCGCCGGACAGCAGGTAGGCGACGTCTGCTGAACGGTTCCGCGCGACGCCCACAAGGTCCAGGCCGAGCTTGAGGTCCACGCCCTTTTGCTCGCCGTTGTAGGACATCCGCCCCAGCCGCACCTTGACCCCCGGAAGCAGGCCGATCCGTTTGTGTTCGTCGCTGAACAGGCCGTCCTTGGCGGCGTCGTACCAGTACATGCGAAGCAGGTCCCGGCTGTCGCGCTCGCTCACGAAGCCCTGGATGCCGTCCACCAGGCTCTTGTACTGGACGGAGAACGCCGAGCGCAGCGAGTTCCCCGTGACCCGCAGCCCGCCTGTGGCCAGAAGGAAACCTGCGTCGACGAAGATCACACTTTTGCGGCTCATGGTCAGAAGCTTAGGTGGTGCTGCCGACATTCCGGCCGTAGGCAAGCCGCGGCAGCGGGGTCCAAACGGGTCAGGACGGAACAATAGACTTGCACCGTGACTGAAACAGCGATGCACTTCACCGCCGGCAACACCTCCGACGCCCCGCGCAGCGACCTGCCGGAGCTACTTTCCACGCTTGCCGCCGACCTGCGCGGCGTGGGGTACACCGTGGACGGAGTGGCCGCTCTGCTCGGCGGGTCCGCCTATGCGGCCCTCAGCCGGGATCAGCTGATCCCGGCCCTGATTGTCACCGAAGCCGCCGCAAAAGGTGCGCCAGACTCGGCCGCGCTTGCCGCCGTCGTGCGCCTCTGGCTGTTGGCGGTACCGCAGGACACTGACGCGCTCGACGCCGCCCTCCCGGGGATCCGCACGGAGGGCCTCCTGACGCTGGGGCTCGTTGAGCCGGCCGCGGCGGGATCCGGCGCTGGAACTGTCCGCGCGAAGGCGGATCTGCGGCCGTACGGCTGGGAGGCCTCCGCGGGGGACGACACGGCCGGCGGCACGGAACTGTGGGTGGCCAGCGACCTCGCCGCCCATCAGCAGACCGGCGTGCTTCGCCATGACCATGTGCTGGGCATTGGCCAGGCGTCCACAACCCTCGTCCAAACCACCGTCCGCCGGCACGTGGCGAAAGCCCTGGACCTCGGCACCGGGTGCGGCATCCAGACCTTCCATCTGCTGCAGCATGCCGAGCACGTGACAGCCACGGACATTTCGGCCCGGGCGCTGGCCTTTACCCGCTTCAACCTGCTGCTGAACGCCGAGGCCCTTCGGATCGACCCGGCCGATCCGGACGAGCGGGTGACCCTGCGGCTGGGTTCGCTGCTGGAACCGGTGGCCGGTGAAGCCTTCGACCTGGTGGTGTCCAACCCGCCGTTTGTCATCACGCCCCGGAGCCTGGGGGAGGGGGCCGCCGACCAGTTCACGTACCGCGACGGCGGCCTGCCCGGCGACGACATCGTCGCTTCGCTGGTCAGGGCCCTGCCGTCCGTCCTTGCCCCGGCCGGAACAGCCCAGCTATTGGGCAACTGGGAGGTCGCGGCAGGGGCGGCGTGGTCGGAAAGGCCGCAAAGCTGGGCCGGTCCGGAGGTGGACGCGTGGTTCATCCAGCGCGAGCAGGTGGGGCCGGAGCAATACGCCGAAACGTGGCTGCAGGATGCTTCCGAGGGCCGCGACCGCCAGCATTACCAGGACGCCTACGCCGCCTACCTGGACGACTTTGCCTCACGAGACGTGGAGGGGATCGGTTTCGGCATGATCTACCTGCGCCGCCCCGCCGACGGTGCCCGGCCGGTCCTGGCACGCTTCGAAGTGATCACCTACCCCATCGAGCAGCCTGTCGGCCCGCACCTGGGCGCGGCTGTGGAGCGGGGCGACTGGCTCGAGGCCAACGATCTTGCCGCCGGGCACTTGCTGGTGGCCGAGGACGTCACCGAGGAACGGCACCAGCGCCCGGGGGCTGAACACCCCGGCGTGATCCTGCTGCGCCAGGGCGCCGGACTCCGCCGCACCAACCTGCTCAGCACCGAGCTCGCCGGTTTCGTGTCAGCGTGCGACGGCGACCTGTCCGTCGGGCAGATCATCGGCGCCCTTGAAGCGCTACTGGGCGGAGGCGACGGGTTCGACGGCGGGACGTTCCGGGACGGTCTTCTGGCGGAGGTGCGGAACCTGGTCCGCGACGGATTCCTGCTGCCTGCCTGAACCGCTGGCTGCAGCGCCCGTGGCGGCTGAACCGGCAGCGCCCGGTGCAACGGCTGGCGCGGCTGCCACTGCGGCGCGCCGCGAATCCGCTTCCGGCGCGGCCGTGTCCGGCGCGGGCAGCGAATCCGCTTCCGGCCCCGGGGCTGGTGCCCGGCAGCTTCCGGCCAGGCAGCCTCCTGTGCGGCAGCCAGGTCTGATGAACGGAAACGCCAGAGCACAGTGATCGCGATGGCGAGGGAAACGCCCGCGCCTGTTCCCCCGATGAGCAGGAAGCCGGCCCGCACGGGCAGCAGCGCGCCCAGGAGACCGCCCAGCGCCAGCGCGGCAACCGAGACGGCCCGCGTCAGGCCCCCGATCATGGACATCGCCTGCCCGCGTCCTGCCTCCGGCATCCGGAGGATCACGATCGCGCCGAAGCAGGCGTTCAGGACGCCGCAGGACACCCCCATGGCCGTGTAGGCCACGAACATGATCTCTACTGTTGGTACCAGCCCGATGACGGCAAGCACCGCCGACGTCAGGGCCATGGCCCCCAACAGGGCGCGCAGCCGGACGCGCGGCGTCTGGATGAGCGCCGCGAGGGCGGCCCCTGCAGCCATCCCGACGGCGAATGAGGCAACGAGCAGGCCGTACTCGGTTTCGGTGGCGCCCATCTCGCCCCGCACCAGGAACACCTCAAGGACGTTGGTGGCTTCGCCGACCGCAATGAAGAACAGGGCCCCGAGTACGAGCGCCCACACCAGGCTGTCCCTTCGGATGAGCCGGAACCCGTCCATCAGCGCAGGCAGCTGCCTGCCGGCACGTTCCGCCGCGGTGCCCCTTCGCGTCCGGATCAGCATGGCGCCAACGCCCATGGCGACATAGCAGGCGCTGGCCACAGTAAACACCAGGGCCGAACCGCCCCAGCCGCTCAGCACCCCGCCCGCCGCCGGACCTGCCATCCCCGCGATCATGATGGTTGCCTGCATCGTGCCGACGGCCCGCGGTGTCCGCTCCTCGCCGACAATCCGCGGCAGCAGTGCCTGCCACGTGGGGGCGGCAACGGCCTGGCAGGCATCCAGCACGAACGTCAGCGCAAAAAGCAAGGGAATATGGTTGTCCAGGTATTGGATGCCCAGGCCCATGCCGGCCACGGCCGCGGCGCTGACGGCGGAGGCCGCCGTCGCCAGTGTCCGGGAGTCCCTCGTGTCCGCCAGCCTGCCCGCCCACGGGGCCAGGACAACCAACGGAAGGGCCGAACACAGCAGGTAGGCAGCCACCAGCCACGGACCGGGGACCGGGATGCCACCGGCGGCTGTTGCTGCCTGGAGATGCAGCAGAACGCAGACCACGACGGCGCCCATGCCGGCGGCAGCCATGAAGCGGGCGCTGCTCGCCCACACGAAATCCCGGTTCCGCCAGAGCGGTGAATCCAGGTGTATTAAGGCAGGCGATGGCCCTGCGGTCTCCCCCATGTCCGTGAAAGTACTCCCTCGCCGAATGGAATGTCAAGCGTTTCTTTCAGAGTTGCCAGCTGGTCGATAGACTGGAGGCGTGAATGCAAAAACTCCGGAAACGGAGCCGGCGCCGGAAGAGGGCGCCACGCGCAGGGCAAGGCCGGAGAAAAAGGTGGAAATCACCGACCCCAAGGCCATCCGCGCGCTCGCCCACGGCGCCCGGCTGGAAGTGATTTCGGAGCTGTATTCCACGCAGGTCAGCAGGACTGCCACCGAGCTTGCCGCCCAAACAGGGCTGACACCCAGCGCCATGAGCTACCACCTGCGGGCCCTGCAGAAGTGGGGCATCGTGGAACCCGCGGCCACGGCCGGGGACGCACGCGAGCGCAGGTGGCGGGCCGCCGGGACGGACTTCACCATCAATTCCGGCGGCGGGGTGGCCAGTCCCGAGTTCGCCGTGCTGGACCTGGAACTGGACGCCTTCCGTCGTCGGGTCAATGCGTACGCGAAAGTCCGGGATGAACGGCTTAAGAAAGGAGAGCCGGCCGAAGCGTCCTCAGTGGTGGCGCTCTCCACCAGCCTGCTCTATCTGACCTCGGAGCAACGCTCCGAGCTGACCGCGAAGGTCTTTGGCCTGTTGCGGGAATACGAACTCGAGGACCCGGACCACGTCCCGGAAGGCGCCGAACGGATGGCCACAATGTGGTCCATGGTTCCTGACGACCGTAAGTGATGCCCGGCACCCGTTTTCCACATGAATGCGCATCATCCTGCAAAATATGGTGAACTAGGCGAGTATGGGCTCATCTGCCCGAGCCAACCTTTTTCTGTAGGAGCACCGTGCCAAGCAAGGCCAAAACCGGCAAAAAACTCGTGATCGTAGAGTCTCCGGCCAAGAGCAAGACCATCGCCAAGTACCTGGGCGAGGGTTTCATCGTGGAGGCCTCCATCGGTCACATCCGTGATTTGCCGCAGCCTTCGGAGCTCCCTGCCGAACTCAAGAAGACCTCCATCGGCAAGTTCGCCGTCGACATCGAAAACGACTTCAAGCCGTACTACGTGGTGTCCCCGGACAAGAAGAAAAAGGTTGCCGAACTCAAGGCCCAGCTCAAAGACGCTGATGCTCTTTATCTCGCAACCGATGGGGACCGCGAGGGCGAGGCCATCGCGTGGCACCTGCTTGAAGTGCTGAAGCCCAAGGTTCCCGTCTACCGGATGACGTTCGGCGAAATCACCAAGGAAGCCATCCAGCGCGCCATGGGCAACCTGCGCGATGTCGACCAGGACCTCGTGGACGCGCAGGAAACCCGCCGCGTGCTGGACCGCCTGTACGGCTACGAAATTTCCCCCGTGCTGTGGCGCAAGGTGGCCCGCGGCCTGTCCGCCGGCCGCGTCCAGTCCGTGGTCACACGCATGGTGGTGGACCGTGAACGGGAGCGCATGGCGTTCAAGTCGGCGTCCTACTGGGACCTCACCGGCCAGTTCGGGGCCGGTTCCGGGGCTGCTTCTTCGTTCAAGGCGAAGCTCGCTGCCGTCGACGGCGCCAAGGTGGCCAGCGGCCGTGACTTCAACGACGACGGCGAACTCACCTCGCGCAATGTGGCGCACCTGAATGAGGAACTCGCAACGTCCCTGGCGTCGGGGCTGCAGGACGCGGAGTTCCGCGTCCGCTCCGTCGACACCAAGCCGTACACGCGCCGTCCGGCCGCGCCGTTCACCACCTCCACGCTGCAGCAGGAAGCCGGCCGCAAGCTGCGGTTCTCCTCCAAGAGCACCATGCAGGTGGCCCAGCGCCTCTACGAAAACGGCTACATCACGTATATGCGTACGGACTCGTCCGCGCTGAGCGACGAAGCCGTGACGGCCGCACGCCGCCAGGCCGCTGAACTGTACGGCCCGGAGTACGTGCCCCGGTCGCCCCGGGTGTACACCAGCAAGGCAGCCAACGCGCAGGAAGCCCACGAGGCCATCCGCCCCGCAGGTGACTCCTTCCGCACCCCGGCGCAGGTGGCCAAACAGCTCTCCGGCGACGAATTCCGGCTCTACGAGCTCATCTGGAAGCGCACTGTCGCCTCCCAGATGGGCGACGCCAAGGGCTCCACGGCCACCATCCGCCTCGGCGCGGTGGCAACAGACGGCCGCGATGCGGAGTTCTCGGCCTCGGGCACCGTCATCACCTTCCCGGGCTTCCTCGCTGCCTATGAGGAAGGCAAGGACGAAAGCCGGGGGGATGACGACTCCGAGGAAGCACGGCGCCTGCCGAACGTGGCCAAGGGCGATTCCCTCACCGCGGCGGACATCATCGCCGTGGGCCACGAGACCTCGCCGCCGCCGCGCTACACGGAAGCCTCCTTGACGGCCGAGCTGGAAAAGAAGGGCATCGGGCGCCCGTCAACATATGCTTCCACCATCTCCACCATCCAGGACCGCGGTTACGTTCGTAAGCAGGGCTCCGCACTGGTCCCCAGCTGGATCGCATTCTCGGTGATCCGGCTGCTCGAGCAGCACTTCCATGACTATGTCGACTACGAGTTCACGGCGGACATGGAAGGTGACCTGGACAAGATCGCCAACGGCCAGGCCGCGGGCGCTGCCTGGCTCAAGCACTTCTATTACGGCGAAGATGCCGATCCCGGCCTGTTGAGCATCGTCAATAACCTCGGCGAGATTGACGCCCGGGAGATCAACTCGGTGCCCATTGCCGAGGGCATCACGCTCCGTGTCGGCAAGTTCGGACCCTACCTCGAAAGCTCCGTCCCCACGGTGGACCCGAAGACCGGCGAAGTGGTCGAGTCCGCCCGGGCCAACGTCCCCGAGGACCTGGCCCCGGATGAGCTGACCGCCGCCAAGGCCAGGGAGCTGATGGAAACCGCTGCTCCCGAAGAGCGCGTTCTTGGCGACGACCCGCACACGGGCCACACCGTTGTGGCCAAGAACGGCCGCTACGGCGCCTACGTCACGGAGATCATTCCGGAGATGACCGAGGAGCAGCTGGCCAACCAGCCGGTGGAGTACTACAAGAACGGCAAGCCCAAACCGCCGAAGAAGCCCGTCAAGGCCAAACCGCGCACCGGCTCGCTTTTCGCGTCCATGGCCGTTGACACCATCACCCTGGACGAGGCGCTGCAGCTCATGAGCCTTCCGCGGGTCCTGGGCCAGGATGCCGAGGGGAACCCGATCACGGTGCAGAACGGCCGCTTTGGCCCGTACCTGAAAAAGGGCACGGACTCGCGTTCCATCGGCTCCGAAGAGGAAATCTTCACCATCACGCTGGAGCAGGCGCTGGAGATTTACTCGCAGCCCAAGCAGCGCGGTGCACGTGCCTCCGTTCCGCCGCTGGCGGAGTTCGGCCCGGACCCCGTGTCGGAGAAGAACATCGTGGTGAAGGAAGGCCGCTTCGGCCCGTACATCACCGACGGCATCACCAACATCACCGTTCCGCGTGCCACGTCCCTTGAGGAACTGACCCGCGAGCAGGCCATCGAGCTCCTGGCGGAGAAGCGTGCCAAGGGTCCGGCCAAGCGTCCCGCCACCGCCCGCAAGGCCCCGGCGAAGAAGAAAGCCGTCGCCAAGAAGTAGGGAGGCCCGGATGGGAGAAATCCTCGGCGTGCTCGCTCGTTCGCCCCACCGTCTCCCTTGCCTCGCAAGCTCGGCCAGGGAACCCGGACGGTGTGGGCCCACGCTTGACGTCTTGCTGCCGGATTCCTCCCATCCGGCAGGCGGCCGGTGATAGGAATTGCGCCCCGCCCCGCAACGTGATCGAGTAGACGCATGATTGAACAGCCTGCACCCGCGGAAATCCAGCCCCTGAACGACCTCGAAGAGAAGCTCGCCACTGGTGACCACCCGGATGCCAACCCGGTGGACGTCATCCTGTCCTTCCTCAACAACGAGGTCTACATCATCAGCTCCGATGCCCTGGAAGGTGAAGACGCGCAGGTTGAGCCCCTGGTGCTGTCCAACTCCGAGGGTAAGCCCGTGCTGGCAGTGTTTTCCCACCCGAGCCGCGTGGACCAGCAGTTTCTCGACGCCGCCCCGAACGTGCTGGGAACCCAGGGCGCCGCCATCATCGGCAACCTCGGCGATGAGCTGGGCATGGTGATCAACCCTGGCAGCGCCTTCGGCTTCGAGATCGATCCCGAGGGTGTGGCCAACATCCGGCGCGACTTCAAACGGGCCGACCAGCCGTCCGAGGATTCAGACGGCGCGAGCGGCGAGTAGCCCGTACCGTAATCCCGTCTTGGAGCAGCAAGCCGCCGACGCAGTTGCGCCGGCGGCTTGCTATCGGTGAATAATGGCAGAATGCGTCTAGGCGTCCTCGACATCGGGTCCAACACCGTTCACCTGCTCCTGGTTGACGCGCATCCTGGCGCGCGGCCCGTGCCGTTCGCGTCGCACAAGCGTCCGCTCTCACTCGTCCAGTTCCTCGACTCCGAGGGAAATATCAACGACGCCGGCCAGCACGAACTCATCGAATTCGTCCTCGAAGCGTGGGAATTTGCCGCCAAACACAAGGCGCAGGATCTTCTGGCGTTCTGTACGTCAGCTATCCGCGAGGCCACCAACGGACCCGCGGTGCTGGCCCGGGTCAAGCATGAAACCACCGTCACCCTCCAGGAACTGACGGGCAGCGAAGAAGCATCCATGACATTCTTCGCCGTCCGGCGCTGGTACGGCTGGGGCGCGGGGCCCATCCTCAACCTGGACATCGGCGGCGGTTCCTTCGAAATGGCCCTGGGCCAGGATGAGCTGCCGGAACTGGCCACGTCCGTGCCGCTGGGAGCCAGCCGCCTCACCCGGGACTGGCTGCACGAGGATCCTCCCACCGCGAAGAGCGTCAAGGAACTCCGGCGCTACATCCGGGCTACCCTCAAACCTGCCGTCCGCAGCTTCGGCGAACTGGGCAGGGCCAACGTGGTGGCGGGAACGTCCAAGACCTTCCGCTCGCTGGCCCGGATCGCCGGGGCAGCGCCGAGCGCAGCCGGGCCGTACGTCAAGCGCGAACTGGGCGCCACTGATCTCGGTATCTGGGCGCAGCGGATTTCGGCTATGAAGACTGAGGACAGGCTGCACCTTCCCGGCGTTTCGGAGGCCCGCGCCAACCAGCTCCTCGCCGGAGCGCTCGTGGCTGAGGCGGCCCTTGAACTCTTCGAATTCAAGAAGGTCAAGATCTGCCCGTGGGCGCTCCGGGAAGGACTGATTCTCCGTCGGCTCGACCAGTTGATTTTCGAGGGGCCCCTGGAGCCGGCGTCCCACGTAGCGCTGCCACCGGTAACGGCGGCCCCCGATACCGCCAGCACCCCGAACGTTGCCACCGCAGCGGCCCCGGCCACCGCGGCCGGCGGGAGGGCCGGCTGAGATGAGCAACGGCGTCGAACTTTCCGCTGAAGAAGACCGCGTGATCCCCGTGGCGCTGTCCAGCGCCTCCGTCTACCCGCTGAGCGTCCACGACGCCTTCGCCGTGGCACAGGACCTTGGGTTTGACGGCGTGGAAGTGATGGTCACCAACAACGCCACCAGCCAGAGCCCGCACTCCCTCCTGGAGCTCAGCCACCGCTACCGGCAGCCGATCGTCTCCATCCACGCACCCACGCTGCTCCTGACGCAGAAGGTGTGGGGGGCGGCCTGGAACAAGATCGAGATGTCCTGCCGGATGGCCCGGGAAGTGGGCTGCGGCACCGTGGTTGTTCATCCGCCGTTCCGCTGGCAGAGCAACTACGCGGAGAATTTCCCCGCCGGCATCCGCCAGCTCGCCGACATGTACCAGGTGCGGATCGCCGTGGAAAACATGTACCCGTGGCGCGTTCGCGGCCGTGACACTGTCGCTTATCTGCCGCACTGGGACCCGTTGGGCCAGGATTACGACGACGTCACGTGGGACTTCTCGCATGCCGCCACTGCGGGGGCCAACAGTGTTGAGGCGATCAAGGCACTCGGAAGCAAACTCCGGCACATCCACCTGACCGACGGAACCGGCTCCGGAAAGGACGAACACCTGATCCCCGGGCACGGCAACCAGGGCTGCGCGGAGGCGCTGCAGCACCTGGCACGCAACGGATTCGACGGTGTGGTGGTGGCGGAGATCTCCACCCGAAGAGCCAAATTCGCCGGGGAACGCGAACAGTGGCTGAACGAAACCCTCACGTTCGCGCGCCAGCACCTGAGTCACCCGCTGGTGGCCGCCAGGGACGCGTAGGAAGGACTTTTCCGCGAAGTCGGGGAGATGTCGATACGGGCGGCGGCTGTTCGTATAGAAGGTGAGACGCCGGCACCGGGCCGGCCGAATCCTCAAGGAGGAAAACCAAATGTCACAGTACCTGCTCAGCATTTACCAGCCTGACGGTCCCGCTCCCTCCGCGGAGTTCCTGGAGCCGATCATGCGTGACCTGGACACCCTGAACCAGGAAATGAAGGCGGCCGGCGCCTGGGTGTTCGCCGCAGGGCTCCATCCCGCGGACACCGCCACAGTCTTGCGGCCGCAGGGCGGCGACGTGCTCATCACGGATGGTCCGTTCACCGAGGGCAAGGAGCACCTCGGCGGATTCACCATCATTGATGTCGATGACCTGGATGCCGCGCTGGACTGGGGCCGCAAACTGGCCAAGGCTGTCACCTTGCCCGTCGAAGTCCGCCCCTTCCAGCACTAGTCGTCCGGGCGGCTCCGGATGACCATGCCTGGTTCCCCAGCGGGGGCGGGTTCCACAGCGGGAGCCGGTTCAACGGCGGGGGCTGATTCGGCCGCCGCCGCTGCGTACGGTGCCACTGCGGACAGCGCAACTGCGGAAGCGGCGATCGCCCGCATCTTCCGACGGGAGTACGGCCGCGCTGTCGCCGTCCTGATCCGGGTATTCGGCAGCATCGACATCGCCGAGGACGCCGTCCAGGACGCCTTCGCAGCTGCCCTTGAGCGCTGGCCGTCCGCAGGAATTCCGCCCAGCCCGGCGGGGTGGATCATCACCGCAGCCCGGAACCGGGCCATTGACAGGCTCCGGCGGGACGCCGCCCGAGCCGACAAATATGCCCAGGCCGACCTTCTTCAATTCCGCACAGGGGAGTCTTCGGGCCTGGCGCCGGAAGACCTGCTGATGGACGAGCTCACCGAGGAGGCAGTGGTGCGTGATGACACCCTACGGCTGATTTTCACGTGTTGCCATCCGGCCCTTGGACCCGCAGCCCGCGTCGCCCTGACGCTCCGGTTGCTCGGCGGACTGACCACAGCCGAGATTGCCCGGGCCTTCATGGTTCCCGAAAAGACCATGGCCCAGCGCCTGGTCCGGGCCAAGGCAAAGATTCGGGATGCCCGGATTCCCTACAGGGTGCCCCACGGCGCCGAGCTCCCCGAGCGGCTTGCGGCCGTGCTCGCCGTCGTCTATTTGATCTTCAACGAGGGCTACAGCGCGAGTTCGGGGGAGGCACTGGTACGCGACGACCTCTGCGCAGAGGCCATCCGGCTGGGCCGGCTCCTTGTCGGGCTCATGCCGGATGAACCCGAAGCCCAGGGGCTGCTGGCCCTGATGCTGCTGATCGGGTCACGGCGCGCTGCCAGGATGACGTCCGACGGCGGCCTGGTGCTGCTGGCGGACCAGGACCGGCAGCTGTGGGACCGGGAGCTTATTGCCGAAGGCCAGTCGATTGTCCGCCGGTGCCTCCGGCGGAACCGGCCGGGACCGTACCAGCTTCAGGCCGCCATCAATGCGGTCCACAGTGACTCCCAGTCCGCCGAAGCAACGGACTGGGACCAGATCCTGCGGCTGTACGACCAGCTCCTCCTGGCCACGCCCGGCCCCGTGGTGGCACTCAACCGGGCTGTGTCCGTTGCCGAAGTGCAGGGCCCCGCCCAGGCCCTTGCGCTGGTGGACAAGCTGGAGCTTGCTGACTACGGGGTGTTCCATGCCGTGCGGGCCGACCTGCTCCGACGCCTGGGGCGGATCGGCGAAGCGGCGTCGGCCTACCGGGAAGCGCTGGCGTTGGCCGGAAATGCTGCCGAGCGGCGTTTCCTGGAGGGGCGCCTGCAGGAGTTGCCGGCGGGGGACTGAGTTCCGCGGGGACTTAGCCGGGCGGCTTGGCGGGCGCGGCTTAGCGGCGGGGACTTAAAAGGGAAAACGCCGGGCGGGTCAGCGGAAGGAATTGGGGGAACCCTTCCGCAGCCGCCCGGCGCCACGCCGGTTCCGTGGAACCGGCTGTCATCACTCGCACCTATGAGGCACTTTCCAAGTTACAGATACAGTTTGTGTGTTTCAGGCATTTACCCTGTGCGTTGGCTGGCAATCCTGCTCCCGCGGTGCCTGCAGAGTGGGCCACGCGTGCTGCGTGCCTTACAGCTGTGCGGCTTAAAAGCGAAGGCACCGGCGGCCCTGGCAGGAAAATGGGGGAAACCTGCTGCAGACCACCGGTGCCGGGCAAGCATCCCCATGCTTGCCTCATCACTCGCACCCTCAATGAGGTAATAACTACGTTAGGGGCCGAGTTTGTGTAGAAGCTGCGGCGACCATGTGAGCAAGCTGTGAATGCCGCCCGCCCGGCCCGGCACACGCCCGGTTCACGGGCCCACGGACCGGTGGCGGATGTCCGGGGCGCAGACTGCGGATGCGGCGCCGCACGCCGAACTGCAATGATGGACCAATGAGCAACCGAATCGCATTCCTTGGCTGTGGGTCCATGAACGAGGCCATCATGAGCGGCATGCTGGAGGCCGGAACAGACCCGGCAGACGTCGTGGCCACCGTCCGGCGCGCCGAGCGTGCCGCAGAACTCGCCCAGCGCCACCCGGGCATCACGGCCATCGCCGGCGAAGAGGAGCCGGACAACAACAAGCAAGCCGCCACCGGCTCCGCCGTCGTGATTCTCGGCGTCAAACCGGTGGGCATCGCCGACCTGGCCCGTGAGATCAGCGGGTCGCTGTCCCCGACTGCCATCGTGGTCAGCGTGGCCGCCGCGGTGTCCATCGCGCAGCTGGAGGCCGCGCTGCCGGCCGGCCAGCCGGTGATCCGGACCATGCCGAACACCCCGTCCAAACTTGGCCGCGGCGTCGTCTCTGTGTCGCCGGGAACCAGCTGCACCGCAGAGCAGCTGCAGCTGGCCAAGGACGTCCTCAAAGGCGCCGGCACCGTAGTGGAGGTGCCCGAAGAGCAGGTGGATGCGTTGTCCGCCATCAGCGGTTCGGGCCCGGCCTACGCGTTCTACCTGGCCGAGGCCATGGCCTCCGCCGGCGTCGAACTTGGCCTGGATCCTGAGTTGTCGCTCCTGCTGGCACGGGAAACCGTCGCCGGCGCGGGCCTGATGCTGGCCGAACCCGGGGCAGACCCCACCGCGCTGCGCAAGGCCGTGACAAGCCCGAACGGCACAACGGAACGGGCCATAGCGACGTTCGATGACCGCGGCATGCCGGCGATCATCGCTGACGGCGCCCGGGCAGCCGCAGCACGGGCAGCCGAGATCACCTCCCAGCTCGCGTAGGCGGGCTCCGGCTACGGCCGGGCGGCGAATCTTTCGAGCAGGTCCACGTGGCCTGAAACAATCAGCATGTCCCGCGATGACACCTTGGTCTCCGGCCGGGCGTAGGTGAAGTCCTCGCCGGGGGTCTTCACACCCACAATTGTCACGCCGTACTTGGACCGGACCTTGGACTCTTCGAGCGTAAACCCGACAGTTTCCCGGGGCGGGTACATCTTCACGATCGCGTAGTCGTCGTCAAACTCGATGAAGTCCAGCATCCGTCCGGACACCAGGTGCGCGGCACGGACGCCGGCGTCTGCCTCGGGGTATATCACGTGGTTGGCGCCGATCCGGGTGAGGATCTTGCCGTGCGACGGGGTGATGGCCTTGACCCAGAGGTGCTGGATCCCCAGGTCCACCAGGTTCACGGTGATCAGCACCGAAGATTCGATGGACGTGCCGACTCCGACGACGGCGGAGCTGAACTCCTGCGCACCGAGCTGGCGCAGGGCGTCGATGTTGGTGGCATCGGCCTCGACGACGTGGGTGAGCACCGGGGCCCACTTCTGCACCAGGTTGCGGTCGCGCTCGATAGCCAGCACTTCGCGCCCTTGCTTGACCAGCTGTTCGGCGGTCGAAGAGCCAAAACGGCCCAGCCCGATCACCAGGACGGGGGCATTGTGGGCGGGGCGATTTACGGCGCCTGAGGGATCAGCCAATGATGGGCCTCTCTTCCGGGTAGTGGTAAAGCTGGCTGCGCTGGCGGAGGGCCAGCGCAGCGGCTAGGGTTACGGTGCCGACACGGCCCGCAAACATCAGGATGGACAGGACATACACGCCCGACGGCGGCAGTTCGGCACTGAGGTTGGTGCTGAGTCCCACCGTGGCGAAGGCTGAAATGGTCTCGAACAGCACCCGGTCCAGGGAAGCGCCGCTGATGTGCAGGAGCAGGAGCGCGGAGACGGACACAAGCGTTGCGCCGGCCACGATCACCGAGATGGCCACCCGCATGGTTCCCTGCGGGATGGTGCGGCCGTAGATCTTTACGTCTGCGTCGCCGCGGGCTTCGGCAACGATGGCCAGGAACATCACCGCGATTGTGGTCACCTTGATGCCGCCGGCCGTGGAAGCCGAACCGCCGCCGGCGAACATCAGGGCATCAGTCAGGAGCATGGTGGTGGGCTCCATGTGGTTCTGCTCCACCAGATTGAAGCCCCCGGACCGGGTCATGACGGAGGCGAAAAGCGAGTGCGTGATCTTGTCCCCGACGTTCATGGAACCGATGGTCCGCATGTTTTCCCACTCCATCACCCCCCAGAGCACGGTGCCGGCCGCCAGGAGGATGAACGACACCTGGATGGTGAGCTTGGTGTGCAGGTTCCATTTCTTCCAGTTGAGGCCGTTCTGCTGCAGCACCATCACAACCGGGAACCCCAGGCTGCCGAGGAAAACGCCCAGCATTAGCGGGATCAGGATCCAAAGGTCGGTTTCGTAGGGGACGATGCCGTCCGAGTGCGGGGTGAATCCGGCGTTGTTGAACGACGATATCGCGTAGAAGACACCGTGCCACACCGACTGGCCGAAACTTTCGCCGAGCGTCAGGAAGCGGGGGATCAGGGCAAGTGCGAGGACCCCCTCAATCACCACGGAAGTGGTGATGACGATCCGCAGCAGGGTACCCACTTCGCCAAGGCGGCCGGCGTTATTCATGGCTTCCTGGGCGATCAGCTTGCCGCGCACGCCGAGCTTCTTGCTGACCATGAGCGCCAGCAGCGAGGCCAGGGTCAGGGTGCCCAGGCCGCCAACGAAAATACCGATGAGGATGACCATCTGGCCGAAGAAGGACCAGTGCATGGCGGTGGACACCACAGTCAGGCCGGTGACGCAGACTGCGGACACAGCGGTGAAAAGTGCCTGGTGCAGGGGAGTGAAGTCGCCGGTGGCCGATGACGCCGGCAGCGACAAGAGCGCGGTGAATACGATGATCACTACACCGAACGCAGTCAGCGCCAGCCGCGCGGGTGAGGTGTTGGCGATGTTGTCGATAAAGTCGCGGATGCCCGTGAAGATCCATAGGCCCTCACGCTCCGGCATGCCGGGGTGCCAGTTAGCCGGGCTCATGGACCTCGGCTGGCTTTGCGTCATGGGCGGATTTTCCTCGGTTGAAACGGCTTCCTTCAGTAGTAAACCACTATATTCCGCGCAATGACCGGGAAAACGGGCCGTCCGGCTCAGGTAGCCTGTCCTTGATGACATTCCTGCCAGGTCTCTCCCAGCCTGCACTGCCGACGACGGTGGTGTGGGACATGGCCATGACTGCCTACAATTTTGGGCACGGGCACCCGATGGCGCCCGAACGCATGGAGCTCACCGCCCGCCTGGCCCAAAGCCTGGGGCTGCTGGACCTGGCCCACGTCACTGTGGCCGCACCGGAGGTGGCCAGCGACGACGAGCTGCGCACCGTCCACAGCGCAGGGTTCGTGGCGGCCGTCCGCCGCGTCAGCGCGAACCCGGACCTCACGGACTTTGAGCGCGGTCTGGGCACCGAGGACGACCCCGCCTTCGCCGGGATGCACGAGGCCAGCGCCCGGCTTGCCGGTGGTTCGCTGCTCGCGGCAGCCGCGATCCTGGACGGCAGCGCCGTCCGGGCCGTTAACTTCGGTGGCGGAATGCACCACGCGGCCAGGGAACGGGCCAGCGGCTTCTGCATCTACAACGACGCCGCCCTGGCGATCCAGAAACTGCTCGACGGCGGCGTGCAGCGAGTGGCATATATCGACGTCGACGCGCACCACGGCGACGGGACGCAGAACATTTTCTGGGATGATCCGCGAGTGCTGACCATCTCGCTGCACGAGACCGGGCTGACGCTGTTTCCGGGAACGGGCTTCGCGAACGAGATCGGCGGCCCGAACGCCCAGGGGAGCGCGGTCAACGTGGCCCTCCCCGCCGGGACAGGCGACGCCGGCTGGCTGCGGGCGTTCCATGCGGTAGTGCCGCAGCTGATCGGCGCCTTCGAGCCGGAGGTCATCGTGAGCCAGCACGGCTGTGATTCGCACCGGCTGGATCCCCTCACACACCTCAACATCAGCGTTGACGGGCAGCGTGAGGCGGCCACCGCCGTCGGGAATCTCGCGGCGCGTTACTGCGGCAACCGGTGGATTGCCACGGGAGGTGGCGGCTACAACGTGATCACCGTGGTGCCGCGCTCCTGGAGCCACCTGATCGCCATCGCAGCCGGCCGGCCCGTACCGCTGCGCACGCCCGTGCCCGAGGACTGGCGGCAATACGTCCAGGAGAAGTACGGCGCGAAGTACGGCGTGTCCGCGCCCGAAGCCATGGGCGACGACGTGGACCTGTGGTGGCGTTCATGGGAGGTCGGCTTCGACCCCAATGACGAGGTGGACCGAACCGTGATGGCCACCCGCAAGGAAGTGTTTCCGCTCTATGGCCTGGATCCCTGGTTCGATTAGCACCTCGTTCGACTAGCGCCTGGTTCGATTGGCGCCTGCTTCTATTAGGTGAGCGGCTTTTCCGTCTGGAAGACCACTCCGGCAGCGCCGATGAGCCAGCCCAGCAGGGACAGCGCGAAGGCGCCGATCAAGTCGGTGGACGCTGTTCCCTTGACCAGCCAAAGCAGCAGGACCAGCAGCCCCACCGCGAGGTAGACCACCACCGCGGCGACGATCCGCCCGGACAGCCTGGCCGTAACCTCGGCAGGGTTGAAGGCGACGCCGGTGTCCGCATGGCCGGGTGAGAGTTCGCGGCGGGCTTCTTCGTCGCGGCGCACCTCCGCAATGGTGAAGCCCAGGGCCGAGGCCGTCAGCGAGCTCATGGACGTCGCGAGGACGCCTGCGGCGGTAACCAGGGCTCCATTCAGCGGCGGTGCGACGGTCCTGCCGTCCGGCACCCAGAACCCGACGCGAAGAAGAACGGAGGACCAGACGGCCACGAACAGGCCCAGAAACACAAAAGCGATGATGTTGAACAGCTGCTGGCGCAGGAAATCCATGGCCACCCACCCCTCATGTTTGTGCGGCTGCAGCCGGACAGCCCGGGCCAACCGTGAGTCCGTTCTAGCACCGCGGCCGGTACGGGGCAATGGCCTTTGTGCGCGGGGCGAAATAGTGGATGCCATCCGGCGTATATGTCGCTAGGGTGGATCACATGGTGACAGACGACGTATTTGCCGTCATTGCTGAGGCAACCCGGCGTGACATTCTGGTATCCCTCCGCTCGGGGGACAAAGCAGTGGGGGAGCTGGTCGAGGAACTGGACGCCAGCCAGCCCACCATTTCCAAGCATTTGAAAGTCCTTCGCGAGGCCGATCTCGTCAGCATGCGCGCCCAGGGCCAAAAGCGCTACTACGCGCTCAACCCCAAACCCCTCGCGGGCGTTGCCAGCTGGCTGGAGACGTTCGACGTCGGGCCGCGGGCCGCCGTCGTAAGCCCGCCGGCAGAAGCTGATGAGAAAGCGGAGGCCGCCGCGTCGCCGTCGCCCGTTCCTGCCGGTGCGGGGACGTTCCGTCCGGGCACCGCCGAGGTGCCGGGCCGCTCCGCCGGAGGGGAACTGAGCCCGGCCGTGGCGATTCCGGTGGCCACCGCGGGAGATGACTCTGTGCCGCAGCAAATCGGCCGCACCGTGGGCCGCGCCGCGACGAAGGCCGCGGACCTCATCGCGAACCTGCCCAAGTTCGGCCGCAAAAAGTAGCCACTCACCCAACTGGCTTGCATTTAACGTTGTCAAAACAGTTTGTCAAAGCAGTTGTCAAAACCCGTTTTGGGTGGGTTAAATGCGAGTTAGTTGGGTGGGGCGTTCGAAAGCGGGACCGGGCGCGGCAGGTTTACTTGCCCAGGAGCCGCACGTGGTCCGGGGTCAGTTCGGAGAGCCTGCTGACGCCGAGCAGGGCCATGGTGCGGGTCATGTCCTTCTCCAGGATCTGGATGGCGCGGTCCACGCCGGCCCGTCCACCGGCCATGAGGCCGTACAGGTAGGCGCGTCCGATCAGCGTGAAGTCGGCGCCCAGTGCCAGGGCCGCGATGATGTCCGCCCCGCTCATAATGCCCGTGTCGAGCATGATGGCGGCGCCGGAGTTGTCCTTGGTGAAGGCTTCCTTTACGCCCGGCAGCAGGTGGAACGGGATGGGCGCACGGTCCAGCTGGCGGCCACCGTGGTTGGAGAGCACCACGCCGTCGGCACCGTGGTCCACCACCTTGCGGGCGTCGTCGACGGTCTGGATGCCCTTGACCACCAGCTTGCCCTTCCAGGTTTCGCGCAGCCAGTCGAGGTCCTCGAACGTCAGCGTGGGGTCGAACATGGAGTTGATCAGGTCCGCCACCGTGCCCGTGTAGCGCGAGAGCGACGCGAACGTCAGCGGCTCGTGCGTGAGGAAGTTGAACCACCAGGCCGGGCGGTAGGACGCGTCCAGCACGGTCTTCAGCGTGAGTGCCGGCGGGATGGTCATGCCGTTGCGGACGTCCCGGAGGCGGGCGCCGGCAACGGCGGTGTCCACCGTGACCATCAGGGTGTCGTTGCCTGCTTGGGCTGCGCGTTCGATCAGTTCGAGGGAGCGGTCACGGTCCGTCCACAGGTACAGCTGGAACCAGTTCCGTCCGTTGGGTGCGGCCTCGGCGACGTCCTCGATGGACGCCGTGCCCATAGTGGAGAGCGTGTAGGGGATCCCGGCGGCCTCGGCGGCCTGGGACCCGGCGTACTCGCCTTCGGACTGCATCATCCGGGTGAATCCGGTGGGCGCGATGCCGACGGGCAGCCGGGACGGCTTACCCAGGATGTCGGTGCTCAGGTCGATACTGGAGACGTTCCGGAGGATGCCCGGCCGGAACTCGATGTCCAGGAACGCTTCCCGGGCCCGGCGCAGGGTGATTTCGGCCTCGGCTGCGCCGTCGGTGTAGTCGAAGGGCGCCTGCGGGGTGCGGCGCTTGGCCATGTCCCGCAGTTCCCAGATGGTGCTGGCCCGCTGGAGTTTCGCGGCACGGCTGAACTCCGGCTTCTTGAACTGCATCAGCGGGGCGAGGTCCGAATATTTGGGCACGCGGCGCTTGAGCGCGGCGGGCACCGCGGCGGCCGCCCGGTTCACGGCGCCAGCCAGGGACGTGCCTGCGGCGGAGGCATCGGCACGTACGTTTTCTGCGGCCGGTGCGTCCGTTGTCTCGGGGGCCGGCGTGGTCTCCGGGTTGTTGGGCTGGATGGTGTGCGTCATTGCTGCCTCCGGGGCATAGGGCTGTGGGCTCTGGACAGGATGTTCTGTGGTCTAACCACACTCTAAAGGATGTGGTCCAACCACATCAAGTACCATTGGCCTATGCGCACCCATCAATTGGTCCTTCAGTGGATCGAGAACCAGCTTTCCAGCGGCGAACTGGCCCTGGGCGGCCGGCTGGCGGCGGAGCGGACGCTGGCCGAACAGCTGCAGGTTTCGCGCACCTCCGTCCGGGAGGCCATCCGCGTTTTGGAAGCCATGGGCGTGGTGCGCGCGGGTGTGGGGTCGGGTCCCGAAGCGGGCACTGTGGTCATCGCGGACCCGACGGCGGCCCTCGGCTCGGCCCTGCGCCTCCACGTGGCCACCACCCACCTCCCCGTTGCCGACATCGTGCAAACCCGCGTCCTGCTCGAATCCTGGGCAGCGGCCCGCGCCCGCACGGATTCGCCGGCCCTTGCCGAAGCTGCCGGGCTGCTGGATAAGATGGACGCCTGCCCGGATACGGACGAGTTCCTGGCACTGGATGTCCGCTTCCACCTGGCGCTGGCGGAGGCCGCGGGCAACGCCGTGGTCAGCGCCATGATGGGCTCGCTGCGGGAGGCGATCCAAAGCTACGCCGGAAAACTCACGGCCAACCTGCCGGACTGGGACGCCACCGCCGCCCGCCTCCGCGCCGAACACCGCGAGATCCTCGCTGCCATCAACAACCACGACGGCGGCAAGGCGGCCGGGCTTGTGGCTGCCCATATCGAGGGGTACTACAAAGAAGCCGGGCTGGGCCCGAAGGATTCGGACCCAGCCCGGCAGTAGGGCGTGTGAAGCCGGAGTCAGCGGAGCTCTATGTCCAGCGCCCGGAAATCGTGCGCCGCGTGCCGGCCCACCAGCAGCCGGAACCCGCCCGGCTCGAACTGCCAGCCGCCGTCGTAATGCCCGAACGCCTTCGCCGGGATGGCCGCACTGCCTCCTGACAAAAGCCGACCCTCCGTTGGGTCCTGACAATCATCGTATCCACAAAAACCAAGTCTGACTAGATTTTTAGGGAACGGAGTGAAATACACTGACTCAATGCCACCGACCAAGACACGCGGCCCTTACGCAAAAGGGGCGGAGCGCAGAGAACAAATAATCCAGACGGCCACGGATGTTTTTGCCACGGAAGGCTTCGAGGGTACGGCGCTCAAACGGGTGGCCGAGCTGGTCGGCGTGAAGGAAGCAACGCTGTTCCATTACTTCCGGGGCAAGCAGGAGTTGCTGACGGCGGTCCTTGCTGAGCGGGACCGGCGCGGCCTGGCCGCCAGCGACCAGGAGGAAGTAGGCCTCCGGCTGTTGGCGCCGATCGCCGAGCGGAACCGCCAGGAGCCGGGCCTGACGACCCTTTATGCCGTGGCCTCGGCCACCGCGAATCATCCCGGGCATGACTCCCACGCGTACTTCCAGGACCGCTACGCCCAGGTGGTGGAGGAGCTCGCCCAGGACATCGCCCGGCGCCAGGCGGCACGCGAAGTGCGCACGGACGTGCCTGCCACGATGCTCGCCCGGCTGGTGGTGGCAGCCTTCGACGGCCTGCAGCTGCAGTGGCTCTACGACAAGAGTGTGGACATGGCGGATGGCCTGACGCAGCTCGTCGACGTGCTGTTGGCGCCGCCCGCCGCCTGAGCCGGCCGCTGAGGCCCGGGGCCTCAGCCGGCGGCCTCAGCCCACAACCTACCGCCCGCGGCCTGAGCCGGCCTGGGGGGCTAGCCTTTCGCCGGTCCCGTGCTGCTGCGGGTCTCCAACCGCGGCTGGAACACCGTGGGCCCTTCGGTCCCCGCGTCGGAGGGGACGTGCCGGATGAGGTCGCGCATTCGGTGCCACGCCTGCTGGCCCAGCTCGGTGATGGGCACAGCGGCCGTAGTGAGCGTGGGGGTGGTGTAGCGGGCAAAGGGGATGTCGTCGAAACCGGTGACCGAGATGTCCTCCGGGACCCGGATGCCCCGTTCGTGGAGCCCGCTGAGCAGGCCCATGGCCACGAGGTCGTTGAAGGCCAGGACGCCAGTGGCCCCGCTGGCCAGGACCGCGTCCGCCGACTCGTGGCCGGCCTCGAAACTGGAGCCGCCGTCGATCATCTGGAGCTCGATTTCCGGGTGGGATGCCTTGAACTTGTCCAGCCCCAGGACGCGCAGGGCGTTCGAGGCGCTCCGTGCGGGCCCGGCCAGGAAAGCCAGCCTGGTGTGGCCAAGGCCTACAAGGTGCCCGGCCAGTTCCTGGATCCCCTGACCGTAGTCCACCATGAGGCTGGGGGCCTGGGTGTCCATGGTGGTGCGGTTGATCAGCACCATGGGGTGGAGCGACGGTGCCAGCTCCTCCAGTTCGGCATCGCTCATGCGCGGCGCGCACAGCACCAGGCCGTCACAACGGCGCCGCGCCTCACCCGCCAGGATGGCTTCCTCGCTGGAGACCTCGGAGGAGTCGGCGATCAGGACGCGATAGCCGTCCTGGGCCGCGGCCATGCTGAGGCCGCGGAGGATCGCCTGGAAGGTGGGGTTGGAGAGGTCCGGCACCACGATGCCGATGGTGTCCGTTTTGCCCAGGGCAAGACTCCGCCCAACCGGGTTCGGCTGGTAGTTCAGCTCGGTGGCCGCTTCCCGGACCCGTGCGGCGATAGTGGCGTCAACTGTGAAGTTGCCGTTCATGACACGCGACACCGTCGCATGTGAAACGCCAGCCTTGAGTGCGACGTCGGCAATGCCGATTCGCCGGGTAGTGGCTCTCCTGCCCATGTGGCCCTTTCCGGGCTTCTCCGGACTCCTCACCGTTTTGTCTTCCCCTGTGGGCGTTCCCGTTCGGAGCGATGGTTGACGTGAACGCCAGAGTCTTGATACAAAGCTTATAACGCTCCGAGAAAACGCTTTCTCATAATTCTCACGGCACCGCCACCGGCCGTCAAGCGGCCAGCGTTCCTGCCTTTCGAAAGGGTTACACCGCAATGGGCAACACAGCCAACACCGTCAATCCAGGCAGCACCGTCACCGCCGACGACACAACAGCCGGCGCAGCTGCTCCCGCCAGTGCTGTCCACAGGGCACGGATCGCATTGATCGGCACGGGCGGCCGTTCCGAAATGTACATCCGGGCGATCTACGGCAAGCACGCCGACACGGCAGAACTGGTGGGCCTGTCCGACGTCAACCCGGGCCGCGTGGAGTACTACCGGAAGCTCATCCAGGAACTCGGCGGGGCCCAGCCGGTCAGGTCCTTCGAGCCAGGCCAGCTGACGGCGTTCATCCAGGACAACGCAATCGAGCGCGTTGTGGTCACCACGCCCGATTACACGCACGCCGACTACATTGTGGAGGGCCTCGAGGCCGGCGCGGATGTAGTGGTGGAGAAGCCGCTGACCATCAACGCCGATGGCTGCCGCCGGATCACCGACGCCGTGGCACGGACCGGGCGCAATGTGGTGGTCACGTTCAACTACCGCTACTCGCCGCGCAACAGCGCGCTCAAGGAAATCATCCAGAGCGGCGTGATCGGCAAGGTCACGTCCATTGACTTCAGCTGGGTCCTGGACACAGTGCACGGTGCGGACTACTTCCGCCGCTGGCACCGTGAAAAGGAGAACTCGGGCGGTCTGCTGATCCACAAGGCGTCGCACCACTTCGACCTCGTGAACTGGTGGATCAACGATGTTCCGGAGCGCGTGTACGCTTCCGGCGGCCTGAAATTCTATGGCGACAAGAACGCTGCCGAGCGGGGCCTGGGTGCCCGCCCCGAGCGGGGCACCCAGGACACCGGCACTGACGCAGTGAAGGATCCGTTCGTGCTGGACCTGCGCGAGGACGACAAGCTTCGTGAGCTCTACTACGAAAACGAGCGCTTCGACGGCTACCGCCGCGATCAGGACGTCTTCACCTCCGGGATCACCATCGAGGACAACCTGGCCCTGGTGGTGGACTACCAGGGCGGCCCCATCCTCAGCTATTCGCTCAACGCCCACAGCCCGTGGGAGGGCTACCGCGTGGCCGTCAACGGCACCGAGGGCCGGGCCGAACTTGAAGTGGTGGAGCGTGCTGCGGTGCTGAACAACACCGACAAGAATACGGTGGTGGACCCCTCCGCCACGCCGGTC
This sequence comes from Arthrobacter sp. 24S4-2, assembly GCF_005280255.1. Taxonomy (NCBI): domain Bacteria; kingdom Bacillati; phylum Actinomycetota; class Actinomycetes; order Micrococcales; family Micrococcaceae; genus Arthrobacter; species Arthrobacter sp. 24S4-2. Next base: position 4,559,315 of record NZ_CP040018.1, on the reverse strand, counting down.
GAAGAAGAGGACGCCGTGCGCCGCAACGGCGAACGCCTGATTGTGCAGCGCCACTGGGAGGCAGCCTACGAGGTGCCGATCGTCAACGGCGAAGGCGGCCACGGCGGCGGCGACGAGCTCCTGCTGTCCGATCTCTTCAACGGCCCCGGCGAGGACCCGCTGGACCGGCCCTCCGGCTACCTGGACGGACTGCGCTCGGTCTCCGTCGGCATCGCCGGCAACGAGTCCCTCGCATCCGGGCTTCCGGTCCGCACCGCGGACCTGGGACTCGGCGCCGACCTCCGCCGAACCCCAGTGACCCGGGCACAGTGACCTGCGCCGACAGACCCGAATAAGGACCCGATAACCATGAGCAGGATTTTTGTCACCGGCGGTTCCGGCCGGCTGGGGCGCAGCGTTGTTGCCGGCCTCGCCGCCGCAGGCCACCACGTCGTCTCGGTGGACCGCGACGCGGTGCCGGCCGCGCAGGTGCCCGACGGCGTCGAGCAGGAAACTGCCGACCTCCTGGCGCCGGGGGAGGCCCTGCGCCTCCTGCGGGAAACAGCGCCCGACGCCGTCGTCCACCTTGCGGCGATCGCCGTACCCTTCAGCGCGCCGGAGGACGTCATCCTCAGCACCAACACGAGGCTGGCGTACGCGGTCATCAGCGCGGCGACGGAACTGCGCATCGGCAGGATCATCACGGCCAGCAGCCCCACCGTCCTCGGCTATGGCTCGCCCGCAGGCTGGCTGCCGGACAGCTTCCCGGTGGACGAGGAGGCAACTCCGCGGCCCTGGAACGCCTACGCACTGTCCAAGCTCATTGCCGAACAGACCGTGCGGATGTTCGCCGCCGCCCAGGGGGACGCCATCCGCTACGCGGCCTTCCGGCCCTGCTACGTGATTTCACCGGAGGAATGGGCGGGCGCGCCCACCCAGCAGGGCCACACCGTCCGCGAACGGCTGGCCGATCCCGCCCTGTCCGCCCCGGCGCTCTTCAACTACGTGGACGCACGGGATGTGGCTGACTTCCTGGACCTGCTGCTGGCAAAGATGGACACCATCCCCAACGGCCAGACCTTCTTCGTGGGGGCCGCCGACGCCCTGGCCACCGCGCCGCTTGCGGAACTGCTGCCGCAGTTCCTTCCCGGCAGTTCGGAGCTGGCCGCCGGACTTACGGGAGCCAGTCCGGCATTTTCGATCGCCAAGGCCCGCGAGCTGCTGGGCTGGGAGCCCAAACGCAGCTGGCGGACCGAACTGGCCCGGCCGCACACCGCAGGACCCCTCAACGACGAGACCCCTGCCGCGCTGGTCGCGGCCGGCACAGGATCCAAGGAGACCCCATGAAATTCGACGGCGTACTGTTCTTCCCCGTCACACCCTTCACCCCGGAAGGGCACGTGGATGTGGACATCCTCAAGGAACACATCACCTCCCGACTGCCATACGGCCCGGGCGGGGTGTTCCCCGCCTGCGGCACCGGCGAATTCCATGCGCTCAGCATTGAAGAGGTGCGCACCGTGGTGACTGCCGCCGTCGAGGCCGTAGCGGGTCAGATTCCGGTTGTTGCCGGTGCCGGCGGACCGCTGGGCCACGCGCTCGCCGCCGCCCGGGTGGCCGAGGAAGCCGGGGCGGACGCCCTCCTGGTCCTGCCGCCGTACCTCGTAACCGGCCCCACCGATGGCCTCGTGGCCTACATCGAGGCGGTGGCCGCGGCCAGCAGCCTGCCTGTGATCGTCTACCACCGCGGCAACGCCAAGTACACGGCCGCTTCCATGACCCGTCTGGCGGCCAACCCCAAGGTGATCGGCTTCAAGGACGGTCTGGGCGACGTTGGCCTGGCCCAGGAAATCGTCAGCGCCATCAAAGCCACCGGCCGCGAAGACTTCCTGCTCTTCAACGGCCTGCTCACCGCGGAACTGACCCAGGGCGCCTACCGAGGCCTCGGCATCCCGCTCTACTCCTCGGCCGCGTTCGCCATGGCACCGGAAATCGCCAAGGCCTACTACGACGCCTACATCTCCGGAGATGAGGACCGCCGGCACGCCCTGCTGGAAGGCTTCTACGCACCGCTGGTCCGCCTCCGCGACCAGACCCCCGGGTTTGGCGTCTCCCTGATCAAGGCCGGGCTGCGACTGGCGGGCCTGCCGGTTGGTTCGGTCCGCGCCCCGCTGGTTGACCCCACCGAGGAACAGCTGGTCCAGCTCAAGTCCATCCTGGCCAAGGGCTACGAGCTGGCCGGCCGCTAGTGGGTTCGCCAATTGCCGAAGAGCGGACGCTGCCCCGGATCACCGGACTTTCCAGCCGCATCCTCACGGTTCCGCTGCTGCGGAGCTGGGGTGCGGAGGCACCGGAAAACCATGTGATCGTCACCGAAATACAAACGGACGACGGCGGCACCGGCCACGGTTTCTCCTGGACCCCCACCATCGGTCCGCAGGCGGTCAGGGCGCTCCTGGATTTCGACGTCGCGCCTTTCATCACCGGGCTCGACGCGAACCCCGAGGGAGTGTGGGACCAGCTGTGGAAGCGCCTGCACGAGGCCGGCGGCGGGGGGCTCACCACTATCGCCATGGCCGGTGTGGACCTTGCGCTGTGGGACCTGCAGGCCCGCCGCGCCGGGACCTCGGTGACCGGGCTGCTGGGACAGCGCCAGGATTCGGTGGAGGTGTACGGCTCCGGCGTGAACCTGCACTATTCCCTCGAGGAGCTGGTGGCGCAGGCGGAACGCTGGGTGGCGGCCGGGCACAACGCCGTCAAGATCAAGGTGGGCAAGCCGGACATCCGGGAGGACGCCGAACGCGTGGCTGCGGTCCGCAAGGTCCTGGGCCCGTACCGGAAACTCATGATCGACGCCAACCAGCGCTGGGACCTGCCCGCCACGTTCCGCGCCCTGGAGGTGCTGGGGGAGTTCGGCCTCGAATGGCTGGAGGAACCCCTCCGGGCGGACGACCTCTGGGCCTACCGCAGGCTGCGTCAACAATCTCCTGTGCCCATCGCGCTGGGCGAGAACCTGCACAACATCTACCGCTTCCGCGACTTCATCGAGGCGGGAGCAGTGGACATCATCCAGCCCAATATCATCCGCGTCGGCGGCATCACGCCCTTCCGCCGCATCGTGGAGCTGGCCCGCACTCACAGCATCAGGGTCCTGCCGCACCTGCTGCCGGAGCTCTCCGGCCAGCTCGCGCTGACCATGGCCGAACCCACGCTGGTGGAGGACGTCGAAGACGCCTCCTTTGAACAGCTCGGCGTGCTGGACGCGCCGTCACCGGTGCAGGTCCGCGACAGCCGGCTCACCCTCACGGACCGGCCAGGGCTGGGGTTCGCCTTCCGCGGGCCGTCCTCCGATCATCAGAACAGGAATTCACTGTGACCATAGCAACCCTTGAGCTCACCGCCCTTACCGCCGCCGCTACCAAGGCGGCCAAAGCCGCTGCAGCCGCGTCCGACGTCGAACGGGCCGCCTGGCTGAACGCCGTCGCCGATGCGCTGGACGCCAACGTGACGGAAGTGGTGGCCATCGCCGATTCGGAAACCCGGCTGGGTGCCGCACGGCTCACCGGCGAGGTAGCCCGCACCACCGGACAGCTGCGGCTCTTCGCCGGGGTGATTACCGAAGGCTCCTACCTTGAAGCGGTCATCGACCACGCCGATCCGTCCGCGACTCCGCCGAAACCTGACCTGCGGCGGCTGTTGAAGCCGATCGGGCCGGTGGCGGTGTTCTCGGCGTCGAACTTCCCGTTCGCTTTCTCGGTGGCCGGCGGCGACACAGCGTCGGCGCTCGCCGTCGGCTGTTCCGTCATTGTGAAGGCGCACTCCGGCCACCTCCGCCTGTCCGAGCGGACGGCGGAAATCGTCACCGAGGCACTGACCGCTGCCGGTGCACCGGCGGGCATCTTCGCCCTGGTCAGCGGCCGGGATGCCGGTACCGCACTGGTGCAGGATCCCGCCATCAAGGCCGTGGGCTTCACCGGGTCAATTCCCGGCGGCCGGGCACTGTTCGACCTCGCCGTGTCCCGGCCCGAGCCCATTCCGTTCTACGGCGAACTGGGCAGCCTCAACCCCGTAGTGATCACTGCCGAGGCGTTGAAGGCCCGTGCCGGCGAGCTGGCCGCAGGCCTCGCGGGGTCCTTCACCCTGGGCGCCGGGCAGTTCTGCACCAAGCCGGGGCTGGCCTTCATCCCGGCCGGCACCGACTTCCCGGCACTGCTGGCCGAAGCCGCCAAGGACAAGGCCCCGGCCCCCATGCTGACCGAGCGCATTTCCGATGCGTACCCGGACGGACTACGGGCGGTGGCTGCACTGCGTACGGCGGCGGGACAGCCTGCCGTCGACGTTGTCAGCGGTTCGGTTGACCAGGACGCCACGCTGAACGGAGCGGCGCCGGTGATCTTCACGTCGACCGCCGCCAACGTGCTGGAGAGCCCGGACCAGCTGCTGGAGGAGTGCTTCGGCCCCACCACACTGCTGATCGAGTGCTCGGGAGCGGACGAGCTGAGCGAGGCGCTTGCCCTGGTGCCCGGCAGCCTGACGGCCACCGTCCATGCCCAGCCGGGCGAGGACGTGACCGCGCTGGTGGAGCAGCTGTCCGGCCTGGCCGGACGCGTGCTGTTCGACGGCTGGCCCACGGGTGTTGCCGTGAACTGGGCCCAGCAGCACGGCGGCCCGTACCCGGCCACCACCTCACTGTTCACCTCGGTGGGGGCGACGGCGGTGCGGCGCTTCCAGCGGCCAGTCGCCTACCAGGACGCTCCCGAAACGGTGCTGCACCCGGCGCTGCGGGAGGCCAACCCGCTGGGCATCCCGCGCCGCGTTGACGGCGTGCTGGTGCTGCCCTAGCTATTGCTGGTGGTGCCAGCCAACCGTCAGCCGGGCGGTCACTTGCCCGGCCGGTGGGCGGGCTGGCAGGCGACACAGGAAAATCACCCTACGGAAACGTTGCTGCAATCTTGCAGGGGGATGCTGATCCCAGGGTGATTGCCGGTCTGTCCTGATAACTGGAATCAGCTGATACAGCGCTAGGGGAGGGGCTCATTATGGATGCAGGCACGAATTCAAACGTCCGGACTTGTTCGGAGTTGTCGGCCGGTGAGGAAATCGAGGCCTGGCACAAAGGGCGTCTGTTCCACCGCGGACGCGTGGCCGAAACAATCCCGTCAACGGACCTGTTCTGGATTGTGGACTCACGGACCGGGGCACGCAAGCTCCTGGACGTGGAGGCCCTGGAAATAGTCCGGGTTGCAAGGACCGTCCCTGCTGAAGCTGTCCGCGCTGACGCCCTCCGCACGGAGGCTGTCTGCACTGAAGCTGTCCTTACTGAAACCGGCCACGTGGAAAAAGTCGTCCGGGGAGAGCGGGCCACGGCTCCGCGCGCTCCCAGGCGCGAACCCCACGTCGTCTGGTTCTCCTCGGCCGGCTAGCAGCCGCACTGGCTGCCGCGGCCGAGGAGAACTGTTCCGTGGGTTCCGCTGGCTCACGTGGGTTCCGCTGGGCTCGGGCGGGTTCCGCTAGCTGCTGGCGGCCAGCTGCGGCAGCGGGTCGAGGTGGCTGATGCCGTCAGGCATGACCTGAAGGACCCGGGCGGTGGCAATGTCATAGAAGAGCCCGGCCACGTGCACGCGTCCTGCCTGTAGCGCCTCCTGCAGGCCGGGGTGGCGCCGGAGCCTGTCCAGCTGGACAGCCACATTAACCATTGCCAGCTGGTCGACGGCGCCGAACCCAGCATCGGCCGCGGCCGCCTGAACCGGATGCCCGTCGCGGAACGCGGCGAGGCTGGGCCTGGCGTGGTCCAGCCAGATCTCGATGGCGCCCTGCTCCCCGGACGCGTCCGGGTCGGCCCACAGAGCGGTCATGGCCCCGCAGCCGGAGTGCCCGCAGACCACAATGGACTCCACTGACAGCACGTCGAGGGCAAACTCAAGGGCGGCCTCAATGGAGGCGTCCCGGCCGTCGTCGCCCACCACGTTGCCCACGTTGCGGACCGTGAAAAGGTCACCGGGTCCGCTGCTGGTGATCAGGTTCGGCACAAGGCGGGAGTCCGAGCACGCCACGAAGAGCGTTCCCGGATCCTGGAAGGACGACAGTTCCTGAACATGGGGACGCACCAGGTGGGCGTTGCGCCGGTGGTAGTTGTCCACACCGTCCAGCACCGAACGCAGCGGCGCCGGAACCTCCGGGCCGGCACCCGCGTGCCCCGGCAGGAGGCGGCGCTGCCAGCTCCGCCACGGGGCAAAACCGCCGCGAAGCGCGGAGCGGGAGCTGCCGCGGCTCGGCGGACCGGCCTGGGCGTCGTGAAGCGTGGCGGTGCCGCTTTCCTCGATGGCCACAGTGCCGCCATTGGCCACGTGCCTGCTGCGCCAGGCGTCGAGGGTGTCATGGACAGGATGGTCCAGGAAGTCCACTTCCAGCTCAACCGTGACGTGCGATCCGGCCGGAACCGAAGCCAGCACCGTGCTCAGGCGCGGGAGCGACAGGAAGCTGCACGATCCGTCGATGACCACACGCCAGCGGTCGCCGTCGCCGGTGCCGAGCGGCTCCGCGTGGATGCTGGCACGTGCGACCCGCCAGAGGACAAGTGCGACCGCCAGGACGAGGCCGGTCAGAACTCCTGCAAGCAGGTTGACGAACACAACGCAGAACAGCGTGACGCCGTAGACCGTCAGGTCGCCCGTCCGCCGGGCTGTCCTGATATCGGCCGTCCGGACCAGGCGGGAGCCGATGACAATCAGCAGCCCTGCCAGCACAGCCTGGGGAATCAGCTGGATCAGGCCGGCCAGCAGCAGGGAGAACACCAGGACCCAGATGCCGTGGAGAATGGCCGATTTCCGGGTCCGGGCGCCGGCCTCCAGGTTGGTGGCGCTCCGGACAATAACCCCGGTGACAGGGAGTCCTCCCAGCATCCCGGAAGTCACGTTGGCGGCGCCCTGTCCCAGCAGTTCGCGGTTGAAATTCGTTCGGGGGCCATGGTGCATCTTGTCAACGGCGACAGCGGAGAGCAGGGATTCCACGCTGGCAATCAGCGCGATGGTGACCACACCGATGGCAGCGGCAGTCCAGTTCCCGTCAGGAAGCTCAGGCAGGGACAGCGCCCCAAGCAGGGAGCCGTCGAAGGTAACCCTGTCCACGTTGAACGGCAGGGACAGTGCGGTGGCAGCGATGACGGCAACCAGCGGCCCGGGAATCCGCCGGATTGCCGCGGGCAGGTACTTCCACCCAAGTAGCAGGGCAATGACAACCGTGCCCAGGGCAGCTGCGGCGATGTCCGCGGCTAATACGCTGCCCGGCATGGTCATGATGTTCTCCCAGGCCTCGCTCGCAGACTCTGCGCCCAGCATCACGTGCACCTGCTGCAGCACGATGGTGATGCCGATGCCGGCGAGCATGGCATGCACCACCACCGGCGCGATGGCCAGCGCGACGCGCCCCACCTTGGCCACCCCCAGCAGCGCCTGGAGCACCCCGGCCCCCGCCGTGATGGCACACGTAGCCGGCCAGCCGAACTGTTCGATCAAGCCGGCAACGATGACAGTAAGGCCCGCTGCAGGTCCGCTGACCTGCAGGGGCGAACCGCCGAGGCTGCCTGCCACGATCCCGCCCACGGCGGCCGCGATCAGGCCGGCCATGACCGGGGCACCGGAGGCTGCGGCGATTCCCAGGGACAGCGGGACGGCAACAAGGAACACCACCAGGGAAGCCGGCACGTCCCAGCGGAGTCCGGCAGCCAGGAACGTCCTGAGGGATTTGGGACCTTGCGGTTCAGGCTTGCCGGGCCGGACAGCGTAGCCGTCCTGGTCGGCCGGGGTGGTGTCAGTCGGCGCGGGGTCGGCCGGGGTGGGCGGATCCGCCATGGCGGGTGCTTTTGGCATTGCAGTCTTTCGCTGGTGCGTCGCGGTCCCGTGCCACGCTATTGACGCCCTGCTTCGGCCCGCAAGGGATCCGGTGGTGAGATAAAACACGCGAAAAGCTGCTTCAGGCCACGTAATGTCGGCCAAATACCCCCGTTTGGAGGAACCTGTCTCAGGCCTCTCGCCCCGCAGCTGGGAGCCGGAGGCGGCCCCACCGAATGCGACTCGGGTTTCAAGTCAAATCCAGACCAAAGTGTGCTGAAAACGATTCTCAGCAGGAAACTTCCCTGTCGGAAACCGCGATCTGAGCGCAATGGTCTATACCGGTGACGCTGTGTTGCGCAGGATTTTTGGGAACTTGGTTCCGGCGTGTGTGAGGGCCGAAATATGAGCGCTCACACGCGCCGGTAGAGTCCGTGGGGCAATGCGCGGCAGGGACTTGCGCACCAGAGCTGTCAGAGCTGCAGTGTCACGGGACGCTGGAGTCCGTTCACGGACACGGTTGGCCAGCGGGGATCCATGCTGAGGACGGTGATCCCCGACTCTGTCAGCTGTACCGTATCCTCGATCTTCACTCCCGGACCAGACGGGTTCCAGGTGAACGTCTGGTTGAGGACCACTTCGTCGCTGGTGCCGTGCGTTGTGCGGGGGTCCCGGCCTGCGTAGCCGGCCGGGCCGCCCTGGTGGTGCAGCGTCCACTGGTCCGCACCGAAGCCGTGCCGGAGGTATGCTTCCTGGATTTCGGTGAAGACGCCGTTCAGCCGGGCACCCGGGACGGTGGCGTCGAAGATGTCCGCCTCCACTGCGGCTATCCGGGCTTCGGCCTCGAGCTCCGCAGCGATTCCTGCGTCGAACCGCACCCAGCGGGTCACGTTGGCCACCAGCCCGTTCCGCCGGGCGCACACAACGGCCATGGCACGCCGTCCGATCGGCGCGTGCGTGGGCAGCGGGTGCCGGAATCCGCTGCGGCCGGCACCGCTGCAGAGCAGCACCAGCGGCTCTGCTCCCATGGCGACGATCCGCGCAGCCAGGGCAGAGGCCACGCCAAACTCCGTGGTCTCGGGCGTCGCCTCGGACAGCACATCCGTCATTGCCGCGGCGGCATCGGCACAGAGCCGCGCATACCGGGCGCTTTCCCGGGGCAGGAACCGTTGCCGGGCCGCCCTCAGCTCAGCGGTGACGTCGGACTCGGCGAGCGGGCTGCCGCCGGGGGCGAGCATGGCTGCGGCGGCATGCAACTGGCCGTGCCAGGGCACCGAGTGGAGGGCGACGCCGTCGGGCAGTTCCTCCGCGGCAATCCGGGCAGCCTCGTTGTTGAAGGTGACCAGATGGTCGCCGTGGCGGTCCACCAGCATCGCCGCGATGGGGTCACCGGCGAGGCTGATGTGGACCCGGCTCCCGTCCAGGTACCAGGTCAATGCGGTGTTGCTCGTGAGCAGGAGCGAGTCCCGGCCGGAGGCGTTCAGGATGTCCAGCAGCCGTTGCCTCTTTATGGAGCGGTCTGCCGGGTTGCCGGGCGGGGGAGATTCGCGTGCGGCTGTCGTGGTGACGGCAGTTGCGGTGACCGCAGTTGCGGTGCCGGTGTCGCCCCAGGCCGGATCCGTGCTGGCGGTGGTGTTCATTTGGATTCCCCCAATGTATTGATGAGCTGTTGGATGTCGCGGGTGCACAGGAGACCGTCGGCCACCAGCACCGTGACTGTTCGGCGCAGCGGGTCCGCGAGGCTGGTTGTCGCCGCATGCTCCCAGGCCAGGGACAGGCCGACGCCGGGATACCCCGCCATGCGGACGAACCAGGGATCGGGATTGACGGGCAGGAAGACCACGGTGGCCGGCCCGGCGTTGCGTTCCGCGTTTCCGAAGTCGCCGTCTTCGCTGCCGAAGTTGCCGGAGAACGCCAGCCAGGGGGCAGCGGATGTGGGGAGGGTGCCATGCACGGCGTCTTCGCCTTCCGCGGTGGCCGTCCAAACCCTCGCCGCTTCGACCCGCGGCAGGCGCCAGAAGAAGCCCCCGTAGCCGCCCTGTGGCCGGCCGTTGGAGCCGGGGCTGCCCAGGCTGACCGGGTCCGGTCCGGAGGGGGTGAGTTCGAAATCGAGCGTCAGCCGCCAGGTCGCGGGATCGACGGCGGCCCACGTCCACTTCCGCCGTTCGCTGAGCAGGGGAGTGGCGGGTTCGCTGGAGTCGCCGGGTGCAGGGGAGCCGCCGAACCCGCTGGAGCCGCCGGGTGCCAGCCAGCTGAGGCTTTCAGTCCGCCAACCGCCGCTGTTGCCGCCAGCCTCCCCGGTTTCCGCCGCAGCGCCCGATTCCGCCGCACTTGATTCCACCGCCAGGGTGACGATCCGGCCGTGGTCCCCGCGCCAGATGTAGGCGCCGGCATCGCGGGTGAAGGTGCGCCCGCCCCAGAAGTTCACACCGTCCACGTCCTGTATGGCCACCCCCACGCCGAGGTGCCACACGTGGTCTTCGGGCATGTGGTCCGTGACCACGGTGCCGGCCAGGGTGCTGACGGGATGGAGGTACGGGCGGGGTGACGACGTGGGCGTGACGCGGCAGCCGTCGGAGGCCCGTGTCACCGCCCGGCCGTGTACCGTGAACGCAGGCTGCGGCCCGGCCGCGTACAGGTCCCGGGCCCAGGGTGCGCCGAGCTCGGCGAAGGTTGCCTGCGCCGCAGCGGCCCTGCGCACCAGCTGACCGATGCCGCGGACAACAGGGTGGGCGTCGTCGCCGTCGCCCTTCCATGTCACGTGCCCGGCGCCGATAGCGCGGGGAGGCTCCGCCGTCCGGATCGCTTCCAGCACTTTCATGAAGGCCCCGTTGCGAACCAGCGGGCTCAGCAGTTCGTGCCCTCTGCCCGGGGACCTGCGGGCAGCCAGGAGGTTCTCCAGCAGGTCCGAGCGGCCGAAGGTTTCGGTGCGCTCGCCGTCGGGCGTGGTGATGGCCAGCCGGTCCTCGGTGTAGAAGAATTCGGCCCGCCCGAGCGTGCCGTGCACAATGACTGATGGTGCCGTCTGTTCGTCGGCACACAGGGTCAGCGCGCACAGCAGGACCCTGCCGCCGGTGGTGCGCACCCGGATTACGGAGGTGTCGTCGCTTTCGGTTGCCTGCGCCCGGTACAGGTCCGTCTCAACGGAGACGACGTCGTCGTCCAATGCCGCGCCGGCGATTCTGAGCCCGGTGGCCACGGCGTGCGCCAGGGCATTGGTGGCGACGCCGTCCACCACGTCCGTGCCGTCCAGGCTGCGTTTGCCCGCCCAGCCGGAGCGTTTGAAGTAGCCCCTGGTCCGCACCCAGGTGCCGACGGCGCTGACGCCGCGGACCTCGCCGATTGCGCCGGACGCCACCAGCCGGTCCAGGGCGGGCAGCGCATCCGAGCCGAGACTCTGGAACCCCACCTGGACCAGCCGTCCTCTTGCTTCGGCTTCGTCGAGCACGGTGTGGAACTGGGCCAGGGACGCCATGGGTGGCTTCTCCACGTACACGTCAGCCCCGGCGGCGATTGCAGCAAGGGCCAGCGGCGCATGGGTCTGGATCGGGGTAGCGAGGATGACCACATCCGGGGCCGGCCCGGCGGCAAGGAGCTCCGCCAGGGACGGGAACGTAGCAGCTCCTGCCGGCAAGGTCCCTTCCGCCGGCGGCCGCGGGTCCGCCACCGACACCAGCTCCACGAGGTTGAGTGCGGCAAGACGGGCCAGGTTTTCCAGGTGCCGCGCCCCGTAGCCATGCGCGCCGACAAGGGCGACCCGCGGAGGGAGGCCGTGATCCCTTGCCCCGGTTGATGTCCGGTGACGCTGGCTGGTAGCCGCGGAGCTGAACGTGTCGGCTGTCATGAGTGTCCGTTCTGACGGGCGAAGACCCGGGGATTCGGGGAAAGGGACTGCTGGAGGAAACCGGCCGCTTCCACCTGCATGTCCGTGACGAAAGCGTGTCCGCCCGGCCAAAAACTGCCGGAGTAGCGGCCCGCCACGGTTTGCGCGCGAAGGATGGCATCGGCGTCGCGCATGCCGGCCTCCGGGTAGAGCTCGTCTGCCAGTGCGTACTGCACCAGGAAGGTGTCCGCCGCCGAGCGTGCCGCGAGCTCGGGGTATTCGCCCAGCCGCCCCAGCCCGGGGGTCTGCAGGAGCCACGAGTGCGCGTCCAGGTACGACGGGAACAGTGAGCGGTACGTCGTCATCATGCACGTCACCACAAAACTCCGGACGAGCGGACTGAGGGCGGCCAGCGTGAGGGACCGGCCGCCGCCGCCGGAGAAGCCGATGCTGCCCACCCGCTTGCCGTCCACTCCCGGAAGGCCCGCCAGGACGCGCAGGGCTGCCAGATCGTCGTGCGCCACCATGCCGGCGTAGCTCGTGCCCAGGACCCCGGCGGCTTTCGCCACCGTGTCCTCGTGCGTCGCCGCCGCGGCGTCGTAAAGGTCCGCTTCTGAAGGCACGACGCCGGCCTCCCGCCAGAGCGCCTTGCGGCCCTCGACGACGGCGGACGTCCGCCACGGGGGCGTGCTGAGGTCAAAGCGGCGGCTGCCCCAGGAGAAGGTGTCGTGGGCCAGGACGGCGAAGCCCTGCGATGCGAGCCAGGTGGCAAGGGGGCGGCCGCCGTAGAGCCGCCGCTGGAGGGCAGATATTGCAGCTGCGGCGGCGCGGTCGCCGGACAACGGGCCGGTGGAAGTGTGCCGGTCCGGGAGGTTTGCGTTCACCGGGTCTGCTTCGACCGGGGTTGCTGCCTGTAGCCGCGGATGCACCAGGTTGTCGCCGACAGGGTTTGCTTTCACCAGGCGCGGATCCACCAGGCGCGCATCCACCAGGCGGTCCGCGCCGCGGGACTTGATGCCGGCATGGCAGTGGAGCGCAAGGACTCCCGGCAGGGGGCCGGTCACGCCGGCCGGACGCAGAAACCAGGCACGGGTGCGGGGACCAAAGCCCAACTGCCAGCTGACCCGTGAAGTAGTGACGCCGTCGTGCGTCTCCTCCGACTCCAGCACCGCGTTAGGGTGCGCCGGAACATCGGGCACGCCGAGGGCGTCCGCGATGTGGCGCGGATGAGAGCGGATGTAGGCGGGCCAGTCTTCGTAGCCGCCAATGGCGCTCGGCCGTGGAGCGGCATCTGTTGAGCCGGAATTCATCGGCCGGGCCTGCCGGGTGCAAACATCGTTGTCCTGCCTCTCGCAGCTGCTCTGATCCGCAAATTGCCGGATTCCAGAAAACGCTTTCTCAAAAATTAGCAAAAGGGTGTACAGCGGTCAAGAAACCGTTTACTTTGGTACAAAGCCGCTGTTGGTCCGGTCACTCCGGAAGCCCACGGACGGGTGGTGCCGGAACTTCGGGGCACGGCCCGGGACGGCTAAAGCACTTCACGCCAGCACGCCGTGGAAGGCCACGATGACCAAAGGAGACCACATGGCCGCACAGCATCACCCAGGGACGCCGGTAGGCGTTCGTCAACCGAGGGGGAAGCAATGAGCGCTATCGGCGAACTGTCCTCCATAAGCCGGCGCAAAGGCCCGGCGACAGCCGAGGAAAAACGCGCCAACCGCCGCGACAACAAAGCGGCCTACGTTTTCCTGTTGCCCTGGCTGATCGGCCTGGCGGCCATCACCGTTGGCCCCATGATCATGTCCCTCTACCTGTCCTTCACGGACTACAACCTGCTGCAGCCGCCGGAATGGGTGGGGCTGGACAACTTCACCCGCATGCTGGGGGATGCGCGGCTCCACAACTCACTCCGCGTGACCTTCACATATGTGCTGGTCGGAGTTCCGCTGCAGCTGGCCGTCGCACTTCTGATTGCCCTGGTGCTGGACAAGGGCCTTCGAGGCCTGCCGTTCTATCGGTCCATCTTCTACTTGCCGTCCCTGCTCGGCGGTTCAGTTGCCGTGGCCATCCTCTGGAAGCAGATCTTCGGAACCTCCGGCCTGGTGAACCAGGTGCTGGCAATGTTCGGGATCACCGGACCGGGCTGGATCTCGGACCCGTCCACTTCCCTCGGTTCCATCATCCTGCTCCATGTGTGGACCTTCGGCAGCCCCATGATCATCTTCCTGGCCGGCCTGCGCCAGATTCCGAACATGTACTACGAGGCAGCTGAGGTGGATGGCGCCACCACGCTGCAGAAGTTCTGGCGGATCACGTTGCCGATGCTCAGCCCGATCATTTTCTTCAACCTCGTCCTACAGATCATCGGCTCCTTCCAGTCCTTCACCCAGGCGTTCATCGTCTCGGGAGGCAACGGCGGACCGTCAGACTCCACGATGTTCTTCACGCTGTACCTGTACCAAAAGGGATTCGGCCAGTTCGATATGGGCTACGCCTCCGCCATGGCCTGGTTCCTGCTGGTGATCATCGGCGCATTTACGGCCATCAACTTCATCGCTTCAAAGTATTGGGTGTTCTACGATGACTGAACTTCAGACCTTGCCGGCCCCGGAGAAACTGCCGTCCTCCGGAGGGAAAGCGCGGGCCAAGGGCCCCAAAGGCGGCAGCAGGAAGCGGGAATCCCGGGGAACGCTGGCCTTCAGCCGCGGCGCGCGGATCAAGGCCCTGGCCAAGCACGCCGTGCTGATCATCGCCGGCGGCGTCATGATCTACCCGCTGCTGTGGATGGTAGTTTCATCGCTGCGGCCCAACGACCTGATCTTCCGCGAACCGGGCCTGTGGCTGAACGGCCTCGAGATGGGCAACTACACCGACGGCTGGTCCGCACTGACCCACCCCTTCGGCCACTACATGCTCAACTCGGCGATCGTGGTCATCGGCTCCATCCTGGGCAACCTGATTTCCTGCTCCATGGCCGCCTACGCGTTCGCACGGCTGCAGTTCAGCGGCAAGAAGCTGTTCTTCGGCGTCATGCTGCTGACCATCATGCTGCCGTTCCACGTGATCATCGTGCCGCAGTACATCCTGTTCTCGCAGATCGGCTGGGTGAACACGTTCTGGCCGCTGATTGTGCCCAAGCTCCTGGCCACGGATGCATTCTTCGTGTTCCTGATGGTGCAGTTCATCCGCGGCATTCCAAAGGAACTCGATGAAGCCGCGCGCATTGACGGCGCCGGCCACCCCCGCATCTTCCTGCGGGTCATTCTGCCGCTGATGGTGCCGGCCCTCGCCACCACCACGATCTTCACGTTCATCTGGACTTGGAACGACTTCTTCGGCGCCCTGATCTACCTTACGGATCCGGAAATGTTCACCGTGCCTGTTGCTTTGCGGGCGTTTGTGGATTCGCAGTCCGCGACGAGCTGGGGCTCGCTCTTCGCGATGTCCATCGTGTCGCTGCTGCCGGTGTTCCTGGTGTTCCTCTTTGGCCAGCGCTTCCTGATCAAGGGAATCGCTACGACGGGCATCAAGTAGGCATCCCGGTGTGAGGCCTTGGGTTCCGCCTCGGGGAGGCGTGGGTCCACGAAGAATTGCAGTGCGTTTTCCGGGGCCGTTTTTTGGGGAGGGGGGCGTTCTGGGGCCGCTCCGGTGGCGGGCGGGTGTTTGGTACCCGTCCGGCCCCTGTTGTTTTTCCAAGTCAGCCGGGATTGGTTCTGCCGGCCAAAATTGAAGCCGGAAACATCTTGTAGTACAAGTATCTTGCTTGTATGCTCAGTTTTGAGAAAGCGCTTTCTCGATTCGCTTGGAAGTCAGCAGCTTCCGGTCCGGCAGACCCGCCGAAGCAGCTTTCACGCCAACTGGTTCCATTCCCAACGTCACTCACCCAATCAGCTTTCAAGAGTTCCATCTCAACATCGCTCACCCATCAGCATTCAAGGGTTCCATCTCAACATCGCTCACCCATCAGCTTTCAAGATCAAAGAAGATCGGAGAATCCAGTGCCGCTATTTTCCCGTCCTGCCGCCGCCGCCAGTCCTGGCGCCGCAGAGGCACAATCCAGCAAGCCCGGGCGAAAGTTCCGCCGAACCGGCGCAATCGCCGCAGCTGCCGCCGTCGTCCTGGGACTCAGTGCCTGCGGCGGGGGAGCCGCCCCGCAGAGTGCAGACGGCAAGGTTGAACTCCGTTTCTCGTGGTGGGGTGGCGACAAGCGGGCGCAGCTGACGCAGGCAGCCATTGCCGCGTTCGAGGCCGAGAACCCGAACATCAAGATAAAGCCCGAGTTCGGCGACTGGAGCGGATACTGGGACAAGCTCGCCACCCAGGTGGCTGCCAACGATGCCCCGGACATCATCCAGATGGACGAGAAGTACATCACGGAGTACTCGAGCCGCGGCGCCCTGCTGGATCTGTCCAAGTACGACATCGATACCTCCAAGTTGGACGAAGCGGCCCTGAACGCTGGCAAGAGCGAGGACGGCCTGACTGGTATTGCAGCAGGCATCAACGCGGCCACTATTCTGGCCAACCCTGCTGTCTTCAAGGCCGCAGGCGTCGCGCTTCCGGACGACAGCAAGTGGACGTGGGAGGACTTCGAGCGCATTTCCGCCGAGGTCACCGCGAAGTCGCCAAAGGGTACCTACGGTGCGGCCGCTTACGGCACGGACGAGGCTTCGCTCGGCGTATGGCTCCGGCAGAACGGCAAGTCTCTCTACACATCGGACGGCAAGCTTGGCTTTGAGCCGGGCGATATTGCCGAGTGGTGGTCATTCCTCAAGGAGCTCAGCCAGAAGAAGGCCGTGCCCACCGCTTCCGAGGTGGTGGAAGCTGAAGCCGCACCGCTGGACCAGAGCGGCCTGGCTACGGGCAAGAACGGACTCGCCTTTTGGTGGTCCAACCAGCTGCCAGCCCTGGAAAAGGCCGCGGGCGGTGACCTGCAGATTCTGCGGTTCCCGTCCAAGACAGGTAGTTCTGCCGATGCAAACCTTTGGTACAAGGCGTCCCAGTTCTGGTCCGCGTCCTCACGCACCAAGCACCCTCAGGAAACTGCGAAGTTCATCAACTTCCTGGCCAACAACACCAAGGCCGGCGAAGCGCTCCTGGCCGATCGTGGCGTTTACCCCAACTCGGATGTCCGGGCAGCAATCGCGTCCAAGCTAACCCCCGCCGACGTCAAGGTGGTCAAGTTCATCGACCAGATCAAAGGCGAACTCGGGGAGGCTCCGGCCCCGCCGCCGAAGGGTGCCGGCGCCATCCAGGAGATCGTCAAGCGCTACACGTCGGAGGTGCTCTTCGACCGGCTCTCCACCGAAGAAGCCGGCAAGAAGGCTGTGGATGAAATGAAGTCCGCCATCAGCTAGCCGGCAGCGGCCATTCCGCCGATGCCACCGCCAGAACGTGCCTCCAAACGGATCTTCTGATTCCGTTTGGGGGCACTTCTGCGTTTGAGCGCCGGTCAGCATCTGAAGTACCTGTTTCGTTGTGGTTGTTGGTGGGGGTCGATGTGGGGTGGCGGGATGAACCAGGGGATGCCGGTTTTGACCTGGATGGTCCACAGTTCTTTGTGGATGAGGTGGTGGTGATGGGAGCAGAGCAGGGTTCCGTTGTCGGTGCTGGTGGGTCCGCCGTGTGACCAGTAGGTGATGTGGTGGGCTTCGCACCAGGGTGCGGGGATGGTGCAGCCGGGGAAGGCGCAGCCCTGGTCGCGGGCGGTGATGGCTTTGCGGATGTGGGGCGGGAAGATCCGGGTGGTGCGGCCGATGTCCAGGATGCGGCCTTCGCTGCCGAGCAGGACGGGGATGATGTCGGCGTCGCAGGCGATCTTCCGGACGGTGGACGCAGGGACCGGGCCGGTGAACGTGAACGACCCGGTGCCCGGGATCCCGGTGGGCCCGTGGTGCTCAGCTGTAGCGCTTCCGTCGCCGTGGAAGCCGGAGCTGGTGTCTGCGGTTCGGGAGCGGTAGCGGGGTCCCTGGTTGGTGGTGTGTTCGAGGCGGTCCAGGAGGTCGCGGTAGTCGATGGTGACCATGACTTGGGGCCGTAGCCCGCCCGCGGCCGGGAGGGTGCCGGTGGCGAGGGCTGCCTTGCACGCGCCGATGAGGCCGTCGAGGAGCCGCTGCGGGCGGGTCCGCCTGTCCAGATCGGCATCAAGTGCACTGCTGTTGCCGCCGGTCTCATCGCAGCTGTCCCCGGCGCCATCACCGGTCCCGCCACCGCTGTCAGGGGCGCCTCCTGCGTCGTTGCCCTCAGTAGTACCTGCCCGGGTGCGGGGGTTGGTGGCGGTGTTCATGACGGTGAGGAGGTTTTCGTACTGGTCGGGGGTGGCGAAGATTTCCAGGTGGTGCAGTCCGCGGCGGGCCGGGCGGAGGAACGCACCCTGGCGGTGGCGGAGTTCTTCCTCGGAAGGCTCCGAACCGTCCTGGTCGATCGCATCGGTCCACTGGCGGGCGATGCGGGTCAGGAAGTCGGTGTCGCGTTCGGCCGCGGTGCGGGTCAGTGCATGTTCCATCCGGGCCAGGGCCTCTTCGGGGGCGTGGTGCCGGACACGGTCCAAAGCCATTGTGATGATGGTCGCGGGACGGGAGCCGATGGTCCCGGCGGCGAGGGCGGCGGCGAGTTCGGGCCGCTCAGGGGGCTCCGTGTGGCCCGTGAACCCTGTCCGGGGCAGCACCGCCGCGGCGAGAGTGATCCGGCGGCGTGCTTCAGCGGCGCTGATCCGCAGCCGGGCACGGAGGAACTCGGTGGCGTTCCGGGACCCGTCATCCGCAGGATCCGGCGGGGCGGATCCGGGCCCGCCGCTGGCAACCGGGCCTACGCCCACGCCGCAAGCCGACAGATCACTATTCGGCCCGCCGCTGGCCGCCGGACCGCTGGCGCCAGGCCCGCTTCCCGATGGGCCGGTTTGGCTGTCGCCAGGCCCGCTCTCGGCTTGGCCGGCTTTCCCGGTGACCCAGCCCACCGGCTCGCGCACGGCAGTCTCACCCCATCCCGTAACCCAGCCAACCGCCGCGCCCGACCCGCCCGCGCCCGAGCCCGACCCTGCACGCACAGCTGAGGTGGTCTGGCGCCGCGTCCGGTCCACAGCCCCGGCCGCGACAACCTGCAGATACTCGACCGCCCGGGAGACCTCCTCGACGCGGGCGGCGAAGTCAGCAGCCTCACGGAAGCCGCGCAACGCGGCGTCGGCGGCCGCCGTCGAACCCAGGTTCTTCAGAAGCTCAAGGCTCCGGGCCAGATCACCGGACCCGCCGCCGTCGGACCCTGAAGCCGGCTGCCCGCCGTCGGACTCCGGCCGGCTGCCGAGGCGGCCAGCCGGAGGGACAGCACGCAGAGTCCGCCTCAGCGGCTCCGGCACGAACTGCGCGCCGGAATACTGCCCTAGGCGCGTGGCCTGGTTCGGGGCGAGTTCTCCAACGGCTTCCATGGGATAACTCTGCCAAGGGGGTCAGACATTATTGGGCGACTGTCTTTGGGTTGAGCGAATGTCCCGCCGATGCCTTGAACTCAGCGCCCGCACCCCTCATAGCCACCAGCCAGCCGCGTCACCAACCTCCGTGGTCATATCGTCTAGTCCTCCTCGATCACCGCAACGCCGCCCGCAGGAACTTTGCCCGTGTACCGCTCGCCGGTCAGCAGGTCAGCGCCGGCCACCCGGACCGTGGCATCGGCGCGCGAGTGGTTGATGGCGAACACGAAGCTCCTGCCTTCAGCGCGGCGGCGGGTCAGCTCGACGCCGTGGTCCGCTTCAGCCACCGCGGAGATGCCCGCCTCAGTAAGCAGTCGGTCCACCAACGCCTCGATGCCGTCCCCGTCCGGGAATGTCGCCAGGTACCAGGCCGAGCCGGCGCCCACCGGGCGCCGCGTCAGGGCGGGAATGCCGTCGAGCGGATACTCGGTGAACGTCGAAATAGCATCCGCCCCATTCACATGCACGTGCTCGCTCCACACCGAACCGACCCCACCGTCGCTGAGCTTGACCGTGGACCCGGCCAGTAGCGGGTGGAACTCCTCTACGCGTACCCCGAGCAGTTCACGGAACGCGCCCGGGTACCCGCCAAGCCGCACGTGGTCCTGTTCGTCGACGATCCCGCTGAAGTAGCTGACCAGGACGGTCGCGCCGGCCCGCGCTGCAGAAGCGATGTTGGCTACGACGGCGTCGGCGACGTTGTAGAGGGTGCACACCAGCACCAGCCCGTAGCCCTCCAGCGACGCAGTAGGGTGCACAAAGTCCACGGAAACGCCACGCAGGAACAGCGAGCGGTGGAAGCTACGCAGCAGCTCCGGATATTTCACGTCCTGGCTGGGGTGGGAGTCCAGTTCGGTGGCCCACCACGCCTCGTAATCGAACACGATGGCCACGCGCGATTCCACCCGGGATCCGCGCACCGGCGCCAGCTTCTGCAACGCAGCACCCAGCCCGACCACTTCTTGAAAAACGCGGGTTTCGCGCCCCCCGTGGGGCACCATGGCGGAGTGGAATTTCTCCGACCCGGCGAAGCTCTGCCGCCACTGGAAGAACATCACGGCGTCGGCGCCGCGGGCCACATGCGCCAGAGAATTGCGAAGCATCTCGCCGGGCATCTTGGGCTGGTTGCGCGGCTGCCAGTTCACCGCCGACGTCGAATGTTCCATCAGGATCCACGGATCGCCGCCCGCGACGCCGCGGGTGAGGTCAGCACTGAACGCCAGCTCGATGTGACGCTCGGGATCCGCGGCCACGAGGTAGTGGTCGTTGGCGATCACGTCCAGGTCCTTGGACCAGTCGAAGTAGTCCATGGACTTGGTGGCGCTGGAAACCATGAGGTTGGTGGTGGCGGGCACCCCAGGCGTCACCTCGCGCAGCACGGCCAGAAGCGCCAGGTAGTAGTCCATGAGGGCCCAGGAGCTGAATCGCTGGAAGTCCAGCTGCTGGCCGGGATTGAGCGTGGACGGGGCAGCGCGCGGCGGCTGGATCTCCTCAAACGAAGAGTAGTGCTGGGACCAGAAGGCCGTGCCCCACGCGGCGTTCAGTGCATCGATGCTCCCGTAGCGCCGTTCAAGCCACGCCCGGAACGCGGCTGCATCCTCGTCGCCGTAGAACTCCGAAACGTGGCAGCCAAGCTCGTTGTCCACATGCCACAGCGCCAGCGCCGGGTGGTCCTTGTACCGCTCGGCCAGCACGCTGGTGATGCCTGTTGCGTAACGACGGAAAACGGCCGACGACGGCGTGTAGTGCCGCCGGGAGCCCGGCCCCAGCACGGTTCCGTCCGCCGTGACCGGCAGGATTTCCGGGTGTTTTCTGACCAGCCAGGCCGGGGGAGAGGCGGTGGCCGTGGCGAGGGCCACCTTGATGCCGGCCGCCGCCAGATTGTCGAGGACCTCGTCCAGCCAGGCGAAGTCATATTCGCCCTCGGACGGTTCCAGCAATCCCCAGGAAAATATCCCCACGCTCAGGAAGTTGACCCCGGCTTCCTTCATCAGCTCCAGGTCCTCGAGCCGGACGCTGGCCGGCCACTGCTCGGGGTTGTAGTCGCCCCCGTAAGCGATGCCGTCGAGATTGCGCCACACTGCTGGCGGTGCCGTTTGTTCCTGGGATGACATGGGACTCCTTCGTCTTGTGGGCTGCACATTGCGGGCATGTAAACCGTTCTTTGGAAAACGCTTGCCCGATTGCCGGAATGACGATATTGTATCGTTTCAGAAAGCGTGTAAGCCAAGTCACTGCTCGTTGTAGAGAATCACAGGAAATCGCGCTTACACAACCGAGCAAGGAGGCTCTCATGATCAGCAGAAGGAATTTTCTTACCACCGTGGCAGTAGGCACCGTTTCGGCTGCCGCCCTGGCTGCTTGCGGGTCGCCGGCGCCGTCCCAGACGGGTTCCGCGGCGAACCCGGTCACCATCAACTACACCTGGTGGGGCAACGACGACCGCGCCACCCGCACCCGCAAGGCCATCGCCCTGTTCGAATCCAAGAACCCGGATATCAAGGTCAACGGCAACTTCACCGACTTTGCCGGCTACTGGCAGAAGCGCGCCACCGAAGCCGCCGGTGGCGGCCTCCCCGATGTGATGCAGTGGGACCTGTCGTACCTGCGCGACTACGGACAGCGCAACCAGCTCCTGGACCTGGGCACGGTAAAGATTGACACCTCCGGCTTCGAGACCTCCCTGCTGCCTTCCGGCCAGATCAAGGGCAAGACCTACGGCATCCCCACCAGCACCAACGCCTTTGCCGTCTACTACGACCCCGCCAAGCTCAAGGCCCTCGGCGTAGCCGAACCGGACGGCAGCTGGACCTACAGCGAATACAAGTCCTGGCTCAAGGAGGTCGGCGCCAAGGGCAACGGCGCTATCTTCGGCTCCACTGACTTCACTTCCATCTGGTGGCAGTTCAACATCTGGCTGCGCCAGAAGAACATCGAGGCCTTCACCGAAGACGGCAAGCTCGGCTTCAGCAAGGATGACCTGAAGACCTGGTGGAAGATGGCTTCAGATCTGCGCGGCACCCCGGCCCTGGTCTCCGAGGAGCGGACCACCCAGCTGGCCCCCAAGTCCCCGTTCGGCTCCAACGTGACCGTCGCCGAAAACACCTGGGACAACTTCATGGCCGGCTACCTCGCGGACAGCGGCGCCAAGGAACTCAAAATCGTTCCCGTTCCATCCGACGATCCGGACAACCTGGGCCTGTTCCTGAAGCCGTCCATGCTCATGGTGGCCAGCGCGAAGACCAAGTTCAAGGACGCATCGGCGCGCTTCATCGACTTCATGATCAACGACCCCGAGGTGGGCCAGATCTTCAAGACCTCCCGCGGCGTCCCCGCGTCGAAGAAGCAGCGCGACGGAACCACCTTCGAGGGCACCGACAAGGTTGTTGTGGACTACGAGAAGTCCATCGAGAAGTACCTCAAGGACGCTCCCGAGCCGCCCATTGTCGGCTTCGGTACGCTCGAGGCGTCGTTCAAGCGCATCAGCTCGGACCTGAACTACGGCAAGCTCACCGTTGACGGTGCAGCCGACGCCTGGTTCAAGGAAGCCGAAGACCTCATCAAGCAGAACGCCTGAGCAGCGTCTTGTCTGCCCGACATCCCCAACTGACGGAATGAACTCGTGACTCAAAGCCCAACCCTGAGCAGGCGTTCGACGCAGTCCGATCCCCCGCTGCCGCGCAAATCGCGGCAGCGGGGAGCGGATGCCCGCGCCGGCTACACCTTCCTGCTGCCCTGGCTGCTGGGATTCATCGCCCTCACCGTGGGCCCGATGATCTCCTCGCTCTACCTGTCCTTCACCAACTACAACCTCTTCGAACCACCCAAGTGGATCGGGCTGGACAACTACACCACCCTGCTCCAGGACGAGCGGTTCCTGCAGTCGGTGGGCGTGACCCTCAGCTACGTGGTCTTCGGTACGCCGCTCAAGCTGGCTGCCGCACTGGCCGTGGCCATGCTCCTCAACAGCAAGCGACGTGGCCAGGGCTTCTACCGTTCATCGTTCTACGCACCCTCCCTGATCGGCGCCAGCGTCTCCATCGCCATCGTCTGGAAGGCCATGTTCGGCGATTCCGGTCCCGTGGACCAGGGCCTGTCCTTCTTCGGCATCAACCTCGGCGGCTGGGTGGGCAACCCGTCGATGACCATGCCCATGATGATCCTGCTGACCGTCTGGCAGTTCGGCGCCCCGATGGTGATCTTCCTGGCCGGCCTGAAGCAGATCCCGTCCGATCTCTACGAGGCCGCTTCGATGGACGGCGCGGGCCCGGTGCGCAAGTTCTTCAGCATCACCTGGCCCATGCTTTCCCCGGTGATCTTCTTCAACCTGCTGATGGAAACCATCCACGCGTTCCAGATCTTCGCCTCGGCCTACATCATCTCCAACGGTGAAGGCGGCCCGGCCGGCTCCACCCTCTTCTACACCCTCTACCTGTACCTGCGGGGCTTCAGCGACTTCCGTATGGGCTACGCCTCGGCGATGGCCTGGCTCCTGGTGATCGTCGTCGGCATCATCACGCTGATCTTCTTCCGCACATCCAAGTCCTGGGTCCACTACAGCGGTGATTCGAAATGACAACCATGGCAACACCCGTCAAGCCGGCAGCCGAGGCTCCGGCACCGGAATACAACCCGAAGTCCGAGTCCGTGGTCGCCAAGCGCGCCAAGAGCGTCATCTTCCACATCGTGGCGCTGGCCCTGACCGCCGTCGTACTCTACCCGGCCCTGTGGATGGTCGCCTCGTCCTTCAAGCCGAATGCCGAAATCGGCGGCACCAACACCTCCCTGTGGTCCAACAACTTCAGCCTCGACAACTTCGCCACGGCGATGGAGGGGATCGGCGGGGTGTCCACCCTGCAGTTCTTCACCAACTCACTGGTCCTCGCAATCGGCGCCGTGGTGGGCACCATCCTGTCGGCCAGCGTCTCGGCCTACGCATTCGCGCGGATCAAGTTCCCGGGCCGCAGCGTGCTCTTCGGTATGATGATCGCCACCCTGCTGCTGCCGTTCCACGTGGTGATCATTCCGCAGTACATCATCTTCCAGCAGTTGGGCCTCGTGGACACCTACGTCCCGCTGCTGATCGGCAAGTTCCTGGCCGCGGACGCGTTCTTCGTCTTCCTGATGGTCCAGTTCATGCGCAACCTGCCGGCCGAACTGGATGAGGCGGCACGCATTGACGGCGCCGGCCACGTCCGGATCTTCTGTTCCATCATGCTGCCGCTGATGAAGCCAGCCCTGATTTCGACGTCGATCTTCTCCTTCATCTGGAGCTGGAACGACTTCCTGGGCCCGCTGCTCTACCTGAACACCCCGGAAAAGTACCCGCTGCCGCTGGCCCTGCGCCTCTTCGTGGACCAGACCCAGAGCTCGGATTATGGAGCCATGATCGCCATGTCCGTCCTGGCACTCCTCCCGGTGCTGATCTTCTTCCTGGTATTCCAGCGCTACATTGTTGAAGGCGTCTCCACCCAGGGCCTCAAGGGCTAATGGCGACGGAAGACTGCGACAGAAAATGAGCATCATGGACAGCACCACACCCGCCTCCGGCCGCGACGACCGGATCCCGGTAAACCGCTTCGCCCTGTTTTCCGAGACCCTGCTGGCCGGAGTGCTGGTGCTGGTGCTGTCCATCCGCTGGTCACCATCCCCGCCGCCTATGCCGCGGGCATCGCCCACCTGGAGCGCCACCTCTCCGGCCGCGACGACTCCCTCCGTGCCCTTTGGGGCACCTTCCGCTCCGCCCTGCCGGGCAGCTGGAAACTGGGAATCACGACGGCGGCGGCCGCCGTCGTGATTGTCCTGAACCTGCTGCTCACCATGGTGGGGCAGCTGCCGGGCCAGGCTGTGGTCCTTCCCGCAACGCTGGTCCTCGCGGTGGCGGCCGGGATCCTGCTCCTTCGCACCGCGGCAGCGTGGTCCGATTTTTCCGGCCATTCCGCCGCTCCGGCCGCCGGAACCGGCACCGCAGCCAAAGGATCCAGCGCCTGGCCCGCCGCCTTGGAAGCTGCCAAGGCATTGTCCCTCCGCGACTGGACCGGCTCCCTTCTTCTGGCGGCCGCACTCTTTGCCGCCGTCGTGTTCGTATGGATGCTTGCGGCCCTCTTCGTAGTGGTTCCGGGCACGCTGATCCTCGCGGCGGCCTCGATCAAAATGCGCTCCACCCGCGCCTAAGAATTCCTCTGCAGTTCCCCCTTACTACCGAGTTGAGTCAGACGTGTCTTCCGACCGCCCCCAGTCCGCAGAGTCCCTCCGAACGTCCGGCGGCCCGGTCCGCTGGTATCACCCGCTGACGCAGCACAACTACCGGCTGTTCATGGGCATGACGTTTGCCAGCAGCACGGGGGTGTGGATGCAACGCCTTGCCCAGGACTGGCTGGTGCTGCAGCTGACCGGCAGCCCGGCCGCCGTGGGCGTCGCTGTGGCCCTGCAGTTCCTGCCCATGCTGATAGTGGGCCCGCTCAGCGGCCTCCTCGTGGACATTTTTCCCAAACGCCGCATCATGATGGTCTGCCAGTGCGTGATCGCGCTGCTTGCGTGGGGCTCGCTGCCTGGGATGCCAGCGGAAGCATCACGGTGTGGGCCGTCTACGGGAGCTGCATCGCGCTGGGGGTGACGTCCGCCATCGACAGTCCTGCCCGCCAGGTGTTCGTCAACGAAGTGGTGGGCGACGCCGGACTTCGGCCCGCGATCGGCCTCAACAACGCCATTGGCCAGCTGGGTGCCATGGCCGGTCCCGCGGTTGGCGGCATGGTGATTGCCATGGCCGGTTCCGCCGCGGCGTTCGCGTCCAACGCCGTCCTGTGCCTGCTGGTCATGGCGATGATCGCCGGCATCCGGCCCGCGCTGCTGCACGCCGGCACTCCCGCGGCACGCGGGCGGGGCCAGCTGCTGGCGGGATTCCGCTACGTCAGGGACAGGCCGTCCTGCTGCTGACCATTGCGCTGGCCGGCCTCCTCGGTGCGTTCGGCATGAACGGTCCGGTGGTGCTGGCCGCCTTTGCGGAACGGGTATGCACAACGGCGTGGCCGGTTTCGGGATGTTCAACACCGTCGGTGCCATCGGCGCCCTCGCCGGTGCGCTGCTGGCGGCACGGCTCCGGACCTTGGGCCGCAAGGGGATTGTTGCCGCCGTGGCCTCTTCGGGCTCTCGCAGCTGGTGGCCGCGCTGATGCCGAACCTGATCCTCTTCGTGGCCATGCTGTGGTGGTGGGCTGATGACTTTGCTGTTCCTGACAAGCGCGGCAACAGCGGTCCAGATGGAGGCAGGGCCCGAAATCCGGGGCAGGGTGATGGCCCTTTACTTGCCGCTGCTGCTGGGCGGGCACGCGCTGGGCGGGCTCCTCGCCGGCTGGCTGACGGAGAATTCGGCGTCCGCACCGGCCTGGTGGTCACAGGGGCGCTCGGAATGCTCTCCGCTGCGGTCATCGGCGTGCTGCTGTGGCTGAACGCACGACGGCGGGCCGCGGCTTCCTGACTGGCTACGCCCCTCTGCCGGTGTTCCGGCAGGCTGGAGTAAGCGATTTCTCACTGAATGATCCAGGGTCCTTGACTGTGATGTGGCGCACATCTAGTGTATTCGAGAAAGCGTTTTCTCACTTCATTAAACCTAGCCGTCAAGAGGACACCGAATGATTTTGCGCGCCCTGAAATGCCGAACTCCCAAGATCGCGGCGGTTGCGGCCGTGCTTGCCCTGACCCTGTCGGGCTGCGGCGGCGGCGCGCAGCCCGACGCCGGCGGGCCGGTGACATTGCGCTTCACCTGGTGGGGCTCGGACGTCAGGCACAAGATGACCCAGAAGCTGATCGACGCGTACGAGGCCAAGCACCCAACGTCAAGATCGAAGGCGAATACGGGGACTGGTCCGGCTACTGGGACAAGCTCGCCACCCAGGTGGCCTCGCAGAAGGCCCCGGACATCATCCAGATGGACCTGCAGTACCTCGGTGAATACTCCAAGCGCGGCGCCCTCCTGGACCTGAAGGATGTGGACCTGTCCAAGTTCGACAAAGCGCGGCCGACGCAGGCAAAAACGCCGGACGGGCAGTTCGCTGTCACTGCGGGATGAACGCCCTGGTGGTGCTGACGAACCCATCGCTGGTGTCCCCAGCGGCGTCACCCTGCCGGACGATACGTCCTGGACCTGGAAGGACTACGAGAAGACAGCCGCAGACATCACGGCCAAGGGAAAGCCCGGCACATACGGCTCCGGACCGGTGACCGGTGACGCATCCTTCAACCTCTGGCTGCGCCAGCAGGCAAATCGCTGTTCAGCTCGGACGGCAAGCTCGGATTCGATGAAGCCGACGCCAAGGGTTTCTTCGAGTTCCAGGGCGAGCTCCGGGACGCAAAGTCCGTCCCGCTGGCGTCAGTCCTCACCGAGGAGGCAAGCGCTCCGCTGGACCAGACAGGCATGGCCACCAACAGGTTTGCCCTCGGCTGGATGTGGTCCAACCAGCTGGGCGCCTGACCAAGGCCTCCGGACAGCCGCTGGAAATCAAGCGGCCGCCGAGCACCGACGGCAACGCCAAGTCCGCCAGCAGTACTACAAGGCATCCCAGTTCTGGTCCGCCAGCTCGCGCACCAAGCACCCCCAAGGAAGCCCAGGAGTTCATCGACTTCCTCGCCAACAGCGTCGAAGCCGGAGAGATCGCGCTGGCGGACCGAGGCATCCCCGGCAATTCTGAGGTCCGGGCCGCCATCACGCCCAAGCTCAGCGCCGTGGATGCGGCAACCGCTTCCTTCATTGACGACATTGCGGACGAAGTGGGCGACTCCCCGGCGTGCCCCCGGCCGGTTCAAGCCCGGCCGGCGAGATCATCACCCGGTTCTCGAGCGACGTGCACTTCGGCCGGATCAGCCCGGAGGAAGCTGCGAAGAAGGTGATCGAGGAGCTCAAGAGCGGGCTGAGCTAGTCCTGGCCTAAAACGACTGACCTATGGCTGCGGCCGGAGGCGTCATTCCGGCCGAAAGTGCCAGGTCCCCGGGTGGATCCGGAACGTGACGGCCTCGGCCGTCGCGACGACGGCGACACCCGGCGTCGGGCCCTTCACCGTGTAGCGGCCCGCCGGCAGCACCACTTCCGCACGGACACCAGCGGGGACCGTGCAGCCGAGTTCCATCCCCGCGGCGCCGCGGTGCCAGTCAGCCGAAACCACCCCGCGCTGAAGCGGGACGCTTCCACGGGCATGGTCGAGCCGGCAGCCGGCGGCCCGATGGACACTTCCGCGCCGCCGGCGGTAACCCGGATGCCGAGCAGGTGTCCGAGGATTTCCCGGACCACCGAAGTGGACCACGCGTGCGACTGGCTGTAGTCGGTGCCCTCATCCAGCTCCAGGCTTCCCAGGTGAAGCTCGCCCCGCGTTCCAGCAGGCGCGCCCAGCCGGTTGCCGGGGTTGGTGAGCAGGTCCAGCACCTCGTCCACCAGCCCGGCAGCGAGCAGGGCCCGCACCAGGCGGTGCACCGTCATGGGGCCCTGGCGCATCCCCATCGCTGCCAGCCGGCGGCCGTCCGCGGGCACGAATTGAGCCGGCGTGATCCCAGTGACAGCGGAAACGAGCCCGCATGCTGGGAAGCGTGGCCGCTGGGGAACCGTCGGCGTGCAGGCCATCGACCATCACGCCGTCCACGCGCAGCCGGGCGTTGATCGCGCGGACAGTCCGGCGGCCCCGGCGGCGGTATTCCTCGGCCGGTCCGGACTTGCCGCTCAGTTTGCAGAGCCGGGAGACCGCGTCCAGGACCGAGACGGCCTGGGCGTTGACAGTGGTTTTTGCCGCGCAGTCCATGTCGTAGCCGAACCGCCCCGGTGCCGGCCAGTCCACGATCCCGTGGAGGTAAGGGCCGGAGCCGCCGCCGAGGCGGGTGACGAGTCCCGCCGTCGGGCCCTCCGCCGGGATGTGCCGGAGCACGTAGCCCGCCGTGGCGCAGAGGGCCGGCAGCAGTTCCTCCACCAGCGCGGTGTCGCCGCTGTTCCGGTGGTAGTCCTCCACCCATTCCGGCATCATCAGGGAGAAATCGGGGATGTCGCGCTTGCCGTCCCCGTTGGGGTAGACCGCGTTGTAGCGGCCGTGGTCGTCGCCCTCTGCCCAGTACCTGGTGGCCGACGACGCAAACTCCCGCAAGGCCTGCGCCGTGAGGTTCCGTTCGCCGAACAGTGCCATGGTGGCGTACGAGATATTGACGGCGTCGCCCAGGAACTGGCCCTTTTCGCGGGTGGGGGTGTCCACGAACTGCTCCTGCACGCCGTACAGGGCGGAGTCCCGCAGCAGCCCGAACACGGCGTCAAGCACCGGATCGGAGCTGCTGAAGGAGCCTTCCTGCCCATGGCCTTCCTGCTCATGCCCGGAATGTACGACGACGCCGCCCACCGCGGCGATTTCGCCCGCCGGAACGCCGGGCACTTCGAGGTACCGGAACCCCAGGTGGACGGCCGCCTGGTAACGCTGCGGGCCGGCGGCCTGTGTATAGGGGAAGGGCATGTCCGTGTTCTGGCTGGCTGACTTGCCGCGGTCAACCCGGCCGTCCGGCCCGAGGCTGTAGCCGGCCCGGATCATCACGGTGCGGCCGGCCTCCCCGTCGGCGAAGTCCACCACCGGCCGGGCGGGCAGCACCCGTCCGAAGTCGGCCACCACTGTGCCGTCCCGAGCGGTCAGCAGCCGTTCCGCAGCGACCGGTGTCCTGGCCAGGAAGGTCCGGCGGGGGAGTACTGCAGGGAAGTCCGCGATCGGGTGCCTGCCGAGCGACGTCGCCTGCTCCCATATGGCTGTTTCCGCGGCACCCGGAGCCCCGGGGGCTGTGGCGTCCTGGTGTTCCACCGGATCGCCTTCGTCGTTGCGGTAGCCGGACTGCCGGTAGGGGCCCTCTGCCACCTGCCAGTCGGAACCCGATCCGAAGACTTCCCGGCGGCCGTCGTCGTAGTCGACGTGGAGCTGGGCCAACAGCCCGGGAACTCCCGCTGCCCGGCCCTGGCCCGGTCCGTACCAGTGGACCAGGGCGGAGAGAGTCACGTGCCTGTGGTTGGACTGAAGCAGCGAAGTGACGTCGGCGGCGTCGTAATATCCCTCGCCGGGATAACCGAAGGAGGACGTCTCCAGGCAGGCCCCGCCGTCAAGACTGAATACGGCGTGGTGGCTCGCGGCGGCGAAGAGCCTGGCGCGCACCACCTTGCCGGAAAGCTCAACGTCAGTGCGCGCCAGCGTCCACTCGTCAGGCTGGCGGTGGGCAGTTGTGCGGTCCCAGTCATCCAGGGACGCATGGGCCCGGTCCGTTCCGGCGTCGAACCGGTGGTCAAGGAGCCGATGTCTAACGGGCGCCTTGCCGTCCTGGCCATCTGTGCCGTCCGGGCGGACGTGCTGATCCGCGGGATGGGCCTTCGTGACCCGGAGCGAGGCGTACTCCGCCTGGCTGCGCGGCCCCTGATGGAGGGCGAGCATTCCGCGGAATCCGGCTGGGGCGGGCTCGGCCACGGTGAAGAGCTCCACGCCGTCGAGGGAGACCGTTATGGACTCTCCGTCGTCCGTGACCCTGAGATCCTGCCAGGTGCCGGGGACCGGGTCCTTGCCGGGAAGCCGTTCCTGGTTTGGGCGGGTATGACGCTCCGGCTGGGCGCTGGCGAGGATCTCCGTAGGCGGCACCGCGGCGGCCGGAATCTCCCACCCGGCAGCGCGCCGCAGAACCGCATTGCCGACGGTGTCCAGTTCCAGCAGCAGGCCGGTACCGGCGCCCGTGGAGCGCAGGAGCATGCCGGCCCAGCCCATCGCCGGCCGGAGGCGCGCCTCCACGGTGAAGTGCCGGACGGGTGGGCACGGGAGAGGCAGGAACGGTGAGCCCGCAACGCGCAATGCACCGTCAAGAACTTCCAGCGGGGCTCGGCCGCCGGGTCTGCGGCGGATCCACTCGGCGTCCCAGGCCGGCGCGTCCAGGCCGGTGCTGAATCCCCGCTCTGCCGACCACGGCCCGGGCTGGCCCGCGGTGTCGTGGACCCGGACAGACCAGCGATAGTCGGTGTCCGGCGCGAGGTCCGGGCCACCGGAGGCCACGAAGTGCTGGCCCCCGGAGGGCACAACGCCCGAATCCCAAAGCAGCGTGCCGGCCGCGTCGCTGAGCCGCAGTTCGTACGCGCCCTGGTAGCTGGCCGAGGGATCGCTTCCCCCGCCCACCAGTTGCCAGCCGAAGTGCGGGCGCCGTGATGCCGTGAGGCAGGATTCCAGCCCGTCGGTGAGGAGCGCTGCCGCGGAAAGCGGGCCGGTCACCGTTCTGCAGCCAATGCCGCAGCTTCAGCCGGAGTCAGTCTGCCGTCCGAGATCCATACCGAGAAGGCGCGTGCCACAGCTTCCCCTGCGGCAAGGTTCACAGGCCTGTCCCAGGCCAGCGCTGGGCCCACTCCGGGGTAGCCGGACTGCCGGACGAACCAGGGATCCGGTGCCTCGGCGGGAGCCGCGAACACCAAGCTTGCGGGGCCCTCGGGGAAGTCCGCCGTCCACGCAAGCCAAGGCGATACGGAGCCATGGACTTCGGCTTCACCCTGCCTCTCGGCCGTGAACACATCGGCTCCCGCGCACGCCGGAAGCCGCCAGAAGAATCCACCGTAGCCGCTTCCGGCGGCCCCGTTGGAGCCGGGACCGCCAAGCGAGGCGTCGACGACGGCGGTCAGTTCAGTGGTCAGGTCCAGCCGCCAGGTGCGGGCGTCCACCCACGTGGACCGGGTGTTGCGGCGCTCGCGGAGGAGTTCGCTGCCATCCGGTGCCTGCCAGCGGAGTTCCTGGTGGAGGGAGTCACTGTCCGGTGCCCCGGGCTCCGAGGCTGCGGAGAGCTGCACGATCCGGCCGTGGTCCGGCCGCTCTTCGTAGCGGCCGGCGGCGCGGGTGTAGGTCTTGCCGCCCCAGAAATTGGTGCCGTTCACGTCCTGCAGGGCAATGCCCACGCCGAGGTGCCAGGGGTGGTCCGCCGGCAGGTGGTCCGTGACGGTGACGCCGCCGAGCGTGCGCACCGGATGCAGGTAGGGCCGCGGCGAGAGCCTTGCCGCGATGGCGGCTCCGTCCTGCAAGGTAGCCACCGTGGTGGCGCCGCTTGGCGCACCGGCCACCGGGCCGCCGTCGTGCTGGCCGCCGTCGCTGCGTTCGCCAGCGTGCTGGCCAGCATCCCGGACAGTGAGCCGCGGCTTCCGGGCAGCGTCGGCCGCAGGCCGTGCCCAGGGCAGGCCAAGCTCGCTGAACGTGGCGTGCGCCGCCGTCGAGCGTTCCAGTGCATCTTCGATGCCGGTGATCACGGCGTGGGCGGAATCTCCTTCGCCTTCCCAATCGAGGTACTGCGCGGGGATCAGTGCCGGAGCCTCGGCGGTGCGGATGGCTTCCAGCACGCGCATGAACGCGCCGCTGTCTGCGAGCGGGCTGATGAGGGGTGCAGCCTGGGGCTGCGTGTCAGGCGAGTGGCGCCGGCGGAGGTGTTCCAGCAGGTTCTCGGTGAGGTCGTCCCGGCCGAAGACCTGGCTGCGCTCGCCGTCGGCAGTCCTGACGCTGAGGCGGTCTTCGGTGTAGTGGAACACTACGGTGCCTTCGCTGCCCTGAAGGGTGATGTACGGTTCCACGGATTCGGTGGCGCACAGCGTGAGGGCGCATGTGACGGGCAGACCGGATGCGGTGCGGACGCGGATCACGGAGGTGTCGTCCGATTCGATGTCGTTGGCGCGGTAGAGGTCCGTTTCCACCGAGGCGAGATCGTCCAGGGTCCGGGCGCCGGCGATCCTCAGGGCCGTGGCGATGGCGTGCGCCAGCGGATTCGTGGCCACACCGTCCACGACGTCGACTCCGTCCAGGCTGCGCTTGCCCGCCCAGCGTGAACGTTTGAAGTACGCCCGGTCCCGCACCCAGCGCCCGGTGGCGGAGATCCCCAGGAGCGTGCCGATTTCGCCCGCCGCGAGCAGATCCTCAATCGCC
Source organism: Arthrobacter sp. 24S4-2 (assembly GCF_005280255.1). Lineage (NCBI taxonomy): Bacteria > Bacillati > Actinomycetota > Actinomycetes > Micrococcales > Micrococcaceae > Arthrobacter > Arthrobacter sp. 24S4-2. Next base: position 4,526,289 of record NZ_CP040018.1, on the reverse strand, counting down.
TGCAGCGCGTGGGAGCCGAGGCTCTGGAAGCCGATCTGGACGCTGCGTCCGGCTTCGGCGGCGGCGTCCTGCAGCCGGTTGAAGTCGGCCAGCGAAGCGACCGGTGGCTTTTCCAGGTAGAGGTCGGCGTGGGGGAGGGCAGCCAGCGCCAGCGGTGCGTGCGTCTGGATGGGCGTGGCTACGATCACGAGGTCGAGTGCCGGGGTTGCCGCCAGGAGGTCGTCGAGGTTGCCGAACACCGCGGTGTCGGAGGGGAGGTCGCCCGGGGCCGGGGGATTCGGGTCCGCCACCGCCACCAGGCTGACGGCGCAGCCGGCCTGCAGCCGTTCGAGGTTGCGGAGGTGGTGCGTGCCGAAGCCATGGACCCCAACAAGTGCCACCCTGGCCGGTGAAGTTATGGGGAGTTTGCGTTCTTCCGGGACGGGCTCGGACAGGGTGCCCATGGCTCTCCTCTTCTGTCCCCGGGACGGGGTGCTTGACGTCGGTGTCTGTTGCCGGAAATCGCCGGGCCCATGAGCCCAAACAGGGCCCTGGACCTCTGCCATCAGCGTAGGCCGGGGTGTCTCGGTTATTACCCATGGTAAGCGCTTTCCAAGCTGCTGTCGCCAACAGTCTAACCCGGCCACGCGGATTGTGTAACGATTCAAATTACGCCTTGACCGCCGAGTCAAAAGCGTCTAGATTTTCGAGAAACCGCTTACTTAGGTGACGTGGACCACTGCGGCCCCCGTTTCTGCAACGATGGAGAGATCGGAGGCCAAGCGTGCCGGCAGGAAGTTTTAGCGCAAAAGCATATTCATTCTTCGACACCCTGCTGTGGATTGCGTGCCTGAATCTGCTCTGGATCGTTTTCACCCTTGCGGGCCTGGGAGTGTTTGGCGTCGGCCCCGCGACTGCGGCCGCGCAGATCCTGGTGCGCCGCAGGGTCCGGGGTGAGGCTGCCCCGCTGATCCGCTTTTTTGTCAGGGAATACGGCCGCAACTTTGCCCGCGGCAATGGCCTGGCGCTCCCCGTGATGCTGGCCGGCGCAGCCCTCGCCCTGAACTGGAACTACTTCGCCAGGTCCGGTGACCTCCTCCCGCAGCTGATGGCCGCCGGAGTGTTCGTCGCTGCGATCTTCCTGGCGGCTGTGGCCTGCCATCTTTTCCCCATGTTTGCCCGCTATGAGCTGCCGCTTGCGCAGTATCTCCTGATGTCCTCCCGGTTTGCCCTCCGGCACCTCGCCGGCACCGCGATCCTGCTGTTCGTGACCGCGGCCGCCCTGTTCGCCAGCCAGGCGCTGCCGGGGCTGATTCCTTTCTTCAGCGTCGGTGCATGGCTGTATGTGACCGGCTGGCTGTGCGACCGTTTCTTCACGGCCAACGACGAGTCCCTGGCCGGGGCATTCGAGGCCTCAGCCGGCGACGCCGCTGTCCAGGGGCGGCGCGCCAGCGCGTCCGGCGACGCCGCTGTCCGTCCCCACCGCACCGCCGCGACGGTTGGAGCCCCGCTTGCCTGAGCTATTAGACGGACGCCTCCTCTACGGCGCCGCCGTGTACCCGGAGGTCGTCGACGCGGAGACTTTCGCCGCCGACGCCGCGCACATGCGCCACCTCGGCATGAATACGGCGCGCATCGGCGAGTTCATGTGGGCTGCGCTGGAACCGGACCGCGACGACGTCCGCCTGGACGTGCTGCACCGCGCCCTCCAGGTCCTCGACGCCAATGGCCTGGCCGCAATCCTCTGCACTCCCACCGTCACGCCGCCGGTCTGGCTGACGCACGGCCATCCCGAGCGGCTCCACCACAACGCCGACGGGACTCCGCTGGGCCACGGTTCCCGGCAGCACGTCTGCACCAACAGCCCCGTCTTTCGCGAGCGGGCCGCGCTGGTCACGGAGGCGCTGGCTGCCGCCGTCGGAAATGACTCCCGGGTGGTCGCCTGGCAACTGGACAACGAATTCAAGTCCCACGTCGGCGGCTGCCACTGTGCGGGGTGCGCGGAACTCTGGGCCGAATGGCTGGAAAAGCGCTATCTGGAGGTCGCCATCCTCAACGAGAGCTGGCTTTCCGCGATCTGGAGTGAAACGTATCAAAATTTCGTCCAGGTGCCGATGCCTGGCCCCACACCGTTCCTGCACAACACCTCACTAGTCAATGAATTCCGGTTGTTCAGCCAGGCCTCCATCAACGGCTTTGCCCGGGAGCAGGCGGCCATCATCCGCGCCCACAGCAGCATCCCGGTCACGCACAACAGCGGCTTCGGCTTCGACCTGGACAATCCGGCGCTCTACTCGGACCTTGATTTCTCCAGCTTCGACACCTACCCCGCGGCAGACAACTACTCCGCGTTCCTGATGAACCTGGACTATTTCCCGCGACTCGGCAAAGCGCGGCGAACCGTCCTGATGGAAACCAGCCCCAGTCACGGCGGAACCGTCCGGCAATATGGGCGCCCGCATCCGCACGGCTTTGTGGAGGCCGAGGCCTTCGCCAATTTCGCCTCGGGTTCGGCAGGCTTCCTGTTCTGGCTGTTCCGCCAGCACCGCGGCGGCAGCGAGCAGCCCCACGGCTCTGTGGTCAGCAGCTGGGGCCAGCCCACTATTGGCTACCCAAGTGCCGCCGCAATCGGGGAGCTGCTGCCGCGGATCCGCCCGCTGCTGGAGCACAGCCGGCCCGTTCAGCCGGCCGTCGCACTCCACTATTCGGACCACGCCAAGGGCTTCCTGGCCACGGAATCCGGCGAAGGCACGGACTACCGCAGCCTGGTGTCCGCGTTCCACGCCGGCCTAGTGCGGGCGGGAACCAGCCGCGCGCTGCTGCCGGTTGAGGGGGCGCTGGCCGGATTCCGCGTGCTGTTCACTCCGTTCGTCCGTCACCTCCCGGACGACCACCGTGCACGCATCCTTGATTGGGTGCACGACGGTGGCACCTGGGTGTGCGGGCCCCTCACCGGAGACCGCACCGAGGACCACACCTGGCACGGGGAATCGGCACTCGACGGACTCGAGGATGCCGCCGGCGTCGAGTCCGTGTTCCAGTTCCCGGCCACCGGCTCCGGTTCGTGTGGCACCATCCTGGGGCACGACGTCGGACTCACCCGGATGAGCACGTTCTTCCGCGTGAACGCGGACAGCGCAGCGGTCACCGGAGCCCAGGTGCTGGGCGCCGTGACGGCCGGGCCGGCCGAAGGTCTCGCTTTCGCTACCGAACGGCGGATCGGTGCCGGCCGGATGATCCTGCTCGGTTCGTTCCCCGTCTCGCTCGACGCCGGGCACTCGGGTCACGAGGGGGACACCGGTCGTGCGGGTGGGCATGACGACGGCGCCGCCCTCGCAGCCATGGTCGAGTACGCCTGCGCGGGGACGCTGCCGGCCGTCCGGACGGCCGGCGACGGCGTGGTTGCGCTGGCGGGACGGGCGGCTGCAGCACTGGCTGGTCAACATGGGCAGCGGAACGGCCGGTTTCCGGCTGGCCCGGCCGGCACGCACTCTGCTGGCCAGGGACGACGACGGACTCAACGGTTCACCCGCGGACATTGTTGGCGCCGGCGGCACCCCTGGTCAGCGTGCCACAGCTCAGCGTGCCACAGGTCAGCGTGCCACAGCTCAGGGCGCCGTCGGCCAGGCCGCGGCAGGTCAGGAAGCTCCGGGCCACGACGCAGGCCCGGACGCCGGCCGATCCCGGGCCTCCCATCACCCGCGGCCGCGCTCCCGGACCGGTGTCACCCTGCCCGCCGGCACCCACACCCTCGCCCGGTACAGCTACCTGGTTCTGGAAGAAATGACAAAGGAGACCTCCCGATGAAATGGCTTGAACAGGCACCCCGCGTGGACACCGCGCTGAGCTTCGGCCGGCCGTGGCCGCAGGGCGAGCTGGCAGCCGGTGACGTCGGCCGGATGGTCCTTGGTGACGCGGACACCCTGCACGAAGCGCGCCCCCTGGCCTTCTGGCCGGACGGCAGCATCAAATGGACAGCACATGCCGCCGTCGTGGCTGAAGGGCAGGACGCCGAAGGGCTCGAGCCACGCCTCGCCCCCCGGAAGCCGGCCCCCCGGCAGCCGGAGGCCGACATTCCGGCCACGGAGCTGCTCGCCCGCCCGGCCCCCACGGCATCCGGGTGGACACCGGAGTGTTCACCGCAACCATCGCCAACTCGGGGAGCAGGCTCACCGGGCCGCTGCTTGGCCCGGACGGCCGCGAACTCGCCCGTGGCCTGCGCCTGGTGGTGGGCGCGCCGGACGCGCAGGTGGCCGTCACTTCCGCGGAAGTGGAGACGCCCGGGGCCGTGCGCACCGTGGTGAAGGTCCAGGGCACCGTCGTTTCCCGGGAAACGGAGCTGCTGCGGTTTATTGTCCGGCTCACGTTCTTCGCGGGCCGCCCCACCCTGGACATCACTCAGACCATCCTGTTCCAGGATGCCGCCCAGGACCGCGTCATCAAGGGTCTCGGCCTGCAACTGGACCGCGTGCTCCAGGGCGACCTGCTGAACCGCCGCGTCAGCATCGCCGGAGATACCGCCGTCTACACCGAGCCGGTGCAGTCCCTCTATACGCGGCCGTTCAGCGCCGACAATCCGGACTACGCGCGCCAGCTGGCCGGCCTGCCGGTGGCGGAAACGCCGGGCACGGAAGCGCTGTTCGCCGTCGGCCGGCAGAACGCCGTCTGGGCGGACTTCCGCGTCACGCAGGAGTCGGAGGACTACTTCCGCCTGGAGAAGCAGACCAGTGCACGGCTGCTTCCCGTCCGGATGGGCAAAGGCCACCGTGCGCAGGGGCTGCTGTATGCGGGGGAGCCCGACGGCGGCGTGGCCGTCACCCTGCGCGGCTTCTGGCAGAAATACCCGGCGGCACTGGAAGTCGGCGGCATGGATGGGGACACCGCCACGTTCACGGCCTGGTCCTGGGCCGAATCCGTGGAACCCATGGACCTGCGCCACTACTCCGACGACTGCTACGTCCCCAGTGCCTACGAAGGCTTCGACGAGATGCGTTCCACCCCGAGGGCGTAGCGAACACGTCGCACGTGAGCTTCGAGCTGCTGGCTGCCAGCCCCACGGACGAGTGGCTCTGGGACCTTGCCCGCGAACGCCAAAATCCCGCCCAGGCCGTCTGCGCGCCGGACCTTTACTATTCCTCCCGCGCCGCAGGAACCACTTGGGGATTGCCGGAGGGCGGGACCGGTTCAACCGGGTCTGCTGCAGCGTCCGACGGCGGGTCGGCCGCCGCTTTGGAGCGGCGGCTCGACGGGCTGCTGGAGTTCTATACGGCAGAAGTGGAACAGCGCGGCTGGTACGGCTACTGGAACTTCGGCGACTTCATGCACAGCTACGACCAGTACCGGCACCAGTGGCGCTACGACCTTGGCGGCTTCGCCTGGGCAAACAACGAGCTTGCCCCCAACATGTGGCTCTGGCAGTATTTCCTGCGCACCGGCGATGCCCGCGCCTACCGGCTGGCGGAAGCCATGACTTGGCACAGCGCCGAAGTGGACCGGCACCACTTCGGCGAGTATTCGCAGCTCGGTTCGCGGCACAACGTGGTGCACTGGGGCTGCGGCTGCAAGGAAGTCCGGATCAGCATGGCCGGGCTGCACCGCTACTACTACTTCCTCACCGGCGACGAACGGATCGGCGAGCTGCTCTCCGAGGTCCGGGACGCAGAGCAAGCCCTGGACCGGCTCGACCCCATGCGTGAGTTCTACGACCGGACGCCGGAACGGACCCACATCAGGATCGGCCCCGACTGGTCCGCGCTGGTCTCGAACTGGTTCAGCGAATGGGAACGCACGGGCGACTCCAGCTGGCGGGACCGCATCACCAAGGGCATCGGCCAGCTTGAGGCCATGCCCCACGGGCTGCTCTCCGGCCCCACCCTGGAGTTCAACGCCGCCGCCCTGGACCTGCACCACATGTTCACCGGAACAGCCGGCGGCTTCCACATGATCATCGCCTTCGGCGCCCCGCAGGTCTGGATGGAGGTGGCCGAGGCCCTGGACCTTGAGGGCTTCCGCCGGATGATCGCCGACTTCGGCCGCTTCTACGCACTTCCGGAGGCCGAAAAGCAACGGCTCACCGGCGGGACGCTCGACGACGGCCACTTCAGCTGGCCTTCGATGGCCAGCGGCATGATGGCCTACGGTGCCTGGTACTACCGGGACGAAGGGCTCGCCGCGAAGGTCTGGGAGATCCTCCTGGCTGACGCCGAGGACGGACTGGATGTCCCGTTTGCCGAGTCCCTCAAGCAGGCGCACACCTGGCAGCCGGTGCGGGAGTTCCCCCGCCTGTCCACCAACTGGGCCTCCCAATGGAGCCTTAACGTGATGCTGTGCCTGGAACTGATCGGGCCGCCAGGAGCACCCCGGTGGGCTGGCCGCCGTTCGGAACTCAGCGAACTTCCCCGCTAGCCACCGCACTAGCCACCGCACATCCCAACGCCTAACCAAGCAAACCGACCCCAAAGAAGTGGAAAAGGAAAAACCATGATCCGCAGAAGACTTAGCGTCGCGGCCGCCGTCGTGACCGCCACGGCCCTCTCCCTCACCGCCTGCAGCGGGGGCGAAGCGCCCGCGGCTGACCCGTCGAAGATCACCATCATGGCGCCGTTCCTGGAAGCCCAGCCGCCGGGCGCCGACGGCGCCGTGCAGAAGAAGTTCGAGGAGCTCACCGGCAAGGACGTCAGCATCACGTGGACGCCCAACGCGTCCTACGAGGACAAGATGAACATCACCCTGGCCTCCTCCGAGATTCCCCAGGTGATGGTGGTCCAGAGCAAGTCGCCCGGTTTCGTCAAGAACGCCGAAGCCGGTGCGTTCTGGGACCTCACGGACAAGCTCAAGGACTATCCGAACCTCAAGACCACCTTCCCGGACATCCAGCAGAACGCCAGCGTCAACGGCAAGGTGTACGGCGTCTTCCGCGCCCGCGGGCCCATGCGTGCCGCCGTCATGTTCCGCCAGGACTGGCTGGACAAGCTCGGACTGAAGGCCCCCGAAACCACCGAGGACCTCTACAACGTGGCCAAGGCCTTCACCGAAAAGGATCCGGACGGTAACGGCAAAAACGACACCTGGGGCATCACCATCCCCAAGTGGGGCGCCCTGGGCTCGAACAGCCCGTACGACATCATCGAAGAGTGGTACGGCGCGGGAAACCGCTGGACCGAGAAGGACGGCAAGCTCGTCCCAAGCTTTGAAACCGAGGAATTCCTCGAAGCCAACCGCTTCGTCAAGAAAATGGTGGACGAGAAGCTCATCAACCCTGATTTCGCCACCTTCGACGGCACCAAGTGGAACGAACCGTTCTTCAACGGCAAGGGCGGCATGATTGTCGACGTCGACTCCCGTGTCAGCGTGCTGATCAACCTGTTCAAGCAGGCCAACCCGAACGACTTCCAGAACAAGGTGGGTTTCGTGGGCAACCTCAAGGGCCCCGATGGCGAGCTGCACGCCCACCCCACCGACGGCTACTCGGGTTTCCTCGCCGTGCCCAAGTCCAGCGTCCGCACTGAAGCCGAGCTGAACAACATCCTGCAGTTCCTGGACAAGATGAACTCCAAGGACGTTGCCACCCTGTTCAACAACGGGATCGAAGGCGTGAACTTCGCCGTCGAGGACGGCAAGGCTGCCACCATTAAGCCCGAAACGGCTGAGGGCAAGGCCGTCAGCACCGACATCAAGAGCTACGCCCAGCTGGGCATGAACGTGGCGGGCAACAACTTCTACCCGGTCAAGCAGGCCAGCGATTACGAACAGAAGGTGTTCGACAAGCGCGTGGAGGTCATGGCCGGGGACCTCAAGAGCGCCGTCTACAACCCCGCCGCAGCGTTCGTTTCACCCACATACGTATCCAAGGGCGCGCAGCTGGACAACATCGTGGCCGATGCCCGGATCAAGTACCTCGCCGGCCAGATCGACGAGCAGGGCCTGAAGGACGCCATCAAGCTGTGGGACACCAGCGGCGGCAACAAGGTCAAGGAAGAGATCAACAAGCTCTGGCAGGATAACCGCAAGTGACAGCGTCAACCGTTGACGTCAAAGCCCCGGAGCAGGCGCCGCCACCCGTGCCTGCACCGGGGCGGCGACGCCGTTCTGCCGTGCACTTCGCCCACTACAAATGGCTCTACCTGCTCCTTCTGCCGGGTGTGATCTACTTCGCCGTCTTCCGCTACGCCCCGATGTACGGCGTCTCCATTGCCTTCAAGGACTACGTCCCGTTCCTGGGCGTCAACGCCAGCCCCTGGGTGGGCTTCGCGCACTTCGAGGATTTCTTCAGCAACCCGGACTTCGGCCGGCTGCTGGGCAACACACTCATCCTGGCGGCGCTGAACCTCCTGGTGGCGTTCCCGCTGACCATCATCCTGGCCCTGCTCCTGAACGAGGTGCGGCTGAGTGTCCTCAAACGGACTGTGCAGACCCTGGTTTACATTCCGCACTTCCTGTCCTGGACCATCGTGGCGTCCTTGAGCTTCCTGCTCTTCGCGCTGGATATCGGGCCGCTGTTCCAGTTCATCAACGGCGTCCTGGGCACCGACATCGATTTCCTGTCCGATCCCGCATGGTTCCGGCCGCTGATTGTGCTGCAGGAAATCTGGAAGAACACCGGCTGGGGGACCATCATCTTCCTGGCCGCCCTGTCCACCGTGGACCAGGACCAGTACGAGGCCGCCATCATCGACGGCGCCGGCCGGTTCAGGAGGGTCTGGCACATCACGCTGCCGGGCATCCGCAGCACCATCATCGTGATGCTGATCCTGGCGATCGGCCAGGTGCTCAACACCGGATTCGAACAGATCTACCTGATGACCAATGCGCTCAACCGCAGCGTGGCGGACGTCTTCGACACCTACGTCTACTTCGTCGGCATCACGCAGGGGGCCTACAGCTACAGCACCGCCGTCGGGCTCTTCAAGTCCTTGGTGGGCATCGTGCTGATCTTCGGCACCAACTGGCTGGCCAAGCGATTCAACCAGAGCGGACTGTTCTAAGCCATGAAAATCCACAACACACGCGGCGGCAGGATCTTCGATGCCGCAAACTACGTCTTCCTGGCTGTTATCGGCATCCTGACGCTGCTGCCCTTCATCTACGTGTTCGCCGGTTCGTTTGCCACCGAAGCGGAAATCACCCGGCGGCCGTTCTTCATCTGGCCGGAGCAGTTCTCCCTGGGCTCGTACGAATACATCTTCTCCACGCAGGCCTTCACCAAGGCGCTGGTCACCACGGTGCTGGTGACCGCCGTCGGCACGGTGGTGCAGCTCATCCTGACGGTCACCATGGCGTACCCGCTGGCCAAGCGGAACCTCCGCGGCCGGCAGCTGATCCTGAGCCTGGTCATCTTCGCCATGGTGTTCTCCGGCGGCATGATCCCCACGTTCCTGGTGGTCAAGGACCTGGGCCTGCTGAACAGTTATTGGGCGCTGATCCTGCCGGCGGCCATCAACCCGTTCAGCCTGATCATCATCAAGAACTTCTTCCAGGAGCTCCCGGCCGAGCTGGAGGAATCCGCCAAGATGGACGGCGCCACGGAAATCGGAATCCTGTGGCGGATCCTGCTGCCGCTCTCCAAACCGGTGCTGGCCACGTTTGCCCTGTTCTACGCCGTGGGCATCTGGAACGACTTCATGTCGCCGCTGCTGTACCTGAGCGACAACTCCAAGTGGACCCTGCAGATGTACCTGCGCCAGGTCACGGCGGCCAGCGACCTGCTGGGCGCCGGCAACGTGGACCCGGCGTACATTCCGCCGGAGCAGGGCATCAAGTTCGCAGTGATCGTGGTGGCCACCCTGCCCATCCTGGTGTTCTACCCCTTCCTGCAGAAGCACTTCGCCAAGGGCATGCTGATCGGATCGGTCAAGGGCTGAGCGGCCTGCTGCGGGATACACCGACATCGTCCACCTGACCGAAAGACTGAAATGAAGATCCTCCTGGCCGGCGACTCGACGGTCGCTAATTGCCCCACGTTTGAGTATCCGATGAGTGGCTGGGGCGCCCACCTTGCCCCGCACGTGTACACCTGGGCTGCTGTCCACAACTTTGCCAAGGGCGGGGCCAGCACGGAGTCCTTCCGGGCCGAAGGCTTGTGGGACGCACTGCTGGAACTGGCCGGGGAAGGTGACCTTGTGCTCATCCAGTTCGGCCACAACGACCAGAAACGCCAGCACCTCGCGGCCAGGACGGGATACGCAGCCAACCTGCGCCGCATGGCGGCCGAGATCCGGGGCCGCCGTGCGGTGCCGTTGCTCTGCACTTCGGTGGAGCGCCGGCACTTCCTTCCCTCGGCGGCGAGCAGGTCGGCGTGGAGCAGGTCCGCGGGCGGCGGTTCCGTGGGCGCGGATCCCACCGGTGCCCGGCTGGAACAGAGCCTGGAGGATTATCCCGACGTAGTCCGGGAGCTCGCCGCGGAACTGCACGTCCCGGTCATCGACCTCAACACGTGGACGCGCGGGCTCTACACCCGGCTCGGCGAGGAGGGATCCAGGCCCTTGTTCTGCCACTTTGGGCCCGGGGAGCACGCCCATTGGCCGGAGGGACTGGCGGACAACACGCACTTTTCCCGGCGCGGTGCGTTGCTGATCGCCCGGGAAGTAGCCGGCCAGCTTGGGCTGCTCGGCTTCGGTCCGGATGTCCGGCCTGGCCGTGAGGGCACGACGGCGGGAATCACCACGGCGGGGCGGGCGACGGCGGGACCTGCGACGGCGGGGCGGGGCTAAGTGGGAGCGTCGCCGGTGGGTACGGACCTGCTGTATGCCAACCCCCTTGCCGGCCCGGCGGACGTGACCGACTGGGTGGCCGAAGGGCCTCTGAGCCTGGGCGGCTACGGAGGTGCGCTGGAGCTTTCCGGGGCACTGGACGACGAAGAGTTCGGGGAGCACGCGCACTGGACCTTCTGGTGCCCGGTTGAGTTCCCGGACCATGTCAGGGTCAGCTGGGAGTTCCTGCCGGTCCAGGAGCCCGGCCTGGCCATGGTCTTCTTTTCGGCTGCAGGGCATGGCGGACGAGACCTGTTTTCGGCCGGTCTTGCTCCGCGCAGCGGTTACTACCCGCAGTACCACTCCGGCGATATCGATGCCCTCCACGTCTCCTACTTCCGGCACAAGTACGAATCCGAGCGGGCATTCCGGACCTGCAACCTGCGGAAAAGTGCCGGGTTTGAACTGGTGGCGCAGGGGGCCGATCCGCTGCCGCCCGCAGAGGATGCCCGGGATTTCTACCGGATGGAGCTGGTGAAGGACGGCCCGCGCGTGGCGTTCTCCATCAACGGGCTGCCCCTTTTCGAGTGGCTGGATGAGAGCGGCAGCGTGCTCGGCGGAGGCTATCTCGGCTTCCGTCAGATGGCACCGTTGAGGGCCGCTTACCGGAACCTCATGGTGGAGAAAATCCAGCCCCGGCAGTCGAGCCTGAGGAGCCTGCCGTAGCGCCGCGCCGCCCTGCCAATGTTGCCTGCAACATTCGTCGTTGTGACGAGCAGCCAGGAAAGGCGGACCCATCAAGCCCCAGGTCCTGCGAGCATTCGGGAGCACTGGGGCCAAAGACTCTAGCTTCGGATTCTTGGCTGTGGTCCGGTTGTACCGGGATCTTATAGAGAATCGAGCATTCCCATGACCGGATGGCTAGTCGCAGGCGTTGGCACGGTAGGGGCCGGAACATATTTTGGCTGGGATGGCTTCACCATCCAGTCGGGAAACCTGATTGTGATCGTAGTGATGATCATTCTGTTCATCCTTGCCCTGGTCCTTCCTTTTCCCGGCGGGAAGCGGCGGAAGTGACAACCGGGAGGACCGCCCATGAGCCGGCCGAGGAAGCCGATGCCCGCACCTGGACCGGCAAAGCCCGCCGGTGGCTGCTTGGGAAGCTTCCTCCGGACAAGCTGTTGCCGGTGGACCAGCCAAGCTATGTGATGTCGTGGGCCTATGTGTTCGGCATGGGGGCCATCGCTTCGCTGCTGTGGATTATCATTTCCGGGGTCGTGCTGGGATTGAACGGACCACAGTGGTATCACGTGTCCTCGTGGGGCAGCTTCGTCAACAGCACCCACTTGTGGAGCGTGGAACTCTTCTTCATGTTCATGGTGGTGCACCTGTGGCTTAAGTTCTGGATGGCAGCCTGGCGCGGGGGCCGCGTCCTGACCTGGATCACCGGGATGCTCTCCTTCGTCGTTTCCATCGTCGCTGCCTTCACCGGGTATCTGCTTCAGACGAACTTCGATTCCCAGTGGATCGCCTTCGAAGCCAAGGACGCGTTGAACGCCGTCGGCGTGGGCGCCTGGTTCAACGTGGCCAACCTCGGACAGATCTTCGTTTGGCACATCACCCTGCTTCCCCTGGCGGTGGGCGCCATTGTCGTCCTGCACGTCCTCCTGGTCCGGGTTCACGGTGTCACTCCGCCGCTGGAAGCGGCAGATAGCGACGCCCAGCTGTTGCACAACCACCCGGAGCAGGCCGAACCTCCGGAGTCCACCTCAGCCAAGGACGCAGTGCGATGACCCGGGAAAGCAGCAGGACCTCCTGGCGCAAGGCGGACAACATTGCCAGTCGGCCCTGGACAGGCAGCGTTCGTGAGTACGACCTGGTCAAGGAACTGGCCATAGGCGTTGTCGTGGTGGGCCTGCTTGTGCTCGGGGTGTCCGCCATCTTCGGGTCACCAGACGAGCCCAGCGTCAGTCTCAAAGGGTGGGCAAGTGCCGCCCCGGCGGATTTCGTCGCCACCGCTGCAAAGGAACTTGGCGGGACCAGCGACACAGCAGGGTATGGGCCGCCGTACAATTCGACTCCGGACGCGTCGCAAAAGATCGGTCCTGTCGACCTCCAAAGTCTCTCGGGCGTGCGTCTTCCGGTCGATACGGCCAATGATTTGGTGATTGCCCCCCTTGAGACGCTGCCGTCGCCGCCAGCCGCCGTTGCCGATTGGATGGCCGCCACGGATCAGCAACGGGCTGACTGGTCAGCCGCCTATTCTGATGCCCTCGCCGCAGCGCCCGACAACGATCCGGCAAAGGTGGCCGACGGCGATTATGGCCCTGTCCCTGCGCTGACCGGCGCTTTGCTCGACATGGCACGGCAAGGCAATCTGGACGGAGCGCTGCAGGGTGGCGGAATTTTCTACAACATGGACTACACCCGCAGCCTCCTGTTTCTGGGAGACGGCAGCTATTTCCCGGATCTTGCGACAAGCCAACACCTCACCGGGGACCAATGGGGCGTGATGAACGAGACCGGGGACACGCCCGGGCAGTCCTGGCTGTGGCTCTTCTCGTTCTTCTACCAGATAGAACCGTTCAAGTCGTCGCCGAATGCTGATGCCCTCGTCGTAGTCACAATGTTCGTGCTGACCGCGTTGCTGACCCTGCTGCCGTTCATCCCCGGTCTGAGGTCGCTGCCGCGGAAGGTACCTCTGCACCGTCTGATCTGGAGAGACTACTACCGGAAACGCTGATTATGCCGTCGTTGCGGTCCCGGTAGGCATCGGAGAGGTCGACGAGGCCAGCCGGGGCACAGGCCTGCATGTCGGAAATCTAGCCGAGCGAAGATCCCTCGGCCCCTGCGGTGCTCTGCCGAACCACGAGCTCAGGAGTGAAGATCACGGCACGGTGCTTGGGGTTGTCGGATTCCAGTTCCTCCGCAAGCAGCTCGATGGCGGTCCGCCCCAGGGCTTCCGTTGGCTGCCGGATCGAGGACAGCGGCACCACGGCGGACACCGCGAAATCGATGTCGTCGTAACCGATGAGCGCGATGTCCTCGGGAATCCTGAGCGTGTGCATCATGGCCAGGGACTGCATCACACCGAGTGCCAGCAGATCATTGGCGCAGAACACGCCGTCCGGAAGTTCGTCGGCGCTGCGGCGGACCAGCTGGTCGCCCACGCCGCGGCCGGCGAGGACGGTCTGCCCGGCGGAATCCAGCACTTCCAGTGATGCGTCCGGAACCTCGGCGACGGCGCGTTGCGCCCCCAGGAGGCGGTCCGCCACCTGGCGTATCGACGTCGGGCCTCCCACAAAGGCAAGCCGACGGCGGCCGGTGTCCAGCAGGTGCCGCGCCGCGAGGTACCCTCCGGCGTCGTCGTCAACCGAGACGGAACTGTACTTCGCCTCGTCGGCCAGCCGGTCCACCAGGACTGTGGGCACGCCGCGTTCCCGCAGCAGGTCGAGCCGGTCCGTGACGTCGCCCACCGGCGAGATCAGCAGGCCCTGGACCCTTTGCTCCTGGAAGAGGTCGATGTAGTTCGACTCGCGGCCGGCGTCGTGCCCGCTGTCCCCAAGCAGGACGGCGCTTCCCTGCAGGGCCGCGGCGTCCTCGGCGGCGCGGACAACCGAGGTGAAGAAGGGGTTGCCGACGTCGAGCACGATCAGTCCGATGGTGCGGCTGTGCCCGGCGCGGAGCTGGCGGGCCGCATCGTTGCGGACAAAGCCGAGCTCGTCGATGGCCTGCAGCACCCGGTCCTTGGTCCGCTGGGAAACCCGGTCCGGGTAGTTCAGGACGTTGGAAACCGTTCCCACCGCCACGCGGGCATGGTTCGCAACATCCTTGATGCTGGCTGACCGTGACATGTTTCTCCAAGCTTTCTATTGCGGGACGGCGTGCAGCGCCAGGACCGAACCCTTTGGCCAATTGTCCTCGGTCGGTCCCCGTTGCCCGGCGACCGAAACGGCGTGCGGCCAGACAAAGGTTTCAACCACTGACAATTGCTTGACACTTACTCGACTTCAAGAGTACTTTGAATCGTAACAATGAAACGATTCAACGAACCGGAAATTCAGGAGAGTCGCAGATGAGGGTGTGTTTTCGCTCCTCGGTCCAACCTGGACTGATCGATGAGTACAGGCGCCGGCACGCCGCCGTCTGGCCGGAGATGCTCCGTGCGCTCAAGGACGCGGGCTGGCACAACTACTCGCTCTTCCTGGGCGAGGACGGGCTGCTGGTGGGCTATGTGGAGTGCGACGACTTCGACGCCGTGCGGGCAAGGATGGCACTGACCGACGTCAACGCCCGCTGGCAGGCGGAGATGGCCACGCTTTTCGAAGACACGGAGCAGCCCCCTGACACAGGATTTGTGGCGCTCCAGGAGATCTTCAACCTGGAGGACCAGCTGGCCACGGCCGACGCCCCGGGCTAGCCAGCGTCCACTGACAAGCAAGCGTCAATAACAGCGGGACGTACCGACCGCATGGCCGACACGGAAGTCGGCAACAACAGACAATCGCACTACAACAGACCGGAAAGAACCATCATGAATGACGTAGCAACGGCGCTGGGCAGGCTCGAGGAGCTTGCCATCGAAGTACCCTCCTGGGCCTATGGCAACTCAGGTACCCGTTTCAAGGTGTTCGGAACGCCGGGCACTCCGCGGACCGTGCAGGAGAAGCTGGCGGACGCCGCGAAGGTGCACGAACTAACAGGCCTGGCTCCCACCGTTGCGCTGCACATTCCGTGGGACAAGGTGGATGACTACGCGGCCCTGCGCGAGTACGCGGCCGGCCTGGGCGTGGGACTGGGCACGATCAACTCGAACACCTTCCAGGATGACGGGTACAAGTTCGGCTCGCTGACGTCCTCGAACGGGGCCGTGCGCCGCCGTGCGATCGACCACCACTTCGAGTGCATCGACATCATGCACGCCACCGGCTCCCGCGACCTGAAGATCTGGCTGGCGGACGGCACCAACTACCCGGGCCAGGATGACATCCGCGGCCGGCAGGACCGCCTGGCGGAGTCGCTGCAGGAGATCTACGCCCGGTTGGGCGAGGACCAGCGCCTGGTGCTGGAGTACAAGTTCTTCGAACCCGCGTTCTACCACACGGACGTTCCGGACTGGGGCACCTCCTACGCGCAGACCCTGGCGCTGGGGGAGAAGGCGTTCGTCTGCCTGGACACCGGGCACCATGCTCCTGGGACGAACATCGAGTTCATCGTGATGCAGCTGCTGCGCCTGGGCAAGCTGGGCTCTTTCGACTTCAACTCGCGCTTCTACGCCGATGATGACCTGATTGTGGGCGCGGCGGACCCGTTCCAGCTGTTCCGCATCATGCACGAGGTAATCCGTGGCGGCGGCTTCGGCAAGTCCGCAGGAGAGAATTCACGCGTGGCCCTCATGCTGGACCAGTGCCACAACCTGGAAGAAAAGATCCCCGGCCAGATCCGATCAGTCCTTAACGTGCAGGAAATGACCGCCCGGGCGCTGCTGGTGGACACCGCCGCCCTGGGCGAAGCCCAGCGTGCCGGGGATGTGCTGGGCGCCAACGCCGTCTTCAACGATGCCTTCTACACCGACGTCCGTCCGGTCCTGGCCGAATGGCGTGAATCCCGTGACCTGCCCGCGGACCCGATGGCCGCGTTCAAGGCCAGCGGCTACCAGAAACAGATCAACGAAGACCGCGTGGGCGGTCACCAGGCCGGATGGGGCGCATAGAGATGAACAAGACAAACGCGAACAAGGCCGTCGAGGCGCTGATCTCCCGCTCCAACCGCCTCGGCGCGGACAAGCGGAACACCAACTTCGCCGGCGGCAACACCTCGGCCAAGGGCACCGAGAAGGACCCCGTGACCGGCGAGGACGTCGAGCTCCTGTGGGTCAAGGGCTCCGGCGGGGACCTCGGCACGCTGAAGGCGGAAAACCTCGCCGTGCTCCGCCTGGACCGGCTGAACGCTTTGAAGAACGTCTACCCCGGGGTGGACCGTGAAGATGAAATGGTGGCCGCTTTTGATTACTGCCTGCACGGCAAGGGCGGCGCTGCACCGTCGATCGACACCGCGATGCACGGGCTGGTGGATGCCGCGCACGTGGACCACCTGCACCCGGATTCGGGCATCGCGATTGCCACGGCCGTGGACGGGGAGGCCCTGACCACCAAGATCTTCGGCGACAAGGTGGTCTGGGTTCCCTGGCGCCGCCCCGGGTTCCAGCTGGGCCTGGACATCGCCGCGATCAAGGACGCCAACCCGCAGGCCGTCGGCACCATCCTGGGCGGGCACGGCATCACCGCCTGGGGCGCCACCAGCGAAGAGGCCGAAGCCAACTCGTTGTGGATCATTGACGAGGCCGAAAAATTCATTGCGGAGAACGGCCGCGCCGAGCCCTTCGGGCCGAAGCTGCCCGCCTACGGCGCGCTGCCGGAAGCCGAGCGCCGTGCCAAGGCCGCCGCGCTGGCGCCGGTCATCCGCGGGCTGGCATCCACGGACAAACCGCAGCTGGGGCACTTCAGCGATGACGCCGTCGTCCTGGACTTCCTGGAAGCCGCCGAGCACCCCAGGCTCGGCGCGCTGGGCACGTCCTGCCCGGACCACTTCCTCCGCACCAAGGTCAAGCCGCTGATCCTGGACCTGCCGGCGGACGCGTCCATCGATGACTCGATCGCCCGGCTGCAGGAACTCCACGCCGACTACCGTGAGGACTACCAGGCCTACTACGACCGCCACGCGGTTTCGGCAGGCTCAACCACCGAGGCCAGTCCCGCATTGCGCGGCGCGGACCCGGCCATTGTGCTGGTGCCGGGCGTGGGCATGTTCTCCTTCGGCGCGAACAAGCAGACCGCCCGCGTGGCCGGCGAGTTCTACGTCAACGCGATCAACGTGATGCGCGGCGCCGAGGCGATCTCCACGTACGCCCCGATCGGGGAATCCGAGAAGTTCCGGATCGAGTACTGGTCCCTTGAGGAAGCCAAGCTGGCCCGCCTGCCCAAACCGAAGTCCCACGCCACCCGCATCGCCCTGGTCACGGGTGCGGCGTCGGGCATCGGCAAGGCCATCGCCACCCGCCTCGCCGCGGAAGGCGCCTGCGTGGTGATCGCGGACCTGAACCTGGAGAACGCGCAGGCAGTCGCGGCCGAGCTCGGCGGACCCGACGTCGCCCTCGGCGTCCAGGCCGACGTGACCGACGAGGCACAGGTTTCTGCGGCGATCCAGGAAGCGGTGCTGGCGTTCGGCGGCCTGGACCTGGTGGTCAACAATGCCGGGCTGTCCATCTCCAAGCCGCTGCTGGAAACCACCGAAAAGGACTGGGACCTCCAGCACAACGTCATGGCCAAGGGCTCCTTCCTCGTTGCCAAAGCCGCGGCGAAGGTCATGATCGTCCAGGACATGGGCGGGGACATCATCTACATCTCCTCGAAGAACTCCGTGTTCGCCGGCCCGAACAACATCGCCTACTCCGCCACCAAGGCCGACCAGGCCCACCAGGTACGGCTCCTCGCGGCGGAACTGGGCGAGTACGGCATCCGGGTCAACGGCATCAACCCCGACGGCGTGGTCCGCGGCTCGGGGATCTTCGCCGGCGGCTGGGGCGCCAAGCGTGCCGCGGTCTACGGCGTGGACGAGCAGGAACTGGGCAAGTACTACGCCCAGCGCACCCTGCTCAAGCGCGAGGTCCTGCCCGAGCACGTGGCCAACGCCGCCGCGGTGCTCACCAGCGCCGAACTGTCCCACACCACCGGCCTCCACATCCCCGTGGACGCCGGCGTCGCCGCCGCCTTCCTGCGATGAACGCCGTGCCAACCGCGCCGGACGGTGCATCTGTGGACACCGCCCCGGACACGGCCGGGGCGGTGTCCGCCGGCAGCGTGTTCAGGGACAGCGTGTTCGCCGCCGTCGATATCGGTGCTTCCTCCGGCCGGGTCATCCTGGGCCGCGTCACGGCCGGCAGTGCCGGTTCGGAAAGTGCGGTGTCGCTGGAGACGGTGCACCGGTTCGCGAACGGGGTAGTGGAGTTCGACGGCGGGCTGCGCTGGGATATCGACGCCCTGTTCGCCGAGGTCCTCTCCGGCCTCGCTGCCGCGGCCCGCGCCGCCGCGGAGCACGGTGAAAAGATCAGCAGCATCGGCATCGACACCTGGGCGGTGGACTATGGCCTGGTGAACGCCGCCGGGGACCTCACGGCGCAGCCGTTCAGCTACCGCGATGACCGCAGCCGTGCCGCCGTCGCGCCCGTGCACCAGAAACTCGACCCGGCCCGGCTCTACGCCACCACCGGGCTGCAGTTCCTGCAGTTCAACACGATCTACCAGCTGGCCACCGAGCAGTATCTGGACGGGCTGCAGGCCCTGCTCATCCCGGACCTGATCGCGTTCCTGCTCACCGGGGTCCGCCGCGCCGAAGCCACCAACGCCTCCACCACCGGGCTGTTCGACGCCGTGGCGGGGGAGTGGGCCACCGAATTCCTGGCGGCCCTGGACCTGTCCAAAAAGCTGTTCCCGCCGCTGATCCAGCCCGGCGAAACCGTCGGGACCCTGCTGCCCGGCATCGCCGCGCGTACCGGACTGGCCCAGGCAACTAAGGTGGTGGCCGTCGGCTCGCACGACACCGCCTCCGCCGTCGCCGCCGTCCCCGCCGGGGCAACTGGCGCCGGTTGTGAGAACTTCGC
The DNA here is from genome assembly GCF_005280255.1 of Arthrobacter sp. 24S4-2. Classification (NCBI taxonomy): domain Bacteria; kingdom Bacillati; phylum Actinomycetota; class Actinomycetes; order Micrococcales; family Micrococcaceae; genus Arthrobacter; species Arthrobacter sp. 24S4-2. The sequence goes on along the minus strand of NZ_CP040018.1, from coordinate 4,506,963 downwards.
CTACATCTCGTCAGGGACCTGGTCTCTCGTCGGAGTCGAACTCCCGAAACCGGTGCTCACCGAGGCCAGCCGGCAGGCGAACTTCACCAACGAACGCGGCGTGGACGGCACCATCCGGTACCTCCGCAACGTCGGCGGGCTCTGGCTGCTCAGCGAATGCCAGCGCAGCTGGGCGGACCAGGGCTACACGGCGACGCTGGAGGAACTGCTGGCCGCCGCCGCTGCGCTACCGTTCGGCGGACCCCAGATCAACGCCAACGATTCCTACTTCATCGCCCCGGACAACATGCCCGAACGGATCCGCGCCGCCGTCCGCAACACCGGAGCCGTCCTCACCGACGACCCGGCGACCATCACCCGCTGCATCCTGGACAGCCTCGCCGCCGGCTACGCCCGGACCATCGCCGACGCCGAACGACTCGCGGACGTGTCCGTGGACGTGGTGCACATCGTGGGTGGCGGCTCGCAGAACCGGCTCCTCTGCCAGCTCACCGCCGACGCCACCGGCAAACGCGTCATCGCCGGACCCGTCGAGGCCACGGCGCTCGGCAACGTGCTGGTCCAGGCCCGCGCCGTAGGAGTGGTCTCCGGTGGCCTCGCCGAGCTGCGGGCACTGGTTCGCGGATCGCAGCCGTTGGAAAGCTACCAGGCGGCGCTGGTCTGATGGCGGCGATACCGCGTCCGGCAAACGGCATCTCCAGTCGCGCTGGTACAAAGTCCTCAACGTGGCGTCGTGACGGGTTGAATCTGCCTTCTGCGCCTGACAAGATACAACATCCTACCTATCGGCCCGCTTCATAGAACCGGAATCCCATGCCCCTCTTCGACCTACCGCTTGACCAGCTCCGAAACTACGCGTCCGGCGTCACCGCACCAGCGGATCTTGACGCCTTTTGGGACCGCACCATCAGCGAGGCCCGTGAGTACCCGCTGGATGCCGTCTTCGAGCCCGTGGACAACTACCTGACGGTGGTCGACACCTTCGACGTCACGTTTGCCGGCTTCGGCGGGTCCCCGGTGAAAGGCTGGCTGCACCTGCCGGCGAACAGGCCGGCGGACCAGCCGCTGCCCGTCGTCGTGCAGTATGTGGGCTATTCCGGCGGGCGCGGGCTGTCCAACCAGGACACCAAGTGGGCGCAGGCCGGCTACGCGCACTTCATCATGGACACCCGCGGGCAGGGTTACGGCGGAATTCTGGGGCACACCGCCGATCCGCACCCCTCGGCGGGCGACGTCGCCCATGCGGGGTTGATGACCCGCGGCATCGGAAGCCGTGAAGATTACTACTACCGGCGGGTCTACGTGGATGCCTTCCGGGCGGTCGAGGCGGCCCAGGCACACCCTGCCGTCGATTCCTCCCGCGTGGTGGTGGCGGGCGTCAGCCAGGGCGGCGGCATCACCGTCGCTGTGGCCGGGCTGGCGGCGGGAAGGCTCGAGGGCGTGATCGCCGCCCTGCCGGACGTTCCCTTCCTGCAGGACTTCCCCCGCTCCATCGACATCGCGCCGCGCGGACCGTATCCCGAAATCGCCGCCTTCCTGGCCCGCCACCGGGAGCGGTACGGACCCATCCTCGCCGTGCTGAACTATTTCGACGGCGTCAACCTGGGCCGGGCGGCGACCGCGCCAGCGTTGTTCTCGGCTGCGCAGATGGACGATATCTGCCCGCCCTCCACGGTCTTTGCCAGCTTCAACGCCTACGGAACGGCAGCAGGAAGCGAATCCGGAACGGCCGGCCAGACAGGAAGCGGAGACGTTCCGGCCAAGGACATCGAGGTGTACCGGTTCAACAACCACGAGGGCGGCCAGGAACACCAGTGGAACCGCCAGCTGGAGTACCTGCGCAAGCTGCTCGGCTAGGATTCCGCTTTCCCCGCCGCCCAACTAGGTAGCAGCAGGTGTCGTTTTGGCGGCTCAAAACGACACCTGCTGCTACCTAGTTGGGTCAGGAAGGGCGGCAGGGCGGGGCGTTGGGGCAATGCTGCATGGGCCGCAATGTTAAGCGCGAATTTGCGGACGGCGCGTTCGGCCGTTATGGTCTTTGCTATGACTAACCGTTGGTATGCGTATTTTTCGTTGGCTCTGGAGGGGCCCGCGTCTAACTGACACGCATCCAACTTTCCTTCAGAGCCAACAGGGCAGAGATCATTCTCTGCCCTTCGCCATTTCTCCGGCGGGTTCTGATTTGGGCCCGCTCCGCACCATCCGGAACAGGACCCGCAAACATGAGCATCGCAGCAGCCACCGAAACGCATCCTTCCAATTCAGTGGGAAACACTGCGTCCCCCAGAAATCCACCTCCAATTTGCGCGTCAGTGAATTCCAGGCGCTGCCGTCCCCGCAGGAGATGATCGCGGAGCTGCCGCTGGACGCCCGGGTGGCAGACGTCGTCGAACGCGGCAGGGACGAAGTGCGGGCCATCATGGACGGCGTGGACGACCGCCTTCTGGTGATTGTGGGACCCTGCTCCATCCATGACCCCAAGGCCGGCCTGGAATACGCCCGCCGGCTGGTGAGCCAGGCGGAGAAGCACAAGGAAGACCTCCTCGTGGTCATGCGGACCTACTTCGAGAAGCCGCGCACCACCGTGGGCTGGAAGGGCCTGATCAACGATCCCCATCTGGACGGCAGCCATGACATCGCCACCGGGCTGCGGGCCGCCCGCCAGTTCCTGAAGCAGGTCACTTCGCTGGGCCTCCCCACGGCCACGGAGTTCCTCGAACCCATCAGCCCGCAGTACATGGCGGACCTCGTTTCCTGGGGCGCCATCGGGGCACGCACCACCGAAAGCCAGATCCACCGCCAGTTGGCGTCGGGCCTGTCCATGCCCATCGGCTTCAAGAACGGGACCGACGGCGACCTGCAGGTTGCCGTTGATGCCTGCAGCGCCGCCGCTGCGTCCCAGGCATTCCTCGGAATCGACGGCGACGGCAGGGCTGCGCTCGTGGCAACGGCAGGCAACCCGGACACGCACGTGATCCTCCGCGGCGGACGCAAGGGCCCCAACTACTCCTCGGCCGACGTCGAAGCCGCCTCCGCCAAGCTGGCCGCAAAGCAGCTCAACCCGAGGCTCATCGTGGATGCCAGCCACGCCAACAGCGGCAAGAGCCACCACCGCCAGGCTGAAGTTGCGCTGGAAATCGGGGCGCAGCTTGAAGACGGCGGGGCGGCGGCCGGCGTAATTGCCGGCGTCATGCTGGAGAGCTTCCTGGTGGGCGGCGCGCAGAACCTGGATGTCGCCGATCACGCCGCCGGCACCGACGAACTCGTTTACGGCCAGAGCGTCACGGATGCCTGCATGGAGTGGGATGTCACCGCCTCGGTACTGAGCCAGCTCGCCGCCTCCGCCCGGAAGCGCCGGGGAGCCCGCCAGAGCTGACTTTTTCCTGAGAATTCGCCGGAAACTGGTTACCCCGGATGACTTTCACTATGGCACCATCAGCCACTAGAGTAACTAGCACAGGGTAGGTTGATGGCTCAGCATCGGCACACCGCAATGGGGTTTCAATGGGGTTGCCTTTATCAGCTGTTAACAAAGGAATAAGGGAAATGTCCGCAGAGTCGAACTTCTCGAACGCACAGTTCTTGACTGTGGCCGAAGTGGCCGAGCTCATGCGCGTTTCTAAAATGACCGTGTATCGCCTTGTCCACTCCGGAGAGATGCCGGCCGTCCGCTTCGGCCGCTCCTTCCGGGTGCCGGAGAGCGCCGTCGAACAGTACGTCAAGGGTGCTGTTGTGGAAGGCCAGTCAGACTCCGCCTGAAGTTGCTCCATGACCGCGCTGCGATGTGCCTTCGGGCGGGCGGTCAGTGAGTGCGCCGGATAAGCGGTACCCTGTTAGGGAACGTTTTTCGTTATTGTAAGAATCTGTCAGTTGTTTGTTTAGTCTGTTGCTTAGTCCACGGACCTCTTCCATCAGACAGGTACTCCATCTAGTTTGTAAGGAACTTTCGTGGGTTCAGTTATTAAGAAGCGTCGCAAGCGTATGGCCAAGAAGAAGCACCGCAAGTTGCTTCGTAAGACCCGCCACCAGCGCCGTAACAAGAAGTAGAGATACTTCACACAGCGTGAGATGCCCGTTGCCTTCTGGCAGCGGGCATTTTTCTTTGCGCCTGGTGGGGCGGCAACAGTGCTTCGCCGTCGCTTAGACACACCCGAAAGGCGCTCCGGCGGTCGCTGGGCGACCTCTGTCGCGCGTTCGGTCGCGATGCGCTCCTACGCGAAGCACTGCTGCCGGCTAACAGCCACTACGCCGGCACGCACGCCGTCCCCCTGTGGCTTAAACCGTGGGGCCGCGGAAGCGGGTGAAGCCCCGCCAGAGGCCGTAGATTGCGCCTCCGACTGTGGCGGCCTTCAAGCCCAGCGTGGCGGCACGGCGTCCCGAGCGGAAGTCGTAGACGGGCCAGTTGTTTTCGCGGGCATGCCGGCGCAGCCGGGCATCGGGGTTGATGGCCACCGGATGCCCCACCATGCTCAGCAGTGGAATGTCGTTGTGGGAGTCGCTGTAGGCCCAGCATCGTTTGAGGTCCAGGCCCTCGGCGTCCGCGATGCCCTGGACGGCAACGGCCTTGGCCTGCCCGTGCAGGATGTCGCCCACCAGCCGGCCGGTATACGCGCCGTCCTTTATCTCGCCCACGGTTCCCAGGGCGCCGGTCAGGCCGAGGCGGGTGGAGATCACGGTGGCCACCTCGATGGGCGTTGCCGTCACCAGCCACACCATGCGGCCCACCCGGAGGTGCTGCTGGGCCAGCGCCTTGGCACCGGGCCAGATCCTGGATTCGATCATTTCGTCAAAGACTTCTTCGCCCAGCGCCTTGATGTCCTCGACCGTGATGCCGGCGGCGAGCGTCAGTGCCGAATCGCGGACGGCGTGAACGTCATCCATGTTCTCGCCGCGGAGGATGAACTTGAACTGCTTCCATGCCATACCGGCCGCCTGCGGAAGGGTGAACGCCCCGCGCTGATGCATTTTCCGGGCCACATGGAAGAGGCTGGCACCCTTCATGAGGGTGTTGTCGACGTCGAAGAAGGCGGCTTCGCCGTGCTGTGACGCGCCGGCCGGCTGGCGGACTACGGCGACGTACTTCTCCTCGGGCATGCCATGAGTCTAGTCAATGCCCGGCTCCAGCGGCGTTCAGGGATCCCGGCGGCGGCGGAGTTCGATGCGACAGCGTCGACGGTGCCGCCGGCCCGGGCTACGGTTGAGTCATGGAAAAACCCGACGTCGTCCTCATCACCAAAGCTGACTGTCACCTCTGTGGGGCCGCTCGCGACGCCGTCGGACGGGTCACTGCCGAACTGGGACTCGAGTGGAGGGAACAGCTGGTTGACAACCAGCCGGAGCTACGCGAACAGTACGCGGAGGAAATCCCCGTGGTGCTGGTGAACGGGATCCAGCGCGACTTCTGGAAGATTGACGAAACCCGCCTGGCCCGGGTGCTGCGCCAGGCCATGGCCCAATAGCCGAGGGCGTCGGGCCATGACGCACGCTTTGTTGGCAACCGAGACGGGGCTCTAGAGTGGAGTCACAACGCGACGCAATGGAGCAGATAGTGACTTCGCTGGATTCATCCCCCGAGGCTGTCCATGGGGATAGCGGAACTGCCGCCAAGCAGATTCCGCCCGCGGCCGTGGCACGGCTGACCATTTATTTGCGCGCCCTCACCACCATGCTGGCCGAGGGCGTTGAACGCGTGTCCTCCGAATCCCTGGCCGAAGCCTCCGGGGTGAGCTCGTCGACGCTCCGCAAGGATCTCTCGCACGTCGGGTCGTACGGCACCCGCGGTGTGGGCTACGAAGTGCAGTACCTGAGCCGGCATATCTCCGCAGCCCTCGGCCTCACCCGGGACTGGAAAGTTGCGATCGTGGGTGCCGGTAACCTGGGCAAGGCCCTGGCCCGGTACGGCGGCTTCGAGTCCCGGGGGTTCGACGTCGTGGCCATTTTTGACGCGGACCAGATGGTGGTGGGCAACGAAGTGGGCTGGCTGCGCGTCAGCGACGTCGCGGACCTCGAACCCGTTCTGCACCGCACCGGGGCCAACATGGTGGTGCTGGCCCTGCCCGCTGCCGTGGCGCAGGGCGTGTGCGACCGTGTCATCGCAGCCGGAGTGCGGAGCATCCTCAGCTTCGCGCCCGTCATGCTGCAGGTGCCGCCGGGCGTGAACCTTCGAAAGGTGGACATGGCCACAGAGCTGCAGATCCTTGCCTATCACGCACAAAGGACTGAAATACCGGACGACGGCGAGTAGCCGCCCAGGGCGGGTAACTGCCGGCTAGCGTCCGTAGGGGTAGCCCGGCGGACCGTACGGTCCGGCGAACGGCTGGTACCTCCTGAAATACGGCGCGGAGGTGGGGAGGTACAGGAGCACCATGGAGGCCACGCCCGCCAGGATGGACAGCGTGCCCAGCCCCATCTCAAGAACGCCCAGCAGTGAGAAGGCCGCGAAGATGGTGCCGAGGATCCGGGCCCAGTTCCTGCCTTTCCGCATATTGGCCGCCACCAGCGCGTACATCAGGACACCGACCGCGGCTATCAGTACCACCATGCCCACCACCAGGCCTTTAAGGGCCTCAAAGTCCACGTCAGCGCCGCTGGCAGCAAGCCTGGCATTGAACTGACGGCGCATCGCGGGGTCGTCGATCGAGCCTATCGACAGGAATACCGAACCAACCCACAGGATGCACGCGCCCGTCAGGAGCCAGAAGGCGATGTTAACCAGTGGCGGCGGCACTACGGCCGGCCCGCCCTTCCGCGGCTGCGGCAGCTCTGACGGGTACACAAGAGGCTGGGGCTGGCCGAACTGCTGGGGCTGGCCGGACTGCGGTGCCTGGCCGAACTGCTGGGGCTGGCCGGACTGCGGTGCCTGGCCGTATTGCGGAGCCTGCGGGAAAGGGGACGGACTCTGCCCGTACTGGGGTGCCTGCGCTTGGTAAGGTGCCTGCCCGAACTGGCCACCCGATGGGGGATCGTTGGGATAGGGCGGCGGGACGGGCGGAGTGCTCATTCTTGATCCTTTTCACGTCGGCTACTGATGAATCGGTTGCCGGGATCAGCCACGTCTTCCTGCCCCCAGCGGGATTTTGGTTACACCGTACCGTGAGCGGGGCAATCTGGGGATAGTCCTGCACCTCAATTTCGCCTCAAGAGACAAGCGGGCAAGAGGCTGGACGCAAGAGGGCAGGGGCAAGGAGCAAGCGGACAACGCACAACGGGCGCGGACCCGGGAGGCTGGCGACCTGATTCGCCCGTGCCTTCCAAAGTCCACGCCCGCTGGCCGTGAAGGTGATAGTCCGCTGTAGTGCCGGTTGCTGTCCCGCTGGTGCCGAGCCGTCAGGCTTCGGAAGTGCGGTCAGCGGCCGTAGGGGTTGCCCGGCTGTGAGTAGGGGCTGCCAAACGGCTGCTGCTTCTGGAAGTACGGTGCCGATGCCGGCAGGTAAAGCATCACGATGGCGGCGATGCCGAGCAGGACAGCCACCGTTCCAACGCCGAGCGGGAGAATGGTGAAGATCGAAAGGGCCGCAAATACGGTGCCAAGGATGCGCGCCCAGTTCTTGCCCTTACGAACGTTGAACGCAACCAACGCGTACAGCCCTGCACTGATCAGACCCATCACAACTATGGTTCCGATCACAAAGCCCTTGATGGACTCAAAGTCGATGTTGGCGCCGCCAGCCTGCATCTGCTGCTCGAACGTGCTCCGCATGGCGGGATCGTCGAGCGTCGGGATGGCGACGAGGAGGGAAATGAGCGAGAGCGCGCCGGCGGCGATAATCATCCAGAACGCGTTGTTGACCATTTTGGGAACGCCGCCGGCCGGAGTTCCCAGGGGCTGCTCTGACGGGTACTGGGCGTACGGGGATTGGCCATACTGCTGCGGAGCCTGGCCGTAAGGCTGCTGCGGAGGCTGCCCGTACTGCGGCTGACCCTGCTGTGGCTGACCGTACTGCGGCGTCTGGCCCTGCTGGCCAAACTGCTGGCCGCCCTGGCCGTACTGCTGCCCATACTGGGGCTGCCCGTACTGCGGTGCGGCGGGCGATTGGGGAGTGTTCTCGCCATACTGCGGTGCGGCAGGGGACTGCTGCCCATACTGCGGTGCGGCAGGGGACTGCTGCCCGTACTGCGGTGCGGCAGGGGACTGCTGCCCGTACTGCGGTGCGGCGGGAGATTGGGGAGTGTTCTGCCCGTACTGCGGTGCGGCAGGGGACTGCTGCCCGTACTGCGGTGCGGCGGGGGACTGAGGCGCCGCCGGGGACTGCTGCCCGTACTGCGGGGCGGCGGGGGACTTGGGCGCATCCGGGGTCGGCTTGGCGGCCTCGGGTTCGTTCGGATCGGACGGTTGGGCTGGAGGAGTGCTCATAGTTGGTCCTTTGCGGTCGACTAATGACTACTAAACAGGTACCGGGATCAGTGTCGGTGCCCTGCCCCCAGCATGGTTTGGTTCCACCGTACCGCGGCCCGCCCGCTGGATGGATCATTCTGTGGAGGTATTCCCCGCCCGTAAACACAGCACCCCGTAAACACAGCCCCCGTATACAAGGCACCCCCTATACATAGCCCCCGTATACAAAGCACCCCGCTCCATCGTGTGACGGAGCGGGGTGCTGTGATGATACGGAATGCTGAGCCGCACCCGCGGTGTGGAGCGGGCCCGGCAGCGGACGTGAAAAGCCGCAGTCCTACAAGACCTGCAGTCGCTAGGCCGCGGGAGCGATGAACGCGAGTTCGAGGTTGATGGCAACCTTGTCGCTGACCAGCACGCCGCCGGCTTCGAGCACGGCGTTCCAGGTCAGGCCGAAGTCCTTGCGGCTGATGGTGGTTTCGGCGGAAACGCCAGCGCGGGTGTTGCCGAACGGGTCCACGGCCACGCCGTTGAATTCGGTCTCGAGGGCAACGGGACGGGTGACACCCTTGATGGTGAGGTCGCCCTGGAGCTCGTAGCCGTCGGCGGTGGCAACGATGTTGTTGGAAACGAAGGAGATCTCCGGGAACTGCTCGACGTCGAAGAAGTCCTCGCCGCGGACGTGGCCGTCGCGGTTGACGTCGCCGGAGTCAAAGCTGGCGGTCTTGATGGTGGCGTTGATCTTGGAATCGGCAACGTTCTCGGAGAGGTCCAGCGTGGCTGCGGCGTCCTTGAACTGGCCGCGAACCTTGCTGATGCCTGCGTGGCGAACGGTGAAGGCGATTTCGCTGTGCGAGTTGTCGAGGGTCCAGGTGCCGGTGGTGACGTTGGCGGGAAGTGACATGGTGTTGCTCCTTGTGATCTGTTGCGGAAAGTCTCTTGCGGAAGGACATCTGATCGCCGGCCGAAACTTCCTTGGTTGAAGTCTCAACTAACTGCTTCACCCAGTATAAACATGCATTTGCATCTTTTATTCCAACTCCAGGGAACATTTCTTCAAACCCTCGAGTTCTACTCTGCGTAGAAGATTTCAGATCACCCGACATCTTTGAGAAACTGATACACATGCCCCAAGCCACTGTTCATCTTCTTCGCCACGGCGAGGTCCACAATCCGGACGGCATCCTGTACGGACGGCTGCCGGAATTCCACCTCTCCGAACTCGGACAGCAGATGGCCAAGACGCTCGCCGTGCACTTCAGCGACCGCGTGGCCGGGGGCGCGAACATCGTGCATCTGGTGGCGTCGCCGCTGACGCGCGCCCAGGAGACGGCGCTCCCTATCTCCGAGGCCCTGAACCTGGAGATCAACACCGAGGCCCGCATCATCGAAGCCGGCAATCACTTCGAAGGCCTTCGGGTCAACAGGGGCGAGCTCCTCAAGCCCAAACATTGGCCGCACCTGCGCAACCCGTTCGTCCCGTCCTGGGGTGAGCCCTACAAGGACCAGGCCGCACGCGTCATCGCCGCGGTCCAGGACGCGCGCCTGCGTGCCATCGAGCTGGGCGGGGACGGCGCCGAGGCCATCCTGGTGAGCCACCAGCTTCCCATCTGGTCCACCCGGCTGAGCGCTGAGGGCAAGCCCCTCTGGCATGATCCGCGCAAACGCGAATGCACGCTCACGTCCTTGACGTCCCTGGTGTTCGACGACGCCGGCGCCCTGGTGCGCGTGGACTACAGCGAGCCTGCCGCCGCCCTGCTGCCTGGCGCCTCCAGCACCCCGGGGGCCTGAGAATGACCGGAGCCAACGTGCACGATGCAGCCAGGAACGGGACGCGGAAAGCCTCCCGGCGCAGCGTCCTTGCCGCCGGCGGACTCGGGCTGGCAGCGCTGACGCTGGGCCTGTCCGCGTGTGCGCAGGAGGATGCCCTGGCCAAACAGGCAAAGGCCGGCGACAACAAAAACTACGTGGCCGGTGACGGGTCCGTGACCGAGTTTGCCGCCGCGGACCGCAAGGCCGCTGTCAGCATCAAGGGCGCTCTCTTCGACGGCACCACCGTGGAGCCCTCGAACTTCGTCGGAAAAGTCACCGTGCTCAACTTCTGGTTCGCCGCCTGCGCGCCGTGCCGGGTGGAAGCCCCGTTGCTGGAAGAACTCCACCAGGAGTTCAAGGAGCAGGGCGTCCAGTTTTACGGCGTGAACCTTCGGGATGAGAAGGCCGCGGCCGAGGCGTTCGACAAGACCTTCAACCTGACCTACCCCAGCTTCCATGACAAGGACGGCGCTGTCCTCCTGGCTGTCTCCGGGCTGGTCCCGCCCGGCGCCGTGCCCACTACGTTGGTGCTGGACAAGCAGGGCCGGGTTGCCTCCCGCGTCCTGGGCGAAATCCAAAAGGGCACGCTCAAGGCCCTGATTACCGCCGCCGTGGCAGAGTAACGGCGGCACCCGCACCGTGAACAGCCCCTTCGCCGAAGCCATCCTGAACGGTTCGCTGCTGCTTGCCATCCCGGTGGCACTGCTGGCCGGACTCGTATCCTTCCTCTCGCCGTGCGTCCTGCCGCTGGTGCCGGGCTACCTGGGCTACGTCACCGGACTCACCGGGGTGGACCTGGAAAAGCAGAAGCGCGGCCGCATGCTCGCCGGCATCGGCCTGTTCGTGCTCGGCTTCTCGGTGATCTTCGTCCTGCTGGGAGGGGCATTCGGGCAGCTTGGATCCATGATCAGCGGTGGCCAGAATTCGTGGATCACCCAGGTCCTGGGGGTCCTGGTGATCATCATGGGCGTGGTGTTCATGGGCGGTTTCGGCTGGCTGCAGCGGGACGCCAAGATCCACGCCAAGCCACCGGCCGGGCTGTGGGGCGCACCGCTGCTGGGCATCACCTTCGGCCTGGGCTGGGCCCCGTGCATCGGGCCGACCTACTCCGCCGTGCAGCTCCTGAGCATGTCCGGAGGGTCCTCCGCTGCCAAGGGCGCGTTCCTGGCTTTCGTCTATAGCCTCGGGCTGGGGATCCCGTTCCTGCTGATCGCCCTGGCCGTGCGCCGCGGCGTCGGCGTTATGTCCTTCTTCCGCAAGCACCGCCTGGCCATCCAGCGGATCGGCGGGGGAATCCTGGTTGTGCTCGGCCTGCTGATGGCCAGCGGAGTGTGGGGCGCCTGGGTATCCGGGCTGCAGTACTGGTTCCAAACCGATGTGAAATTGCCGATCTGATGAGCGAGCGAGTGAACGAAAACAAGAAGTCCCCCGCCCCGGAGAACCCCACAACGGAGAACCCCACAACGGAGAACCCCACAACGGAGAACGCCTCTCCGGAGGGCAGCCCCGGGTCCGCGAACGCCCTGGCCAATGCCAAGGCGGAAGCCGCCTTCCCGGCCCTCGGGCTCAAGGGCATGCTGCGCTGGGCCTGGACCCAGCTCACCAGCATGCGTACCGCGCTGTTCCTGCTCCTGCTGCTGGCCGTTGCCGCCGTGCCCGGATCCCTGTTCCCGCAACGCCCGGCAAACCCCTCGATCGTCACGCAGTACATCGCGGACCACCCGGACTACGGCAAGATCCTGGACTCCCTGCAGCTCTACGATGTGTACTCTTCGGCGTGGTTCTCCGCCATCTACATCCTGCTGTTCATCTCGCTGATCGGCTGCGTTGTTCCCCGCGCGATTGCCCATTACAAAGCCATGCGGTCGCAGCCCCCGCGCACGCCCGCGCGGCTTTCCCGCCTGCCTGAATACGGCACACTGGTGATCCCCGCGGACGCCGGGATCCCGGCGTCGCGCGCCATTACGGACGCTGCCGCAAAGCTCAAGAAACGCGGTTACCGCGTTGATGTGAGGGACGACGACGGTGCGCGGCCGTCGCTGGGGCCGAGCGCGGCTTCCTCAGGGAAGTGGGCAACCTGGTCTTCCACACCTCGCTGATCGGCGTGCTCGTTTCGGTGGCTGCGGGCGGCCTGTTCGGGTACAGCGGCCAGCGGATCCTCGTGGAGGGTGACACGTTCGTGAACACCCTGGTGGGCTACGACCAGTTCACCCCGGGCACCAACTTCCAGAGCAGCCAGCTCCAGCCCTATTCGATCCAGCTGGACAAGTTCCAGATCACGTTCGACCGGGAATCGAAGGGTAAGTTCGGCCAGCCCATCGACTTCAAAGCGGACGTGACCACCAAGGAAACTCCGGACGCGCCGGCCGAGAAGCAGGTGTTGAAGGTCAACGACCCCGTCAGCCTGGGCGGCACCAGCATCTACCTCACCGGCAACGGCTACGCCCCCGTGGTGACCATCCGGGACGGCGCCGGGAACGTCGCCATGCAGGGCCCGTGGTGGCCAAGCTGCAGGGGGATAACTACTACTCCTCCGTGGTGATCAAGGTTCCGGACGCCAAGCCGGACCAGCTGGGCTTTGCGGGGTTCTTCCTGCCCACCGCGTTCGTCACCGATCAAGGCGTCTCCTTCAGCGGAGACCCGGAGCTCATCAACCCGCAGCTCACCCTGAACTCGTACTTCGGCGACCTTGGCCTGAACAGCGGCTCCCCGCAGAATGTGTTCGAGCTCGACGTCAAGAAACTCACGCCGCTCAACGCCCGGAACCTTGCCACCAAGGGCATCACGCTGGCTCCCGGCAGCACCTACACGCTCCCCAACGGCAAGGGATCCATCAGCTTCGACGGCGTGAAGCGCTACATCGGCGTGGACATCCACCACAACCCGGGGCAGCTGTACGCCCTGGTCTTCGCGCTCCTGGCCGTGGGCGGCCTGGTGACGTCCCTCTACGTGAACCGGCGCCGCGTCTGGGTCCGGACCGGGACCCACGAGGATGGCCGGACCATGGTGGAATACGGGCTCCTGGCCCGCGGCGAGGACCACCGCCTGGCCGCAGAAGCAGAGGCAATCCGCGGGCTCCTGACCGAGGAATGGGGCCTGGCTTCACAGGCTGCTCCCAGCGGGCAGATGGATAATGGCCCGGCGGACAACAGCCCGGCAGGCAGCGGCCACCAAGCCTCCACGGCAACGCCCACAGAAGACTTCATCCAGTCAACAGCAGGCTCCCACGAGTCGAAGAAGGACCAGTAATGTTCCCCATCAACGAAACCATGGGCCAGTACAGCGAGCTCTTTATGCTGCTGGCCGCCGGCACGTACACGGTCGCCTTCATCGCTTTTGCGTGGGATCTGGCCAAGAGCAGCAAGGCGCTCCGGGCAGTGGACCTCAAGGCCGCCGCCGCGGCTGGCGTCCCGGCTCCGGCAACGGCCGAGGTTCCGGTGGGCGCCGGAGTAGGCGCCGGCGGTGCCATTGATGGCAGCTCCGACGGCCGCGCTTCCGTCGACCGCACCGATTCGGACGTCAGCGGGCCCGCCGGCCGCGCCGAGCGGCCGTCGTCGTCCACGGGTGCGGCTTCCAAGGGCGGCGGCGCGGGGCAGACGGCCGACGGCGACATGCGCTACGCCGCGGAACGCCGCGTTCCCGCCCGTGTTGCGGTGGCCCTGACCATCCTTGGTGCGGCGATCCACGCCGCCGGCGTCGTCACCCGAGCCATTGGCTCGGGCCGCGTGCCGTGGGGCAACATGTACGAATTCCTCACCACCGGTGCCTTCGTGGCCGTGGCCGTCTTCCTGCTGGTCCTGATCCGCCGCGACCTGCGCTTCCTGGGCACGTTCGTGATCGGCCTGGCAATCATCATGCTGGTGGCGGCCTCCATCGCCTTCTGGACGCCCGTGGGCCACCTGGTGCCGGCGCTGCAGAGCTACTGGCTGATCATCCACGTTTCCATCGCCGTGATGTCCTCGGCGCTGTTCACCCTGACGTTCGCCATGTCCGCCCTGCAGCTGGTGCAGGCCCACCGGCAGAAGACCATCGCCGCCGGCGGCGCCGACAAGCTCGGGTTCATGCGCCTGGTGCCGAACGCCCTGAGCCTGGAAAACCTGTCCTACCGCATCAACGCCATCGCCTTCGTGGGCTGGACCTTCACCCTCATGTTCGGCGCCATCTGGGCCGAGAAGGCCTGGGGCCGCTTCTGGGGCTGGGACACCAAGGAAGTCTGGACGTTCGTGATCTGGGTTGTCTACGCAGGCTACCTGCACGCCCGCGCCACCCGTGGCTGGACCGGAACCCGTGCCGCCTGGCTGTCGATCGTGGGCTACCTGTGCGTGGTCTTCAACTTCACAATCGTGAACCAGTTCTTCAACGGGCTGCACTCCTACTCCGGACTCTAGGCAGCGGACCCTTCGGAGCATCAAGGGAGGTCCCGGAGCCTAAGGTTCGCCCCGGAGCGTTAAGGATTCGCTAAGATCCGGGCCGACGGCGATGCTGTGCTGTCGGCCGGTGCTATCTTCGGCAGTGATGCGGTGCTGGCCGCAGCTTGGAGAGGCGCACATGACTACGTTAAGCAGGCCACCGGCGGACCCATCGGCCCCGCGGCCGGGAGGCATGGCGTCCCTGCGGACGTGGCTGCTTTTCGGACTGCAGGACAGCAAAGGCATCCATCAGGGCCCCGGCGCCGTGAGCGATGCCCACCTGAAGAAACACTCCTGGTGGCAGGTGATGTGCCTGACGGGTGTGGACTACTTCTCCACGCTCGGATACCAGCCGGCCATCGCCGCGCTGGCCGCCGGTGTCATCTCCCCGCTCGCCACCATCGTCCTGGTGGCCGTTACCCTCCTGGGCGCCCTGCCCGTCTACCGCCGGGTTGCGGGCGAGAGTCACCGCGGCGAGGGCTCCATCGCCATGCTGGAGCGCCTCATGCCCCGCTGGGGCGGGAAGCTGCTGGTCCTGGTTCTCCTCGGGTTCGCCGCTACGGACTTCATGATCACCATGACCCTGTCGGCCGCGGACGCCACCGCACACGTGATCCAGAACCCGATTGTCCCCGGCTGGCTGCAGGGACAAAACGTTGCCGTGACCCTTGTCCTGCTCGCCCTGCTGGCCGCGGTGTTCCTCCGCGGTTTCAAGGAGGCGATCGGCGTCGCCGTCGTCCTGGTGGTCCTGTATCTGGGCCTGAACGTCGTGGTGGTCGTCGCGACACTCTTCGAGGTGTTTACCCACCCCGTTGCCGTCGGCGACTGGTGGAGCGCCCTGTGGACCGCCCACGGCGACCCGCTGATGGTCGTCGGGATCGCCCTGCTGGTCTTCCCCAAGCTGGCCCTGGGGCTTTCCGGCTTCGAAACCGGCGTCGCCGTCATGCCCCAGGTGCGCGGATCCGAGGAGGATACGGAAGAAAACCCGGTGGGCAGGATTCGGGGCACCCGCAACATGCTGACCGCTGCCGCGGTGATCATGAGCTGCTTCCTGGTCACTACCAGCTTCATCACCGTGGTGCTCATCCCGGAGCAGGAGTTCCAGCCAGGAGGCCAGGCCAACGGCCGCGCCCTGGCCCTGCTGGCCCATGAGTACCTGGGCGTCGGATTCGGTACCATCTATGACATCAGCACCATCGCGATTCTCTGGTTCGCCGGTGCCTCCGCGATGGCGGGACTGCTGAACCTTGTTCCCAGGTACCTGCCCCGCTACGGCATGGCCCCGGAATGGGCCAAGGCGGTCCGACCTCTGGTGCTGGTATTCACCCTCATCGGTTTCCTGATCACCTTCCTGTTCAACGCCGACGTCGACGCCCAGGGCGGTGCCTACGCCACCGGCGTGCTGGTGCTGATGACCTCAGCCGCGGTGGCGGTGACACTCTCCGCACGCCGCAAGAAACAAGGCAAACGCACCTTGGGTTTCGGCGCCATCGCGGTGGTGTTCAGCTACACCACGGTCGCCAACATCTTTGAACGCCCCGAAGGCATCCGAATCGCGGCAGTCTTCATCGCGGGCATCATCGTGATTTCATTGCTTTCGCGCGTCCGGAGGTCCTTTGAACTCCACGCCACCCACGTGCACCTGGACCGGCAGGCACTGGAGTTCATGTCCAACAACCTGACCGGACCCATCGGCATAATCGCGCACGAGCCGCTCCGGCTGACAGCCGAGGCGTACCGGGACAAGCTCACCTCCGCGATCGAGGTGAGCCACCTGCCTGTGGACTATCAGGCGCTGTTCCTGGAGGTGATCGTGGACGATTCCTCCGACTTCGAAACGGAGCTGGAGGTCCGCGGCGTGACCAGGCACGGCTACCCGGTCCTTGAGGTGCACGGGCCGGTAGTCCCCAACACCATTGCCTCCGTGCTCCTGCACATCCGGGACGTGACCGGCCTGATGCCCCACATCTACTTTCGCTGGACTGAAGGGAATCCGGTCACCAACCTGCTGCGGTTCCTCTTCCTGGGCGAGGGCGAAATCGCGCCTGTGACGCGAGAGGTGCTGCGGGAAGCCGAGCCGGACGTCACCCGGCGGCCGTGGGTCCACGTCGGCTAAGGCCTGCGTCGGCCAAGGGCTGCGGCAGCCGCCGCGGCTTCGTCGTACGTGGAGGGAGCCTCGGCCCGGAAGGCGGCATCCGCGTCCTTGCGGCGAACCATTGCGGCCAGGACCCGGACGTGGACCACATCGCCGAGGGATTCACTGCAGGCAAGGACGTCACCGTAGGCGGAATCAGCCGCATGGCCGGATTCCGCTGCTGGCTGGAAGATGATCCACCAGTCGCCGCCGTCGCCGTCCTTGAAGAGGTGCCCATGCCGGGAACTGTAGGCGGAGCCGTTGATGCCGCGTCCGCCGTAGCCGGAAACTGATTCGGGCAACGCCGCGAACCGGGCTCCGCCGCCTTCGCTGCCGCGCTGGAACATCACTGGCCGGCTCTACTTTGTGGACCGGATGAGGGTGACCACAAGGCAAACCAGCAGCACGGCCATGCCCACGAAGAACAGGACCGCCTCGGCAGTGTCGTTGGTCATGGCAGGGCTCCTTACGCGTCGCTCAGGGCGCTCCGTGCCAGGAGAATCCCTTAGATCCATCAAACATCCGCGAGTGATGCCGTGGAGCAATGCGGCCGCATTCTTGATGGATTCTTAACGCAGGCCTGTTCCAACTGCGGGTCCGGAGTGCCGGGGCGCGAAAAGTCGATGGCGGGAGTCAACTGTCACGTCTGCTGCTGAGGACGCGGGCCTACTTGACCTCGTCCGTGCCGTGGGAATCGGTCTCGGGATGGTGTGTCTCTTCGGGGTGCTTGTCCCCGCGGTGGCTGCCGTTGGCCTTCCCCTTGCCTTCTGCGCCGCCCGTGCCGGGGGTTCCGCCGTCGAGCTTGCGCTCCTTGGCCTGCAGTTCGTCCTTGAGCTTCCTGAGATGGTCGGCCTCAGCCTGGTTGCGGCGGCGGATTTCGAGGTTGCGGAGGAAATCGGGGTCGTCATCCGGCGCGGTGGTGTGGCTGTAGGACTGCGCGGCCGGGCGGCTTCCACGGGGACGGCCGATGATGAACCAGAGTGCCGCTCCCACCACGGGGAGGACAACTATGACTACGATCCAGGCAGTCTTGGAGATACCCCTGGTGAGGCGCTTGTCAGTCCGGATCACGTCCACGATGCCATAGACGTATATGGCAAGAACGGCAACGGCGACCAATACACGGGGCATACCACCAGTCTAGCGTCCAGACGCCTGCAGCACTGCCCTCCTGCAAGGCAGCCTGCTGGCGGAGACGCCGGCGCCGGACGGCTAAACTTGACCTGTGGCTTTTATGAAATACTCCCTGATCCGGCTGGCCTTGTTTGTGCCGCTCTTCGTGCTGTTCAGCTTCCTCCAGCTGGGAACACTGCTGGCCGCACTCTGCGCCGGCCTGATCGCCTTCGCCATCAGCTACCTGTTCTTCCAGAAGCAGCGCGACGCTGCCACGGCCACCCTGCACGAGCGGTTCTCCGGCCGCGCCAAGCCCATCCGCTCCGCCGGAGAGGTTGAGGACGCCAATGCCGAGGACAGCCTGGTGGACGCCAACCCGGACATCACGGTCCGTTCGGAGGTTCCCCGCACGGAAGCCCCGCGCAAAGAAACTCCCCCTACGGAAACCCCGCGCAAGGACCCCTAAGCAAGGCCCCCTAAGCAAGGCCCCTAAGCCAGGACTCCTGGTTCAGGGCTCCTTGAGCTCAGAACCCGTGGCCCAGGACCAGGCCCAGGGAGAACAGCAGGCTGTAGCCCAGGTTGATGAGGCCCGTCTGCTTCAGGACCGGGATGAGGCTCTTGCGCTTCCGGCCGTTGATCATCAGCCATGAGGGCATCAGGCTGGCCGGGATCAGCAGCAGCACAATGAGCATCCACGGGCGTCCGGGTGCCAGCACCACCACCAGCAGGATGGCGATGGCCAGCATCAGGACGTAGCTCTCACGGGCGTGCTTGTCGCCCAGCCGCACGGCCAGCGTCTTCTTGCCCGCCTGGATGTCGGTGGGGATGTCCCGGACGTTGTTGGCCATGAGCAGCGCGCACGCGATCAGCCCGGTGCCGATTGCCCCGATGATGGCGGCCAGGCTGAGCTGCCCGGCCTGCGTGTACGTGGTGCCCAGGGTGGCAACCAGGCCGAAGAACACAAACACGAAGACGTCCCCCAGGCCCATGTAGCCGTAGGGGTTCTTGCCCCCGGTGTAGCCCCAGGCGGCCAGCACGCAGCCAAGGCCCACCAGGATCAGCCACCACGTCTGCGTAATGATTACCAGCACCAGGCCGAACAGCATGGCCAGCCCGAACGCGGCGAACGCCGCCCGCTTGACCAGCTCCGGCGTCGCTGCGCCGGAGCCCACCAGCCGCAGCGGTCCCACGCGGTCCTCGTCGGTGCCGCGGATCCCGTCGGAGTAGTCGTTGGCGTAGTTCACGCCGATCTGGAGCAGCAGCGCCACTAGTGCCGCCAGGAGGGCGTTCAGGGGCTTGAAGGCGTCCATCTCGAAGGCCGCCGCGGTGCCGATCAGGACCGGTGCGATCGCAGCCGGCAGGGTGCGCGGTCGGGCGCCTTGGATCCATTGAGCGGCTGTAGCCACGGTGAGTACTCCGATTGGTTCGTAGTCGGTTCGGTGCAGCATCACGGACGTGTAGTCCGCCGAAATCGTGCCGCGCCGGTCTTTCAGCCTGGTAGGGCTTTTCTATTTTCCCTGATGCAGGGCGTCCAGCAGAACAGTCATGCCCAGCCGGTCCGGTTTGCCGTTGGGCAGCATCATCAGCTCGCCGGCGGCCAGCACTGTCTTCGGCGCCATCCGGCCGAGGGCGTCGTGCCGCCGGCCGGTGAAGCCGTGGATGCCGGCCGGGGAACTGTCCTCCACGGCAACATAGGCGGCCACGGCCTGGCCCCATTCCTCGGAGGGGACGCCGGCCACGAAGGCCGCCAGCACGCCGTCGAGCTTTTCCAGTTCAGCCTGCACGTGCGTGGCGGACACCTTGACGCCTCCGGTGATGATCACGTCGTCGGCGCGGCCCAGCACGGTGAGCTTTCCGTCGGGGTCGATGGAGCCGAGGTCGCTGGTGCGGTACCAGCGCACGCCGTCTTCCTCGAAGAAGGAATCGGCGCTCAGCCCGGGCTCGCCGAGGTAGCCGGCGGCCAGGGTGGCGCCGCCCAGCAGGATCCTGCCGTCGTGGTCCACCCGGGCCAGCATGTCCTCGAGCGGGAAGCCGTCGTACACGCAGCCACCGCACGTTTCCGCGGAACCGTAGGTGGTGATCACCCGGACGCCGGCGGCGCGGGCCGCGGCAAGCAGTTCGGGCGAGGAGGGGCCGCCGCCGAGCAGGATGCCGTTGAACCGGCGGAGGACGGCCAGTGTTTCGTCCGACGGCGAATCCAGCAGCCGCTGCAACTGGGTGGGCACCAGCGAGGTGAAGCGGATCTTGTCCGTGAGCTCCTGCGCGGCCGCGGTGAACGCCTCCGGGGTGAACCCTTCGGAAAGGTCCATGGCCCACGGGCGGGTCCCCGCGAAAAGGGAACGGACCAGCACCTGCACGCCGGCAACGTACTGCAGCGGGAGCGCCAGCAGCCACTGGCCCTCGCCCTTGAGCGCAAAGGCCGTCGCCACGGACGACGCCGCCAGGGCCTCCACGGTAAGCACGGTCGCCTTGGGCACACCGGTGGAGCCGGAGGTGCGCACCACCACGGCGGCATCCTCGAAGCCCGGCGTCTCCACGGCGGAAACCACCAGGTTCCCGTCGGCGTCGGCGGTAAGTTCGACGGCGGGTCCCTCACCGTGGAGGGCGTCCGCCAAGGCCCGAAGGGCAGAGTCGAGGTTGGCAGAGTCGAGGTTGGCGGGTTCGATGCTCGCGGGTTCGATGTTCGGGGGCTGGGAAGTCACGGGGCTGCCTTCGGAGTTGGGCGGGCTTAGAAGTAGTACGGGAACTGGGACCAGTCGGGGTCGCGCTTCTCGAGGAAGGCTTCCTTGCCCTCCACGGCCTCGTCCGTCATGTACGCCAGCCGGGTGGCTTCGCCGGCGAACACCTGCTGCCCGGCCAGGCCGTCGTCGGCCAGGTTGAAGGCGAACTTGAGCATGCGGATGGCCTGCGGCGACTGCCGGGCGATGTCCGCGGCGTACTCCAGGGCGACTTCCTCGAGCCGTTCGTGGTCCACGGCCTCGTTCACGGCGCCCATCCGCACCATGTCCTCGGCCGAGTACTCGCGGGCCAGGAAGAAGATTTCACGCGCAGCCTTCTGGCCGATCTGGCGGGCCAGCAGCGCGGACCCGTACCCCGCGTCGAAACTTCCCACGGTGGCGTCCGTCTGCTTGAACTTGCCGTACTGGCGGGAGGCGATGGTCAGGTCAGCCACGACGTGCAGCGAGTGCCCGCCGCCGGCGGCCCAGCCGTTGACGACGGCGATGACTACCTTGGGCATGGTCCGCATGAGCCGCTGGACTTCCAGGATGTGCAGCCGGCCCGCGCGGGCGGGGTCGATGGTCTCCTTGGTTTCACCTTCGGCATAGCGGTAGCCGTCGCGCCCGCGGATCCGCTGGTCCCCGCCGGAGCAGAACGAATGCCCGCCGTCCTTCGGCGAGGGGCCGTTGCCGGTGAGCAGCACGGTGGCCACGTTGGGGGTCATGCGGGCGTGGTCCATGGCGCGGTAGAGCTCGTCCACGGTGCCCGGGCGGAACGCGTTGCGGACCTCCGGGCGGTTGAAGGCGATGCGGACCGTGGGAAGGTCCCGCAGCACGGCGCCGTCAGAATCCCGCTCCACCTGCCGGTGGTAGGTCATGTCCTGGAAGTCGTCGAAGCCGGCCACGGTGCGCCACCGGGAGGGGTCAAAGACGTCGGATACCTTGGCTGGGAATTCGTTGCTCACAGACTGAGTCTAGTAATCGCCTCAGCTGATGCAGAACTCGTTGCCTTCGGGGTCGGCCATTGTGTGCCACTCGTGCGGCCCCTGGCTGGCCGTCCACAAGAACTTTGCGCCGCGTGCCTCAAGTTCCGCGCGCACCTCATCCTTGTCCCGGCCGTCAAGGCGGACATCCCAGTGCACCCGGTTCTTTATGGTTTTCGCTTCCGGCACGGTTTGGAACAGCAGCCGCCGCTGCGGTGCCTTGGCGTCGAGTTCCTCCACCGGACGGATGGCCGCGCCCGTCCGCCAGACGAGTTTGCCGTTGTGTCTGGTGGTTTCGTCATCCGTGGCAAAGCCCTTTTCAACCATGGACCGGATGAATTCCCCGTCCTGCGGCTCCACCGCCCAGTCCAGCGTTTCTGCCCACCAGTCGGCCAGTTCGTGCGGATTCCTGCAGTCGATTGCTATCTGAATGTTCAGTCCCATGGGGTCAAAACTACGACGGCTGCGTCCCCGCCGGAAGTGGTTTGCGGACAGTTCCGGTCCGGGTTCCACCTCAACCCCCTAGGGCTGGACGTGCTGCATCTGTTCCAGCAGTTCGGGCGGGATGGCGTAGATGAACACCACGGCCAGCAGGTTCTTGGCAGCGTGGACGAAGTAGGAGAACATCAGGTTCTTTCCGGTCCACACATACACGAACACCAGCGTGGCACCCATGACCAGGTACGGCATCAGCACCGGCAGCGTCAGGGACTCCTGGCCCACAATGTGCAGCACCGCGAAAAGCACGGCGGACACCACGCAACATACCCAGATGTTGACGCGCCGGCTCAGCTTGCCGATCAGCAGGTGGCGGAAGATGTACTCCTCCACGAACGGGCCCACGATCACCAGGAGGGGCACAATCAGCCACGGCGGCACGTGCTGCACGAGTGCCTGCACGTTGGCCTGGTTGGCCGAGTTCTGCACGGGCCCGGTCAGGGTCACCAGGATGGCCGTCAGGATCAGCATGGCCACGACGGCGAGCGGCACCATCAGCAGCGTGAACCAGGGCCTGGTGGCAAGGACGCTGAGGTCGCGGGAAGCGACCCGGCGGGCGGCGGCCACGGCCAAGATCCCCACGCCGCCGTAGAACAGCAGGTTGACCGAGTACACGGCGATGGTGGGATCCGGAGAGAGCCGCAGCAGCAGGGGCTGCAGCAGCGATCCCGCCACTGCAAAGAGGACGGCGACGGCCGCGTAGAGCCCCACCGTCGTGTAATCCAGCGCGGAGAAACGGTAGAGCTCCGGCTGCGGAGCGGGTGACTTGCGGAGAGCTGTGCCCATGCGACCAGCCTAGTGGTGCATCCCGGACAGCAGTGCTCAGGATTGCCCGGTGATTGTCAGGACGATGAGGACGCAGTTGAGCCCGACGATCAGTGTCGCGCTGGTCCATCCGGCGATCTTGAGTGCCGTTGAGTCCGTGTGGACGCCCATGACATCGCGTTTGCCGGTCAGCCGGATGAGCGGGATCAGGGCGAACGGTATGCCAAAGCTGAGTAGGACCTGGCTGAGGACCAGGGCGAGGGTCGGTTCGATGCCCGCGCTGAGAATGACCAGCGCAGGAATCAGCGTGATCACGCGGCGGGTGAGCAGCGGCACCTTGACTTTGAGCAGTCCGCCCATGATGGTGGCGCCGGCATAGCAGCCGACGGAGGTGGAGGCCAGGCCCGATGCCAGCAGCCCGATCGCGAAGACAACGCCGATGACCGGGCCCAGTGCTGACGTTACGGCGGCATGCGCTCCGGCGATGGTGTCCGTTCCCTCGATGCCCCGCAGGCTGGAAGCCGCCAGCAGGAGCATGGCGATGTTCACGACGCCGGCAAGCATGAGCGCACCCACAACATCAACCCGGGTGGCCCGGATCAGGCGCGTCCTCTCGGCCGGATCCTCGGAAAAGCCATGCCTGTCCCTGGCAAGGGCGGAGTGCAGGTAGATCGCGTGTGGCATCACCGTGGCCCCGAGCATGCTGGCGGCAAGCAGGACGGTGTCCGTTCCTTCAAAGCGCGGCACGAGTCCGGTCAGCGCGCTTCCGGCATCCGGGGGATTAACGAAGAGCCCGGAAACAAATCCCACCGCGATGATCCCCAAAAGGATCAGGATGGCGTACTCGAAGGACTTCTGCCCCCTGGATGACTGCAAAGCCAGCAGCAGCATGGACGCCAGGCCGATGATGACGCCGCCGGCCAGCAGCGGGAGTCCGAAAAGCAGGTTCAGCGCCACGGCTCCGCCGATAACCTCCGCCATGTCCGTGGCCCCGGCAACCACCTCGGCCTGAACCCAGTACAGCCTCCGGCGGCCGGTGCCCAGGCGTTTGCCAAGAATTTCCGGAAGGCTCATGCCGGTGGCCAGTCCAAGCTTGGCGGACTGGTACTGGACGAGGACGGCCATCGCGTTCGCAGCAACAAGGACCCAGACGAGCAGATATCCGTAGTTCGCACCGGCTGTCAGGTTCGCAGCGACGTTTCCCGGATCCACATACGCGATGGCGGCGACGAACGCCGGCCCCATTAGCAGCAGGCGCGACCACTTACGGCCTGTGGCCGGTCGTACCGGGAGGGTGGAGATAGCCATCGTTGTTCCTCGTCATCGGGGTGCAGATAGAACGAGGATAGCGCAATTTAGGCATACCGAAAAGTAGAGTTTCGGTAAGGAAACTTTGGGGATGGTCCGGCGGCGGTGCGCGCCCGGGGCGTTACGCCCCTGGCGCGCACTTGGCTAGTTAGGCCCGGACGGACTTGCGGTTGTAGAGCCACAGCGCCCATACATACCCGCCCACGCTCATGGCTGCGCACCAGATAAGTGTCGCGAGCATGGTGCCGGCCTGCACGGGTGTGCCCATCAGGAGTCCCCGGACGGCTTCGATGAAGGGCGTGAAGGGCTGCACGTCGGCGAACCAGCGCAGGACGTCCGGCATGGAGTCCGTGGGCACGAACCCACTGCCAAGGAACGGCATCAGCAGGAAGATCATGGGCTGGTTGCTGGCCGTTTCGACGCTCTTGGCGTTGATGCCCATGGCCACGGACAACCACGTCACGGAGAACGCGATGAGCGTCAGCACGCCCAGGGCTCCGAGCCAGCCCGCCGGGGAACCGGTGGGCCGGAAGCCGATCAGCACGGCCACGGCGGCCACCAGCAGGACGGCGGCCATGGTTTGGATGAGGCTGCCCAGGACGTGGCCTGTGAGCACGGCGCCCCTGGAGATCGCCATGGTGCGGAAGCGTGCCACGATGCCCTCCGTCATGTCCGTGGCCACCGAGATTGCGGTGCCCGTCGCACCCCCGGTGAGGGCCAGCATCAGGACGCCCGGCACGATGTACGCAAGGTAGTCATCCCTGCCGCCGCCCAGTCCTGAACCCAGCGTCCCGCCGAGAACATACACAAAGAGCAGCAGGAAGATGATCGGGGTTCCCGCGACGAACAGCGGGATAGAGGGGTAGCGCTGCACGTGTTTGAGGTTCCGGCGCAGCATGGTTGACGCGTCGGAGGCTGCATGGCTGATGGTGCTCATCGTGCGTTCTCCTTCTGGCTGGTGAGGGCGAGGAACACATCGTCCAGGTTGGGTGTCTGGACGGACAGGTCGACCACCTCGACGGCGGCGCGCTCCAGGCGGTCCAGCACCTCCTTCAAGGACCGGACGCCGTCGTCGCCGGCCACTTCCAAGGTGAGGGAATCGTCGTCGCGGTTGTTTGGATCGAGCACGACGGCGGCCCGCTCCAAAGCGGCCAGGTCACCGAACGTGAGGCGGAGGTGCCCGCCGGGCACCAGCCGCTTGAGCTCGGCAGGGGTTCCCTCGGCCACGATCCGGCCTTGGTCCAGCACCGCGATCCTGTCCGCAAGCTGATCGGCTTCGTCCAGGTATTGCGTAGTGAGGAAAATGGTGACGCCGCGGGCCACAAGGCCCTGAATGATCTCCCACATGGTGCGGCGGCTGCGCGGATCCAGGCCAGTGGTTGGCTCATCCAGGAAGATGATCTCCGGATCGCCCATGAGGGTCATGGCGAGGTCGAGCCGCCGCCGCATGCCGCCGGAGTACGTGGCAAGGGGCTGCCTGGCCGCCTCGACGAGGTCGAACTTTTCAAGGAGCGCTGCCGTGCGGCGCTTGACCTCAGCCGCAGGAAGGTGCCGTAGCCTGCCCATCAGGGCCAGGTTTTCCACGCCGGTGAGCAGGCCGTCCACGGCCGAGAACTGACCCGTCAGGCCGATCTTGCCGCGCACCTCATCGGCCTGGCGTACGACGTCGAACCCTCCTACCGCGGCCTCCCCGCCATCGGCTGAGATCAGTGTGGAGAGGATGTGCACGATGGTGGTCTTCCCGGCGCCGTTGGGGCCAAGGAGGGCAAAGATGGTGCCGGCCGGGACGGTGAGGTCAACGCCGTCGAGGACTTGCTTGCTGCCGTACGCCTTACGCAACCCGGCCACAGCGATGGCCGCAGGAGTGGTACTTGCCATGATCTTTCCTGCCTTTGGTGGTGGTGGCCCCAAGTTGGGGCCCTAAGCGGTTGGAGCCCTAAGCGGTTGGAGCCCTAAGCGGTTGGAACAGGGGAGCGCCGCACGGTGATGTCGCCGTAGGCGCTGCGGGCACGGATCTCCACTTTCGCGTCCGTTTCGCCGGGCCCGGAGGAAGCGTCGAGTCCGTTGCGGACGCGGCCGTATTTGGTGCTGAGGTCCAGCCAGGCGGCGCTGCCTTCGCGGACACCGATGGCCAGTGAGCCTGCAGCAGACTGGAGCGTGAGGGTCCCGCGGGCCACCTCGCCGATGCTGATGTCTCCGTTGGAGGCCTTGATGGTTGTGGCCGCACCGGCCCGTTCAAGGGCCACGTCTCCGTTGGCGGCACTGACGCGGAGTTCGCCGGCGGCGTCCACGATGTGTGTGCTGCCGTTGCCGTTCTTGACGCTTGCCGTCCCATCGATTTCCCGGATGCGGACCTTGCCCGAGCCGGTCTTGATCTCGGCGCGTCCCGCGACGCGTTCCACAGTCACATCGCCCATGCCGGTGTGGACCCGGAGGTCCGTGCAATGGTCGATGCTGACGTGGCCCATGTCCGTCTTCAGCTCGGCCGACGTGAATTCGCCCTCGCAGCGGAGGTCGCCCATCCCGGACTTCAAGTCCAGGCTGCAGCCGATGGGTACTTCAATGGTGATGTCAACCGCTCCGCCGTCACTGAACCAGCTGTAGCGGCGCAGCGGCCGCAGCCGGACCTGCAGGCGCCCTTCCGAATAGTCCACGGTGGTCTGCTCCGCCACACGGGTGTCCAGGGCACGGGTTGCCGTGCGCGGCTGCACGTTGACCACGGTTTCGGTGCGGTTGCCGGCGACGATCCAGATGTCGGCACGGACGGCAACGTCAACGACGACGGCGATTGGCTGGGGTGTCTCGAAGGTAGTCATTAGCGTGCCCATCCTGTGAAGTTCTGCTCGCCGGGGTCCCGACGTGCCGTGCGTTGCGGTGATTGGCTGCCGCTGAGGGCATCGGCCACAGCCCGGATCAGCCAGGAGTTCACGGACAGGCCATCGAGGCCTGCGGCCTGTTCAACCTGCTGCTTGAGGTGATCAGGAAGCCGGAGCGTCGTGCGGGACGTACTGGCGCCGTCGAGATCCTCGGCTGCGATGCTACGGGACGGCTGGCCCGACCGCTCGGTGACCGCTTCGAAGTCGGAAGCGGGCGGGTTGGTCACCACGAACTCGGGGTCGCGGCCCCGCAGCCGGACCTCCACCGAAGCCGGTGCCAGCTCCAGGGTGATTTCGCTGGCGGCATCGGAAAGAGCCTCCAGGAGGACCAGCCGGACGGTGGACTCGAGCGCGGCAGTGAGGCGTTCGCTGAGTTCCCGGGCGTCGGGTCCGCCGGCTTCGGCGGCCACGTCCAACTGGTGCTGAACGGCGGTGACGTATTGGTTGAGTTGCATGACACCATCTTGACGTCATTATGGTGTCAGGTCAATACATCTTGGTGATTTGTGGCGTCATCGTGGTGTCGCAGCTTGACTCACCCGCCGCCGCCGGGCAGTCTGGACCGATGAAGTCCTAAGCGCAGCCCGTACATTTCGGCTGCATTCCCAGTACCCACATCGGCTATCGCCATACACTGCGGACCTGCGAGGACTCCCCTTGACTGAACATCTTTCCCTGACCGGCGTCACCCATGGCTACGGTGACCGCCAGCTCTTCACCGCCGTCGACCTCTCCATTGGTGCCGGTGAACATGTGGCCGTCGTCGGCGAAAACGGGGCCGGCAAATCAACGCTGCTGCGGATCCTTGCCGGGCTCGAATCGCCTGACGAGGGCACCACCGCGAGCCACGGCCGCGTCGGCTACCTGGCCCAGACCACCGGCCTTCCGGCGTCGTTCACCGTGGGCAACGCCATCGACGACGCCCTGGCGTCACTCCGCGCCATCGAGGCCGAGCTGGACCGACTGGAGTCCGGCCTGGCCGACGCGGACGAGGAGCAGCTGGAGCGCTACGGCAACCTGCAGACGCAATACCAGCTCCGGGAAGGCTACGCAGCAGAATCCCGCGTGGAAGCGGCACTGGACCGCCTGGGCCTGGGCGGCCTGGACCGGCAGCGGACACTGGGTTCGCTCTCCGGCGGGGAGCAGCACCGGGTGGCGCTGGCCTGCGTGCTCGCTGATCCTGCGGACGTCCTCCTGCTGGACGAACCCACGAATCATTTGGACACCAGCGGCACGGCCTGGCTCGAGGCGCGGCTGGCAGCACACCGGGGAACCGTCGTCGTGGTCTCCCATGACCGGGCGCTGCTGCGCAAAGTGGCCGCTTCCGTCGTCGAAGTGGACGCGGAGCGGTGCACCGTCAACCGCTATGGGAACGGCTATGACGGGTACCTGCGGGAGAAAGCCGCCGAGCGTGAACGCTGGGTGCAGCAGTACCGCGGCTGGCTGGATGCCATGGCAGCCGAACGCCTTCAGGCGGACACCGTGGCCGGGAAGATGGGATACGCCCGCCGGCGCGACGGCGACAAAATGGGCTTCGACTTCAAGGCCGGCACCTGGCAACAGGCCGTCACCAGCAAGGTCCGCAATGCCCAGGAGCGGCTGCGCCGGCTCGAAGCCAACCCCATCGACCGGCCGCCGGTTCCGCTGAAGCTGGCAGCGGATCTCCAGGCGGAGACTGCGGAGGACGGTGCCGGTGCCGGCGCCGATGCCGCAGGACCAGCGCTGGAAGCCCGCGGCGTGTACGTGCCCGGGCGCCTGGCTCCCACCGATTTCCGGGTGGAGGCAGGCCAGAAGATCCTGATCACCGGGCCCAACGGGGCAGGAAAGTCCACGCTGCTGTCCGTGCTTGCGGGGACTTTGGAACCGGCTGGAGGCACGGTGGTGCGGCGCGGCCGGATCGGCTATTTGCAGCAGGAGCTGGAACCGCCGGCACGTCCCGGGCTGCGCCTGCTGCCGGCCTTCGCCGCCGGCCTGGGCGGAAACATCGATGAGCACGCCGAGGCGCTGCTGCGGCTGGGGCTCTTCCGGACCACCGAATTCCACGTCCCCGTCGGGAGCCTTTCCGCCGGGCAGCAGCGCCGGCTGGCCCTTGCACGCCTCCTGCTCGGTGGCTACGGGACGATGCTGGTGGACGAGCCCACCAACCACCTGGCCCCCGTGCTGGTGGAACAGCTGGAAGCGGCACTTTCGGACTTCGGCGGGACGCTGATCATGGTGAGCCACGACCGCGCGCTGGGGGAGTGGTTCAGCAGGTGCGCCGCGCGGGCCACCGCCGGCAGCACCGCCGGGAACACTGCCGGCCCGGGCTGGTTGCGCTACGCGATGCTGGAGGGCGCGCTGGCCTAGGTCCAGGCATGGGGGAGCGGTGCGGCCGGCAGCCTGGAAGGCGGTGAGGTTTGCGGTGAGATTTGCGTTAAGGGATCGTTACGCCGCGCGCGCCGGGCCGAAACAACCGCGGAGCAGGATGGAGGGGAGTCAGTGATTCCCACGCTCAAGTAGCGCCCGTGCGGCTCTCCGCGGGGGTGCACTCAGCCGGCCGAAAGGATCCGTCCCGTGATCACCAAGAACCTTTTCCTACAGGGCGTCTTCCCCTTCGAGGGAGCCGGACTCGTAAAGCCGGCCCCCATCCACCGGGAGCTCGCGCACTTCGTTCCGGACGGGATCATCAACCAGACCCTCTACTTCCGCGGCGGCAACTCCAGTTCCGAGCTGATCACGGTGGTCCTAATGCGCGACGGCGTGCCCATGCGGTATTTCCCCATCGGCGCCAAGAGCGACGTGCACGTGCCGCTCCGCGTCGTGGAGGACATCGAGGGCGGCTCGGTCATTGAAGTGTTCCTCCTGGCGGCCGAGGGTGTTGCGGGCTTCGTGGTCATCGACCTGGGCATGGTGGAACACTGATGACAACTGTCGCAAACAAGACGCCGCCCAACACGCCGCCCAGTCCCCTCGGGAAGGGCAAGCTCCGGCCCCGGCACCAGGCGCGGGCGGGCAAAACCCCAACCCGCCGCCGGCTGGTGGTGATCGGCAACGGCATGGCCGGCGCCCGGGCCGTGGAGGAAATCCTGGCCCGCGGCGGCGCCGGGCAGTTCAGCATCACCATGTTCGGTGACGAGCCCTACGGTAACTACAACCGCATCATGCTCAGCCACGTCCTCTCCGGCGAGGAAAGCGATGCGGACATCTTCCTGAATTCCCTGCACTGGTACCGGGACAACAACATCACGCTGCATGCCGGGGTCCGGGTGGAACGGATCGACCGGTTCACCAAGTACGTCTTCGCCAACAACGGCCATGTGGTCCCGTATGACGTGCTGATCATCGCCACCGGCAGCCAGTCCTTCATGCCGCCGATGGACGGCCTCTACACCCCCAGCGGTTCCATCAAGCCCGGGGTGTTCACCTTCCGCACCATCGACGACACCCGCAACATGGTGCAGCACGCGCAATACGAAAACCATCCCTCGGATGGACAACGCAGCGCCGTTGTCATCGGGGGCGGCCTGTTGGGGTTGGAAGCAGCGCGCGGACTGCAAAGCCATGGCGTCGGCGTCGACGTGGTGCATTCCGGCGGGCACCTGATGAACGCCCAGATGGGGCCCGACGGCGGAGCCATCCTCCGCCGCAGCGTGGAGGCCCTGGGCATCCGGGTGCACACCGGGAGCCGCACCACGGCAGTCCTCGGCACGGACAGGGTGACCGGCGTGCGGCTGCGGGACCGGCCGGACATCGGCTGCGACATGGTGGTGGTGGCCGCCGGAATCCGCCCCAACGTGGACCTGGCGGTGCTGAGCGGCCTGCACGTGGAACGCGCCATCGTGGTGGACGACCAGCTGCGGGTGGTGGATGAGGACGACATCTACGCGGTGGGCGAATGCGTCCAGCACCGCGGCGAGGTGTATGGGCTCGTGGCACCGCTGTGGGAGCAGGCCGTGGTGCTGGCCGACCACGTCACGGGCACGGATACTTCCTCGGCCTACCTCGGCTCCCGGATCGCCACCAAACTCAAGGTGGCCGGCGTCGAAGTCGCATCCATGGGCCTGCAGGGCCCGGAGCGGGAGACGGACGAACACATCGTCTTCTCCGAGCCCAGCCGCGGGGTGTTCAAGTCCATCGTCATCCGGGACAACAAGATGGTGGGCGCCACGCTCCTCGGCGACAGCCGCAAAGTGGCCTACCTGACCCAGGCCTTCGACAAGGGGCTGCCCCTGCCGGAGGAACGGATCTCGCTGATGTTCGACCTGGGCGCCCCGGCCGAGGAGCAGGGCGTGGCGGAGCTCGATGACGGCGCGCAGGTCTGCAACTGCAACGGCGTCAGCAAGAAGTCCCTCGTGGATGCGGTGAAGGGCGGCTGCAACACCGTGGCGGGGGCCATGGACGCCACCCGGGCGGGCAAGGGCTGCGGTTCCTGCAAGCTGCTGGTGAAGCAGGTGGTGGAGTGGGCCTCCGACGGCGCCGTGGAGGAGGACCCGGCGGCCAGCTATTACGTGCCAGGCATTCCACTGGACAAGCCGGCCCTGATGGCCGCGATCCGGAAACAGGGCCTGCGCTCGGTGTCCTCGGTGTTCGCCGCCCTCGCGCCGGGCAGCGTGGAGGACGCGAAATCGAAGATGGGCCTCGCGTCGCTGATGAAGATGATGCTGGCGGACCAGTACATCGACGAGCGGGATGCCCGGTTCATCAACGACCGCGTGCATGCCAACATCCAGCGGGACGGCACGTTCTCCGTGGTGCCGCAGATGAAAGGCGGCGTGACGTCCGTGCAGCAGCTGCGCCGGATTGCCGACGTCGCCGAAAAGCACAACATTCCCCTGATCAAGCTGACCGGCGGGCAGCGCATCGACCTGCTGGGTGTGCCCAAGGAGGACCTGCCGCAGGTCTGGGCGGACCTGGACATGCCCTCGGGCTATGCCTACGGGAAGAGCTTCCGCACGGTGAAGACCTGCGTGGGCAAGGATTTTTGCCGCTACGGCACGGGCGATTCCACCAAGCTGGGCATCGAAATCGAGTCACGGTTCCAGGGGATCGAGTCGCCGGCCAAACTGAAGCTGGCCGTTTCGGGCTGCCCGCGGAACTGCGCCGAATCGCTCGTCAAGGACGTCGGCGTGGTGGCGGTGGAAGGCGGCCGCTGGGAAATCTATGTCGGGGGAGCGGCCGGCGCCCACATCCGCAAGGGTGACCTGCTGGCCACGGTGGACCATCCCGAGGAGGTCAAAGTGCTCACCGGACGCTTCATGGAGTACTACCGGCAGAACGCCAACTGGCTGGAGCGGACCTACGCCTTTGTGCCGCGGGTGGGGATCGAGCACATCCGCGCCGTGGTGGTGGACGACGCGGAAGGCATCGCCGGCGAACTCGACGCCGCAATGCAGGCCTCCGTGGACAGCTACGTGGACCCCTGGACGGAACGCGACGATCCGCAAACGCCCGGGCAGTTCCGCACCTCGCTGCCGCTCGCTGTCCTTCCCCAGGTGCCGGTCCGATGAATGCCGGCCGCAATCTTGGCCCTGTGGATCAGATCCCGTTCGGGGAGGGGCGGGCCTTCGGCGTGGACGGCGAACAGGTGGCGGTCTTCCGGCTGCGCGACGGCAGCCTGCGGGCGCTGTCCGCCGTCTGCCCGCACAAGGGCGGACCGATCGCAGACGGCACCATCGACCAGGACCTGGTGCTGTGCCCGCTGCATCAGAACGCCTTCCGGCTGGACACCGGCTGCTCTACCACCGGCGCCGAACCTCTGACCAGCTATGACGTCCAAACCGATAACCATCAGAATATTATTCTGAGAACTTCCGCCAGATAAGGAATTCATTCGGCATATCTCCTCCATGCTGTTGTCTGCGTCACTGGCGGTTCCGCGGGCCTTGTAAGCTGGTTAAGCCGCGCGAGCCCTCGACGCCCTGAGAGTTTTCGTCCACATAATTCCCCAAACGCGGGATAAACCCGAATTATGTGGACAAGACCTTGCGTTCCGGTGCCGGCCATACCTCAACCAACAAGGAACAGTTGTGCCACAAAGTACGTCAGAACTTCAGAGCGCGCCGGCGCAATCCGCCGTCGTTGACTCAACTCTCAGCGCCGAGGGCTACAAAAAGACCCTGAGCGGCCGCCATGTGACCATGATTTCGATGGGCGGCGCCATCGGCGTCGGCCTCTTTATGGGTGCCGGAGGCCGGCTGGCCTCCACCGGCCCCGCGCTGATCTTCTCCTACGCCATCGCCGGCGTCATCGCGTACCTGCTGATGCGCGCCCTCGGCGAACTGATCATGTACCGCCAGACGTCGGGCTCCTTTGTCAGCTACGCGGGCGAGATGTTCGGCAAGAAGGGCGCGTTTGTCTCCGGCTGGATGTACTTCATCAACTGGGGCATGACCGGGATCGCGGAGCTCATCGCCATCGGCCTGTACTTCCAGTTCTTCTTCCCCAACGTGCCGGTCGAAGCGTCCGCCATTGCCGCGCTCGCGCTGCTGGTCGCCGTGAACCTCCTGAGCGTCAAGGCGTTCGGGGAGTTTGAATTCTGGGCTTCCTGCCTCAAGGTCGGCGCCATCCTGATCTTCCTGGCCGTGGGCACCTTCATGGTGGTCACCAACGCCCAGGTGGGCAACGGCCACGCCTCCGTGGCGAACCTGTTCCACGAGGAAGGCGGCATGTTCCCCAAGGGCGCCCTGGTGATGGTCCTGGTCCTGAACGCCGTCATCTTCGCCTACAACGGCATCGAACTCGTCGGCATCACTGCGGGTGAAATGCAGAACCCCAAGCGCGAAGTGCCCAAGGCGATCCGCGCCGTCGTACTCCGCATTGTGGTGTTCTACGTCGGTTCCGTGCTTCTCCTGGCCATGCTGCTGCCGTCCGACCAGTACAAGGCCGGCGTTTCACCGTTCGTCACCGTCTTCGGCCAGATGGGCCTGGGCTGGGTGGGCGACGTGATGAACATGATCGTTATTACCGCCGCACTGTCCTCGTGCAACTCCGGCCTGTACTCGATCGGCCGCGTCTTCCGCACCATGGCCAACAACGGCCACGCCCCGAAGTGGCTCACCAGGATGTCCTCGCGCCACGTTCCGTATGCAGCCATCCTCGCGATCGCCGCGTTCTACCTCGTGGGCATCCTGCTGAACATCTGGCTGGGCGGCTCGCACGCCTTCGACCTCGCACTCAACACCGCATCCATCGGCGTGATCTTCACGTGGGGCGCCATCTTCGCCAGCCAGATTGCGCTGCGCCACAAGAAGGGCCGCGTCTCCGAGCTGCCCATGCCGGGTTCGCCGTGGACCAGCTGGGCCGGACTCATCGCCCTGCTGGCCATCACCGTGCTGATCGGCTTCGACACCATGACCGACAAGGCCACCGGCGAGGTGTTCTTCCTGGGCTTGTGGACCCTCGCGACCGTCCCGTTCTTCGCCCTGGTGCTGTGGCTCGGCTGGCAGAAGGTCAAGAACAACCAGCCCAAGAGCGAACTCTTCAGCTAGCACTTTCGCAGTAGTACGACGACGGCGGCGGTCACCTCCCCGAGGTGGCCGCCGCCGTCGTCGTTCCCCTTTCCCTCATCGGTTGCTCCGTGACGGCCCTTTTGAGGCCCCAAAACGGCGCTTACGGAGCAATCGACGGGGTTTAGTTCTTCAGATGCTTCGCGAAGTGGTCTTCGATCCGCTGCCAGGCCTCAGCGGCAGCCTCCGGGTCCGGCCTGATGCCCATCACGCGGAAGAGCGGCCGCAACGGACGTGGACCCTCCTCGGCGTCGTTCATAAAGGCGTGGCCGGCACCTTCGAATTCCTTGATGTCGTGCTCAATCCCGAGGGTGTCCAGGGCGGCCTCGAGTTTCGCGGCCGCGCCGGGCAGGGTGCGGTCCTTCTTGCCGAAGTTGCCCACCAGCGGGCACGCGCCCATCAGGGCCTCCTCCGGGTTCTTCGGCAGCCGGCCATAATTGACCGCCGCGGCATCGAAGCCGTTCCGGGCGATCAGCAGGGCGAACCCGCCGCCCATGCAAAAGCCGATCACGCCCATTTTGCCGGTGGTACGGCCCGACTCTTCCAGCCAGGCCTGCGCGGCGGCCAGATCGGTGAACGCCTTCCCGGAACCGGAAAGCATCGATCTCATGGTGGAGACGAGGCAGCTCCGCGGGCCGCCGTCGCTGAAGAGGTCCACCGCCAGGGTGAGGTAGCCGGCAGCTGCCAGCCTGTCCGCGTGGCGCCGGGCGATGTCGTTGAGGCCGAATGCCTCGTGGATCATCAGGACGGCAGGAAACGGACCGGCGCCCGTCGGCTCCGAGAGGTAGCCGCGCAGGTTCCGGGAGGCAATGCCGGCCCCGCTGAGGTCGATGATCGTCATCGTTTGGACCTTCCGTCGGCCGTGGCTGTCACCTGAGAATCTCACAAAAAGGCGGCGGGCATCCCCCAAGGGAATTGCCCGCCGCCGGTTCCGCTGGCAGGAGCGTAGCTCCCGCAAGTGATGCTCTAGTCTTTTTTAAACTCGTCCTTCACGTTTTCGCCAATTTTCTTGGCGTCAGCAACAACCTGGTCCTTCTGACCCTCTGCGCGCAGACGGTCATTGTCCGTGGCGTTGCCGGCCGCTTCCTTGGCCTTGCCGCCGAGGTGCTCTGCTTCGTTCTGGATTTTGTCGCCGATACCCATGGTGTATTCCACCTCTCGTTGCCGGTAAAAACTAAGCGCTTTCACCATAACACAAAGCATGCTTACTAATTCAAGTGAAGTTTTTCTTCGGCTCCAGGGGAATTCCCAGGAGGCGCGGGGCAGGTCCGTGACGGTTGCCGGCCCTCCCGGCTAGGCTCGAAGGTATGGACCACAAGACCACCCTTTCCCAGCACGTCAACGCCAGTCCGGACGAGGTGTGGGCCGTGATCTCGGACATTCCCGGCTCGGCCGCCACCCTGTCCGGGGTGGACTCCATCCAAATGCTCAGCGAGGGCGCCTACGGCGAAGGCACGCGGTGGAAGGAAACCCGCACCATGATGGGCCGGGCCGAAACCGTGGAAATGTGGGTGTCCCAGGCTGAGCCGCCGTCACCGACGCGGGCCGGCAGCACCACGGTGAAAGCCCTCCAGGGCGGCGCGGACTACACCACGCGTTTCATGCTTGCCGGCGACGGCGGCGGGACCGACCTCACCCTGACCTTCGGTGCCCAGGTGCTCAAGCCCACCCTCATGAGCAAAATCATGATGGCCCTCTTCGGCAAGATCGGCATGAGCATCACGCGCAAGGCACTGGTGAAGGACCTCGCCGACATCGCGGCGAAGGCCGAGTCCCTCTGATGGCCGGCCGGTCCGCCGCAGGCGGGAGTATGAACGGCAGGGCTACCAGCGGAAAGGGTGCGTCCGGAAAGGGTGCGAAAGTCACGGCGCCCCGGCTCTCCCCGGTCCGGCTCGACGAACTGCGCGATGAGCCCTCGCCAGATTTCCAGCGCGGCGAACGGTATGACGGCGTCAGGTTCAGCCGCGCCGATGCCGACGGCCTGGAACTGAGTGGCACCGACTTCGCCGAGTGCGAGTTCGCGGGTGTTTCCTTCAACGAAACCCAGCTGCGCGGCGCCACGTTCCGGGACTGCATCCTGGCCGAGGTGTATGCCCCGGTGTTTACGGCGGCCCGGGCAACGCTTCGAGAAGTGGAGATCAGCAACCCCCGGTGGGGTTCGGCGGAGCTGTATGAGAGCGGCTGGACGTCCGTCCGGATTGACGGCGGCAAACTGGACTACGTGAACCTCCGTGGCTCGAGGCTGACGGACGTGCAGATCAGCGACTGCATCATCAACGAACTGGATCTCGGTTCGGTGACGGGGACGCGGGTGGCACTCAAGAACTGCACCATCGGCACCCTGGACCTGGCCGGCGCCAAGTTCAAGGATTTCGACCTCCGCGGCACCGACTTCCGCTCCATCAGCGGGCTCGAAAGCCTGGCGGGGGTTGTAATCGACGACTACCAGCTGACCCTGCTCGCCCCGCTCCTGGCCGCCCATCTCGGCGTCACTGTTCTCTAAGTACTGGGAACCCGGTTGACCCCTTGCGGCCGCCGTGTAATCTTTATAGAACGAACGGTCGGTAAATTAGTCGCAAGCTTTACCGCCGCAGATGACAGTGCCGTTTATCGCGTGAAGGGTGTTTCCATGGCCTCAGCAGTTGCAGGACCACAGGCGTTTTTGGTGGGTGGTGCCCGGACCCCCGTGGGCCGGTATGGTGGCGCACTCTCTTCGGTCCGCCCCGACGACCTTGCCGCCCTGGTGGTCCGCGAGGCCGTCTCCCGCGCAGGCCTGGACCCCGACTCCATCGACGAAGTCATCCTGGGCAACGCCAACGGCGCCGGCGAGGAGAACCGCAACGTGGCCCGCATGGCCACCCTGCTGGCCGGGCTTCCCCTGCACATCCCCGGAATCACGGTGAACCGGCTGTGCGCATCCGGGCTGAGTGCCATCATCATGGCCAGCCACATGATCAAGTCCGGAGCCGCGGATATCGTGATTGCCGGCGGCGTGGAATCGATGAGCCGGGCGCCCTGGGTGCAGGAGAAGCCGCAGACAGCCTTCGCCAAGCCCGGCGCCATCTTTGACACCTCCATCGGCTGGCGGTTCGCCAACCCGCTGTTCCAGAAGGGCGAGCTGTCCCGGGACGGCAAGATGACCTACTCCATGCCGGAAACG
This sequence comes from Arthrobacter sp. 24S4-2, assembly GCF_005280255.1. NCBI lineage: Bacteria > Bacillati > Actinomycetota > Actinomycetes > Micrococcales > Micrococcaceae > Arthrobacter > Arthrobacter sp. 24S4-2. The sequence continues at coordinate 4,469,369 of NZ_CP040018.1, read as the reverse complement.
GCCGAGGAAGTGGGCCGCGTTGACGGCATTTCCCGCGAAGACGCCGACGCTTTCGCCGTCCGCTCCCACGAACGGTCCCTCGCAGCCATCGCGGCAGGCCGCTTCGCCGGGGAAATCGTGCCGGTGACAGTCAGGACCCGCAAGGGCGAAACCGTGGTGGACACCGACGAGGGCCCCCGGGCGGGCACCACCATGGACGTCCTCGCGGGGCTCCGACCCGTGGTCAAGGGCGGCTCGATCGTCACCGCCGGCAACTCCTCCACCCTGAACGACGGAGCCTCCGCCATCATCGTGGCGTCCGAAGCGGCCATCCAGAAGCTGGGCCTCACCCCGCGGGCCCGCATCATCGACGGCGCCTCAGCCGGCTGCGAACCCGAGATCATGGGCATCGGCCCCGTCCCCGCCACCCAGAAAGTGCTGGCCCGAAGCGGCTACGGCGTGGGTGACCTTGGCGCCGTCGAACTCAACGAAGCGTTTGCCACCCAGTCGCTTGCCAGCATGCGCCGGCTCGGGCTGGACCCGGAGATTGTGAACCGCGACGGCGGCGCCATCAGCCTGGGGCACCCGCTGGGTTCCAGCGGCTCACGGATCGCCATCACGCTGCTGGGCCGGATGGAACGCGAGGACGCCAAGATGGGCCTCGCCACCATGTGCATCGGCGTCGGCCAGGGCACTGCCATGCTGCTGGAGCGCGTGTAATGGCGGCCACGAGTAGCGCGAACGGACACTTGGGCACCCACGACTTCCGCACCCTCCTGGTCGAGGAGCGCGAGGACCGCGTGGTGGTGCTGCTCAACCGTCCCGAGGTGCGCAACGCCATCGACCAGCAGATGGTGGACGAACTCCACGTCGTCTGCGCCGCGCTGGAGCAGAATCCCAAGGTGCTCATCATCGCGGGGGTGGACGGTGTGTTCGCCTCGGGGGCGGACATCGCCCAGCTGCGCGAGCGCCGCCGGGACGACGCCCTGCAGGGCATCAACTCCACGATCTTCGTCCGGATCGCCAAGCTGCCCATGCCCGTCATCGCGGCGTTGGACGGTTATTGCCTGGGCGGCGGCGCCGAGCTCGCCTACGCGGCGGACTTCAGGATCGGCACGCCCAGCGTCCGGATCGGCAACCCCGAGACCGGCCTGGGCATCCTCGCTGCGGCGGGCGCCAGCTGGCGTTTGAAGGAGCTGGTGGGGGAGCCGGTGGCCAAACAGATTTTGCTGGCGGGGCTGGTGCTTCGCGCCGAACAGGCCCTCGCAGTCAACCTCATCACGGAGATCCACGAGGCACCGCTCCTGATGGAGGGCGCCCACAGCCTCGCGGACCGTATTGCCCGGCAGGACCCGCTGGCCGTGCGGATCACCAAGTCGGTGTTCCACGCACCGGCCGAGGCGCACCCGCTGATCGACCAGCTGGCGCAGGGGATCCTCTTTGAATCCCAGGCGAAGTTTGACCGCATGCAAGCTTTCTTAGATAAAAAAACGGCCAAAACAGCAGACAAGAATTCAGACCCAGACGGGACGAAGTAACCATGAGCAATTCCGTACTTCCGGAGAACCTTCCCGCCACTGTCGGCGTCCTCGGCGGCGGCCGCATGGGGGCCGGTATCGCCCACGCCTTCCTGATCAACGGCGCCAACGTGCTGGTAGTAGAGCGGGACGAAGCCGCCGCCGAAGCCGCCCGGGAGCGCGTGGAGTCCGCGGCCGCCAAGAGCATCGAGCGGGGCGCCACGGACGGCAACTTGGACGAGATGGTCTCCCGGCTTTCGGTGACTGTGGACTACGACGACTTCAAGGACCGCCAGCTGGTGGTCGAGGCCGTTCCGGAGGACTGGGACCTGAAGGTCACCTCACTTCGGGGGATCGAGGAGCGGCTTTCCGACGACGCCTACCTCGCCTCGAACACGTCCTCGCTGTCCGTCAACGGCCTGGCCCGCGAACTGAAGCGCCCGCAGAACTTCCTGGGCCTGCACTTCTTCAACCCGGTACCGGCGTCCACGTTGATCGAGGTGGTGCTCGGCGAGCAGACTTCACAGGAGCTGGCTGCCGCGGCGAAAAGGTGGGTCGAGGCACTCGGCAAGACCGCCGTCGTCGTCAACGACGCCCCCGGCTTTGCCTCGTCACGGCTGGGCGTGGCAATTGCGCTGGAAGCCATGCGAATGGTGGAGGAGGGCGTCGCGTCCGCCGAGGACATCGACAACGCCATGGTGCTGGGCTACAAGCACCCCACCGGTCCGCTGCGGACCACGGACATCGTGGGCCTGGACGTCCGGCTGGGCATCGCGGAGTACCTCCAGTCCACGCTGGGGGAGCGCTTCGCCCCGCCGCAGATCCTGCGCGACAAGGTGGCCCGCGGGGAACTGGGCCGGAAGTCCGGGAAGGGCTTCTTCGACTGGGCCAGCTAATCTCCTAGGCGGACACCTGTTGGGGGCGTCCGCCTAGGTCTACCCGTGGGTGTACTCCAACGCGGCCGTCCTAGGATGGTGCGGTGACTTCCATCAAACCCATCACTCTGACCGGCCGGCACGTCGTCCTTGAGCCGCTGGGCCACGCGCACCACCACGGCCTGGTTGAAGCAGCCCGCGACGGCGAGCTCTGGAAGCTCTGGTACACCAGTGTGCCCGCACCGGAGGGCATGGCAGCCGAGATCGACCGCCGCCTCGGGCTCCAGGAACAGGGCTCCATGCTGCCGTTCACCACGCGCCTCATTGACCCTGCCACCGGGGACCCGGGCGCGTGATCGGGATGACCACCTACATGAACATCGACGCCGCCACTCCGCGCGTGGAGATCGGGTCCACCTGGAATGCGGCGTCCTCCCACGGCAGCGGCAGCAACCCGGATTCGAAGCTGCTGCTGTTGCGGCATGCCTTCGAAACGCTGGGCTGCCCGGCCGTTGAGTTCCGGACGCACTGGATGAACCACCAGTCCCGGGAAGCCATCGCGCGGCTGGGAGCCAAACAGGACGGGGTGCTCAGGAACCACACGCGGACCGCGGACGGGGCGCTCCGGGATACCGTGGTGTTCTCGATCCTGGAGCACGAATGGCCCATGGTCCGTGCCGGCCTGGAGTTCAGGCTCGCGAAGCAGCGCTAGGAAACAGCGCTGGGGCGTCAGCTATTTCTTCGCCAGCTGGGCCGGTTTGACCTCGCCCATTACCGCTCCGGCGTAGGCCAGGTGACCCGCCGCATTCGGGTGGAAGTTGGAATCCGCCCGAAGATTCTCAAGGTCAAAGACGATCCAGGGATCGGCTGAATTCACGGCGTGCCCGGCAAACTTCGCTGTGACGTCGACGAACTGTGCGTTCGCGCCGGAGGCGTTGGCATGGTCGACTGCCGTGGCGATGGCGGCGTTGAGCCTGTCCGTGGCCTGGTTGATTAGTCGCTGCTCGTCCAAGGAGAAGTAGGGATCCCCCGCGGCGGGCTCGAACAGCCTCGGATAGCCCATAACCGCGATCTTCGCGGAGGGGCAAACGCATGGATCGTGTTGTAGGCAGTCTCCAGCCCGGCACCAACCGGCGCCAGGGCGCCTTCGGAGGCTGCCACCGCGGCGGCGCACTGTTCCACGCCATAGGTGGCGCAGGCCAGCAGCACCTGGGTCACGCCGGCGTCATTGGCTCCGGCAGTGACGGTGACCATGCTGGTGGACGCATTCAGGGCCCTGGTAAAGGCCAGCGTGCTGATCTGGGTTTCAACGCTCGTTTCAGTGCCACCGGTAAGGAGTGCCCCGTGGCAGGCGGCGTTGACCACCAGGGACACCCGGCCTGTGTTGTCGACGTCGGCAACGTACCCCGGGCTGCTTTGCCAGCAGGTGGTGTTGTCCGGTTTGATGGCTGCCCCCGCACCTGTTCCCGCGGTGTAGGAGTCACCGATGGCGACGTAGCTGACCTGCGGAGCCGGTGCCGCTCCCGCCGGACCCGCCGCGGTCCCCAAAGCCAGTGCCAGCGTAGCCAGGCCGGCCCCGAACGCCGCGCGCCGCCGTCGTAATATCCGGTCACCCATCAGTCTCCCCTTTGATCTGAATTGTGCACCGGGCTGTGCGGCCGGGGCAGGCGGCAGAGCCGCAATTACGCCTAAGAGTACTCCCGGGCGGGCTGGAGGCATACGGTTCCGACCACCCAAAGACCGGCCGGCCGCCACTCCATTTTTCGCCAGGAAGCGGTGCCGGATGTCGGGGCTCTGTGGTTAGCTGTCTGGATGGAACAGCCTGGACAGCCCGTGCACTGGGACGGAGCCGTGAATGCGTGGCGCATTTCGGGCAGCGTCTTCAGGATGGGGCGCCGGGAATGGGTCACCGAGGCGGGCTGGTCCCAGGCGTACGACGACGGCGTCCGCACCGTGATCGACCTGCGCAACGCCGCGGAGCACGGCCACCGGGATACCGACCCGGAAGTGGGTCCGGACGTGCTGGCGGCGTTCCACGTCGTGCACGCTCCCACCGAGGACCCCGATCACCCGGAGTTCAAGGAGCTGTGTTCCCCGTACCTGAACGATCCGGCCTGCTACGCGGCCAATACGCGTCTGTTTCCGGACAAGCTCGTGGCCGTTTTCAGGGCTGTGGCCGCCGCCCCTGCCGGCGTGGTGATTCACTGCTCGGCCGGGCGGGACCGCAGTGGAATGGTCGCTGCCATGCTGCAGGACCTCTCCGGCGCAGGTGACCATCGGATCGTTTCCGCTTACCAGGCGGCCATGCGGGCCATCAACGAACGCCACCGCACGGCCAGTCCGCCCCACAAACATGAGCGCTATCTTGACGAAGCCGCGTTGGTTCCCCTGCTGGAGAAGCGCGGCGGCGGGGCACTGGAATTCGTCCGGCGGCTGGATACCGAAAACTACCTCTTGCGGCACGGGATCACCGCTGCCGAGTTGGCTGCCATCCGGTCCAGGCTGGCAACCAGGGTGACGACATGAACGACATTTGGGGGACACTTTGACGCTCCATTCCGCACGGAAACGGTTCAACCGCGCCCTGGGGCTGGCTGCCGCCGCCGCCCTGGCCCTCGGCTCCACCTTCCTGGCCGTTCCGGCTTCGGCGGAGTCCGGAGCGCCGGTTCCTGCGCCGGCTGCTGCTTCGGCTCCCGCTGCTGCTTCGGCGGCGGGCTCTTCGGCGGCGTCGCCGCCGGCCGCCGGTGTTTCAGCGCCTGGCATCAGCGACGCCGGGCTGACGGAGGCAGTCCTCCGCGACCTGGATATGACGCTGGAACAGTTCAACGCCGCGGGTGGGCAGGGCAAACGCGCGGCCGACGCCGTTGCCTCCTTGCGAGCGCTGCCCGGCTATGTGGGAATCAGCTTGAAGGACGGAAGGATCGTGGTGGAGGGGAGCGGACCTCGGCTTGAGGCCCGGGTCGCGGAACTCAATGCTGCGGGGCAAAGTGGTGCGGGGCAGGCTGTAGCCGGAGATGCTGCGGGTGCGCCCGGTGAATTCGTCCTTGTTGCACCCGCCGCTAAAGCTACCGCCCCTGCACCGACAGTCCCCGCTGCCGCCGCCGCCGCCCCGACGTCCGCGCCGACCGCGCCGGCAGCCCCGGAACGCGTCGCGGCAAGCACGGAACAGCTGTTCAAGGACTACGTCCGTGAGGTTGGTGCCGCAGGCCTTCAGGCCGTGGCCTACACGAACGGCAGCTTTGTGATCCGCACCGGCGGAACCAACCAGGCGGAGGCCGGCCGCGCCCAGGTTTCCCCCGCGGCCCCGGCGGCGTTGGCGGAACCGGCAACTCCGGCCGGCCGCGCCCAGGTTTCCCCCGCGGCCCCGGCGGCGTTGGCGGAACCGGCAACTCCGGCCGGCGGCGCTACGGAATCCACGGCTCCTGCAGCTACACCCGCGGCCTCGCCGGCGGAATTCGTTGCACGCTATTCAAATGTCCGGCTGGAGCAGGGCGAACCGCTGGCCCCGGAAGAGGACTTCTTCGGCGGCCAGGGCTATGTCCTAAACGGCGGCATCAGGTGCTCCGCCGGGTACGGCGCGTACAGCCCGGCCGGCGACCCCCTGGTGCTCACCGCCGGCCACTGCACTGAAGACGGCACCCTTTCAACGGCGGACGTGGAGCTCCCGGAATCGCCTGCCAACAAACTGCTCGGGACAATGGGCTTCAGCCAGTTCGGAGGGCCCGGCAACTCCTGGATCACCGGAGACGAGTCCAACCCCGGAAACATCGGCACAGATATCGCCGTGATCGAGGGCATCCGGTCCGGCCTGGATGTTCAGCCGGCCGCCACGCGGTGGGATGCCCCCGCCGATCCCGCGTCCACGTCCGTGAAGATCATCGGAACAGCGTCGCCGTCTCCGGGGCAACCCGTCTGCCGGTCGGGCCGCACCGAGCACTGGTCCTGCGGCACCGTGGATGAGGTGGGGATCTACGTGGTGGGTGGAATCACCACCGACCCCGCCGACCTCCGGGCATTCCACGGTTTCCTGTCCAACTCCGTCCAGTCCAGCGGCGGCGACTCGGGCGGTCCGTGGATCAGCGGTAACTTCGCCGTTGGCACGCATTCCGCGGGAGACGCACCGGGCTCGGTGGCGAACTTCGCCGTTGCCACCACGCTGGAGGACGCCATGACCCGGCTGCCCGGCGTTCAGCTTCAGCTGTTCCTCAACAAACCCGTGCTGACGGAACCGGCCGGTGGCGCCGGGGTTGCGGTTGGCCAGACCATCACGGGCCACGTTCCGGCAGCCCCGGCCTCCGCCGTCGCGGCAGGCTCGAAAGTGCGCGTCACGGTGCCGGGGCAGGCGCCCCTGGAAATACCGGTGGATAACTCGGGGCAATGGCAGTTCCCAGCGCCTTCTCCGGCCGGCAGGTTGGGTTTTACGGCCGAAACCATCAACGGCTTCAGCCACTCCGGCGCAGCCTCGTTCGAGGTCACCGTGCTGCCGTCAGACCTGCCTGCACCGGAGATCACCAGCCCGGGGGACAGCGAGTCCCGCACCGCCGTCGAAAGCATCGAAGGAACAGGCACGCCCGGTGCCACGGTGAAACTCTCCGGTGACGCCTCGGGCCAGGCCGTGGTTGGCCTCGACGGCAAATGGGCTGTCCCCTTCAGCGGCAACGCCAGGTTCGGCTCCTTCACCGTCAAGGCAGCTCAGACCGCCCGGGGCGTTGCGGACGGCCCCGTTACGAGCCGGACCTTCACCCTGGTGCCGCCGGCACCCGCCATTACCAACATCCAGAACGTTCAGCATTTTGCCCACGATGCCGTTCCGCAGCGGATCACCGGTTCGGCGCTGAACGGTGCCGTGGTGAGCGTGGTGATCGACGGCGCCGCGGCCGGACAGACCGCCTCGAACGGTACCTGGAGCGCAGCATTGCCGGACGGACTGGCAGCAGGCACCCACACCGTGGCTGTGAGCCAGACGGTCGACGGCGTCACATCGGCGGCGGCCAACGTCGCGTTCATCGTTGACCCGGCCCCGGTGATCGTGCCTGCCGGCGTCACGCCGTCGGGATCCGGACAGTTGCCCGCCACCGGAGCCGACGGCCTGCTTGCGGCCGCCGGAGTCGGGGCTGCAGTGCTGCTGCTCGGCGGGGTCGCGCTGCTCCTGGCCAGGCGGCGCTTGCGCCGCTGAGCCGGCGCTTAGCGCGGCGCCGCTCGCGCCGCTGAGCCCCTTGGTGCGGCGCCGCTACTGGAAATCGGCCAGCCAGAGGTCCGGGCCGAACACTTCGTACTGGATGTCCTTGGCCGGTACGCCCTTTGCAACGAGCGCGCTCCGGACTGACTTGAGGAAGGGCAGGGGGCCGCACAGATAGTATTCGGCGTCGTCAGGCAGATCGACCGCGTTGACGTCCATGAAACCTTCGAACTCGGGCGCACCTCCGGCCCCGCCCGTCCCGCCCGTCCCGCCCGTCCCGCCCGTCCCTGGGACCGCCGGCTCAAGGAACCACGTGCACAACGACGAGTCTGGCAATTGCGCGAGATCCTCGGTGACCTGGGCCCGCAGCGGGAAGGATTCAGCCGTGTCATCCGCGTGGAGGAGCATGACTTGGCGCCGGGAACCGGACTTCACCAGGTGGGAAAGCATTCCGGCCATGGGCGTGATCCCGATGCCCGCGCTGGCCAGGACCACAGGCCTGTCCGTGTATTCCAGGACCACATCACCGAAAGGTGCCGAAAGCACCACTTCGTCGCCCTCCTGGACCTCGTTGTGGAGCAGGTTGGACATCTCGCCGTCGGGTGTCGGGAGGCCATGAACGCGCTTCACCGCGAACTGCCGGTGATGCCCGTCGTCGGCCCTGGTGAGGCTGTATTGCCTGGGCTGGTGCACGCCGTCATGCATGGGCATCTTGATGGTGACGTACTGGCCGGGCAGGGACGGTTTGACGTCGCGCTCGTCGGTTCGTTCCACGATGAACGTGACCACGTCGTCGGTTTCCTGGATCCGCCGGGCAACTCGCCAGGTCCGCCAGATCGTCTCGGGTGAGAGGTGCACGGCGTTGTAGAGTCCCCGCTCCTTGTTGATGAGCATGTTGGCCATGAGCCAGTAGACCTCGTCCCAGGCAGCTGCAACTTCGGGCGTCACGGCATCTCCCAGGACGTCCACTATCGACCACATCAGATGGTCATGGACCACCTGGTACTGGTCCGCGCTCAGGCCCAGTGAGACGTGCTTGTGGGCTATCCGGGAGAGCAGGTGGTCCGGCAGCTGGTCGGGCTTGTCGACGAGGAGCCCGGCGAACGAGGCGATGGACCCCGCCAGTGCCTGCTGCTGCCGCCCGTCCGCCTGGTTACCCCGGTTGAAGAGACCGTCCAGGAGATCCGGGCGCGCCTCGAACATGTGCTCGTAGAACCGCTTGGCAATCTCCTCGATGTGTTCGCCTACTACAGGCAGCGTTGCCTTGATGACAGGAGCAGAGGTGTCTGAGAGCATGGTTGGTCCCTTCCGGTTTTACCGGTTAGCGCAGGTGGTGTTTGGTTGCTCAGCACAGCAAACCTAGCAGGCTGGGCCCGTCCGGTTCTGGGCCTAGTGGCACTTCATCGCACGGCCAAAAGAGTGTAGGCGGCCGGCAGCCGGGCCGCCGACGTCGGACGGTCAGTCCCGCCGTCGGGCGCGTCACCGCCGTCGTGCCTTTCCCCGCGGACAGCGGTGGCGGACGCCACCGCGGAAACCCCTGCACGGAGGCGTGCCGGCTCAACCGAGTGTCAGTGCTCCGGCGGCGTAAGTTGTTTTGCGCATTTCAAACTCCTCAGGGGGATGCCCGGGGTGGTGGGGCGGTGTTTGTGCTTACGCCCTTACTGCCGGCCAGGTGTGCCGTCCTTGGGTGCAAAGGAACGAAATTTTGGCGAGGCTTTTGCGCGAGGTCGCCCGGTGGGCTGCGTCAGCCTTTCCTGTCCAGGAGCAGGTTGGTGATCCGCAGGGTGCACAGCCGCTGGCCGGCGTCGTTGGTGAGCAGGACCTCGTGCGTGGTCAGCGTTCCGCCCAGGTGGATGGGCGTGGCCGTGATGGTGATGTGGCCTTCGCGCGCGGATTTATGGTGGGTGGCGGAGACGTCCACGCCCACGGCGGTCTTGCCCAGCGTGCTGGCGTGGATCACGGCTGCCCAGGACCCCACGGCCTCGCCCACGGCCAGGGATGCACCGCCGTGGAGCAGCCCGAACGACTGCCGGTTGCCCTCCACCGGCATCGTGGCGACCACGCGCTCTACGGATTCCTCGACGATTTTCACGCCCATCTTCTCGTCGAGTTCGCCGAGGGTGATCTTCCACAGTTCCGGGCTGCCGGTTTCAGGCTGCATGGCCACTTCGCTTTCGTTGGGGTTCCTCTAGTGTGCAGCAAGGCACATTCATGTACTGTAGACATATTACCGAACGGACGGTCAGTAATGCTCTGGCCGTGATGATCTTGCCCCGCGTTGGAAGGACCCGTCAACGATGACCACCACTGCAACTGCTCCGAAATCCTCACTGGACACCGTGGAGACCGTCCCCAGTTTCGTCCGGGACGCCTGGTGGACGCCCGACGCCGGAGCGGCGGCCTCCGCCGTCCCCGTCCTGGATGCCAGCACCGGCGAGCTCCTCGCCAAGGTGAGCACCGAAGGACTGGACCTTGCCGACGTCGTGGATTACGGCCGCACTACCGGCCAGAAGGAGCTTGGCACGCTGACCTTCCACCAGCGCGCCCTCAAGCTGAAGGAACTGGCGCAGTACCTGAACGCGCGCCGCGAACACTTCTACGAGCTGTCCGCGCAGACCGGCGCCACCAAGATCGACTCCATGGTGGACATCGACGGCGGCATCGGCGTGCTGTTCACGTTCGGGTCCAAGGGCCGCCGCGAGCTGCCCAACTCCCAGGTGGTGGTCGATGGCCCCATGGAGGTGCTGTCCCGGGACGGCTCCTTCGCCGGTGAGCACATCTACACGCGCATCCCCGGGGTGGCCGTGCAGATCAACGCCTTCAACTTCCCGGTCTGGGGCATGCTGGAGAAGTTTGCGCCCGCGTTCATCGCCGGCGTTCCCACCATCGTCAAGCCGGCCACACCCACCGGGTACGTGGCTGCGGCCGTCGTCAAGGCCATGATCGAGTCCAACATCCTGCCCAAGGGATCCCTCCAGCTCATCTCCGGCTCGGCCCGCACAATCCTGGACCACCTCGATTACCGCGACCTCGTGGCCTTCACCGGCTCGGCGTCCACGGCCAACTCGCTGAAGTCACACCCGAACGTCGTGAAGGGCGGGGTCCGGTTCACCTCGGAGACGGACTCGCTCAACGCCGCCATCCTCGGCCCGGACGCGGTGAAGGGCACCCCGGAATTCGACGCTTTCATCAAGTCCGTGGTCACCGAAATGACAGTCAAGGCCGGCCAGAAGTGCACCTCCATTCGGCGCACCATCGTGCCGCAGGAGTTGGTGTCCGACGTCGTTGCCGCCGTGGGTGCGCGCATCGAGGAACGCGTGGTGCTGGGTGACCCCCGCGCCGAGGGCGTCACCATGGGTGCCCTGGCTTCGCTCGAGCAGCTGGCCGATGTCCGCGCTGCTGTGCAGTCCATGCTCGATGCCGGCGGCGAGCTCGCGTACGGCACGCTCGATTCGCCCAAGGTGACCAAGGCAGACGGGGGAGTGGGCGTCGTCGAGAGCGGTGCCTTTATGTCCCCGGTTCTGCTCAGCTGGGCGGACGCCGAGGCCGAGGAAGTCCACTCGCTGGAGGCCTTCGGGCCGGTTTCCTCGGTGATCGGCTACACGGACCTTGCCGACGCCGTCCGTCTCGCCGCCCGCGGTGGCGGCTCGCTGGTTGCCTCGGTGTGTACCAACGATCCGGCCGTGGCACGGGAGCTGGTCACCGGGATCGCCGCGCACCACGGCCGCGTGCTCATGCTCAACCGCGAGGACGCCCGCAGCTCCACCGGCCACGGCTCACCGGTCCCGCACCTGGTGCACGGCGGGCCGGGACGTGCCGGCGGCGGCGAAGAACTGGGCGGCATCCGCTCCGTGATGCACCACATGCAGCGCACCGCCATCCAGGGCTCGCCCAACATGCTCACCGCCGTCACAGGCGTCTGGCACACGGGCGCGGACCGCAACTTCACCGTGGAGACCGAGGGCACGCACCCGTTCCGGAAGTCCCTGGAGACGCTGCGGATCGGCGACGCCGTCCGTTCCGGGCTGCGGCAGGTCACGCTGGAGGACATCACCGCGTTCGCCAACTCCACGGGCGACACCTTCTACGCGCACACCAACCAGGAAGCCGCGGAGGCCAACCCGTTCTTTCCCGGCATCGTGGCGCACGGCTACCTGCTGCTCAGCTGGGCTGCCGGGCTGTTCGTCGAGCCCGCTCCGGGCCCCGTGCTGGCGAACTCAGGCCTCGAGAACCTGCGCTTCATCACTCCTGTTGCCGCAGGGGATTCCATCCGCGTCACCCTGACCGCGAAGAAGATCACCCCTCGCGAGACCGACGAATACGGCGAGGTGGCCTGGGACGCCGTCATCACCAACCAGAACGACGAAATCGTAGCCAATTACGACGTCCTCACCCTGGTCGAAAAGTAACCGATCGAAAAGTAGCCGCCCCACAATCAGGACGCTCTCTCACTTCCTGTCGCTTTTCTACCGGCGCTCTCTCACTTCTGGTGGGTTTTTTCCAGACGCTCTCTCACCAGTTGCGCCCTTTCGCCCAACGTTCTCTCACCCGGTCAGCCCGGTGAGAGAGCGTTGGGGATTTCGGTTCAGGAAGTGAGAGAGCGTTGCCGTTTAAACGACGGGAAGTGGGAGAGCGTCGGCGTTTGGGCGACGGGAAGTGAGAGAGCGTCCTGGCCTTTGTTTGGGCGGTTGTGCACCTTTTCGTAAGATCTTTCTGCCCGGCTCCGGCGTAAGATTTTCAGCGTAGGAGGTGGCGAAATGACCCTAGTATTGAACACAGCCACAACCGTCCTGCCCGTGGATGACAAAGAGCGCGCCCGCCGTTTCTACGCGGAAACTCTTGGACTTCCCCATCGTGGCGTGGCAGACGACGGAAGCGAATTGTTTGGCAGCGGCGACGGCCCCATGCTGCAGCTGATGCCCGTGAAGGATGGCAAGCACTCCGATCACACAACCCTTAGCTTTGAGGTCCGCGACATCGAGCGTACTGTCCAGGATATGGAAGCCAGGGGCATCAGGTTCCAGGATTACGATCTCCCTGACCTGAAGACGGAGAACCACATCTGTTCCACCGAACATGAGAAGTGCGCATGGTTCATGGACACCGAGAACAACATTCTGTGCATCCATGAGACCTTTGGGCAGCAGGCGGAGTACCAGCTCTAACTGGCCCAGGGCGAAGAGGACGGGCGTTCCGGCTCAGCGGGGCGCCTTATCTTTTGCCCGCGCCGGCCCGCGCCAGCCCGCGCAGCCGTTCACGGCGATTCCGACAACGCCACGGACCACGGCGTGACTGGCCGTTCCTGCCGGACGCCGTCCACCGTGATGTCCACCCGCTCATTGAAGAAACTGACCAGCCCGTGGATCTGCGCGGCGTCACGGAAACGGGGGTCGTACATCCAGGCGATGTTCTTCCCGTTTTCGGACTGCGGGTAGGTCCAATAGCTCGCCGTCCCCTTGTAGGGGCACACCGTCTTCTTGGGGCTGGCTTCCATGAGGTCCAGGCGGACGTCGGCCGGGGGAATGTAATAACGCACCGGAAGCATGGTTTCGTAGAGCAGCTGCGCGCCGTTCGTGGTTGCCAGCGTCACGTCGTCGAGCCTCACATCAACCGCGAGCGACGACGCGCGGATGTCCACCCGGTGGAACGGATCACGGGGATGGCCGATGATCTCCTCGTCGTCCTCCAACCAGTCGAAGGCTTTGAAATCCAGCGCCACGTATCCGGCAAGGTCCGGATCGGTCGGCCGGAAGGCCGCGCGGGGCAACCTCACCTCGGAGGTTACGACGTCGAGCTCCTCGCCGGAGGTGGTGTGCCGCCCGAAGCCAGTCCGCGGATCCAGCGCCGGCGGTCCGTCCTGGCCCATCCTGAATCCGTGTTCCGCGACATCACCGGCCTGCAGGGCCGGCAGCGTCAGCTCGGCCTGCAGGTCCACTTCGGGCACGGCGAAAATGGGGGTTACCCGTTTGGGCTCCCAGACCAGCAAGGCATAAACGGTGTCGACGACGGCGTTCCCGCCTACCATGGCGCGGACCCTTTTCGCCGTGGGCTGGTAGCGCAGCTGGGGGAATGTACCGAAGATAACTTCGGATAACTTCGTTGCCATGACTACAGGGTGGGCGCCGGTTATCGCGCCGTCAATGATGGCCCCGGCCACCGGTTGGAGAACATGGGGAGGACGTGGGGGAGAACAGGATCAGCGTGGCGCGTTGAGACCTTTGAATGCCATAGTGATGACGTCGTCGGCCAGTTTTTCGGGCGACAGCGAACCGCTCGGCTTGTACCACTCAACAATCGAGTTGATGGTGCCGAACAGGAGCCGGGTGACCGTGCGGGGGTCAATGTCCTCGCGGAGGGAGCCTTCGTCGCGGGCCGCGGAGATCAGTGCAGCCACCTTGTGGTCGAAGGTGCGGCGGCGTTCCATGGCGTTGCGCTCGATATCCGTGTTGCCGCGCAGGCGGAGCAGCAGCGTTACGAACGGGAGCCGTTCCACCAGCACGGAGATGGTCTGGCGGAGGACGAACTCCAGGCGCGCGTCGGCGCTTCCGGACTGGGCCTCCGGCTGGTCCAGTATGGCCTCGAGGCCGCCAAGGGCGTGGTCGAGGGCCAGCTTGAGGAGATCCCCCTTGGACGGCACATGGTGGTAGATGGCGGACTTGGAGATGCCCAGGTTTTCGGCAAGGATACCCATGGACGTGGCGTCGTAGCCGTGGCGGTTGAAGACCTCGACGGCGATCTGCAGCACCGACTGCTGGTCGTATCCGGGGCGGCCGCGTTTGGTGGGTGCATCAGTTGTGGACATAACGGCTATTTTCTCACGAACGTTCGGTCAACACGCATAAGCCGGAGGAAACGCCCAAAACCCCTTGCCTGTGAAGGGCTCCGGTGCTAGAAAAATTGTATTGGGAACTGTCGGCTCGGGGACCGGCTCACACAATGGAACAGCTCCAAAGACCGGGACGGGATCAGGCACATTGGGTTGCCCGGTAGACGGTTAGCCATCGGCACGTCACAGCGCTGTCGCGCATTGGCAGCAGTGCACTGAATGCCTTCCCGCAAAGATGGTCCCCGGCGGCAACGGCCGGGGACCATCCCAATGTCCAAAGCAGCGCGTTAGCCCTTGGGGCGCAGGTCGTAGATCCGGCGCAGCTTGCCGTTTGAACGCTCCAGCGAGCCCGGAGCAACCACGTCAACCGTGCACGAAGAACCCACGTGGATCTTGATCTGCTCGCGCAGGGTGCGGGCCGCCGTCGTGCTTGCCTCGTAGGTGACGGTGTCACGGCGCTCGATCTTCACCGTGAGCTGATCCATCCGCTGGCCCTCCGGGCGCGTGAGTTCCAGCTGGAAGTGCGGGCTGAGCTCGGGGATGCGGAGGGCGATCTCCTCGATCTGCGAGGGGAACAGGTTCACACCGCGGAGGATGATCATGTCGTCGCTGCGGCCGGTGATGCGGCCCATCCGGCGGTGTGCCGGCCGCGCGGTGCCCGGGAGCAGGCGCGTGAGGTCCTTGGTGCGGTAGCGGATGATCGGCAGGGCTTCCTTGGTGAGCGAGGTGAAGACCAGTTCGCCGTGCTCGCCATCGCCCAGGACGTTCTCCTTGCCGGGCGCAGGGTTGAAGGGGTCGATGATCTCCGGGCGGAAGTGGTCCTCCCAGATGTGGCTGCCGTCCTGGGTCTCCACGGCTTCGCCGGCCACGCCGGGCCCCATGACCTCGGACAGGCCGTAGATGTCGCACGCCTTGATGTTCATGGTGACCTCAAGCTCGTGGCGCATCTCCTGCGTCCATGGCTCGGCGCCGAGCACGGCGTACTTGAGCGAGGTGGACGTGGGGTCGATGCCCATGTGTGCCATCGCGTCGGCGATGGTGAGCAGGTAGGTGGGGGTGGCCAGGATGACGTCCGGCTCGAAGTCCTGGATCATCTGGATCTGGCGTTCCGTCTGGCCGCCGGACATGGGGATCACGGTGCAGCCCAGCGCTTCGGCACCGGCGTGGGCGCCAAGCCCGCCGGTGAAGAGGCCATAGCCGTAGGCGTTGTGGACCTTCATGCCGGGCCGGACGCCGGAGGCGCGGAGGCATCGGGCCACGAGCTTGGCCCAGTCGGCGAGGTCCTTCTTGGTGTAGCCCACCACGGTGGGGCGTCCGGTGGTGCCGGAGCTGGCGTGGATCCGGGCCACCTCGTTCTGCGGCACCGCGAACATGCCGAACGGGTATTCCTGGCGCAGGTCCTCCTTGGTGGTGAAGGGGAAGTTGCCCAGGTCCGCCAGTTCCCGGAGGTCCGTGGGGTGGATGCCGGCCGCGTCGAATTTGCGCTTGTACAGCGGGACGCGGTCGTAGGCGTAGGCGACGGTGTGCTGAAGCCTGCTGAGCTGGAGAACCTCCAGTTCGTCGCGGGACATGGTTTCTTCGGGGTCCAGCACGGCGTCGGTGGCGGCGGCTGGTTCAGTGGCGTGGAGGGTCATCTGGGGTTCCCTGTTTCTATTTCTTGGAGATGGTGCGGCTGCGGCCGCGGAACTCGGCGATGAGTTCGCCCGGGGTGTCGGTTTCGGCAGCGCCGGCGGAGGAATCCGCGGGCGAGCCGGCTGCTGCGTGCGGGCCAGCAGTATTCGGGTCTGCGGCGTAGATCTGGATGTCGTACAGGCCGCTGCGGCCCGAATGGGCTCGGCGGTTGGCGACGGCGGTGATCACCTGGCCGCTGTAGGCGGGCTTGAGGAAGTTGATGTCGACGCCGGCGGCCACGGTGATGCTGTCGGCCCCGGCCCCTGCTGCGCCGGGTGGCGGGCTGGCGGGGTTGCAGGCGAGGGCGAAGGCGGTGTCACCGAAGGCGAAGATCATTCCGCCGTGGGCCATGCCAAAGCCGTTGAGCATTTCCTGCCGGAGCGTCATGCGGATGGTGGCGTGCCCGTCGTCCAGCTTGAGGACTTCGATGCCCATCCACTCGGAGGCATAGTCGTCTTTCAGGATCTGGTGGGTCGCCCCGGGAATGGTTAGTTCAGCCATGCGTCATTGCCTCCAGCTTTATTTACCGAATGTTCATTAGGTAATCCCATTTTGGGGCATGCTGTCAAGAGCCGCGGCCCGGATCGCCCGCGCCGCTGGCCCGGCTGCGGGCGTGATGCGGCCCGGATCGCCCGCGCCGCTGGCCCGGCTGCGGGCGTGATGCGGCCCGGATCGCCCGCGCCGCGGCGCCCCGCCTGGGTAGGGCTTTGTGACATTTCCGCTCTGACGCGTACTAGCCTGTCGGTCGCACTAAAGACCCATCTAGGTGGGGCCGTCCGGCACCTTCTCGCGGCCATCCTGCCGGTGGCTGTTCGTTGAGAATGGCGGTTCTTCACTGTTCTAGCGCGGTGCGCCCTATGGTACGTCCGCGCCTCGCACGGAGCATTTGGGCCAGGCTTCGAGGGAAGTTCCTGGTCATCAGCCAGGCCGCACCAACGGCCATCACCGGGTTGGGCAGGGTCCAGAGCCCCACGGGGGTGATGAGCAACAGGAACGCGATTGCCGAGGCGAGGCCGATGTTGACTCTTCGTCCGCGACTAAGAATGAGCAGGCCCACGGCAAGCTCCCCCGCCGCTGCCAGCACACCGACACCCTGCGGCAAAAGGGCCACGACATTTTGGAACACCCACATGTAGAAGGGCACCAGCGGATCATCCGTGCCGAGCGACACGAACAGCTCCGGAGCCACAAAGCTCAGCACAAGGTTTACAGCCACTGCCATGAGGATAAAGAAGAGGCCAAGGAAGATCCGGGCAGCCCCCGGCTTCCACAGACTCAGAGCAAGGAATGCCGTGCAGAATACAAGCCAGGGAATCAGCTGTTCCATTTTTCCTCCAGGTATTCAAGCCGCCAAGGGGCAGCCTGAACCAGTGAGCGTTCCGGTTAGGCCTGCCGGGCAGCAGGGGGTGTGGGTTCATTCGGGGGGTGGGGGGGTAACGGGGCTGTCTTCACCCGGCCGGCAACTTTTCTGGCCTGGTCCATGTGCGCGGGAGAAACGACTCCGGGGGCAATCCCCAGCAGAGCAAGGACGAGGATCAGTTCCAACATGCCCAGCCCGAAGTAGACGCTCTGCAGCCAGGAGTATCCGAGGACTGCAAGCTCGGTGAAAATCCAGATGAGCATTCCGAAGCCGGCAACCGCGGCCGCCAGCAGCGCCCAATGACGTCGCTTCAGCAACGCAAAGGCGGCGACCAACTGCGTTCCGCCGACGATGACGCCGAGGACGAGCCCCAGCACCGGGACGGACGAGAACCATGTACCTGCCAGATGGTCCAGCGGCACTCCCGCTCCGTTGAATACGATGGCCAATACGGCTCCGCCAAAGGATGACACCGCCCCAAAGAACAGGAGGGAGACGAGTGCGCCTGAAACCATTCTGCGCGGAAGCAGGCGAGTCATGATTAGGACCTTCCGATAGCCGATCCGGTACGGCGCCCTGCTGAGAATGACCACCGTGCAACAAGGAACCCTACGATCCTCATGAGTTGACGGTAGACCCGGGCACAAGTGATTCATAGGGGCGAAAGATCCACCGGGTTCCCCCTATTCATGTGGACAACGCCCCGCCGCCGGTCCCAGGACTCTGGCGTTCATCAGTGCGGCGTCGAAAATCTTGCTTATCCGGCGAGCTCGGATGAGGCGGAAATACGGGCACGTTTGCTGCTGACCCGGTAATGCGTAGTATCGGGACCATGCGCGGGACAGAGCTACCCACATGAGAGGCTCATTCATGTGTCGGTGGGTGCTGGCGGTTACCGCCGGCGAGACTATCGGATTCATGATCCCGGCTGCTGTTGGTGGGGTATTGGCACTGTCCGCCGCGCCCGGCTCCGTCGTCTACCCCATGATGATTGCCGCCGGCGCGTGCGAAGGGATCCTGCTCGGGGTCGGGCAGTCGATCGGCTTCGGATCCTCGGCGGTGCGGCGTTCCTGGTGGGTCACGGCTACCGCCGCCGGTGCCGCTGCCGCGTGGTCCATCGGTATGCTGCCCAGCACGGTCGTCGGCTTCGATTTCGGCTCTCCCTCCGCCCTTCCGTGGATTCTCATCGGTGGAGTGCTGCTTCTGGCTTCCATTCCGACCTTGCAATGGCTTGTCCTGCGCCGTGTGATCCGGCGTGCCTTTTGGTGGATTCCCATCAACGCTTGTGCGTGGGCAGTCGCCATCCTCTGGACATTGGCGCCGTCGCCGTTCATTGATGAGAAGACGGTATTTCCGGTGCTGTTGGGCTCCTACGTAGTGGCAGGGATGCTTATGGCTGTCACTGTGGCTTTACTGACGGGCTTCGCGGCGCAACACATTGTGCTCGCCACTGGTGAGGCGCCAGCAGGAGCCATTGCGGCCAACTGGTCCGGCTGGTGGAGCAGGACCAGGAAGGCCGGCCTTCCCGTGAGCACCAGGAGCTCGCCCAAGGAGTGAATCCCAAGCCGTGGACCGTCACCCACGCCCGCAGAGGCGGCACGACGAACGCATGCTTCATGACAAGTCGCGGTCTCGGGCCACACCGGAGATGCTGCCGCCCTGTTCATCCACCGCCGACCGGGAATCGCGCCCTCCCGCGTGAAGAATGCCGGGCAACAAGTGAAAGGATGGTCGAACGGAGCACCACACGTTTCAACCTAAGGGCGGATCATGGCCAAAGGGATATACGTCAGTGCGACTACGCCGGGATCCGGTAAGTCGCTCATAGCGCTGGGCCTGGCGGACACGCTGCACCGGCACGCGGACCGGATCGGCTTCTTCAAGCCCGTGGTCCACGGGGACGACGCCGGGGCTGACCCGATGGTGGCGCTCATGAAGTCCCGCTTCGACCTGGCCGACCAGCGCTGCCGCGGCGGCCTGACGTTCGCGGAGGTCCGCGGCCTGCTCGCTGAAGGAAAGCGCGAGGAAATCTACTCCCAGTGCGTGGAGATCTTCGCCGAAATGGGCCGGCACTGCGACGTGATCATCGTTGAGGGCACGGACCTCACCGGCCATGACGCCGCCGTCGAATTCGACCTCAACGCCCGCCTCGCCAACAACCTGGCCGCCCCCATGGTCGCGGTGGTGGGCGCGAAGGGGCGCAGCGTCGCGGAGGTGGCCGCCGCCGTCGACGTCGCCCGCAAGGAGCTGGCCGCGGAGAATTGTTCCCTGCTGGCCATCATGGTGAACCGCGCCGATCCGGAGGATTTGGACGCGATCGCCGCCGCCGTGAAGCTTGGCGCGTCCGGCCGGCCGGTGTACATTTTCCCGGAGCTGGAGGACATCGCCCGCCCCACCACCGGCGAGGTGGCCACCGCGCTGGGCATCCGCCAGATCGCCGGCCGCGCGGACATGGAGCGGGACGTCCGGGACGTCAAGGTCGCCGCCATGAATGTGGGCAACTTCCTGAACGTGCTCGACGACGGCGCGCTGGTGATCGTGCCGGGTGACCGGGCGGACGTGATGGTGGCCTGCCTGGCGTCGTCGTTCTCGCCCGAGTTCCCGGTGCCGTCCGCGCTGATCCTCACCGGCGGCCTGGCCCCGGACGCGAACATCTACCCGCTGCTGGCGTCCGCCCCGTTCCCGGTGTTCGCCACGACCGACGACACGTACACCACGGCCCGCCGGGTTTCCGAGGTCCGCAGCGAGATCTGGAGCGGGCACCGCAGGAAGGTGGCATCGGCCCTCGGCCTGTGGGCCAGGCGGGTGGATGAGGCGGAGATGCTGGAACGCCTGCACCTGCCCCGTGCCGAACGCATGACGCCCCTGCGCTTCCTGCACGACCTCATCGAGCGGGCGCGCGCCCAGCGGCGGCACATCGTCCTGCCGGAGGGAAACGACGTCCGCATTCTCCGGGCGGCCGAGATCCTGCACCGGCGCGACGTCTGCGACCTCACCCTGCTGGGGCGCGAATCGGATGTCAGGGAGCTCGCGGCCAGCCGCGGCATCGACCTGGCCGGCATCAACATCGTGGATCCCGCCACTTCGGAGCTGCGCCAGCAGTTCGCCGAAAAGTACGCTGAACTCCGCGCGCACAAGGGCGTGGACCTGCCCAAGGCGTTGGAGCTGATGCTGGACGGCAGCTACTTCGGCACCATGATGGTGCAGCTGGGCGTGGTGGACGGCATGGTGTCCGGCGCCGCCCACACCACGGCACACACCATCCGGCCGGCGCTGGAGTTCGTGAAAACCCGGGACGGCGTGAAGATCGTCTCCTCGGTGTTCCTGATGCTCATGCCGGACCGGGTCCTGGTCTATGGCGACTGCGCCGTGAACCCGGACCCGAATGCCGAACAGCTGGCGGACATCGCACTGGCCTCGGCGGACACATCGGTCCAGTTCGGCGTCGAGCCGCGGGTGGCCATGCTGTCCTACTCCAGCGGCGGTTCCGGTTCGGGCGAGGCGGTGGAGAAGGTGCGGCAGGCCACCGAACTGGTCAAGAGTCGCCGTCCGGACCTGCCTGTGGAAGGCCCCATCCAGTACGACGCCGCCGTGGACGCCTCGATCGCAGCCTCCAAGATGCCGGGCTCATCCGTCGCCGGGCAGGCCACGGTGTTCATCTTCCCGGACCTGAACACCGGCAACAACACCTACAAGGCGGTGCAGCAGACCTCCGGGGCCGTAGCCGTCGGGCCTGTCCTGCAGGGCCTGCGCAAGCCGGTCAATGACCTCTCCCGCGGGTGCACGGTGGAGGACATCGTGAACACGGTGGCCATCACCGCCGTCCAGGCCCAGTCCGGAGCGTGATGGCCCGTCAGCCCGCGCGCTGGCGGAGCCGGTGGCGCGCGGAGCTTGTCAGCTGATGGCCCGTCAGCTGTTTTCCGGCTCGGCAGGGCTGTCGGCATCCTCCTGCTTGGCGGGCTCGTCGGCCAGCCCCTCCGGGGTGAGGTCCAGGTTCTGCGGATCCTCGGGCTGCTCGGCAGGTTCGCCTACCTCGGCGGTCTTGGGCTTTCCTGTGTCGTCCAGGGCCGGGTTTGCCCCTTCAATCCCTGTAGGGTCCTTGGTGCCGGAGCTGGTGCTGTCCGGTTCGGTGGCGTCGTTCGTCATTGATGGATCCTCCGTGCGTTGTCCGACTGGTCCGCCGACTCTAGGCTCCCGCCCCGCCTTTCGCAATGACGCTACGATCGAACTTCCACCGAACACCGCAGAAGCCAAGGCTTAGGAGTCCCCGCATGCTCGTGCTCGTCATCAACTCCGGTTCATCCTCGCTCAAGTTCCAGGTGCGCGACGTTGAGTCCCACAGTGTCCTCACCGAGGGGCTGATCGAGAAGATCGGCATGGGCAACGGCGGGGAAGGCGACGGCGAGATCGAAGGCCCGCGTGACCACGCGGCGGCGCTGGAGCAGGTGGACGCGGCAATCCACGAGGTGCTGGGGGACCGGAAGCTGGACGCCGTGGGGCACCGCGTGGTGCACGGCGGCGAACGCTTCGGCGAGCCCGTGCTGATCGATAACGAGATCACCCGGGCCATCGAACGGCTCAACCCCCTGGCGCCGCTGCACAACCCGGCCAACGTGCTGGGCATCCGCGCCATCGCCAAAAAGTGGCCGGACATGCCGCAGGTTGCCGTGTTCGATACCGCCTTCCACCGCACGCTGCCCGAACACGCCTGGCGCTATGCGGTGCCGGACTCCCTTTACACCAACCACGGCATCCGCCGCTACGGTTTCCACGGCACCTCGCACGAGTACGTGGCGCACCAGGCTGCCGCGCTGCTGGACCTTCCGCTCGAAGAGTTCGACGGCGTGATCGCCCACCTCGGGAACGGCGCCTCTGTCACGGCCATCCGCGGCGGAAAGTCGGTGGACACATCCATGGGCTTCACGCCGCTGGAAGGCCTGGTGATGGGCACGCGATCGGGCGACCTGGACCCGTCCATCCTGGTGTTCCTGGGCCGGGCCGGCTGGTCCACCGAGGACATCGACTCCCTGCTCAACCGCGAATCCGGGCTCAAAGGCCTGGCCGGCAACAACGATATGCGGTCCGTGGTGGAAGCCGCGGAAGCCGGCGACGCCCGCGCGGCCACGGCGCTCGCCGTCGCGTCCTACCGGCTGGCCAAGTACATCGGCGGCTACCACGTGGCAGTCGGCGGGGCGAAGGCCCTGGTGTTCACCGCCGGCATCGGCGAGAACTCGCACCAGTTCCGCACGCTGGTGGGGGAGAAGCTGGGAGCGCTGGGCATAGTGCTCGACGCCGGGCTGAACAGTCAGCGGTCAAAGGAACCGCGCGTGATCTCGACGCCGGAGTCGCTGATCCCTGTGCTGGTGGTGCCCACCGATGAGGAGCGCGCCATCGCGGAGGCGACTGCCGCCGTCGTCGGTGGTTGAGCCTGGGCCGAAGCAAGTAGTCCGCCCCATCTAAGCGAGTATTCCCGCCCCATTTAACAGTGTTCCTGCCAAGAAATGTCGGGTAGCGCTCACGCTGGCCCCTGCCCCGCCTCTGTCCCTACGCTCGAAGCAAGCGGTTTCGTTCACGCGACGGCGGTCCCAACTGAGGGGGCCCGCCGTCGTTTCTTAACCGTCAATGCTGGTCGGCGACGCGGAACCATAGGGGGTCTCACCGTGTCTTGCTCTTTGCGTATCAGAATGTCCCCGCCCCGCCCCGCACCGCCGGGCAGGCATCCGGGAGCCTGGCTCACTTCAACGTGGGCGCAGCGCTGGCTAAGCCTCTACAGGTACCGCCCATGGTGGACGGCCGTGCCGATACTCCGCGGCTAAACGCCTTCAAGGCCTGATTAGCCACCTCCCGATTACCCCGGCGTGATACCGCCATGCCCCGGCATCACGCCGTGCTGATTTGTCCTGCCCAAAAACGGGCTGGCAGGCGCAAAACACCAGAACTCCGCCGGCGCCCCGCCGGTCCAAAACCAGCCAGCTGAAGGAAGAACCATGTCAACACTCGAAGAGGGGATTTCAGCCCCGCGGATCGCGGGAGGGCCTGGATTCCGAACGAAGTTCCATTTTGACCGTCCGGGGAAGGTCCTTGAGCCTGTCCGCGACTGGAGCCTGGGATTCATCACCGGGCACCGCACCAGGATTGTCCTGTGCATGACCCTGGCGATGGTTGGCCTCTACTTGCTCCAGGATTTCCTGTGGCCGGTGGCGGTGAAACCTGTGTCCTTCGCAGACAGCCTGTGGGGCTCCGCCAGTGTTGTATGGCTCGGCGCCGTCATCCCCGGGTTGCTGGGACTGTTGGGGGCACTGTCGTTCCGCCACCCGACCCACCTGGATGCGGTGGCGCCAATCAGTCAGCTGGTGGTGTTCCGCATAGTCACCCGCGGCACCAACCGGGAGGCGGTGGCCAGTACCATCCGGAGATGCGTTACCGAAATGGAAAGAACCCCGCTCTTCCGCTACCTCGTTGAAATCGTCATCGAGGATAACCCCGGGGTTGGTGATCTTCCACGGGGCGATGACATCAGGTACCTGGTCATCCCCCGAAACTACGCAACAGCAAATACTTCGCTCTACAAAGCCCGCGCACTGCAGTTCGCCCTCGAGAATTCCCGCATCCCGGACGACGCCTGGCTGGTTCACCTCGACGAGGAAACGCAACCCACGTCCTCCGGCATTAAGGGCATAGCCCAGATGATCCGGGAAGAAGAGGAAAGCGGCCGGCTGCGCGCGGGCCAAGGAGCCCTCCTCTACCACCGGGACTGGAAGAAGCACCCGTTCCTGACCCTGGCGGACAATGTGCGCACCGGCGACGACTTTGCCCGCTTCCACTTCCAGCACAAGCTGGGCCGGACGGTCTTTGGCCTGCACGGCAGCTACATAGTGGTCCGCAACGATGTTGAGAAGTCCGTCGGATTCGATTTTGGACCCCACGGTTCCATCACCGAGGATGCCTTCTGGGCCCTCAAACTCATGGAAGCAGGCGGGCGGGCGAGGTGGGTTGACGGGTACCTTGAAGAGCAGTCAACACAAAGCGTCGGTGACTTCCTCAGGCAGCGGCGGCGCTGGTACCAGGGCCTGATGAAGGTTGCGATCCACGCACCCGTGAAGCTGAGGTGGCGCCTGGCCATCGGCGCCAACACCTTGCTCTGGACGCTCGCTCCGTTCGCAGTGTTGTACACCATCTGTCACTTCTTCTACGGCTTCGAGATTCAGCCATGGGTGCGGGCCCTGGCCAACTTCTCCTTCGCTTCCTTTGTGACCCTGTACCTCACGGGGTTGAAGGCGAATCTCGACGAGCACGGGATCACGGGCTGGCTCGCTCGAAGCGCGTGGACCGCAGTCCAGGTTGTCCTATTGCCGGTGTTCAGTGCAATGGAAGCGACGGCCGTCATGATGGCGCTCCTTAAGCCCGTCAATGGGTTCCACGTTGTGAAGAAGTAATGCACTAAGGCGTGGCCGGCCCTGCGCCCTGGGAGAGATCCAGCCGGCCAGCCCGGCGAATCGCAGGAGGTACCCTCAAACCATGCCGAACATCACCCTGCCCATCCGCACCGAGCGGCTCATCCTACGGCGCTTTGAAGCCGCAGACCTCGATGCCTTCCATGCCTACCACTCGCTGCCGGAGACCGCCCGGTTCCTGCCCGGCGATGCCAAGAGCTACACGCAGTGCATGGAACGGGTAGGCAAATACGCCAACTTCGTGTTCGAGAGCGAAGGCGACTGGGTGGCGCTGGCGATCGAAGCAGCGGACTCGCCAGGCGTGATCGGCGAGGTGGTGCTCAAGTGGCTTCCCGGCCACGGGCAGGGCGAAGTGGGCTGGAGCCTAGCTCCGGGTGCACGGGGCCACGGCTACGCCACCGAGGCTGCGGAAGCTGTGCTGAAGCTCGGGTTCGAGGGCCTGGACTATCACCGGATCGACGCCAAGCTCGATGCGCTGAACACGGCATCGGCGGCCATCTGTGAGCGGCTTGGCATGCGGCTCGAGGCGAAGCACGTGGACAAGTGGCGGTACAAGGGCGAATGGGCCACCGAAGTCGTCTACGCCATGCTCCGCGACGAATGGACTGCCCGGTCCCGGTGATCGGGCCTGTCGTGGCTATATGAGCGCCCATCGCAGGGACAGGGTGCGGAGGCTCACGCCGCTTTGCCCAGCCGTGGAGGTCGGTGACGGGACCCGATTCACCGGCAGCACCCTCGGCGCCTATCCGGCTCCGGTCCCCTCCCGGCATATCAGGTGTACTCGGCCCACGACGTGTTGAGTACTGGGAATCGGGACGGGATTTATACACCGCCTATTGCTGAGCTCGATTTAGCCTTGATCAGGCCTCAGGCGGGGAAACAGCGCCTCGGAATTGCCGCGGTCTATCGCCGCGCGCAGGAAGGGGTCCAGAGGGTAATTCTCGTACTGCATGTTCAGGAAATCGATTGCCGCCGATGGGGCGAACGGGAAGTCAGTGCCGTATGTGATGCGGCCAGGGTCAGCTACCTCGAGCAGGCTGGGCAGCGCCGCCGGGCTGGCGGACAGTGCTACGTCGTAGTAAAACCTCCGCAGGACGGACTGGTTCTTGTCTGTCAGCGCCGCGAGCGCGCTGAGGGCCAGGTCCTTTTCGTTGAGCATAGTCAGCAGGATCCTGAAGGCGATGTAGGGCACGAAGCCGCCCGCGTGGGCCAGGATGAACTTAATTCCCGAGTACTTCTCCATCGCACCGGACAGGATCAGGCTGAGAGCTGTGCGGGTGGTGTCGAGCAAGAAATCTGCGGCGAAGGCGGGTATGCCCGGCACCCCCGGAGCGGGCAGTTCACCGGGGTGGATGAACACGACGGCCCGGCGGTGGTGCAGGAACTCCAGCAGAGGCCCAAAGCCCGGGTCTCCGAGGTAGCGGCCGTCGTTATTAGCCAGTAGCACGATCCCGTCCGCGAGCAGGGTGTCCAGGGCGTATTGGGCCTCCGCCAGGGCACCTTCCACGTCCGGCAGCGTGAGGGTCGCGAAGAACCCGAACCGCTCTGGCCGAGCGGCCACCACTTCCGCACTGTACTCGTTGACCTCCCGGGCCCGGCGGCGCGCCTCCACCGCGTCCCCGAAGTACACACCGGGAGTGGACAGGGAAAGGATGCCGGTCTGCACGTCGTGCCTGTCCATGAACTTCAACGCTGCGCGCTCCGACCACGAGGGCAGGCCCACGCCGCCGGGGCGGATGCCCTTTTCGTGCATCCAGCCCGCATAGCCCGGCGGAACGATGTGCTGATGAGTGTCGATGCGGTACGGCCGGCTCATCCGGATCCTTGTCCTCGTGCTCGTTTCGCTGATCCGCGGGGCTTTCAAAGGTCGGCGGATGTGAACAATCTACTCGCTAAGCGGACCCAGACCCAGATGCCGGCCGCAAGGCGGCGACTGGGTCTGAGCTGGACCGGGGCCGCCGCAAGCGCCTCGACCTCCCACCACTCGCTGCTATCGGGGTTCGCCGCCAGATGGCCCCCAACGGCGATTTCCTGACACTCGGAAGGGACGCTTTCAGCGCTGCGGCGCCGGAAGTTATCGAGACGGTCCCAGCTGTACCAGCCGGCGCGATCGGTTCCCATCTGCACCAGCCAGGGCCACACCCGGGAAGAGGGCGCATCGTCACGGCCGTGGTCGCGCTTCGGGTGCTGTCCGGATCCAGCTCGGCGCCCGGGTAGGGTCCCTGCACTTCACCCGCTGCCAGCAGCGCTCCCCTCGGTGTACGGTGTGTCATCGCGCTTCCCCCTCGGGCTCCGGGTTCAGGTGTTCCCGGAAGAAGGCGAGGATGCGCCTGCGCGCGTCTTCGGCGGAGGGCTCGTGACAGCCGGATGCAACCCAGCTTGGCGAGCCCTTGTCCCCGAACGTGAGCTCCGACAGGCCATGTTTGTTGAGGAAGCCGTGACCGGCGCTGACAGCCGCGTTCTTCCCGGCGGAGCACAGGTTAGAGCGGAGCTGGTTCTCGCCAGGCTTCTGGATCTCGCTCGTACTTGGGTTTTCACAGCTTTAGCGAATGAGCAACGCTAGGGCGACAGTTCCATGGCCGGACACCAACGCGCGGACCTTTAGGATTCTCCCGCGCGCGTCAGATCATGCAGTCAGGCGTCAGTCGCGGGACTATGGCTGGTGCCGGCTTTGGCGAGCTCGATGAGATTTTCGCTGGATTTCGGGTGATCCCATGCGGTGGTTGCCGCCGTGAGTTCAGCCCCGCATGTTTGGCACCAGGCACCGGAGGCGGACTCCGTCCCGCAGGTCGTGCAAATAATGCGCAAGGATTTTCCGCTCGGAGACCCTGTGTGTTTCTGCGCCCACACCGTTAATGCGTGCAGCACGGGCAGTGCGTCGGTTCCGGCTGCGGTGAGGAGGTACTCGTTCCGGGGGCGCTTTCCCGCGCTGTAGGGCTCGGCGATCAGAAGCCCCGCCCCAACCAGACGCCGGAGGCGTTCGCTGAGGACGTTGTCAGCGACCCGGAGCTCCTTCTTCATGCCGTCGAACCGGTTGTTGCCCATGAAGACCTCCCGCAGGACCAGCAGAGACCAGGGATCACCCAGGACGTCAGCGGCCCGGGCAATGGGGCAATTGTCTTCTGACCAGCTGGTACGGAGCGGCATCAGGGTTCCCTTCAAAGGACGGTTTGACTTGCTTAAAGCAAGCTTATTTACTTTCTTTAAGAAAGCTTGTACTTTGATACTACGCGCCGACACCGGAACGAATCAACCACTGCAGCTCGCCGCACAGCGAACTTCGAGGAGTACGGAATGACTGTTATTGACTTCAGGACTGAGCCGGCAATGGCCGGAGCGCGCGTCCCATCGCCCACCGCCACCCCTCCCGCTGCCCCTTCGGGCATGCTGCCATTGAGCCTGTTCGGTGTTCCGCTGGGCCTGGCCGGACTGGGCGCCGGATGGTCCGCTGCACGGGCCACGCTCGGGGCGCCGTCCTGGCCGGAGGAAGTCCTCTACGGGGCGGCCAGTGCCATCTGGCTCGTCCTGACCACCATCTATCTGCTGCGGGGCCTGCGACAAAAGGGAGCCTTCCGGGCCGATCTCACGCACCAGTTTGCCGGCCCTTTTGCGTCATTCATTCCGCTCGTGGGATCCTGCTCTCAGCCCACTACAGCGAATACCTTCCCGTGTTAGGCACGTGGGTGTGCATAGGCTTCATCGCCGCCCTCACCGTCGTCGCCACCCAACTCTTGGCTCACTGGCTCACCGGCGGAGTATCAATGCAGTCCATTCATCCGGGCTACTTCCTGCCCGTCGTGGCCGGGTCCTTCGTCGCCAGCATCGGGTTCTCCAGCGTGCACGCCCACGATGCGGCGCTGGCCGCGTTCGGCATCGGCGCGTTCTTCTGGTTGGTCGTGGGAACCGTCGTCACCGTGCGGCTGATGACGGCCGGCGAGCTGCCCCCGGCAGCCCGCACCGGACTGTCGGCCTATCTTGCCGCGCCGGCCACAGCGAGTGTCGCCTGGCTGGTTTCCCACCCCGGGCCCATCGGAGCGCTGCAGCTTGGCCTCACCGGCGTGCTGATCATCATGCTGCTGATGCAGCTTCTGCTCATCGGGGAATACCGCAAGCTGGCCTTCAGCCCCCTGTTTTGGGTCTTCACCTTCCCCGTCGCCACCACGGCAAACTACGCCGTCCGCTGGTTCGCCGCGTCGAACTTTCCGGGCCGGGAAATCTATTCCTGGACCGTCCTTGCCCTGGCAACAGCCTTCGTCCTGGTCATCGCCGGCCGAAGCGTCGCGGCAGCGATCGCGGGAAAATCCGAAAAACGCCAGAAAGACGCCCCGGTCACAGTCTAGGCCGATCGGTAAACCCGCCGGCCGACTCCGGTTTCGCAATAGTCGGCCACCGGGGCCGACTCAGCCGCCGGTCGTGGTGGGCCTCGGGGTGACCGGGACTGGTTCAGTGGGAGCAAGCGTCGGCTCCGTAGTGGACCCTGGAGGTTCAGCGGGGCTGTCCGTTGCCGCGCCGCCGGTGACGGGGGCCGCGGGAGCCGGTTCCGCCGTCGTGCTTCCGGACGCCAGTGCTGACGGGCCGGTGGTCCCGGCGGCTCCGGGCGAAGGGGGCGGGGTTGAAGCGGGTGCCGATCCGCCCGCCGGCGTGGTTGTTGCCGAGGAGGACGCAGGCGTGCCGGCGCCCTTGGTGGCGCTGGGGTCGCTCCGGACGATCTCCATAATCTGCTCCTTGAACGAGTTCAGGCGCCCCTTGATTTCGGACAGCGGAACGTCCTGCAGGTTCCGTCCGT
The DNA here is from genome assembly GCF_005280255.1 of Arthrobacter sp. 24S4-2. Taxonomy (NCBI): domain Bacteria; kingdom Bacillati; phylum Actinomycetota; class Actinomycetes; order Micrococcales; family Micrococcaceae; genus Arthrobacter; species Arthrobacter sp. 24S4-2. The sequence continues at coordinate 4,439,722 of NZ_CP040018.1, read as the reverse complement.
ACTCTGCGATCTCGGCCCACAGTACGTTCAGCCTGGCCATGTTTTCATCACTCAGTGGCCCGTCCAGCGTGACCACCAGTTGGCTGGCCAGCGCATACGTGAGGCAGCGGATGCAGTTGTAGTTCGCGGCGGCGGACACGTTCTCCGGCACAATCACGTCCGCCTGCCCCACGATCAGCACCACCTGGAAACCGACGGCCACCGCGGCGCAGTCGGCGCAGTTCGCGAAGGCGTAGGCCCCGTTGGTGGTGTCCACGGGTTCGCCGTCCTCGGCCCACACCAGCGCGAACGCGACGTCGTACACCACGGAGCCGTCTTCGGTGTTCACGGCGAGGGCCTGGTTGCCGTCCTCCTCAGGGGCGGCCGGCTTGTCGAACGGGAACACCCACGACGGCGCCGCGACAGCTACGATTCTTGGTCGTCACCGGTTTCTGCTCAAAGCGCCACTGTTATAACAAGGCTGGGGCTCTCCGGCACCTCTTGGGCTGGGGTGCACCTAGGGAGCGGCATGAGCTTCGGCACGATTCAGCCAACAGCTACTTGAATTCAGCAGGCTCCTGGGACGCGCGGAAACTGTGGCGCCGTCAGGCACCCCAACAGCGGGCATTCATAGCAGCAGCATCGGCCCTGGGGCAGAATATCCTAGGCGGCCATGAAATGTGCCCAGTCAGGGAAGGGATCCGCGGGACGTGGCGGCCCCAGGCCTTCGATGCCGTCGACATCGTGGATACCGAGGCGGTCGAGGCTGCAAGGCGGCTCCGGTGCGACTGGCCAATCAGGCGGCTCGTGCCAGTCCGGCGTCTCCCGGTCCTGCCAGTCCTCCCCGGCCGGCTGCTCCGGCGCGTCCAGAAAGTCCGGTGACCGGAGCGAGTCCGCCGTCTCCCAGTCCTCCCAGTCCTGCCGGTTCGCTCTCTCCTGCAGGTCCAAAGACGGCCACTGTGGCAGTTCCCAGTCGGGTTGTTCGCTGGGGTAGTGGCGTCCGGTCGGTGAGGTCCAACCGGGTGGTTCGTGGGCGGTGGCGCCTTCGGGCCTCCATGCGGTGGTGTGTTTCAGGCGGTGGTGCCTGCGACAGGGTTGGCCGAGGTTGCTGATTCCGGTTCCGCCGCCGTCGGACCAGGCGAGGAGGTGATCGGCGTCGGTGTCCAGGGAGTGGTTATTGCAGCCGGGGAAGGGGCAGCGTCCGTCGCGGAGCCGCAGCCATTGCCGCATTGCTTTCGGGATCCGGTAGCTGGAGCGTCCGATCTCCAGTGGCGCGCCACTGCGTGGGTCGGTCAGGACGCGCAGGAACGAGGATGCGCCGTCCGCGACGAGCCGCCGGGCCATGGACGGCGGGATCGGCCCGTACCCGTCCAGGACAGCCGGTTCCCCGGTCAGGCCGAGCAGCGAGAACACCGGAACAGTAACCAGGACCTGCGCCGCCGGCGACGGGACATCACCGGCCCGCCAGGAACCCGCAGGCACGCCGTCAGCCCCGTGGACCCGGCTTCCTGCAGTGAGCAGCCAGGCAGCGGCGACGTCAGCGCGGAGCTGGGTGAGGGTACGGGGTTCGGATGGGCCCTGCAGGATGCGTGCCGCTGTGGTGGTGCGGTCCCAGATCCCGGCCGCTGTGTCTGCGGGGAGGTAAGCGGAGAGCCAGGCCATGCCGTCCCGGTCCGGGACGTACTCCACCCGCCGGTCGGCGGCGCTGCGGTGGTGGCGGGTTTCCATGCTGACCGGGTGGTGGCGTTCCCGCCAGGAGCGGGCCTTTGCCCGGAACCTCGCCGATGTCAGGTTCCCGACCGGGCAGCCCCGCGCCGGGTTCTGGGCATCCGGGTCCAGGAAATGTGCTTCCAGCGCCGCCGCCGCCGAGGGTTCCAGTCCCGTGGTTTCATCACACAGAATGCGTGCGTGCTGCCAGGACACCGTCCCGGACTGCAGCGCGGCCAGCGTCAGCGGCAGCCCGGTGGTCAGGGCCAGGGCTTCGGAGATCAAGGCACCGGCGCTGCGTTCGCTGACGGCCAGGGCACACGCGACCTCGGCGGTCACCGACATTTCCTGTGCGGTGTGTTCCTGGGGCGACGAGGCCGGCGGTGCCAAAGCTTCGGCGGTGGTGGCATATCCGGCCGCGAGGTGCACTTTCACGGCAGAGAACCGGGCCTCCATCTCCGCGGCCTGAACTAGGCCGTCCAGGTATGCGTCCGCCCGCTCCCGCAAAGGATCCGCCCCATCCCGCCAAGGATCCACATCGTCCCTTAACGGAGGATCTGCCGCGTCCGGCGCCGGGTAGGAACCGGCCAGGCCCGCGCCGGCCGTCTCCGGGTTTCGGGTCCCGCGGCGGAGAACAGCAGCCAGCGCGGCAGCGGAAGCACTAATGGCCTCCAACACTTCCACAGCTGCTCTGTTTTCCACACTCTCAGCATGACAGCAGGCACCGACAATTTAGCCGCCGCGCGGAATCCGGATCAGGCCACGACGATGCCGTCTGGCTGGATTCCTAAGCTTGTCCGCGGATCCGAACCTTCAGGGACAGGATCCGCGGACTAGCCCAGGAACTCGGCCCGCGGCACGGACCAACCGCGGCACGGACCAACCGCGGCGCGGAGCAATCGCGGCGCGGAGCAATCGACGCGGTTGGAGCGGCCAAGAACCTACTTCAGCCCCGCCCCCGGAAGCAGCTCCACCGCGGCACGGACCAACCGCGGCACGGACCAACCGCGGCGCGGAGCAATCGACGCGGTTGGAGCGGCCAAGAAGCTACTGCAGCCCCGCCCCCGGAAGCAGCTCCACCGCGCCCACGGAATCGGCCACGAACGCGTAGTCCCAGGCACGTTCGCGCCACTGGACGTACCGGCCGGACGCTCCGCCGTGGCCGCCGTCCATCTCGATCTTCATCACGATCGGCTCCGCACCCATGGACACCGAACGCAGCGCCTGCACCCACTTGGCCGGCTCCACGTAGAGCACACGGGTGTCGTTGAACGAGGTCACAGCGGCGATCTTCGGGTACGCCACTGAGTGCACGTTCTCGTACGGGGTGTAGGACTTCATGTATGCATACACCTCGGGATCCGTGATCGGGTTGCCCCATTCCTCCCATTCCAGGGCGGACAGGGGCAGCTCCGGGTCCAGGATGGTGGTGAGCGCGTCCACGAACGGCACGGCTGCCACGATCGCCGCGTACTTTTCCGGCGCCAGGTTGGCCACGGCGCCCATGAGCAGACCGCCGGCGGAGCCGCCCATGGCGGCGATCCTCGCCGGATCAACCCAGCCGGAGCCGGCCAGCCAGTCGGTGGCCGCGATGAAGTCCGTGAAGGTGTTCTTCTTCTGGAGCTTCTTGCCTTCCTCGTACCAGTGCCGGCCCAGCTCGCCGCCACCGCGGATGTGCGCAATCACAAACACGATCCCGCGGTCCAGCAGCGACAGCCGCGGGATGCCGAAGCCCGGGTCCATGCTCAGCTCGTAGGAGCCGTACCCGTACACAAGTCCGGCCGCAGAGGAATCGCGGGAAACCGACGCGTGCCGCAGCACGGAGAGCGGGATCTTGGTGCCGTCGGCCGCCGTCGCCCATTCGCGGGTGGCCACGTAATCGGCGGGGGAGTAGCCGCCCAGCACCGGGCTTTCCTTGCGGAGCAGCAGCTCACCGGCCGGCTGCGAAGCAGTGGGCAGCACAAAGTCGTACACGCGCGACGGCGTGAAGTAGGACGTGTAGCCCATCCGGATCACGGGCGCCTCGTAGTCGGACCCGGCCACGCCTGCCGTGTACAGCTCCTCGTCGAACGCCGGCTCCACGGGCTCGCCCTGCGCGGGGGTGCCCAGGCCGGCCAGCGGCAGCACCTGGACGCGCTCGATCGTGTCCTTGCGGACGGACACAATCAGGTGCGTGGAGGTGACCCCCGCGCCGTTGACGCGCACGTCGTCGGAATGTCCGACGACGGTGGTCCAGTCCTGCTCGGCCAGCGGCTTGGCGAGCTCGGCCGGGTCCACCAGCGACACCATGGAGTTGATGGCGTTCCGGTTGTGCGTCACCAGGATCTTCTCTGTTTTTTGTCCGTCCGGACCAGCCAGCAGGAACGGTTCCGCCTCGTAGAGGACCCGTTCGTCGCGGGAAACCACGGTGGAGAGCCCGGCGTCGTAATCGTCAAAGCGGAGCAGCCGCGTCTCGCTGTACTCCGAGCAGCCGATGCTCAGCACCAGGTGGCGACGGTCGGAGGCGAGCTCAAAGCCCAGCCACATGGCGACGTCGTCCTCCTGGTAAATCACCTCGTCCTCGGTGACCGGCGTGCCCAGCACGTGGGACTTCACCTGGTAGGGGCGCCAGGCGTCGTCCACCACGGTGTAGAACAGGCGCGTGCCGTCGGGGGAGAAGGAGACGCCGTAGAAGATGTTCTCGATGACGTCCGGCAGCATCTGCCCGGTGCGCAGGTCCTTGAAGCGCAGGGTGAAGCGCTCGTCGCCGGCGTTGTCCACGGCGTAGGCGTAGAGGTTGCCGTCCACGGTCACGGCGGTGCCGCCGATGGAGAAGAACGGCTGGCCTTCGGCTTCCACGTTGCAGTCCAGCAGGACTTCTTCACCGGAAAGTTCGACGCCGGCCTCCACCGCCGGGGGCGTCCAGTCCGCCACCGGGTCTCCGGTGTCCTGTGCCTCGACGCGGCACTGGATGCCGTATTCCTTGCCCTCGACGGAGCGGGTGTAGTACCACCAGCCGTCCTTGCGGTTCGGGACAGACAAATCTGTCTCCTGGGTGCGCCCCTTGATTTCCTGGAAGATCGCTTCGCGGAGCGGTTCCTGGTGGGCCGTGACCGCTTCCTGGTAGGCGTTTTCGGCCCTGAGGTGCTCCACCACTTCCGCGGATTCCTTGGCGCGCAGCCATTCGTAGTTGTCCACGAACGTGTCGCCGTGGTGGGTCCGTCCGAAGGGAACCTTCCTGGCTACGGGGGCGGCGGCCGCAGGGGCGTTGTCGGCTGGGTGCTGCGCTGGAGTCTGGGTCATGGACTCAATATATAAAGCTATTCCGCCGCGGGCACACGCGTTCGCTACCGGGGTATAGAGTGGTCCGCTTTTGACCTGCGTAGCGCCCTGCACACGGCCTCACTTCAGCAACTTAAAGACGAGTAGCCGCCACTCACGCACAGACTGCAGCCTCAAAATAGTCTTTAGGAGTCGGTCGGCGGACGGCCCGGTCCCCCGGGAAGTCCCGCCAGATCGATACTTGGCCCGGACAATGTTCCGGATCACGTTGAGCTGGGCCGGCGGTGACAAGCCTTCTGAGACCGAGGCTTCCCCAGGCGCCGCCGGCCCTTAGCTCACGTGAATTGCCACAGCCCACGGCTCGGCCCACGGCTCAGTGCCGGAGCCGCGAGCCCATTACCCCACGGCGCAGCCCGGTTCAACAGTCCGCGCCGTTCATAACGCCACCCGGCCCGCATGTGACGCAAAGTGTTGCGTAGGTCACATTCGCTCCATAAGCTGAACGAGGTCGCAGCGTCGCGGCCATGCAGGAATAGGGGAACCACTTGAACGACAAGCTCAAGGTATTAGTCCGGCTCGACCTCGATTGTGGACAGGCAGAAGTAGCAGCCCAGGGCCATGTGACGGCTCAAAGCCTCCAGGCGCTGTATGTGGTTGTGAAGAGGGCCAATCATCTGAAAGAAGGACTCCACCTCGTGGTGGATGTCAGCCACGCACGTGTTGAACCAGCTGCAATGGAGCAGCTGCAGGCATGTTCGGAATCGCACCACCTCCCGGCGTCGATTGACCCGCTGCAGTCGGAATGCAACATCAGCGTCCTGGCGCCCGCACCGGCCGGTGCGGAGCTGGGAACCGGGGCGAGGAGCCGGGCCATGAGCCTCGCCGCATAGGCGGCGGCTAACGGCAGGGCAGAGGGCAAGACGGACGACGGCGGCCATCCCGCTTAGGCGGTCGGACCGCCTAAAGGCCCTGCTCGCCCAAGGCCCGGCTCGCCTAAGGCCCGCCCCGCCTAAGCCGCGGGCCCGGACACTGCGCGGACGCTGTTGTTCCGCTTCCCGTGGGTCAGTTCGGCCAGTCCCGGCGCTTCGAGCAGCGGAGGCAGGTACATGCCGAAGCGGCCGCGGTAGCCCTTGCGCAGTCCGTACCATCCGCCCACCGGGTTCCCCGGATCCCGGCCCCAGGCTTCCACTGTCCCCTCGGCGGCGGGCTTGCCTTCGTCAGCGGCGCCAAGCGGCACCCAGTCACCCTGCTCCATCAGCCACCTGTGTAGGTCCTCAATCGCCTGCAGGTGGTACTTGAGCGTGGTGGATCCCACCTGCCAGACCAGGGCCGGCGGGTCCGCGGCTTCGTCGCGGCACATGGAGTACTCGGAGGTGCCCGGTGCCGTCACCAGGGTCCAGGGGTTCTCTTTGGTGCCTTGATCCATGGTGTAGCCGGCCTCCGCGCTTGATCCGACGATTCAGGGCTCAGCGTACTCCGGCGGCGGGCCGGGGATCGGCGGTGCCGTCTGACGCCTGGCGGCACGAGGGTCCCTAGTCCGCCATCAGCTGGCGGATGGCCCGAGTCGTGTGGCGCCTTCTGGTGACTGCCTCCAGGAAACGTAGGCATCAAAGGCCTCTTGTGAGCGACGTTCATCGCGTCGGACCAGAGGAGCCTTTCTGCATACCCAGCCGGGTGGCGCAGAGTCAACGACATATCGTGTCCTCGGCCCACGCCGGAGGGGGCCATCCGCAAGAGTGCAGGCCTTGTCACTGGCCGGCGAGTGCCTCTTCCAGTCCGCTCAGGATCAGGTCGAGTCCGTACTCGAATTCCTCTCCGTAGTCGTAGCCGGGCTTCATGACGTGGTCCGTGACGAACTCTGCCAGGTTCGGATAGTCGTTGGCGGGGAACGGCTCGAACATGTCCTGGGCCATCGCAGCCATTTCGTCTGTGGTTTCGAATGGGATGTTCATCTTCGTCAGGGCGTATCCGTAGATGTAACCGTCGAGGAGTGAGTAGGCGTGGGCCACCATCGCGATGTCGAAGCCTGCTGAGCGTAGCTTGCCGATGACCGCGTCGTGATGGCGCAGGTTGCTCGGCCCGGGACGTCTCCGGGATTCCATCAGGCCGATGGCCCAGCGGTGGCGCGCGAGGACATCGCGAAGCGACAGTGCCCGGTCCCGCATTGCTGTTTTCCAGTGCGCACTGCCTAGGGGAAGGGGGATTTCGCTGAACAGAACATCGATCATCGCATCGATGAGGTCGTCCCTATTTGAGATGTGGCGGTACAAGGCCATGGGAGCGACCTGCAGCATCCCGGCGACCTGCCGCATGGTCAGTGCATCTAGCCCGGCTGAATCTGCATGCTGAATTGCCGCATGCACCACACGCTGCCTGCTAAGGGCCGGGCGGGGATCCTCATGCTTCATCGCCGTCGTGGACATTGGCACTCCTCTGTTCTGTCGAGAGTCAAAGATACCTTTGACTGCGTCTGTGTACTTTGTACGCGCCAGCATATACATTGTACGCATGGCGTGGCGACGTCCACGTTCTCCACATGAAAGGAACGTCATGCAATCTCCAGACGGAATATTTACTGAGCAGCCCCCGGGGGCCGCGCCGGCCTCGCCCAAGCGACTGGCAGCGATCGCGGGTGTCTTCTACCTTGTCGTGGGCATCACAGGAGGCTTTTCTGAGGGCTTCGTCGATCCCTCCCTGTATGTCGCCGGTGACGCGGCCACCACGTCCGCGAACGTGGTGGCCAACGAGGGGCTCATGCGCTTTGGCGTCGTCGCCCACCTCACGGATGCCGTGTTCTTCCTGCTTACCGCGGTGACGCTCTACCTGTTGCTGAAGCACGTTGGCAAGCACGCGGCCCGCCTCATGGTGGTGGCAGTGATAGTCGCCGCCGGCATCATCTCCATGAGTGCCGTCTTCACGTTCGTGGCGATGCAGGTCGCAACGGACAGTTCCTATGCGGGTGCTTTCGGGCCCTTGGGGTCCAGCGCGCTCGTGCTGCTCCTGCTGGAAATCCAGCACTTCGCTGTTCTTGCCGCGCAGGTCTTCTTCGGCCTGTGGCTGGCCCCGTTGGGATATCTCGCGTACAGGTCGCGGCTGTTTCCCAAGACACTGGGCGTCATGCTGGTACTCGCCACGGTCAGCTACCTGGTTGACGTGGTCGTGGCATTCCTGCTCCCCGGACTCGCTGCGCAGATTCACGGCTACCTGGGTATAGTGCCCGCCATCGCAGAGATCTGGATGGTCCTGTACCTGCTCATCGTGGGCGTGCGCTCTCCGCGCTCCACAGATCGGACGCCGGCTGAGGAAGCGGAGCGGTCCCCGCTTCGAGTCAAAGCGCCATGACCTACCATTCCGCCGAAGCGCGTGTGTGGGAGACTCGCGACGTGGACGTTGATTCCGAGCCACCTGAGTAGCCGCGAGCACCAGCGCACCTCAGCAGGTCTGAATCACCTGGCGTTCAAGGCCGGAAGCCAGCAGCGCGTGGACACCTTGGCGCTAGAGAGTTCGCACCACGGTTTGAGCCTGAAGTGGTCCAGGAAGAATTACGAGAGACGCCCTACTTCGCCGGCGCCAGCGTGTGGACCAAATCCTGCAGTTCCCGCAGCCGGAAGGGTTTGGTCAGGTAGGCGGTTGCGCCCGATTCCAGGGCCGTGAGCCGGTCCACCGGTTCGGCGCGGGCGGAAATGACCAGGATCGGCACACGGGAGACTTCGCGCAACGCGTGCAGGACCGTGCTGCCGCGGAGGTCCGGCAGTGCCACGTCCACGGTCACCAGCTCAACGTGCTCGTCTTCAGCCACGGCGTGGACGCCGGCAGCGCCGGTCGACTCGGTTTTCACATTGAAACCGGCCCGGGAAAGGGCGAGACAAAGGAGGCCCCGGATGTCCGGGTCCTCCTCGATCACCACGCAGCGCCCTTGCGTCCCCATCAGTCCCCCATGTAATTTGCCCCTAGCTTACGCCCGGGCGGAACACCGCGACCCAATTGTGAACGCTCAGTTACCGCCCTCAAATCCGTTGGCCGCCACGTAGTCCGCAAGGGTGCCGTTGGCCAGGGCTGCGGAGACGGCGCCTATCGCGGCGGGGTTCTGGAGCACGATCGACTGACCGTCGGCGCTGGTGCCGAAGCCGCCGTCGGGCAGCCGGAAAAAGATGGCGTCCTCAGGCCCCACGTCGCGCAGGCTGAAGCCCAGCCGCATCATGGCTTCGGGGGTGAGGCCCGCGCTCATTGTCCAGTGCGGCCGCACCGCATTGACCACGTTCATGACAGTGGCCGGGTTGGTGAGCGTGCCGGCGCTCATGAACTTGCTGATCACCGCTTTGAGGAACGTCTGCTGGTTGCGGACGCGCTGGTAGTCGCCGTCGGCAAAGGCGTAGCGCTCGCGGACGAATTCCAGGGCCTGTCCGCCGGTGAGGTGGTTGATGCCGGCCGGGAAGTAGTGGCGGGAGTCGATGCTTGAGGTGAAGGGCACAGCGACGTTCACATCCACCCCGCCCAGGGCGTCGGTGGCAGCCCAGAGCCCGCCAAAGCCCAGCATCACGGTTTCGTCGATGTGCGTGTTGAACAGTGTTTCCACGGTCCTGACCATTAGCGGGATGCCGCCCAGTTCCAAGCCGGCGTTTATCTTGGACGCGCCATAGCCGGGGATGTCCACCCACGTGTCGCGCAGGATGGAGATGCCGTAGATCTTTTGCCGGTCAGCGGGGATGTGGATCAGCATGAGGACGTCGGAACGTTGGTCGGCCGGCGTTCCGGCGGCTGCCTGCGCCTCTTCTGCGCGGGGATCCCCGCGGCTGTCGCTGCCCATGATGAGGACGTTCATGGCCACAGGCGGCGGCTCCGGCGTGGGCGTGGGCGTCGGTGTCGGGGCCGGTGCCGCTGCGGCAGTCGTCGGCGCCGCGGTGGCGCCTTCCGTCGTCGGGACGCCGCTGGCGGTGGGGGAGGGCGAGCCGCCGCGTCCCACCTGCGAGAACGCGTAGGCGGTGCTGCCCAGGGCGATCACCAGGACCATGGCCAGGACCGCTTTGAGCCAGGTGGGCTGCCTGCGCAGCCAGGCGGGAATCCATGCGAAGTTCCCCTGCGGCGGTTGGTCCGCAGCCGCCCCTTTGGGATCAGACTGGTTGTCCATAACCGGACGCTACCACCGCTGAGACGGAAAAGAACGACGGCGGCTGCCGGGGTTATTTGGGCGTGTTGAGGCGGGCGTAGCGGAGGATGGTGAGGATGGCCGGTGCCAGTTCGTCCTCCATCTGCCGGTACACCTCGGGGCCGCGCTTGTAGGGGTCGATCACTTCGTTGTCGGCGCTGTCGGCGGCGAGGGCGAGGTGCCGGACGGAGGCGAGGCGGGCGGGCAGCCCGCGCCACAGGGTGCCGGCGTCGGAAGCTTTTTCGGCGGGGTCGGCGGCGGCGTCGCGTTCCTCGAGGGCCTCAAGCATGCGGGCGAACTCCCGGATGGTGAACGTGCGCTTGAGCAGGGAGGCGTCCAGCTGCAGCACCTCGCCGCGGTGCTTGGAGGTCATGGTCAGCACGATGTCCGTGTCGCGGAGGATTTTGGGGGTCAGCTGCCGGGCGGCGAATCCGTTTCCGGTCCCGCCATACATGCGGACAATGTCGGCGGAGAGCGGCTGGATGGGCTCGCCCACCATGGCGCGCGTCCCGGCGCTGCGCACTTCGAAGCCGCCGGGCAGCACCTGCTCCAGGCCGGCCTGTAGCAGGCGTTCGGCCACGGGGGAGCGGCAGATGTTCCCCGTGCAGACTGTCAGGATCCGTACGGGCGTTGGCGATTCCACGGCGAGGGCTCTTTCCGGAGTTGCTGGCAGATCGGTGCGATCCCGGATATTCAACTTAACATGCAGAGCCCCGCCCGCCCGGGGTCGAATCGCCCGGCGCCGAAACGTGAAGATCTTGACCCAATCCTGCAGACCGCCTGCGGGAACCTTGGGGCTGGTTCGGGAGAGTGGGCGAAGCCGATGAAACGGCAAGCATACTTGCGGTCCAGATGGGCCGAATCGAGCAACCGACTCGGACCAAAGGGGGACCATGAGCGGTGGGGGTGCGCAGGGCGGATGGGAATCGCTGCATTTTGAGGAACTGCTGAACGCCGGGGATTTGCTGTGCATTGATGTCCTGGGGACGCAGTTCGCGGTCCGCTGGGGGCGGGCGGTCACGGCGGAGCAGGGGCAGAGCATGCGCTCCGCGTGGGCGAGATGTGCCAGCAGCGGGGCGCCTGTGATCCCGCCACTTCCCAAGGTGCCCACCGTTGCCCTGCCGTTCTCGGCTTCCGTGGCGTATCAGTCGCACGGGTACGACGGCGGGACGTTCCCGCTGCAGGCCGCCTCCTTTCAGGAGCTGGCAGAGAGCCTCGCCTCCCGTCTCACGGGTGCGGCCCTCGCGGAGAATGCGGGGGAGCTGATGATGCTTCACGCCTGTGGAGTGGCGGCTCCGGAGACGGGAGCTGTCGTTGCGCTGGTGGCCCAATCGCCAACTGGCAGAACCGCCGCAGCATCTGTACTGGCCAGGACATTTGGCTATATCACGGACAGCATCGTAGCCATTCAGCCTGACGGCTCGGTGGTTCCCTACCCCGGGCCGCTGTCCCTTGACAAGGGGACCGGGGCGCCCGAACGCCAGGTGGGTCCGGACCAGCTTGGGCTTCGGCCGGCACCGCCCAGGCCGTTCCTGCGATCCATCGTGCTTTTGGACAGGGTGGACGCGGCACAGCCTAGTGACTTGGGGCATGGACGGCCGGGCCCCATCCTCCGCCAGATGCCGATGGCGGATGCGCTTGTGGCGCTGGTCCCGGACTCCCCTTCGCAGGCCGAAATGGACCAGCCGTTGCAGTCGCTGTGCCGGCTGATTGATTTCGTTGGGGGAGTATGGCAGGTCACCTATTCGGAGGCTGAGGACCTGCCGCGGGTCCTGGAACCGCTCTTCCGGAAGCGCCGCCGCACGAGGCCGGGTTGGGCAGCGGCCCCACTTGATGCCGAGTCCGGAGCCATCCCGGACGGATGGCTTCGGGGGGTTGAACCAAGGGATGCTGTGATTGTCGACGGCGATCTGCTGCTGATGCTGGATGCGGAGATTGTCCGGATCAACGGGATCGCGCCGGCTGCAAGCTAATATGTGCCGCGATCCAGCTTTCCGGCGCACCGGCGCCAAGTGGTTTCGACTCCGAGCGCGGCACGAGGGTGCGCCACCAGAATCTGCCCCGTTCGCCTTGTAGACTCGCGGGCGTGATAGATCAACTGGAGCCTTTCCGCGACGCGGTAATGCGCCACACCGAGGGCATGCCATATACCGTGACGGCCCGCGATGACGGCTTCGACGTCGGCCCCGACGTCGTCAATGCCCGCTGGTTCGGGATCTATTCCGCTCAGGGTCTCAAACGCGTGTTCGTGCACCGTGTGAAGGTCGATGGGAAGCAGTACACGGTCACCGATCGCACCTACTCGGTGTCCTGGTCAGCCGGCGTACCGCGGTTGAAGCTGCAGGCCGAGGCGTTCGTTGGACGCAAGTACCAGTTCTCGGCCCAGAAGACGTGGGCGCTGAACGGCACGGGCGAACCGGCCAAGGTGGTGGACTACACGTTCAGCTCCGAGGAGGGCCGGGGCCTGATCAAATCGGCCGCGCGTGAGGTGGGATTGAAAGAGCGCATGCCGTTGGTGGTCAAGGCACCTCTACTATTCGGCATTGCGGTGGGCATCTTGTCCATCGGCGGCGTGCTGGTTGCCTGGCTGCTCCGCGCCTTCTGAGGCATACTTCCACCGAGGTGCGCTGACACGAGGTTAAGCTTTCCGCCCTTTAGACACCTGACTGATGACCCGGGAACGGCACATCTTCGGGATCCGGCTCCGGGCACACTCGCACCCGAGGGCCCTACCCTCCGAGGCCCCGTTGCCCGACACGGTAGGTGACGTCCCATTCCGTGGAGGGCCCACCGTGTCCCACCGCGGATGTCCCGGTTCCAAGGAGGTGAGACACCCCTGCCCGTAGTCCGGCTCTTCGACGAGGTAGCCGGTCATGTCCATGTACGCGCAGATCAGCTTGACGTTCAGGCTGTACGCAAGTTCCGCGGAACGGTGCACCACCTCCAATGGTCTCGGCCGGTCGATACTATTGCTAAGTAGGCTTATGATTAACGACGGCAGACGACGCGGGAACTTAGGACCGTCGGGTGGGGCGGTTGCTTCGCTCCAGGGCGTCGACTGGTTGATTTCGTGTTTACAGTGCTGCAGCGCACCGGGAGGAACGGTCATGGTGGCGGAATCGCCGAGCATCATCAGGAATGAAGTGGTTGGCGGACGTTATCGGCTCGGTGAGGTGATCGGTCGTGGCGGCACGTCGTCCGTCTACTGTGCGCGGGACGGGAATCTGGGTCGGGACGTGGCCCTGAAGCTGTTGGCACCCCAGGCTCCCGATGCAGACGAGCTCAAACGCCAGGAAGCTGAGATTAAGCTGCTGGCCACACTGAACCATCCCTGCCTCGTGACGCTTTTCGATGCCGGCATCGATACCCGCATTCGCGAGGAACCCCGACCCTTCCTGACCATGGAACTGGTGGAGGGACAGGATCTGCGGAGCCGCATCAGGCACAGCCCAGTCCCGTTGGACGAACTGGCGGTGATCGGAGCCGGGATCGCCGACGCGTTGGCCTATGTCCACAGCCTCGGCATCATCCACCGCGACGTCAAACCTGCCAATATCCTGCTGGTGCAGGTGCGCCCCGGGGAGCCGCTAAGGGCCAAGCTCACAGACTTCGGAATTGCCAGACTCGCGGACGGCACACGCCTGACAGCCACTGGAGCCATGGTGGGCACCGCAGCGTACCTCAGCCCGGAACAGGCCTTGGGCTCGCCGCTCACCCCGGCCACAGACGTCTATTCACTGGGGCTGGTCCTGCTCGAATGCATCAAGCAGGCCATGGAGTACCCCGGCAGTGCGGTGGAATCCGCTGTGGCCAGGCTGCACCGCGTGCCCGAAATTCCGGAGGACCTTCCGGCGGAGTGGGCGGACCTGATCCGGTCGATGACGGCCATCGACCCACTGGAACGCCCGGCATCGGCGGACATTGAGATAGCGCTGCGGCAGGCCCTTGTCTCACCGGCATCCACTCCGGGCGAACTCGCACCGGAAGCCACGCGAGTGCTCCCGGCCATGCCCTTGAGGCTGCCTTCCCCCACATCAGAGACGCCGGTCCTGGGGCAGTCCCCAGCAATGCGCGCCAACGAAGATCCCGGCGGCAAGGAATCCGGGAACAACGCCGTCCAGTCACGGCCGATAAGCACTGACGGTCCTCCGCTGATAAGCCCTGACGGTCCTCCGCCCGGCAGGCCCCCGGAAACGCGAAGGGCGCCGCGTCAATCCGGCGCCAGACGACGCCGCCGGCGTCTCGGGCTGGTGGCCATCCTGATCCTTCTTGCCCTGGCAGGCTGGGCTGCGGCACTAACGGTGAGTCTGTCCGCACACGTCACCCCCGACGTCGTCCCTTACCCCACGGTCACCGGCACGCTGGGCGAGCACCTCCAGGAGCTTCAGAAGAGTGTGGAACCATGACATCTATTCGATCCAAGGGCAAGCGCTCCCGGGCGCTGGGATTGTTCCAGGTTGCCACCGTACTGGCGCTGGCGGTGTCGCTGGCTGGCTGTGGTCCGGCCGGGACCGGCCTGCAGCGCGATGCTGCCCGCCAGCTTCAGGAACGGGTACTGGGCGTGAGCCAGGCGGCGGCCACCAACGATCACGCCGCGGCACTCCGGGCACTGGAGGGCCTGGAAGCGGACCTGGCGTCCGCCGCCAACAGTGGACACGTTTCTGAGGAGCGGCGCCGTGGCATCATGGCCATGGTTACCGCAGTCCGGGCCGATCTGAAAGCCGCCGTTGAAGCCGCCGAAACCGCAGCCGCGGCGGAAGCGGCGGCGGCCGAGAAGGTCAAAGCAGATGCGGAAGCGGCGGCGGCGGCGGAGAAGGCCAAAGCAGACGCCGAAGCGGCGGCCAAAGCCGCCCAAGTAAGGGCTGCGCCGGCACCTGTGCCGGAGCAAGTTCCTGCGCCGGGGCAAGGGAAAAGCAACGAGGGAAAAAGCGGCGGGGGTAAAGGCAAAGGCAAGAACGGCTGACCGAGGAAAACGGGCGCAGCCTGGAAGCGCTTCTGAGAGTCGACGTCGTGAAGGTCGTGGTCGCTGTCCTCCGCGGCGAAGCGGAACGCGATCGAATCGAACCGCAATAGTTGGGTGTGAGTTTGTCTCGATGAGCAGACTTGATGCGGAAGGAGGAAACCGTGATCGCAGTTCTGAACCGAGTCGTCGGTTTCATCGAGGAGCACCTCACCGAGGAGATCGACGTCGCAGGCCTGACGAGCGACCTCGGCATGACGGAGTATCACGTTCGCCGGATGTTCTCGTCACTGGCTGGCATGCCGTTGTCCGAGTACATCAGGCGACGGCGCATGACCGTCGCCGCGGCCGATGTCATAGGAGATCGCGACCTGTTGGGGACTGCTGTGCGCTTTGGCTATGGCTCCACCGAAGCATTCAACCGGGCCTTCCGGGCGGTGCATGGCGTCAGCCCCGGCGATGCGCGCCGAGACGGTGGCCCCCTTCGCACACAACCACAGCTCAGGTTCCGCCTGACTATACAAGGGCATACCCCGATGGATACTCGTATCGCAGATCAACCGGCCTTCCGGCTCGTGGGCCACACGGCTCGCGTGCCGCTCATTCACCACGGCCCCAACCCGCACATCCAAGCGCATATCGCCTCGCTGCCCGAAGCGGAGCACCTTCGCCTCAAGGCACTGAGCAACACCGAACCGGCAGGACTGCTTCAAGTGAGCGCCGACGTTGACCCCGACTACACCGAGGGCAGCGAGCTGACTTCCCTGCACGGCGTCGCCGTTAGCGAAGGAACGCCGGTGCCCGAGGACCTCGACGCGATCGAGGTCCCAGCCGGTGCCTGGGCGGTGTTCCGCACCACCGGACCCTACCCGGCGGCCCTCCAGTCCACGTGGTCGGCGACGGCCTCTGACTGGTTCCCCTCCAACCCCTGGCGGCTGAGGCCCGGCCCGTCGGTCGTGGCCATTCTCGACCGCGCTGCCGACTTCAGCACCGCAACCTCCGAGTTGTGGCTGCCGGTGGAACGCGCCTAACGGCGAGGGAAGTAGCGGACTAGTGAGCCCGCGTTGAACGCCTTCGCCATCACTTTCAGCGACCGATTCCCGCTGCTGAAAGGTACTAAAGAAAACCGCCGGATACACCGTTAATGAGATAGTCCCTTCCCCGCGAACGGTCAGATGCATGGGATTTTCGTTGGCGGCGGAAGGGTCCTAAGTGTCGCGGTGGGGACCGGGTGTATGGACGAACTTCGGCGGGGATTGAGCTTTCGCAGCATTCGTCGAATACGCCAGGTCGGCGTCTTTGATGAGTCTTCTGAGGCCGTTGACCGTGGTGATGGGCGGGAGGAGACTTTGTTTTGGGGGTGCCACTTCGAAGGGAGCCCCAAAATGCCGTGGCGTCTAGGAGCGTGGGGCGGTAGTGGTTTCCGTCATCCAGGGGTGGTCCTGTCTACTGACCGGTGACACGTTGCCATCTTGATGGCCGGGCAGCCGTGGCCGCCTTGGCCCGTGGGTTAGGCTCCGGCCGGCGCGTTGAGACCGGCTTTGGCTTTGAAAGTGAACAATTTCAGCAGGTTGTGACAGCCTGCCATCAGTTCCCACTCGTGTTTGGCCTGTTCGAGGCCGCGCAGGAGTACGTGTTTGCCCTGGCGGGTGTGGATTTGCCCGAAGACCGGTTCGATGATCGCCTTGCGCCGCGCGTAAACGGACCGGCCCTTCTTGGTTTTGAGTTTCCTCGCCATCCGTTCCCGGAGTGTGGCGGTGGCCGGGATCCTGCCCCGGGGCGTCTCGGGAACCTTTTCGCCGTGTTTGAGCCGGCCGGTCGCGATGAAGAACTCGGTCCCGCCGGCGGCCTCGATTTCCTTCACGTGTTCGAGGTTGGCTGCTGAACAATATCCGGCATCAATGGTCCATTGGGCGGGCATCCGGCCCAGGGTTTCGGCGGTGCGTTCGGTCATCGGGACCAGTTGCTGCACGTCCACCGCGGTGTTGTTCAGATCGGTGGCGACGATGACCTGATGGTCCGCGTCGACCACGGCCTGGGCGTTGTAGCAATAGTGGTACGAGCCGTCTGCGGTCTTCATGATCCGGGAGTCGGGGTCCGTGAAATTGCGCTGGGCCCTCGGTCTGACCTCCGCTTTGGCCGCGGCTTCCTCGCCCTTGGCCGCAGCCGCCCCGTCGTCATCGCCGCGGTCCCGGGCTTTCTGCTCCGCCTCTTTGCGTGCTTTGGCTGCCGCGTCCTCTTCGAGCTGTTTGCGGGCCGCGGCCATCTTCGCCAGCCGCGATTGCCGGTCGGCCAGGTCCGGCGGGAGCTCATCGCCGCGCGTATCCGCCCCGAACCGGGCATCCTCCTCCCTGTCCACGGCCTCGGCGTCGGCGAGCATGTCCGAGACCTCCGCGGCGAGGATCCTCTGTTTTTCGGTCAGCCGTCCGTAGCTCATCGCCTTTCGCCGGGACGCGTTGGCCCGGACCTTCGTCCCGTCCAGGGCAACCCGGCCCAAGGAGACCATGCCCGCGGCCCGGCAGAGTTCCAGCGCCTGCAGGAACACGTTCCCCAACGCCGCGAGATGGCGTTTGCGGAACCGGCCGATGGACCGGAAATCCGGTGCCTGCTGCCCGGCCAGCCAACGGAACGCGACCACGTCCACGCACGCCCGCTCCAACTCCCGGGAGGAACGCACCCCGACGCAGTAACCGTAAAGCAGGACCCGGACCATCAACCGCGGATCATACGGCGGCTGGCCCTTCGTCTTCCCATACGAGCCGTAGAACCGGGACAGATTCAGCTCCCGGGACACCAGATCAGCGATGAACCGGGCCAGATGATTGCCCGGCAACCACTCATCCAGCGACGGCGGGACCAGCATCACCGCGTCCGGCTCAAAGGATTTGAACCGCTTCTTCACACCAGCGCCGGCCTCAACGATCCCGTCATCAAAACGCTCCACCCGCTCCACGAGAGCTTCATCAAAAAGGCCATCCTGGGAACCGGAATTCATACTCCCGATTCTTCCAGCCACTCCTCCCGCACCCCGGCAATTCACACGGCGTTTTAAGAACCCGGCCGACTACTGACCCGCGCTCCTAGTTGGTTGTCACCGGTTTCTGCGGTCAAGAGGTTCGCACCGCGGGTTCGTTCTGGGTGATTTCAGGGCTGGCGGATGTGGTGCTTACGGATCGCCGGATCAGGTTGTAGACCCTTGGCACGTTCTTCGATGGGCGAGGCCTCATAGAATTCAGACTTTTCAAAGAGTCGACGACCGTCAATGGGGGACAGAACCCAGAGAATTCTCCCGTCCGTCGTGACGCCATCAACGATCCCGGCGCACACGACGTTTCCCTGCTGGCGGATTGCCACCTCGGCGCCGTCGAGCGTGCACCAGTCACTAATACAGGGGTCGTGCATGGGTTCTCCTTTCATTCCATATTTTCTAGCTATCCAGCGTGAATATGATGCGGTGCCAGTCCTTGGCCTTGTCTGCGGTGAGGTCGAACATGACGTGCTTGACCACGGTGTATTCGTCGAAGGAGTAGGTGGACATGTCCTTGCCGAAGCCGGACTGTTTGAAGCCGCCGTGGGGCATTTCGCTGATGATCGGGATGTGGTCGTTGACCCAGACGGCGCCGGCACGGATTTCACGGGTGGCGCGTAGGGCGCGATAGACGTCCTTGGTCCAGGCTGAGGCGGCGAGGCCGTAGGGGGTGTCGTTGGCGAGGATGATGGCCTCATCGTCGGTGTCGAAGGGGGTGACGGCCAGGACCGGTCCGAAGACTTCATCGCGGAAGATCTCGGAGTCCGGGGTGGCGTCGGCAACCAAGGTGGGGCGGTAGTAGGAGCCGTTGGCGAGATTGCCGTCTTGCTCCTTGTTGGGGATGCCGCCGCCGATGACCCGGGCGTAACCGCGGGCGCGCTCCACCATCTCAGCTACCTTGTCCCGGTGGACCTCGGAGACGAGGGGTCCCAGGTCGGTGGTGGGGTCCTGGGTGGGGCCGAGTTTGACCTTGGCGTAGAGGCCCGCGACGCCTTCGACGAAGTCCTCGTAGAGGGAGCGGTGCACGATCGCGCGGGTGGCGGCGGTGCAGTCCTGTCCGGTGTTGATCAGGGATCCGGCCACGGCGCCGTGAATCGCGGCTTCGAGGTCGGCGTCCTCGAACACCACGAACGGGGCCTTGCCGCCGAGTTCCAGGTGGACGCGCTTGGCGGTGGTCGCCGCTGCCTCGAGGACGGTGCGGCCCACAACGGTGGAGCCTGTGAAGGAGAGCATGTCCACGTCGGGGTGGCGCAGCAACTCCGCGCCAACGGTGGAGCCGCGGCCGGTGAGGACGTTGATGACACCGTCCGGGACGCCGGCTTCGGTGGCGACTTCGGCGAACAGCAGGGAACTCAGCGGGGTGATCTCGGCGGGCTTGAGCACGATGGTGTTGCCGGCGGCGATGGCGGGCAGGATCTTCCACGCGGCCATCTGCAGCGGGTAGTTCCACGGGGAAATGGAGCCGATGACGCCGATTGCTTCGCGACGGATGGAGGACGTGTGGTCCGCGGAGTATTCACCGGTGGCTTTGCCCTCAAGGTTCCGGGCAGCTCCGGCGAAGAAGGCGATGGTGTCGATGGTGCCCGGGACGTCGAACTCACGGGTCAGGCGGATCGGCTTGCCGGCCTGGCGGGATTCGAGCTGCGCGAATTCCTCGGCACGCTCTTCCATCAGCGCAGCGAACTTGGTCAACACTGCTGAACGCTCAGCCGGGGTCGCCGCGGACCAGGCCGGGAACGCGTCCCGGGCAGCCTGCACAGCTTGTTGGACGTCGTCGCTTCCGGCCAACGTCATGGTCGCAACAGTCTCGCCATTGGAGGGGTCTATGACGTTCAAGGTTTCCCCGGTGCTGCCTTCGAGGGTTTTTCCGTTGATGTACTGGCTCACGGATCCTGCTTTCAAATGATTGGGTGGGAGTCGGGGCTGATAATGGCCCCGGCAGGAGGACTTACGTTGTTCCTTGACCCGGGAATACGGGGTGCGAGGTAAACCTTGCGGAGCTTCCTGTGAACGGTCCAGGTGGTCTGCATGCCCTGTGAAAGACGACATACGATGCCTGGCGCGAGGTGTAGTTCCGTGCCTGGGAAGCCTCCGCGTAAATGGATGCGCACAGTGGCCGTGCCTGCCAGAACGATAAAGATTTCATCCTCTTCGATGTCATCGGTTGTACCTTCGTTCATTTCCCATACACCCAGTTCCATGCCAAAGGAATCCTCTAATGCGTACGAGGCGGTAAGGGCGGGGAGATTACCGGTGTCGGTCAGCTGGAAGGAGAGGGCGTCGATGCACCAGGATGAGGACTCATGTCCGGCATTAGGAGTCACTAGTCGAATCCCATGCCCGTAGAGTCCAGAGCACGAAGCGGCGTACCCCGTCTTCGGACGTGGCCGGATTGATGACATGGTGGCTGTCTGCAGAAGTGCCGGGACAGCAAATCTTGGTTGATGAACTGGTGCATTTGGGTGCCGTGCTTTCCCTGCCGGACGTCACTGTCCGGGCAGCGGTGACTGGACGACGTCGGGTCGTGACGCCATGCGATGAAGTATTGGGTTGCGTTACTGGCAAGCAGGCTCTCAGGCCCGCCGCCCCGTGCTTTCGCGTTCTGCGCTGTCCAAAATTGCCGCGAGACCGGCCTGGAATGCCTTGAGCGAATCGAGGTTTTGCAGTGCTGCCTGGTGTTTTTCAAGGAGCGGGTACCCGGTGATGCGCGTGAAAACCCGTGGATTGAGCCAAGGGTCGTGGCCTTCAGAGTCCGGGAGCCGCTGAATCTCCACCGCAATCCCGGCGCCGAGAGCCAGGGTGTAGCTTTCCAGCGCCGCGTAATAGTGGACCACGCGGTCTTCAGCCAGCCCTGCGTCCGTGAGACATTGCAGGACGAAATCGATGGCCTTCAGCTCGCCTGGGCCGTATGTATCGGTGGCGAAGGACTCGCTGCCCAAAGACGGGTGCTGCATGAAGACCCTGAGGAGTTCGTCGAGATAGGCCTCGAGCCGGGAGCGCCAGTCCTGGTGTTGTTCCGAGGCGTGGATGCGATCCACGGACAGCATGAACAACTGGTCCAGCGCTGCCCTGACAATCGCGTCCCGGTTGCGGAAATGCCGATACACGGCTGTGGCGTCAACCTCGAGCTCCTGCCCCAGCCTGCGGACAGTCAACCGCTCGGTGGGCTCTTGGCTGGAAATCCGCAGGACGGCATCGACGATGGTGGCTGGGTCCAGCCGGGTGCGGCGGTCCATCGATTGTGCTGACTGCACCAACTCTTGTCCGCCTTCCTGCGATCCCGGATTGATATCAACCTACATGATTCATGGTTTCCTCCTTTCGAGGACAAGTCAATATCTCTGTCAGCAATGATGTCAACAGTGTTGACTTTTTGTGATCCGGCTCATAGTGTGTCTCGCAGAGTTGATTCCCACGAAAGGACTCGAAGGTGCTCGCAGAGATATTGTTTGAGAACGGATGGGTGTATACCGGCAATGAAGCCGGCCCCGTCCAGGCAAACCTTGCAGTAACGGACGGACGTATCATCGCCGTCGGCAGCCCCCAGGAACTCGAAGCTTCGGTCACACCGGACACTCGCCGGGTGGATCTCGACGGGCAATTGGTGGTTCCCGGATTTCAGGACGCCCACATCCACCCGATCTTCGCAGGCGTCGAGCTGCTCCAATGCGACCTGACGGGAGCCACCACAGCAGAAGAAGCCGTCAGCATCGTGGCCGGATACGCCGAGAGGAACCCGGACGAAGCGTGGATCCTCGGCGCTGGCTGGTCCATGGATTCCTTCCCTAGCGGAACTCCGGGACGGGAGCTGCTGGATGCAGTGGTGCCGGACCGGCCGGTCTATCTGGTGAACCGTGACCACCACGGGGCCTGGGCTAACACTGCTGCGTTCGCGGCCGCGGGGATCAGCCGGGATACTCCGGACCCTGAGAGTGGACGCCTTGAACGTGATCCGGACGGAACACCAGCTGGAACGGTCCACGAAGGTGCCATGGACCTGTTCAACGAGGTCAAGCCGGCATTGCCCTACAACCTTGCCTACCAAGGCCTGCTCGCCTCGCAGGAGTTGCTGCTCTCGCAAGGCATCACGGCCTGGCAGGACGCCTGGGTACCCATCCCGGAGGGTGGTCACGCGGACAACCTCACCGTCTACATGGATGCCGCGCGAGTTGGCGACCTCAAAGTGCGGGTCACCGCATGCCAGTGGTGGGACCGGACAGCGGGCATGTCGCAGCTGGATACGATCCTGGAACGCCGCGACACTGTCAGCGAATCGTTCGACCCCCTCGTACTCAACGCCAACACGGTCAAGGTGATGGTTGATGGAGTCGCGGAGAACTTCACGGCGGCCATGCATCACGTGTACCTGGACCACCACGGCCACCACACGGACAACCGAGGGATCGAGTTCTTTGAGCCCAGCGAGCTGAAGGAGTTCGTCACCGCGATCGACGCAGCTGGAATGCAACTCCACTTTCATGCCCTCGGCGACCGCGCAGTCACCGATGCCTTGGATGCCCTCCAAGCTGCCCGCGATGTCAACGGCACCAACGATCAACGTCACCACTTGGCGCATCTCCAAATGGTCCGCCGCGAGGACGTGCCGCGCTTCGCGGAGCTCGGAGCGGCCGCCAATGTCCAAGCTCTGTGGGCCTGCCATGAAGAGCAACTGGACACTCTGACATTGCCTTTCCTGGAGCCGGGCGCCGAGGACCGGCACTACCCCTTCGGCGAACTTGCTGCTGCGGGCGCGCGCCTTGTGGCCGGGAGCGACTGGCCCGTTTCAACCGCGGATCCGATCGCAGCGATCCATGTCGCCGTCAACCGCAGAGCCGCGGAGGAGGACCTGCCGCCGCTCGGCCGTCAATTACAGAAGCTCAGCCTCAAGCAGATCCTCGACGCCTACACGCAGGGTTCGGCGTGGATCAACCATCTCAACGCGCAGACAGGAACCCTGGAACCCGGGAAGCTTGCGGACCTGGCCGTGCTGGACACCAACCTCTTTGACCTCCCCAATAAGGAACTCCACCGTGCAGTCGTCACGCAGACCTGGATCGGCGGGGAGTGCGTCTATGACCGCTCAACACGAGGCAACCGGTCCGCGCGGAGCGCCGAGGTGATGCAATGAAGCTGCACAGAGCGAAACTCCTCAGAACGCAGCGGCACAATGCGCAAGGTGTCGGGCGCCTCAAACAGCGGACGATGCCGTCGCGCATCACAGCGGTTGGCGTGGCCGCCGTCGTGGCCGGCTTGGTCCTGGGCGGCTGCGCCGTGAGGCCCACCAGCGTGACTGATGCCGCGGGCGGAGCCAAGTTCACGATGTCCGACTCAACGCCGGCCCCCACCAAGGAGATCGGCAACTTCAACTGGGCCATGTACGCGGAGCCGTTCTCCCTGGACTACGCCTACGCCTTCGACTACCCGGACAATACTGTCCTGTCCAACGTCTGCGAGTCACTGTTCCGCTGGAATGCAGACCTTTCCACGTCGCCTGGCTTGGCCACCGGAGTGGAGAACCCGGATCCCTTGACCTGGGTCTACACTATCCGCCAGGGCGTGAAATTCCATGACGGCAGCGAGATGACGGCGGACGACGTCGTCGCCTCCCTGAGCCGCCATGTTGACCCGGAAGTTGGCTCCTTCTGGGCGACCGCCTATCAGAACGTGGAATCGATCGAAAAGACCGGCGACTACGAGGTCACGGTCACCACCACCCGGCCGGATTACATTTTCAACGCCTCCTTAGTGGGAGCTACGGGCGTGGTGGAGTCGGCCAAGACGCTGGAATCTGCCGGCAAAGACTACGGAAACTCCAGCACAGGCGTGAACTGCACCGGACCTTTCCAATTCGAACAATGGGAGGCCGGCGAAAGCATCACGCTCACGCGCTACGACGACTATTGGGATCCTGACCTCAAAGCCAAGTCACAGCAAGTCACCTTCAAGATGCTCCCCGACGCCACCTCACGAATCAATGCACTTCAAACAGGCGAAATAGACGGCGGCTTCGCCATCCCGTCCAACGCTATCGACATCTTGAAAGCCAACGACGACGCCGGCTCGCTGTACTTCGGCAAAGACACCTCGGTGCAAAGCATGGTCTTCACCAACCTTGGCGGCACCTTCCAGGACGTTCGAGTCCGCAAGGCGCTCATGATGGCCATTAACCGGGAAGCTTTGATCAAGGCTGCGGAGCAGGGCTATGCGGGCAAGACCGATGCCCTGACCACCCGGAGTGTGTGGAAGGACGCCTCGTCAGAAACGGCAGATGAGGCTTTCGGTGGCCTCCTGTCTACACCGTATGACGTGGAGGAAGCCAAAAAGCTCGTCAAGGAAGCCGGTGCTGAAGGCAGCAAGTTCGTCTTCGCCACGGCCTCGCTGAATGCGGCCTTTGACATCGCGGCACGGGCCATCGCGTCCGCAGCCCAGGAAATAGGCCTGGATCCGGAGATCCAAACGATGTCCAACGACAAATACACCACCCTCTTCTCCGACCCCGAGGCACGCAAAAACGTGGACCTCATGGTGACCTCCTGGTACCTCTCCAGCACTGAACCCCTGGAAATGTACAGCGTGCTGCGGACCGGCGACTTCAGCAACTACGGGGGCTGGAGCAACCCTAAATTCGACGAACTGGTCAACACGGCCTACGGCGTGCAGGACCCTGACGCCCGCGGCAAGCTCACAGGTGAGGCCGCCAAACTGGCCAGCGATGAAGTGGTGTGGGGTCCACTCTACGAGACCGTGACCACCATGTGGCTGGGCAAGCGCATCACAGGCGCGGATCCGTCCATAAATTACATGTACTTCCCGTGGGCAGCCAAGATTGGAGGTCACTAGCATGACCGAAACAGATCAAATGCAGGCGCCCGCGATGCCGCAGGGCAAGCCCGTCGGCAAACAAGTGAAGGTCCGCGCTGCCCGTCCTGCGGTGTTCATCGCGAAGAAGGTACTTGCCCTGTTGGCCACGTTGTTCGTCGCGTCGCTGGCAGTGTTCTTTTCACGATTCCTGGTCCCCGGGGACCCGGCACGCTTCCTGCTCAGGGGTCGCAGTCCCAAACCCGAAGCCTTGGAAGAAATCACCCGGCAGTTCGGCCTGGACAAGCCCGCCTGGGAACAGTATCTGAACTGGCTCGGCGGCATCCTGCAGGGGGACTGGGGCCGTTCGCTGACCTACCGGCAGGACGTGTCGGACGTGCTGCTCGGACGGTTGCCCACCACCCTCCAGCTCGTGGCCCTGGCCGCGGTCTTCATCACCGTCCTGGGTTTGTTCGCCGGGATTGTCGCCAGCCTGAACGCGGGTTTCGGCGACCGCTTCATCCTGATCACCCTCACCGCTGCAGGCGCCGTGCCGCCATTCGTCGCAGCCATCGCCCTGGTAGCTCTCTTCTCGGTTGGGTTGGGGTGGTTCCCCTCCTTTGGAAGCGGCGACGGCGGATGGGACCGCATCTGGCATCTCACCCTCCCGGGGCTCGCGTTGGGCATCACCTACATTGCCATGGTGGCGAGGGTAACCCGCTCGTCTATGAACGAGCAACTGCTCCGCGACCACGTGGAAGTGGCAACCAGCCGCGGCCTTACCCGCGGATCTGTGGTGGCACGCCATGTCCTGCGCAACGCCTTGGGACCCATCCTCACCGTGAGCGCTGTCCTGGTGGCGGGCCTCCTGGTCTCAAGCGCCATCATCGAGCGGACGTTCGGCCTGTCCGGCATAGGGCAGCTCCTGGTGCAATCCATCGACAGGCTGGACTTCGCCGTCGTCCAGGCAATCGTCATGGTGGTGGTCGCGGCCTTCGTCCTGGTGAACACCGTCGTTGACCTCATCCAGCCCCTCATTGATCCGCGTATCGCGGCCGGAACGGAGTCCCGATGACTTTAGCCATCCAACTGCCGCAGGCAGGCCTTCGCCGTTACGGCAGCCTCCTGTCACCGTTGGTGTGGGGCGCGCTCGCCGTTGCCGCCGCCGTCGTACTCCTCTCACTGCTTGCCCCGGCGCTGGCGCCTTACGACCCGGACTATGTGGACCTAAACAATGTGCTTGCCGGCCCAAGCGGCCAACACCTGCTGGGAACAGACGCGCTGGGACGCGACCTCCTCAGCCGGCTCATGCATGGTGGACGGACCTCGCTGCTGGGACCCACCATCGTGGTGGTCGGGTCAACGGTTCTGGGCCTACTGCTGGGTCTGGTCGCCGGCTGGTCGGAAGGCTGGCTGGGCAAAATACTTGGCAGGCTCTTTGACCTGCTGTTCGCCTTCCCCGCGCTGCTGATGGCCATGCTCGCCATCGCCCTGTTCGGTAAGGGGCTTTGCGCTCCCATCCTGGCGATGACCATCGCCTACGTCCCGTATGTGGCCCGGCTGGTGCAGTCGCTGGTAGTGGCTGAGCGTGCACGGCCCTACGTCCAGGCGTACCGGGTGCTCGGATTCCGGACGCCGTGGGTGGTGCTGGGCAGGGTCCTTCCCAACCTCATTCCCACAGTTGGCGCTCAATCGACTTTGAATTTCGGCTACGTGCTGGCCGACCTCGCGGCGCTCTCGTTCATCGGGCTGGGGGTCCAGCCGCCTACCAGCGACTGGGGCGCCATGATCGAGGAGTCCCGCGGCGCCCTGCTGGGCGGCTATCTTCTCCCCGCCTTCTGGCCCGCCCTGGTAGTTGTGCTGGTGGTGGTGGCCGTGAATGTCATCGGCGAGGAACTTTCAGACCGCATCGGAGGAAAACTGTCATGAGCCAGCTTCTGCAGATTGAAGACTTTACCCTCGGCTTTCCGGACAGGCCGCCGCTGTTGGACAGCGTCTCACTGCATGTGAACGACGGGGAAGCGGTCGCCTTGGTGGGGGAGTCAGGCTCGGGTAAGTCCCTGACCACCCGTGCGGCGCTGGGGTTGTTTCCGGGCGGCTCGGAGTATTCCGGAACGGTGGCCGTGAATGGCCTCGATACACTGAAGGCCAGCAGACAGCGCCTGATGGAGCTGCGTCGTGCACACGCCTCCATGGTTTTCCAGGACCCCAGGGCAGGTATCAACCCCGTCCGGACTGTGGGGGACTTTCTGACGGAGACACTGCTGCGGTTTGATGGGCTGTCCCGCGCCGAGGCCACCGAACGCGCCGTGAAACAGCTTGAGCAAGTGGGCCTGCGGCGCGCCAAGGAACTGATGGATCAACACCCACACCAGCTCTCGGGCGGCATGCTGCAGCGCGTAATGATTGCTGCTGCGCTCCTGAACTCCCCGGAGCTGTTGCTCTGCGACGAGCCCACCACGGCACTCGATGTCACTACCGAGGCCGGGATCGTGCGGCTCCTGCGCGAGGAACAGCAGTCCCGGGGGATGGGCATGCTGTTCATTACCCATGACCTGAACCTGGCAGCCAGCCTGTGTGAACGCGTCTACGTGCTCAGGCGCGGCCAAGTGGTGGAGCACGGTCCTACGCAGATGGTGTTCCAGAGGCCGCAGGAGGACTACACGCGGCAGTTGGTGGAGGCGACCCCCGTCATCGAGTTGGGCGAGGTGCCCGGACCGAAGGCTGCCGCGTCACCTCTGCTCCAGGTATCCGGGGTATCCAAAACGTACCAACTGCCCCGCGGCGAAATCATCACCGCCTTGGACGGCGCCGGTTTCACTCTTCCGGAAGGCGGCTCCTTGGGAGTGGTGGGTGAATCGGGCTCAGGGAAATCCACGCTTGCCCGGCTAGTGGTGGCTTTGGAAACTCCCACGGAAGGCGAACTCAGCCTGAACGGAGTCCCCAGGCCGCGCCGGTCACTCAAGGCCTCCGAGCGCAAAGTCTTGGCCAAGGACGTGCAGATTGTTTTCCAGGATCCTTACCTATCCCTGGATCCGCGGATTCCGGTGGGCAACGCCGTGGCGGATGTGTTCCGCCTTCACCAGAGGCAAGGGCGCAAGGAAGCCAAAGCCAGTGCCGCCGAACTCCTGGGCAGGGTGGGAATCGGGTCTGAACGGCTCGACGCAAAGCCCCGCGCCCTCTCGGGTGGCCAGCGGCAGCGCGTTGCGTTGGCCAAGGCGCTCGCCGCCCGCCCCCGGCTCCTGGTTTTGGACGAGGCCACCAGTGCCTTGGACGTCTCGGTCCAGGCACAGGTTCTGGAACTCGTGGAGGAACTGCGGGACCAGTTCGGGCTGACCATTCTCTTCGTCACCCATGACCTGGCCGTCGTCTCGCGCCTGTGCTCCGAGCTCATTGTGATGCATCAGGGACGGATCGTGGAACAAGGCCCCACGGCCCGCGTCCTGGAAGACCCCGGCGACGACTACACCAAGAACCTCATCGGCTCACGTCCCCGGCCATTGTGGGACGCCGAACCGGTCACTGCCTGAGCAGTCCCGGCCATGAACATCACCCAAGCGTCGTTCGCAGGCAAAACGCACACACGAACGCGCCGAGAAACAGGAGAATTTCCCGTGAATACCACCGTTTTCGAACGGAACGTCCCGCAGGCCGCCGTCGTAGCTAATGCGCTGGAAGGTGCCGCCCACCGGCCCTTCTGGATCGATGACCTCGCGGACACCGCCACTCGATACCCACAACTCGACGGCGACGCTGCCGCCGACCTCGTGATTGTCGGCGGGGGCTACACCGGGCTCTGGACGGCACTCCGCGCCAAGGAACGCGACCCCGGCCGGACAGTGATCCTGCTTGAAGCCGAGCAGGTGGCTTGGGCGGCGTCAGGCCGCAACGGCGGCTTCTGCGAAGCGAGCCTGACCCACGGCCATGAGAACGGCAAGAACCGCTGGCCTGAGGAGCTGACGACCCTGGACCGGTTGGGCATGGAGAACCTAGGCCGCATGCAGGAGACCGTGGAGAAGTACGCCATGGACTGCGACTGGGAGCGCACCGGTCAGCTCGACGTTGCCGTCGAACCACATCAGGTTGCCTGGCTCCAGGAGGACGACAGCCTCGGGAGCGTCTATCTGGATCAGGATGCCATCCGCGCCGAGGTCAATTCGCCCACGTACTTGGCTGGCCGTTGGCATAAGGACTCCGTGGCCATGATCCACCCGTACAAACTCGGCCTTGAGCTCGCACGGGTGGCAACGGAGTTGGGTGTCCACATTTATGAGGGCACGCGCGCGCGTGACCTGAAGGACCACGAATACGGCGTCAGCATCGTTACGGAACGGGGCAACGTGGAAGCCGCCCATGTTGTCCTCGGCACCAACGTGTTTCCCTCATTGCTGAAGCGGAACCAGCTGATGACGGTGCCCGTGTACGACTACGCGCTCATGACCGAACCTCTCAGCGCGGAACAGTTGGCATCCATCGGGTGGGACAAACGGCAGGGGATCGGGGATGTTGCCAACCAGTTCCATTACTACCGGATCACTAAGGACCACAGGATTCTGTTCGGCGGCTACGATGCCCTCTACTTTTGGGGCCGGCGCGTGGACGAGCGGCACGAGTACCAGCCCGGCACCTGGGAGAAGATCGCTTCCCACTTCTTCACCACATTCCCGCAATTGGAAGGGTTGAAGTTCACGCACAAGTGGGCCGGACCCATCGATTCGAGCACGCAGTTCTGCGCCTTCTTCGGCACTGCGCGCAAGGGCAGGGTGGCGTACGCGGGGGTTTCACGGGTCTGGGAGTTGGCGCCACGGCGTTTGCGGCCGATGTGCTCCTGGACCTGCTGGCGGGCCTTGATACCGAGCGCACGAGGGTGGAGATGGTCAGGAAACGGCCGCTGCCCTTCCCACCCGAACCACTGGCGTCCCTGGGCATCAACCTGACGCGCTGGTCCATGGACCGGGCGGATCACAACCAGGGGAAGCGGAACCTCATCCTCAAAGCGCTCGACGCCGTGGGGTTGGGCTTCGACTCCTGACTCACCTCCCGCACCCTGCCCCAACTACGTGACAGCCGGCACCGAATCCGTCGGTTCCGTCCATGGTGGCCTCTTCCGGGTCAGTGTGAAGGATGTGCCAACCCTTAGCTTGGTACCCCTCGACGGTCCGGGCTTCGACTGCCTCCCGGGAGAAGGCCACGATCAACGGGTAGGCCGTGTCGATCCTGCCATTCCAGTCCCGCGAGAGCTCCACATACGCCTGGAGCCCCTCCGCGAGATGCCGAATTCCATCCGCTTCCAAATTCTCTACAAAGAGAAACTTCACGAGCTTGGAGACCGCCACGGGCTTTCTCCTACTTTTCTGTGAGGTTCTTTCTCTACGTTGTTTGAGTCCGAACGTCTGGGAACCAGCCCTTGGGGGCCTTCTTTGGTTCAAGGTGTTCGGGGTCCCGGTGCTTTTGCATGTCGCATTTGTAAAACGGGCCGCGGGGGTCCAGGAGCCCGCTCATGTGGGGGTCTGCGTGATCTCTCCACCAGACACTCATTCCCGTGGCTCCGTCCAGCCTGAGGTGTTCCCAGGCCCGCCACAGCGCTTCTACGCGGGAGACTGCTTCGGGGTGGAAGTACCACTCGATGCACCATTTAGCGGCGCGGCCGTCGACGTCGCGGACGTAGGTCGGCAGCAGTTGCTCGTGCAGGAACTCTTCGGCTGAGCCGTAGACCAGTTCAGGTGGCTTCTGATCTTCCGCCGGTCTTTCGATAGGTGTCTCTGCGTCGCCGGGAGCGGGAGCGGAAGCTGTGCTGAATAGTCCGATGTCAGTGGTCATCTCAGAACCTCCAACGTCGTGACCAGGGATTGGCCGCCGGCTCAGCTGCCACCCGTTCAGCCGGTACGGCCGGTTCTTCGGGCTGCGGGCTGTACTTCTTGATCGACGCCTCCACGGCGTCCTTGTGCGGGCCGGTGTACCAGGGCATTGTCCGGACCAGTGTGGCCGGCGCGCCCGAGGCGAGGACGACGGCGCGGCCGCGATCCAGTTCGGCGAGGTTGGAGACATCGAAGATGCGTTCCTTGCCCTCTTGGCGTGAGCGGCTGGAACCGGACTTGCCGGAGGAGACGGAGACGTTGGTGTAGCTGTAGTCCCCGATCAGGTCCGAGAGTGCGCGGAGGAATCCTTCTTCGGCGACGCCTCCGCCGTAGACCTTGACGTTGGCGGCGGACCAGATTTTTCGCATGTTCGCTTCTCCCCACAGTTCGACGCCCTGGGACCAGGACTGCAGGATGCCCATGACGATCAGGCCCTTGGAGCCGTAGTGGCTGAACTGATCCGGCAGGCCAGCCCAGCGGACGACGTTGGCCAACTCATCCAGGGCGAACAGTGCCGGTTTCGGCAGGCGGCCGCCGCTGCGCTCGGCCCGTTCTTCCATGGCCTCAGCGATTGCCACCGTCAACGCTGTCGTGAGCGGGGCAGCTGAGCCGGCCCCTTCCTTGGAGAGGATGTAGATCGTCTCTTGTGAAGCCGCGAAAGCGTGCGGGTTGAACTGCCGTCGGGAGTCCGTGGCCACACTCGCGCCACCGGTCGGGGCGACCCAGCGCAGCGTATTCCTGCTCTTGAGGCACTGAATCATCTTCTCGGCGGTGCCGAAGATACCGTCACGCTGCTTGTCGGCAAGCTTCAGCGTGGACTCCAGACCCTTGTACTGCAGCTCGTAGTCATGCTCTTTCAGGATTTCGATGGGTTCCTGGCTGACCTGCTCCGTCACCCACAAATACACCTGCGTGATGGGAAGCTCCCCCAGCGCGGCCGCGAGGAAGTACGAGGAGAGAATGTCTTCGGCTTTGGGGTCGAAGTAGGCATCGGGCTTGGACCCCGGGACCCGTGAACCAACCGAGAAGTGCTGGGTGAGCTTGTACGCCTTCTCTTCGTCGGTGACGTAAGAGAGCGGGTTCCACCACCAGTCCGGTTCTTCCTGGGCGATCTTCTGCGGATCGAACACCCACACCGGGGCGGTGGCCTCGCGGACGCCGCGGGTGCCGTCCACCACGTCACGCTTGTTCGAGGTCGAGACGACGGCACCCGGTGCGTCCAGGATCGCGGGCATGACCCGTGAGGTCGACTTACCGGTACGGGGACCCCAAATATCGAGGCTGAGGTCTTCCCAGGACTGAATGAACGTCTGGCTCGTGGAGACAACCTTGCCGACGACGATGCCCGGCGTGCCTGTTACTCCCAGCCGATCCGCCGTCGCTTTCGCGCCCTTCTCGGAGAACGCGGCCAAGGACTTCCCACGGCCCAGGTACCGGGCGGCCTTATCGACGCGGGCACGCTTGGATGCGCCCTTCCTCCAGGCCACGAACACGACGACGGCCAGAACCAGGACCACGCAGGCCATGAGGGCGGCCGCAACGGTGGACTGAACGGGCCACGGCACGCGGCCCTTGACCAGCCCGGCGATCAGATCAATCGGATGTTTGGGGGGTGAGTCGATGCCGGCCATCCAGGATCCCAGGTGGGCGGCCGCGTAGGTCCCGCCGCCGAAGACGACGATGAAGCCGATGCCCATCCAGACCAGCAGGGCATCCCCGAGTCCCATTCCTTTACGGTTCGGTGCGCTCACAGCGTGCCTCCTTGAAGGGGTAGGTCAGGGGTCATTGGCTCGAGGAGGGTTTCCGGGGTTATCTCTATTCGCTCAGGTTCGTTGGCCTGATCTGCGGCTGGGATTCGCGTTTGAGCAGGTGATGTCGGTTCGGATCCCCTGGGGGCCCGAATCGACGAATCGTCGACGAGAGTGACGGTTTGGGCGTAATGTCGACGCATGCTCGCTCCTTCTGAAGTCGGTGGCTGATGGTGCTGGTGGCTTCGCCGGGTGGCGGCGCCATGGATCCGACGGTCTGGAGTGTGCAGGCTGTCGAGGACTTCGAGCAGGAGGCGAGAGTGACCGAACCGAACACATTCATCTGGAACGAACTGGTGACGCCCGACCAAGCAGCTGTCGGGCCGTTTTACAGCGCGCTCTTCGGCTGGGAGAGGCACGAGGTCGACGCCGGACCGCTCGGCACCTACACACTGTTCCGCCAGGGAGGCAAGGACGTCGCCGGGATGATGAACCCGACGGCACGAGACTATGCTGGATCGCCTCCGCCACGATGGATCGGCTACATCGCCGTTGCGGATGCCGCCGCCACCGCCGCCAAGGTCCCGGAACTTGGTGGCAAGGTCCTGGAGGAGCCCCACGACGTCCCAGGCGTCGGTCGGATCGGTATGTTCACCGACCCCACCGGAGGGCTCGTCTATGTAATGCAACCCGAAGAAGGCGAGACATAGCGTCTGCTCCTCGCCCTGAACGCTCAGTCCCAACTCGCGAGCACTGAGCGCCCGAACACAGCGCTCGACGCCGAGCAGGTTCCGCGAACCTGAGCATCGATGGCGGTTGCCAGCCCGATGGGCACTCACGTTCCGGCGGAAAGCGTGAAAGTTCATGCGAACTTCCCACTGTTTTCACGCCACTTCCCCTCGGTGTCGTTGACTCCATCCGGGCCTTGCTCCAAAGATGTCAGTCCCACCAGAACCGGGATCCCGGGCCGGCCGCCAACCTTAATCAGGAACTTCCCCCGTCCGGGAGGTTCGACGTCGAGCCCGCGGGAGTCCCAGGCGGGCGGGTCCTGCCAGGAGATCAGCTTCTGCTGCTCCTGCCGGGACAACGGAATGGCCGAGGTCAGCAACGGCATTTCCGAAGCCGGGAGGCCACCGCAGATCACCATGCCGGAGCGTTCAACGAATCCGCGGGCCTTCATCCGGTCCTCTTCCGCCGGCAGCGCCAGCAGGTCGGACATGGTGTGGGAAATCATGATCTGCCCGACGCCGACGGAGCGGTTCAAGCGGGTCAGGGCGTCCACCCGGTCCACCATGCCTTTACCGGCACGCAGTGCCCGCCACAGCTCATCCAAGACCACGAAGTAGTTCCGGCGCGGTTCCAGACCGGCGTCCGCGAGGGCGTTGGCGACGTTGACGGTCCCGAAGCCGTAGGACCAGCACGCGAGCAAAATTGCAGCTTGGAGGTCGGTTTCGGTTTCGTCGATGCTGGAGACATCGAAGACCACGGCGCGGTCGCGCATCATGGGGTTGGTGGTGTGCCGGGAGAAGATTTCTCCGAGCTTCCCGCCTCCGGTCAGGCCGAGCAGGGTTGCTTCCAGTGCGCGGGTTTCCTGCAGGTAGACGGCCATATCGCCGCGGTCCAGTGCAACCTGCCGCAGCTCATCGGGTGCGGAGATGATCACGTCCAGAAGGTCTTTGAGGACCGGGACACCGTCGAACCGGTCGTCGAGGACCCGCAGGGCACGGTCCAGGATTGTCTGTTCCTGATCGGTGGGCGGGTTGTTCCGGCTGATGGTGATCAGGGAGACAACCATGGTCAGGCGCCGGCCGTGCGCGTCGGCGCGGACCCGGGCGGCGTCCTCATGGTGGCCGCTGTCTTCGAGCAGCTGCGCTGCTTCGACGGCCTGGCCGGGATCGAGGATGTTCAGGTAGCCGACGCCGCGGCCGAGCCTGATGACCTGTCCGCCGAGTGCCTGGACCGCTTTGACGTGCTCGCCTTTCAGGTCCCCCAGGATCAGGGGGTGGACGCCCTGGGCGGAGAGGCCGATGAACATGCGGCGCACCACGGTGGACTTTCCCAGACCCGGTTTGCCCAGGATGAACGCGGACGGGTTGGAAATGAGCCGTGCGCGTTGGAACCAGCTGATCGGGTCGCAGCAGACCGTGGCCTGGGTTTCCTCATGGCGTCCGAGCGGGACGCCGATCATGGGCGAGGACGCGCCGGAGGAAAACGGCCACAGCCCGCAGACCTGGACTGTGGTTCCGCGGTATTCCGTCACGGACGGGACGAGGGCTGCCATGCCGCCGCCACGTCCGGTCCAGCCGCGGGCAGCCGGCCCGGGCTGGCGGGGCTCCTTCTCCGTCTTCTTCTTCGGCGCGGCCTTGACCGGTGCTCCAGCAGCCGTGGCGGGGCGGGTGAAGAGTTTCATGCGGGCCATTACAGGGCGTCCTTGATTTCGGAGGGCAGCAGGATGTGCTTGGGCAGGACCAGCCCTAGCGGCAGGGACGCGGCGAACGCGGTGTCCTGGGAACCGTAGGCCCGGCGCAGCAACACCCGGGCGGTACCTGAGGTCTGTTCCACGGCGGCCACGGCATCGGGGAGGCGTTCCTTGTCGGTCACGGTGGCTGTGACGACCATGCCGAAGTTCACCAGCCCGGCGCCCTGGGCTTCCTCCTGCGCGGTCTGCACAGCGGAGCGGGCATCGACCAGGGCACGGGCGGACGGGCGGTTCCCGGAGGTGATGCGGACGTTGGCGTTGTTCTGGTCCCGCTCGACCACGGCTGCGGCCCGGGCCGAATCCATCGGACGGTACAGCAGCGAGATCCGTTTACGGTCAATGTCCCCGTGCGGGGCCAGCAGCCGGGACAGGACCGAGGAGTTCACCGAACCGCGCGGGGCGCCGGTCATGGTCCATGAAACTGAGAAGGCACTGTCGTGCCGGTAGTCATCCCAGCTGGCCTGCGTCGCGGACGGGCCGACCTCGCCCCAGGTCAGGGACACCGGGGATCCGGCGGCGTGCGCTTCGTCAATGATCAGGGCAGCGGGCGGATCGTAGGCGATCCGGACGACCTCGCAGAGTTCCTGAGCGGACATCGGACGGGCGATCCCGGCACCGGTGGACTGCAGCCGGGCCGACAGCCCGGGGATCCGGGACGCGAGGTCCCGGGCCACGTCTTCAGGTGTGCGCTTCTTCGATCCGGCCCGCAGGGAGGCGTTGAAGGACAGGGATACCCAGGCCCGGACCGTGGCCGAACCTTCCGGGTACGTGTCGACGACCTCGCTGAGCACGTTCCGGGCAAACTCCGGGGCGTTCGGATCAATGTTCATCATGACCTCATTGCGGAGCCGGTAGCCGGAATCCGGTGCGGTCTCGACCGTTACGGCGGCGGCGTCCAGGCCGGCCTCATCGCCGAGGCCGGCGAGCCAGCCGCCCCAGTTCGCCACCCACGCATCGACCTGCTCCGGGTCCACCAGGGACGCACCGTCGGGTTCGGTGGAGAAAATCACGGTGTAGTGGCTGGTGGAAGGCACATGCAGCAGCGCGAACGGGCGCTTGTAGGAGTCGGTGAATTCGTACAGGGCCCAGTACTCCTGAGCGTGTCCCCAGGGGCAATCTAAATGGGGCCGGGGGCCGGCTCCGGGAACGTAGAGTCGCCGGCGTGAAGGATCTGTTTGAGGATGAGGAGAACGACGTCGAGGTCGAGCGCGAATTTGAGACCCGTGATCTGCTTGCCGCGGTTGATGTCTTCGATGAGATGCGCACGCACCTGAACGACATGGGTATCGCCAGGCCGCCGATGCGCGGTGAGCTCCTTGACCTGCATCAACTAGCGATGGAGGCTTATCCGAATGGTTCCAAGGAAGACCTCGTCAAGCTCTACGAAGACGTAGAAGACCTCGAAAGCGCGGCTTTTGAGCTGATGGAACAGGCCGAAAAGCTCCATCAGCTCCTAGAATCCCTCATGGCCACCGAACCTGAAGACCTCCGCGACTACTGAACGGACCGGTTCAGCAGCGTGTCATACACTTCAACATCCGGGGTAGGCCTGTGATCTGGTGGCAGCGAAGCAATAACCGCCTACACGCGATCACGGCAGCTGTTCCCTGGGAACCCGGCCTGCGTGTACGTTCTGCCTTGAGATAATGGCCACCGTGCCGGCGGATGCTCAATCAGTCGGTACGGTGGCCACTATTCCAAGGATAGGACCTGTATCCCCTGGTCCCGCGCGCGGGTAAGCCCTCGTGGAGGCGCCCGCGGTTAGAGTTCGCTGATGTGTCGGAGCTGGTTGTGGCCAAAGCCCTCCGGTCTGGCCGTTGGCTTGCCGGTTTGGGGGTTGTAGTTTCCGTACAGCCGTTGGCGCTAAGGATGTTCCGGTATGGGTTTGGTGGTTTGGATGTTGCGATAGATGGTCATGGGGGTGACGGCGCAGGAGGCTGCGATTTCGGCCATGGTGAATTGTCGGGCGTCGTACATGCGCTGGGCTTTGTTGATGAGCTCTGGGGTCATTTTGGGTTTGCGTCCGCCTTTGCGTCCTCTGGTCCGGGCTGCGATGAGTCCGGCCTGGGTGCGTTCGCGGATGAGGGCGGCTTCGTATTCGGCCATGAGGGCTGAGCTGCCACAGAGATCTCGGACAGCGGGCCCTCCTAAAATGGGGGTCTACCGAAAGTAGAGATCAGCATGACCGCATCACGCAAGCGATTTACCCAGGAGTTCAAGGACGAGCTGTGCCGCGAGGTGATCAACACGTCCAAGCCGATCAAGGACGTGGCCACCGCGTACGGTGTCGGCCCCGAAACGCTCCGCAACTGGCTGGTCAAGTACCGGGCGGCCAACGGCGGCACGGAGGTGGATCTGACGGTGTCGGAACGGGCCCGGCTGAAGGAGCTCGAGCGTGAAGTTCAAGAGCTGCGGGCGGAGACTGCCTTCCTGAAAAAAGCCAGCGCTTACTTCGCGCGGGAGCAGCGGTAGTGAGCAAGTACGAATTCATCGATTCCCAAAAAGCTCAGCCCGCCAATCTCAATTCGGTCGTGAAAATGTGCCGCTGGTTGGCCGTCTCGACGTCCGGTTTCTATCACTGGGCCACACGCCCGCAATCGGCCACCGCGGCCCGCCGCCAGGGCCTGACCGCGCGGATCCAGCACTTCTTCGAGGAGTCCGAGGGCACCTACGGCTACCGGCGCATCCATGCCGACCTCGCCGCGGAACAGACCGAGTGCTCACCCGAGCTGGTGCGGCAGATCATGCGCTGCCAGGGCCTGGTGGCCTGTCAGCCACGGCCGTTCCGCATCACCACCGAGGCTGATGCTGAGGCTGCCGCGGGCATGCCCGATCTCGTCAAGCGGGACTTCACCGCCGACCGCCCCGGGGTGAAGTTCGTCGGCGACATCACCTACATCCACACCTGGCAAGGATTCGTCTACCTCGCCACCGTCATCGACTGCTACTCAAAGAAAGTCGTCGGCTGGTCCATCGCCGATCACATGCGCACCGAGCTCGTCGCCGACGCGCTCAAGAACGCCGCCGCCACAACCCGGATCGAGCCTGACGCGATCTGGCACTCCGACCGGGGCAGCGTCTACACCTCGACCGAGTTCAGGGCCCTGGTGGCCAGCCTCGGTATGCGCTCCTCGATGGGACGCACCGGCGTGTGCTGGGACAACAGCATGGCCGAATCGTTCTTCTCAGCCCTGAAAAACGAGCGTGTGTACCGGACCGTTTATGCGACAAAATCACAAGCCCGGAGCGACGTCATTCGCTACATCGAGGGGTTTTACAACAGCCGGCGCCGTCACTCCGCGCTCGGTTACCGGCGGCCCAACGAAGTCCACTATGGTTATCAACAGCCAGCCTTGGCAGCGTAGAAGAATCCACTAATTCCGCTGTCCGAAATCCCCGCAGCAGCTCAGGCGAACATGCCGAAGACGAGTTTGCCGTGTGCGGTAGTGGTGTCCACGATCCCGTTGGTCAGTGATTGGACGCCGATGCCGCGTTCGTCGAGGGTGGTGACGATGTCGATGAGGTTGCGCAGGTTTCGTCCGAGTCTGTCGATTTTCCAGACAACCAGGGTGTCGCCGGGGCGCAAGTCATCCAGACACAGTGCCCACTGTGGCCGGTCAGCTTTGGTGCCGGTCGCTGTGTCTTTGTAGATCTTCAGGCAGCCTTCGGCGTTGAGTGCATCGAGCTGCAGCTGCGGGTCCTGGTCGGTGGTGCTGACCCGGGCGTACCCGATTTTGTGTCCCATGCCTGCCAATCTAACAAAATCCATGAATCCCGGCCTGTTTCGTTGTCTAGATTTCGTTGCGGGTTTTGTGAGTCTGCAACCCCTAGTAGTACTTAGTTAGGTCGGCGTGGCGGCTCTTAATCCCTGACCGATCCTGTTGGGGTCGCTTGTGGATTCGTCAAATATCCGACGGCAGGTTCAAGCGGTCATCGCAACAGCGAGGGTCTTTAGTCTCTCATTCGGGGTGGCGTAGTTGTAACGTTTCCGATATTGCCTAGAAGGCTAGGCGAAACGCTTTTCTGGGCCTGCCCGTTACTTCCGCCATGTCTGCCGGTTGGCCGTCGCCGGTTCTGTACTGGGGGCGGTCTCACTGTGCAGGAGCCGCTTCGCAGTCAGACCGCTGTGGGCAAATGGCACGGATTGCCAGCCCAGGCCCGACGACCGGAACCGTACAGCGCCTCCACCTGGCACTCCCTTCCAGAAATTCAAGATCGGCCAGTAGTCCTACTGCTGCGCCGCTTGCGAGATGAAATGCTCGCCCCGCGGATAGGATTGGTCAGAATTCTGGCTTAATATGAAACAGTTATTTCCGCCTGACGAATCACGAGGTCAAAAATGCAGGTTGTGGTTAGGGCACTAAGCGTGTTGAAGCTGTTGGCCAGATCCCCTAAGGGGCTCACACTCGGCGAGATCAGCGAGCGGCTGCAGCTTCCCGTTGCGAGTGCACACAGGACCGCTGCCGTCCTGGAAGAGGAGCGGTTCATCACTCGCTCAAGCTCCAACCGGCGGTATTTCCTTGGCCCGGCCGCACGGGAGTTGGCGCAGGCCGACTTTCCCCGGGAGTCACCGCTCGTCACCGCACACCAGGCCGTGGCGGAGGCCAGCCGGCGGTCAGGTGAAACAGTCTTCCTGTCTGAGTTTGCCGGCGACAAGGTCGTGTGTCTGGCTCTGTCCGAGTCGTCGTTTCCGCTGCGGCTGTTCGTCCGCGTGGGGCAGACAATGCCTTTGCATGCAGCAGCGGCAGCCCGGGCGCTGCTGGCATGGCAGCCTGCCGAGAAGGTCAGAAAACTGCTTGCAGACGCCCAGCTGACCGCCTACACACCCGAAACGCCCCACACCGTCAACGCGGTGCTGGATCACTTGGCAGGTGTCCGGGAAGCGGGATATGACGTGTGCGAATCCGAGTTGGATGAAAACGTCTGGGCCGTCGCGGCACCCATCCGCTCCTCTACGGAAGAGGTGGTCGCATCCATCACTTTGGCGGCCCCATCCCAGCGCATGGCTGATGAAGAGGCGCGCCGCAAAGCCACTGACATTATCCTTGCGGCAGCTCATGAGATGTCTGCTGACCTGGGATGGGTTCCCCAAGCCAGCTAACTCCCGCCGTGCCGAGCAGGAGGAAGGCTTCACGGCCGCCCTCCTCCTCGAAATAACGGGAGTAATCGGTACCACCTACCCGGCGCTTTCTATGCGCTGTGGTTCACACGGCCGCAGTCACGGCCGGTGTCACGCGGGGGTCGAGCGGGCTTGGCACGATGTAATCCGTGCTGAGCTGATCGCCGACGAGATCCGCGATGGCCACGGCGGCGGTGACTTTCATTCTGGCAGTGATTCTTTGCGCCCCGGCGTCAAGGGCTCCCCGGAATACGCCAGGGAAAGCCAGTACATTGTTGATCTGGTTCGGATAGTCACTCCGACCCGTCGCGACGATGCTGGCCTACCGGGCCGCAGCCTCAGGGTCTACTTCAGGTGTTGGATTCGACAAAGCGAAAATGATCGAATCCGGAGCCCTCAAGGTCAGGTTTCTTTCATCCAGAGTCGCGGAAGACACGCCGATAAAGACATCGGCGCCAAACAGCGCATCCTCCACCGAGCCGCTCAGCCGGCGCGGATTCGTCCGACGCAGGAGTTCCTCCTTTACGGCCCCTAGGTCACTCCTGCCGGGGCCGATAAGCCCCTTGGAGCCACGGACTGCTGCCTCTGTCAGGATCCGGGCACAGGTGACTCCGACAGCCGGCACCGTAAATGACGATCTTGATGGATTGCAGCGACCGACCCGTGAGCTTTGCTGCGTTGGTAAGAGCAGCCAGGACGACCACGGCCGTCCTGTGCTGATCGTCATGCATCACAGGGCATTCAAGCGCCTCGATCAGTTTGGCCTCCAGCTCGAAGGGTCGCGGGGCCGAAATGTCCTCGAGGTTGATTGCTCCGAAACTGGGGCGCAGGCGTACAAGTGTCTCCACGATTTCGTCGACGTCGGTCGTGTCCATGACCAGCGGTATGGCATTCAGGGCCCGGACGCTTTGAAAAGCGCGGCCTTGCACTGCATAACAGGCAAGGAGGCGCCCGGACCGATGCCGCCGAGCCCCCAGAACGGCACGCGGACCCAGCCATGCTGAACACGCACACCTGGGCGGGCCGCCTCGTGGCGGTCGTCAGCAAAGGGGGGTGTAATGCCAGGCTGACCTCGGCAACCCCGGATGTGTAGGCCGTCGAGAGATCCCTCGTGGTGGCCAGAGGAACCGTCCCAACCACTGCCAGTTTCCCCCCTTCGTGTGCCTTGAGTATTTCGTCGGTGTTGATAAGTGCTGTTGTCTGAGGATCTACGGTCATGGGTGCTTCCTTATAGTGCATCTGGGCGCGACCAGGAAGTCGGCCACCCGTTTCTCCACAGTGAAAGCAGCAGTTCCGAACCTGCACACCGTACCGAAAGGAATATTCCAAATTTCCGTGCCACGAAAATTAAGGGTCCACTATGCGGAAGTCAATGACGCGGCCCTCGCGCAGGAACAGGGCTAAAGGCTGGGATGCGAGGGGTCATTCGCGAGCTTCTGTAGCCGATTAGACACAAAATTTACTTTGACTGCGATGCTCGATCATTTCCAAAAGATGCGCATCATTCGGGACAAATATTCCGTGGCGCGGAGCGAAATCAGGCGACCTGGCTACTAGACGGAAAACGCACCCACTTTGCCACGCATGATCCGTTCCGCCACTGGCAACCGGGCCGTTGACAAGGCTGTGTGATGTGGCTCATGCTGTAGGAATATTCACTACACGGATGAAGGATGTTCGCCAAATGGAAAACGGAGTCGTGGTTGACAAGGCACCCGAGCGATGGGAGCCCGATGACGTTTCCGCTCGTGTCGACCTCACAGTCGCCTTGGGCGAGCTCAGCCTGGCAAACCCGGTAATGCCAGCATCAGGTTGCTTCGGACCGGAGCTGGCTCCGCTGTTGCCGCTGGAGAATCTCGGAGCTGTCGTGACGAAGACGGTCTTCGCAGTGGAGCGGGCCGGGAACCCGGCCCACCGGCTGACGGAAACAGCGTTCGGCATGCTGAACAGCGTCGGCATTCCCAGCCCGGGAAGTGAAGGCTTCCGCAACGGCTTGCTGCGTCAGTACCAGGAGAGCGGAACCCACGTTGTCGTCAGCATCGGAGGACTCTTCACACAGGAGTACTACACGATTGCCGAGGATCTGGCCGACGAGGATATTGCCGCCTTCGAGGTCAACGTCTCGTGTCCCAACCTTGAACACGGTGGCCTTCCGATTGGAACGTCGCCGCAACGCGTGGCTGAGGTTGTCGAGGGCATCCGGCGCTTCACGAACCGTCCACTCTTCGTCAAACTGACACCTACGGTAAGTTCCATCGGCGAAATCGCCAAAGCAGCAGAAGACGCCGGGGCGACCGCCTTAACCGTCTCCAACAGCTTCTCCGGCCTGGCCGTAAACATCTACAAACGAACGAGCGTCCTCGGCAGCGGCGCCGGCGGCTACACGGGTCCGGCAGTGAAGCCGCTCGCCCTCAAGCTCGTCCGCGACGCGGCCCAGGCCGTCAAGATCCCCATCATAGGCTGCGGCGGCATCACCACCGCAGAAGACGTGGCCGAATTCATGATCGCCGGCGCCACCGCCGTCCAGATCGGAACCGCCACATTCACCCGGCCCACAGCAATGAGTGAAATCATCGCCGATCTCACACCACTCTGCCACCGCCTCAACGTGTCCAAAATTTCCGAACTCATCGGAACCCTGGACACCCCGATCCCCTCCCGGAGCCTCTCATGAGCAACAACACCCACGGTCCGTCCACGACCGAAGCCACACCAGGGCCTGAAGCGACGCAAGACGCCAAAATGGACAGTTACGGCCGCAAGGCTGTCTTCGCCTCCGCCATCGGCTACGGCCTGGACGGGTTCGACCTGCTGATTCTCAGCTTCGCCCTCTCCGGCATTATTGCCACGTTCCACATCACCGACACCGAAGCGGGCGCCCTGACCACCCTGACACTTCTAGGTGCCGTCCTGGGCGGAATTGTCTTCGGCATCCTCAGCGACCGCTTCGGCCGTGTCAAGATGCTGACCTACTCCGTGATCCTTTTCGCGGTCTTCACCGGGCTTTCCTCTCTTGCCATGGGCTTCACCGACCTCGCCATCTACCGCTTCATTGCCGGCATAGGCATCGGCGGCGAATTCGGCATCGGCATGACGCTGGCGGCAGAGGCCGTTCCGGCTCGAATGCGGGCCCGGGCCACATCCTGGGTGGCCATCGGATTCCAGTGCGGCGTCCTCGCAGCAGCCCTGTTGTCGGCTCCCATCATCACCGCATTCGGCTGGCGCGGCCTGTTCGTCGTCGGTGCCTTCCCGGCCGTCGTCGCTGTGATCATCCGCAAGCGGCTGCACGAATCGCCGAAATTCCTTGAGAAAGCCGCAAACGTTGACCACGGGGCCCCGAAGGTCCGCGGAAACTCTCTCCGGCTGCTGGTAGGCAACAAAAAGGCCGTCCGTGTCAGCATTGCCCTGGTCATCCTGACCTCGGTGCAGAACTTCGGATACTTCGGCATCATGACCTGGCTGCCCCGCTACCTGAGCACCCAGTTTCACCTCAGCCTGACGAATTCGTCGATCTGGACCGCAGTCACTGTGGTCGGCATGATGACCGGCATCATCGTCTTTGGTCAGCTCGCCGACAGGATCGGACGCCGCAAGACGTTCTGGATCTTCCAGATCGGCGCCGCCGTCTCCGTTCTGGCCTACAGCCAGATCACCGATCCAGGCATCCTGCTGGCTGGCGGTTTCATCATGGGCGCGTTCGCCA
The DNA here is from genome assembly GCF_005280255.1 of Arthrobacter sp. 24S4-2. Taxonomy (NCBI): domain Bacteria; kingdom Bacillati; phylum Actinomycetota; class Actinomycetes; order Micrococcales; family Micrococcaceae; genus Arthrobacter; species Arthrobacter sp. 24S4-2. The sequence goes on along the minus strand of NZ_CP040018.1, from coordinate 4,395,936 downwards.
ACGGAATGCTCGGCGGCTACGGAGCCCTCATGGCCGAGCTGTACCCGACCGAAGCCCGCGCCACTGCCCAGAACGTACTGTTCAACATCGGCCGCGGCGTCGGTGGATTCGCGCCGATCGTCATCGCCGTCATCGCGGCGGAGCACGGATTCGCGTTCGCCCTTGCATTGCTGCCGGCCATCTACCTCCTTGCATTCCTCACGATGTTCATCGTGCCGGAACGCAAGGGCGCCGAACTCGACTAGACCCAATGCCTCGGAAGGACACCCCCGTGACCACGCTTTCCGCCACCACGCCGCCGAGCATCATCCAGGATCCAGCACAACAACGCGAGGACCTGGCCGCTGATCTCCGGGCGCTGACGCCGCCCGACGCTGCCTCCCCCGACGCCTCCGCTGCCCTTAACCGACCCTCAGTCCTTCGCCGGATCGCCGCCGCACTCGCCCCGCGCGTGCCGGCCGGCACTGACCGACTTGTAGCACGCTCAGGCCGGGACACCGCTCTGGCCACGGCGATCTCACTTCACACCGGGATCCCGTTTGCTCTCGTGGATCTTCCCTCCGGCGTAGTTATCGGCGAACTTCATCCCTCGGATCGGTCGGTGCTGCTCGGCTACCGCCCGGATTCCGATGAGAACCTGGCCCTGGAGGTCCTTGCGGCGGCCGGGGTGCGGCCGAAACTCGTCCTGTCCGTTCTGGGCTCCGATCACGACAGCGCCGGTACATCCTTGACGCGGCACGCGCTTTTCAGCTTGGCTGAACTCTCCACCGCCAACAAGGAGAGCCACCATGTCTGACAACACCGCCCGTTTGCTGGAAATCGCCCGCCGCTACGCCAGCGCCGAAGAAGCCCTGCACATCACCTCCCTGCAAAGCCCGGCCGTCGCCGAAGCGCTGGGCCGTGGCCTGGCCGCGTCCCTGACATCGGCTGCCCCGGACACCGTCGTTGTCTGGGATCAGGTCGAATCCGCGGTCCTGGGCCATGTGGTGGCCAGGGAGCTGCACGCCGACCTGGTCTACGCCTTCTCGGTCGAAGGATCGCTCGGTATTTCCGGCACCCTCGCGCCGGGTTCCCGGGCCGTTGCGGTCAGTTACGACTGGACCGAACTGCACGGGCTCGATGCCCTCGTCCGATTCACCCAGTCCCAGGGGGCCGTCGTCGCCGGCATCGGTTCAGTGGTCGCAGCACCCGGGCCGGAAGCACGCCTCGGCATCGACACCTACACCCTGGCGGGAAGCGAACCCGGCGGGCCGGAATCATCAAAGGAACAAACCCATGCACACGACAACGGCTGAGCAAACCGCCGCCCTGCCGGGCCGGAGCGCGGACCGCGTCCGCATCCTGATTGAACGCTTCGCAGCCCTGACCGAGCCCGGCAAAGGGCCAGGCATAACCCGCCTGGCCTACAGCCCGCTGGAGCGCAGCGCCCATGCTGAGTTCACAGCGTACATGGAAGAGCTCGGACTGCAGGTCAGCACGGACGCGGCCGGGAACACCATCGCCGAACTGCCAGGATCGGACCCCCGTCTACCTGCCCTCGGCACGGGATCGCACCTGGACAGTGTCCCCAACGGCGGGGCCTTCGACGGAATCGCAGGTGTCGTGGCGGCCATGGAAGTCGCACGGACGCTCGTGGGACAGCCGATACCGACCAGGCACACCATCCGGTTCGTGGCCTTTGCCGCCGAAGAAGGAGCCCGATTCGGTCAGGCCTGCACAGGGAGCCGCATCGTGGCCGGCCTCACCGGGCCCAAAGATCTTCCGGGCCTGATGGATGGGGATGGCGTCAGCGTCGCGGACGCCATGAGAGCCATCAATATTGATCCCCAAGGGATTTCAGATGCCGTCTGGGACGAAAATGACTGGGCCGGATTCATCGAGCTTCACATCGAACAGGGAAGCGTTCTGACAGACGCCGGCCTGCCCGTGGGAGTCGTCGACCTGATTTCCGGGAGTACCCGTATCCGCATCGACATCACAGGCCGGGCGTCCCACACCGGTGGCACGCCGATGCACCTCCGGGCCGATGCCCTGGCAGCGTCGGCTCAGATTGTCCTGGCAGCTGAAGGACTCGCCAAGGACTCCCGGCACCACGGCACCCGCATCACCGTGGGCAAACTTGACGTCCACCCCGGCTCCATCACGACCATTCCGGGACACTGCCAGCTCCACGTCGACGTCCGGGATGTCGATAATGACCGACAGCGGTTCTCCACCAGCGAGCTCATCGCCGCTGCCCATGAAATCGCCGCCCACCGGGGCGTCGGTATCTCCGTCGAAGTCTTGGCTGATGCCTCGCCCGTCGTCCTGCCGGTGACAATTCGCAACGCCATCACAGCATCAGCAGCCAGCCTCGGACTGGAGTACAGGGTCATGCCTTCCGGGGCCAGCCATGATACCCAGATGATCAACCATGTGTGTCCCGGCGGGATGATCTTCGTGCCCAGCCGCAACCATGGCGTCAGCCATTCCCCCGACGAACTCACTGATTTCGAGGACCTGGCCGTCGGCATCGAACTGTTGACCGCCAGTCTCGTGCACCTCGATGCCTCGTCCCCCAGCACCAGTGACAACTAGGAGAACTGCAATGTCCACCCCTTCCGACGCACCGACAGCGACCGTGCGTGACAGCGACAGCCAGGACCATTGGGAACTGAGTAAACTTCCGCGCAACGCCCGCCCCAAAGCCACAGCAGGCCAGTACCGCATTCTGGACCACCGTCCCATCGGGGACAGGTACATGGCACTGACCCTCGATGCTCCGGTCATCGCCCACACGGCCCAGCCCGGCCAGTTTGTCATGCTCACCGCAGCGCGGCGCGGTGAAAAGACTCCGGCTCTGCCACGTCCGATGGCAATCTACTCTACAGACGTCACCGCCGGAACCATCCAAGTGCTGTACGGGGTGGTCGGCTCGGGAACCAAACGCCTGCAGTCCTTCGAAATCGCCGAGGAAATGTTTGTCGTCGGCCCGCTCGGCCGAAGCTTCGAAATCGAAGAGGGCACCCGCAGAGTGCTGCTCATCGGCCGGGGCATCGGCACCTGCTCTCTCACAACCGTCGCCCAAGCCAACGCCGACAACGGGATTGAAACCATCGCCGTGACAAGTGCACGCGAACCATCCGCACTCATCGGCGCGGACCACTACCGCAGCCACGGAGCCAAAGTCTACGAAGTCACCGACCAGACTGGCGACAGCACACCCGAAGCCCTGTTCGCCACTCTCACCACCGACTGGGACAGCAACCCGCCCGAACTCATCATGACCTGCGGCTCCGACCGGCTCACCAGAGTCAGCGAGGACCTGGCCGTCCGCTGGGGATCCCGGGTACAAGTCTCGGTCGAAGCACACATGGCCTGCGGCCTCGGATACTGCCACGGATGCGCCTCCGGTGCCCGGAGCGAAGGCGACGAAAGCCCCCTGATCTGCAACGACGGCCCCGTGTTCTCATGGGAACCTGTGTCCGCCGCGGTTTGCACGCCATGACCGCAACTGCGTTGCAGTGGACAACCGGGGAAACACTGGAACAGGTGGTGCTGACCGGTGTACTTCCCTACGGCGGTCCACCGACCGACGCCCTCATCAGAGACGGCCGGTTCGCATCCTTCATGCCCGCAGGACATCCGTCCCCCGCAGATGCGCGGGTGATCGACACCACGGACCTGATCATGCTGCCGGGACTCGTTGACCTGCACACCCATCTGCGCGAACCAGGCGGTGAGGAATCAGAAACCATCGAAACCGGCACGCTGTCCGCGGCAGCCGGGGGCTATACCGATGTGTTTGCCATGGCCAACACGGATCCGGTCACGGACACCGCAGACAGGGTGACGCACATCCTGGCGCTAGCCGAACGCCATGGCCATTGCCGCGTCCATCCGGTCGGAGCCATCACCAAAGGCCTGCAGGGCAAGGAAGCGGCGCCATATGCCGAGATGGCAGCCGCAGGGGCGCGGATGTTTTCCGACGACGGCAAGTGCGTCAACGATGCGGCGCTCACCCGTCAGGCACTTCTGGAGGCCGCTCGGCTGGGCCGTGTCGTGGCCCAGCATGCCCAGAGCGGGGATCTCGCCGGGCACGGCCAGATCAATGCCGGGCCCGCAGCGGAAGCCACCGGCCTTCCGCCATGGCCGGGTGTTGCAGAGGAAACCATCATCGCCAGGGACGCCATTCTGGCTGCCGAAACCGGTGCGAGACTGCACGTGTGCCACATCTCGACCCGACGGTCAGTGGAGATCATCCGCTGGGCCAAATCGCAGGGATGGCCTGTTACCGCCGAGGTAACGCCTCACCACCTCCTGCTCACGGACGAACTGTCCGCGCTGACTGACACCCGGTACAAGGTCAACCCGCCTCTGCGGTCAGCCGACGACGTCCACGCCCTCAGGGCAGCACTTCTGGATGGCACCATCGACGCCGTCGCCACCGACCATGCCCCGCACACGGACCAGAGCAAGGCACGCTCCTGGTGCGACGCGCCTTTCGGTATGACCGGTCTGGAAACCGCGCTGACTGTCGTGGCCGCGGTCATGGCAGAAGCGCAGGCCTTGGACTGGAAGCGCGTGGCTGAGCTGATGTCGGCCGCACCGGCACGGATCGGCGGCATCAGTGACTTCGCAGGACGCCCGCTCTCCGCAGGCGAACCTGCAACATTTACCCTCATCGACACCTCCACCGGTTGGACCGTCACAAGTGCCGACAGGTACTCCAAGTCAGCCAACAACCCTTTCCATGGGAGGGAGTTCCGCAACCGAGTTGTGGCGACCTCCCTCAAAGGCCGACTCATCCACTCCCGCAACGACGCACAGCGAGCAAAACCATGACTGAAACGACATCCCCCATCACCGCCAGCCGCATCGAACACGACCTCCTGGGAAACTTCGAAATTCCCGCAAGTGCCTACTACGGGGTCCACGCCGCGCGTGCGGCGGACAACTTTCCCATCAGCGGCACCTTGTTGAGATCCCACCCGATCTTCATATCAGCACTGGCAGCCGTGAAACAGGCCGCGGCACTGGCCAACCGGGATCTGGGACTGATTAGCGCAGACAAGGCCGACGCAATCGTCAAAGCCTGCCAAGACGTCCGTGCCGGGCAGCTTCACGACCAGTTCATCGTCGACATGATCCAGGGCGGAGCTGGCACGTCCACGAATATGAACGCCAACGAGGTGATAGCCAACAGGGCGCTCGAGCACCTCGGGCACGAACGCGGACAATACACGCATCTTCACCCGCTACAGGACGTCAATCTCGGTCAGAGCACCAACGACGTCTATCCCACGGCCCTCAAACTCGCCCTCGATGACCACCTCCGCAACCTTTTGGACAGTCTCGCCCACCTTCGGCGCACCTTTGAAACCAAAGCCATGGAATTTGACGACGTGATCAAAATGGGCCGGACCCAGCTCCAGGACGCCGTACCGATGACCCTGGGGCAGGAATTCTCCGCCTTCGCCGTCACCCTCGAAGAAGACGAGACCAGGCTCCGCGAAGGACGGCTTTTGCTGCATGAGCTGAACCTCGGTGGCACCGCCATCGGCACAGAACTCAATGCCCACCCGGCATACCGCATTCGAGCCATCGAGACGCTGCGCCAAATCACAGGCGTGGAAACGCTCGTGTCTGCGGCAAATTTGGTCGAAGCAACCTCCGATGTCGGAGTGTTCGTCCAGCTCTCCGGCATCCTCAAGCGCGTGGCCGTGAAACTCTCCAAAACCTGCAACGACCTCAGACTTCTCTCTTCGGGCCCACGTGCCGGGTTCAACGAGATCAATCTCCCCGCCAGGCAGGCCGGCTCCAGCATCATGCCAGGCAAAGTCAATCCGGTCATTCCGGAAGCCGTGAACCAGGTGGCCTTCGAAGTCATCGGCAACGACGTCACCATCACCTTGGCTGCCGAAGGCGGTCAACTTCAGCTGAACGCATTCGAACCAATCATCGCCCGCTCCCTCTTTAACAGCCTTGATCACCTCACCGCAGCCAGCACAATTCTGGCAGACAAATGCGTGACAGGAATAACCGCCAACAGGGAACTCCTCCGAACACGCGTTGCCGAGTCAATCGGACTCATCACCGCGCTGAGTCCCGCGATCGGTTACGAAAACGCGACCCTTATTGCGCAAGAAGCCCTGTTGACAGGGCAGGGAGTCTCCGACCTCGTCCTCTCAAGAGGACTGCTCACGCAGCAGCAGATAGACGGCCTGCTCTTGAAGATCTTCCAACGAACCACCACAGAATCACCGCTGGCCGCGGGGGCCTGAATACCGGCCATGAAACGTGCCCTGAGCCGGGTCGACAACCGGGACCTAAGCGCAGTGGAGTTCAGCGAGAAGGACCCCCGCTGGCGAGCTTCACTCCGTCGAAACCTGTCCTGCGTTGCATGCGGCGCTCCGGCATTCTTCAGAGCCGCGGCAGAAAGGCGCAGGCCCACGTTCGCGGCGAGCCACCACAAACACTGCGTGCTGGTCGCTCCGCCTTGGAGCGCCTTCCGATACCTCCAGTAGGCAAGCTCCACCCCGGTATGAGTCTTCCGCATGGTCGGCTAGTAGATCCTGTCGATTTGAATGCTTGCCCTTGTCCACGCGGCGCTCTGGATTGTATAGCGGCGCATTGGGCTGTATATACGCTGCTGCGCTCTCTGAGTTGATGCTTCCATCCCCGTTGCTAACGATCCGAGGGTACGGGAAAGTGCACCGACCAACGCTGAAGTACCGGCAATTTCCGGCACCAAATAACGCAGGGAGCAATGAGTGTATGCAACAACGTGAAGACATTCACGGGCCCCGGCTCGTATCGATTCATGCTGACCACCATCTTCGATTCACAGTTCCGGGGCGTGCAGTGACTAACCGCGTTCACCGGTTTTAGAGAGAGGATGAAAATGACCGAGATAATCTCGCAGTTTCGTGTGCTAACAAGGACCCAGATGGAGCAACAACTTAACGTAGCGGTCCTGTTTGCCCAATACAGAGCGGTTCACGGCCGGCATCGCGGGATCCTCGTAACCCGGCACGGGTACAGCGACTTCACCGTCGCGCTGAGCCCCGACGTGCCCTATGGAAGTACCCGCGAGCAGTACGCCGAAGAGCGAATCGATTCTAAGCAAGACGAACAGAAAACGGTTTGAAACTAATTGACCATTGACCGCGCTGTGGTGCCCGCAGGTTCGCATGTTGGCCGACGGCCGCACCAGCCGCAGCAGGTTCGATCACCAGGATGTCGTCCTCCTCCAACTCATTCAGCGCCGTCTCGGACGGGCCGGGTGGCATGCGCACCCTCGGCTCCGTTGTCGGTGTACAGGGCATACAGGCGCGGATCCAGCAGATCCGTCAATTGCCGGTCCGCCTGCACTCAGGTCCACACGGGGTCGCTTCAGAAAACGGAAAAAATCGTATGCTAAGGCCGCGTCGAGGGCAGGTAACTACTGGTCCGCAGCTTGTCGATGGAAGCTGGCCAAAGTCCGTCCGTTTGGGGAACGCTGAACGGACATTATCTCGGGCGGGCGTGACGGGCTGGTGGCCTGGGGCGCATGCGTACGGCTAGCGTGTCGTCTATGCGAATACCAGTAAGACCGTTCGGCTCGGTGGGATGCGGTGGGAACCACTCATGGCTGATCTGATTCTCCTGAACGGCCCGCCGGGAATCGGTAAGTCAACTCTGGCGAGGATGTTCGTCGATCGCCACCCGGGCACATTGAATCTGGACATCGATCAAGTGCGCTGCCTGATTGGTGGGTGGCAAGAGGACTTCCAGGGAACCGGAGAGATAGTCCGCCCCGTCGCGGCCAGCATGGCCGCTCCGGCCCTTCCGACACCCGGACAAGGACCGGGAGAGCTGAACGAAGCGCATTGCGCTGAACGCAACCCGTCCCGTAGGCGGAACCTCTACCGGGATGGTTCTGGCGGAACTGGCCGCCGAAGACTTCGATCACTTCGAGGTCCCGATGCTGGAGGAAGGACCGCTAACCGTCATCTTCGGCGCTTTGCGACCGTAGACTTCAGAACACGTTCTGAGTTAGTGTTGGTACATGAGCGCAGCAACAAAATCACGAAAGACCCCCCAGCCTTCCAAAACCCCAGTGGCATTCCAGCCCTTCAAGACCCGGACGTCATTCCAGTCTTCTGAACTGAGCCGCTCCTCCGCTGATGTTTTTGCAGCAGCGGCAGACCACCCTGTCCGGGTCACCCGCCGTGACGGCGAGTCCCTCGTGCTGATGTCCGAGAGCGCAGATGCGGCACGCATTTCACTGCTGGAACTGGCAGCTCAGCTCGTTGCAGTCTCAACAAGCACGGAGGGAACCCTTGCAGCCCGGATGAGCGACCGCTTCCCGTGGATGCTTGCCCTGAGCCCAGCTGACCAGGAGGCTTGTGCCGATGATGTCCTGGCGGCAGCGAGGGCGTCCTTTGCTACCAATCAGCCCCATCTGGCCATTGCAGAACTGACCTCATGGCGTGAGACTGCCACGGCCATCGCAGCCGGCCTCGGCAAGGAACCTGTGGAGTGGCTCGACGACTCGGAAGCCGTCGAGCGTCCGTAGAACATGCCGAAGAGTGGGAAGAGCGAAAAGGTCGAGCGGCCGACGAAGAAGAGTGAGTACGAACTTCGGTTTGCCTCTGTTCAGGCGCAGCGTGGCTGGATAGACCTGAAGGCCACGATCAGGAATCCCCTGGTCGACGCCTGGGATTTTCTGACGCGGACCCCTGAGCAGATCACACCCTTCAATTACCCTCTACGCGGTGATCTGGGTCTTGTGACGCGTGGCGGGGCCACCCATGAGCGGTGGCAGCACAAGCCCACACTCAAGGGTGATGCCCGCATCTGGTTCTACGTCGTGGAGCAAGTGGTCTTTCTTGAGCAGGTCCATACAAGCCATCCCAACGAGACGAAGAGTTGAGTGATCACGCATCTGTGAACAGCACGGCCACCTCTGACCACGGGACGGTGTCGCACGAGCGCCCGTAAGCCGATGGCGAGTTCAATCGGTCGTTGCAACACCCCTTTTATTGTGAGGTGTTGCGCATGTTGTCGAAGAAGGAACGGATCGATAAGGAGGCCCGGTTCTGGGTGTTGATGGCCCAGGGTTCGACGTTGATCGCGGCGTGCGAGGCTGTGGGAGTGGATCGACGAACGGGGCGGCGTTGGCGCCAGGCGACCGGCGGGCGGATCCCGCGGAAGAAACCCGAACCCTCGGGCCGATACCTGTGTCTGGAGGACCGGCTGCAGATCGCGGATCTGCACCTTTCCGGGACCAGTGTGCGGTCGGCCTCGACGGTCAGCCGTGAGCTGCGCCGTAACGGACCCGAGACGGGCCCGCGGAGCCGGGGGAAGTACGCCCCGTATGCGGCGCAGAAACGAGCCGAGCTGCGCGGACGCCGGCCCAAGGCCAGCAAGTTCGATGACCTGGAACTGGCATCCCTGGTGCAGGCCAAGTTGTGCCTGAAGTGGAGCCCTGAACAGATCAGTGATGACCATGCCATGACGTTCCCGGACCGGGAGGAGATGCGGGTGTGTCCCGAGACGATCTATCAGGCGCTGTATGTGCAGGGCCGTGGTCACCTGCGCGCTGAGCTGCACCAACACTTGCGCACGGGCCGCGCCGTGAGGCGCCCAAGACGCTCCACCGGCAAACGGGCCGGGAAGATCCCGGACATGATCTTGATCAGCGAACGACCCGCCGAGGTCGCCGACCGCGCCGTGCCGGGGCACTGGGAAGGGGATTTGGTGCTGGGGTCGAACTGCCGCTCGGCCATCGCCACCTTGGTTGAGCGCCAGACCCGGTTTACGATGCTGGTCCACCTGCCCGATGACCACGGCGCCATAGCTGTCCGTGACGGTCTGCTGGCGGCAATCAAGACCCTGCCGGGGCACCTGCGTAAGTCGCTGACCTGGGATCAGGGCACCGAGCTGGCCCAGCACCGCCAGATCACCGCGGCGACCAGGATGGACATCTACTTCTGCGACCCGCACCAACCTGGCAGCGCGGAACCAACGAGAACACCAATGGGCTCTTGCGCCAGTACTTCCCCAAGGGCACCGACCTGTCCGCGCACTCACCCGAGCGGCTGCTCGAAGTTGCCGCAGAACTAAACGCCCGGCCCCGCAAGACCTTGGGCGGCATAACCCCCGCCCAGGCAATGCAACGGCTAATATCTGAACCAGAAAAACCCGCCGTTGCAACGACCGCCTGAATTCGCCGATCCTCCACCGGACGCTTCACTGGCTCGTCTTGAGTGCGTGTTTCACTCGAAGCGGGTAGCCGTCATTGCCGTATTGCTCCGAATGAGACTAAATGTCGCGGTGACTGCTCCGAGGGCCAGGAGCAGGCTGAGACCCAGGGCCATGAAGTAGTCGGGTGCCGGCCAGGCTACCCGATAGCTGTCGTCAATGAAGGTCACCATCAGCCAGGCGACAAGGAATCCGAGGCCGACCGAGAGCAGCAGCACGGTCAGGAGCGGGACGGCGGCTTCACGGGTGATGATCCGGCGCAGGACGGACACCGGCATTCCCATCAGCCGCATCAGGCCGAGAACTCTCTTCCGGTCCAGGATGGCGGAGGCGGTGGCGACGGCCAGGGACAGGCCGGCGATGGCGATCGCGACAAACGTGCCCAGGCAAGCGAGCACGGCCAGACCCTGAAGCAGGCGGCCGGTGGACTGCAGTTTGAGGTCCAACGGGGAAGTGGCCGGGATGGCCGTGATGCCTGAACCGTTTAATGCTGTCCGGGCACGGTCCATGGCCTCCGATGTCCCGTCGGTGCCGAGCAAGATCACGACCGGTACCATTCCGTCCGGGTTGGCGGCGGGCGCCGGGGTCAGTGCCAGGGGCTGCGTTGTCCAGTACTGGAGAAACGATGTATCAACGGCGACGGTGTCTGTGGCCGGAATGTCCTCGAACCGAGTCTGGGTCCGACCGCGTCTCCGTACTCGTCGTTTAGTTGTTCCTGCCGCGCGCTGCCACCGCCCACCGGTCCACTACCGAGCCGTTCTGAACCACTGTGACCTGATCAACGAGATTCATGGCCAGACACACGTGGTTGGGTATGACCCTTAGCCGCTGCCCCGGCGTGGGCAGGTCGGCGTTTTCGGGCCATTCGACGGTGGCGTGATGTTCGGACAGTGCCGTTATCCTCGCGTCAGGAAAGTCGGGTAGCCGGCCGTAGCCGGTCGCCCATCCGGGACGGTCACTCCCCAGGATTTTGCTGCCGGCGTCGACAACGATGCGCCTGAGGTTGCCGGAGTGTGCCTCATGGCGACTGACGACAGTTGTTGCGACGGTCAAAGCAATCTCGTTCCAGGTGCACCGTTCGAGTTCCAGCTGTTGTGCGTCCCCGAAGACGTAAACACCAGGACGGAGCTCTGTGGCAACAGTTTCACCCTCGAGGAGCGCCGTTGGTGTGGAGCCTCCGCTGATTTCCTTGACGTCGAACCCCGCAGAGGCCAGCTCCGCTGCTGCTTGGGTTAGAGCCCGGTTCTCATCATGTGCGGCACCCATCGGCATGCCCGGCTTGTAGCTGTGCCCGGGGAACGTGAATACGCCGGTTACAGTCAAGCCCGAATTGGCGGCTGCCCGGGCGACGAGGCTGGCGTCCCCCGGCAGGACCCCGCTGCGGTGGTGTCCGCTGTCGACCTCGATGAGTACGTTGATGCTCCCGGCGTCGGCGCCGAGGCTTCGTCCCATTGCGGTGGCGCCTTCCACGGAGTCTATTCCGACTGCGATAGTGGCCACTGTTGCCAGCTGATGTAGGCGATCAGCATGATGGGTATCTACCCAGAGCGGGTAGGCGATGAAGATATCGCTGGCCCCTCCCTCGGCGAAGACTTCGGCCTCCCCGATCGTGGCGACGGTCAGGCCGACCGCACCGGCAGCAAGCTGTTTGGACGCAATTTCAAGCGTTTTGTGGGTCTTCGCATGCGGGCGCAGCTTGAGCCCCCTGGTGCGCATACTTGCGGCCATCCGTTCGATGTTCCGGTCGAGCACATCGATATCAATCATGATTTCCGGGGTGACGATCTCATCGGGAATAACTTTGTTCACTTAGACCTCGCAATTCTGGACGCAGCCCTTCCGAGGGCTATTGGTTCGTTCTGTGACAGGCGGGGGCAATGTCCAACAGGAAACTGTCTTCTCAGGCGGGGCGGCAGCGCAGGACGGCATTAACGAAGATTCCCTCTCAAATTTTCAGTCACCGGCATTGAGGGAAAGGGGTCTTCAGCTGATGATGTGGGCCCCTTCCCCGTCAGACTGCGTACTTCAGCAACCTGGCTACGAGGTGGGCAATGGGGCGGACGTCCAGCCTACAGGCCGGGCAGAGTCCGGAAATAGCTCGACGGTTACTTCGACTTCCACAGGTGCGTCCAGTGGAAGAACCGCGACTCCGACGGCGGATCGTGCGTGTTTTCCTGCTTCACCGAATATCTCGCCCAGCAGTTCGGAAGCGCCATTGATGACGCCGGGTTGTCCCGTGAACGCGGGATCCGAGGCGACGAATCCGACTACCTTGATGATCTGGCTGATCCGGTCCAGATCGCCGATTTGCGCTTTGATAGCAGCCAGGGCGTTGATTGCGCAGGTTGCGGCATATGCCTTTGCATCGTCAGCACTGACCCCGGCTCCTACTTTCCCGCGGCCTTGGAGCTCACCGTTGATAAACGGCAGCTGGCCGGACGTGAAGACATGATTATCACTCCCTATGGCCGGGACATATACGGCTACCGGCGGGGCTACCTGAGGCAGCTCGATTCCGAGTGCCTGGAGCCGGCGCTCGATGTGGGAGGTAGCGCTGAGAGTATTCGACATTTTTGTTGGTGTTCTTTCCTGTGTTGGTGAAGTTGCGGTGCCGCGGAGCAGTGCGGAACCGATTGTTGCGGGGAGGTGCCAGCCATCGAGCGAGCGTGTTGCTGCCGGTTTGAGGAATCTAGGAGCGTGGGGCGGTAGTGGTTTCCGTCATCCAGGGGTGGTCCTGTCTACTGACCGGTGACACGTTGCCATCTTGATGGCCGGGCAGCCGTGGCCGCCTTGGCCCGTGGGTTAGGCTCCGGCCGGCGCGTTGAGACCGGCTTTGGCTTTGAAAGTGAACAATTTCAGCAGGTTGTGACAGCCTGCCATCAGTTCCCACTCGTGTTTGGCCTGTTCGAGGCCGCGCAGGAGTACGTGTTTGCCCTGGCGGGTGTGGATTTGCCCGAAGACCGGTTCGATGATCGCCTTGCGCCGCGCGTAAACGGACCGGCCCTTCTTGGTTTTGAGTTTCCTCGCCATCCGTTCCCGGAGTGTGGCGGTGGCCGGGATCCTGCCCCGGGGCGTCTCGGGAACCTTTTCGCCGTGTTTGAGCCGGCCGGTCGCGATGAAGAACTCGGTCCCGCCGGCGGCCTCGATTTCCTTCACGTGTTCGAGGTTGGCTGCTGAACAATATCCGGCATCAATGGTCCATTGGGCGGGCATCCGGCCCAGGGTTTCGGCGGTGCGTTCGGTCATCGGGACCAGTTGCTGCACGTCCACCGCGGTGTTGTTCAGATCGGTGGCGACGATGACCTGATGGTCCGCGTCGACCACGGCCTGGGCGTTGTAGCAATAGTGGTACGAGCCGTCTGCGGTCTTCATGATCCGGGAGTCGGGGTCCGTGAAATTGCGCTGGGCCCTCGGTCTGACCTCCGCTTTGGCCGCGGCTTCCTCGCCCTTGGCCGCAGCCGCCCCGTCGTCATCGCCGCGGTCCCGGGCTTTCTGCTCCGCCTCTTTGCGTGCTTTGGCCGCTGCGTCCTCTTCGAGCTGTTTGCGGGCCGCGGCCATCTTCGCCAGCCGCGATTGCCGGTCGGCCAGGTCCGGCGGGAGCTCATCGCCGCGCGTATCCGCCCCGAACCGGGCATCCTCCTCCCTGTCCACGGCCTCGGCGTCGGCGAGCATGTCCGAGACCTCCGCGGCGAGGATCCTCTGTTTTTCGGTCAGCCGTCCGTAGCTCATCGCCTTTCGCCGGGACGCGTTGGCCCGGACCTTCGTCCCGTCCAGGGCAACCCGGCCCAAGGAGACCATGCCCGCGGCCCGGCAGAGTTCCAGCGCCTGCAGGAACACGTTCCCCAACGCCGCGAGATGGCGTTTGCGGAACCGGCCGATGGACCGGAAATCCGGTGCCTGCTGCCCGGCCAGCCAACGGAACGCGACCACGTCCACGCACGCCCGCTCCAACTCCCGGGAGGAACGCACCCCGACGCAGTAACCGTAAAGCAGGACCCGGACCATCAACCGCGGATCATACGGCGGCTGGCCCTTCGTCTTCCCATACGAGCCGTAGAACCGGGACAGATCCAGCTCCAGGGACACCAGATCAGCGATGAACCGGGCCAGATGATTGCCCGGCAACCACTCATCCAGCGACGGCGGGACCAGCATCACCGCGTCCGGCTCAAAGGATTTGAACCGCTTCTTCACACCAGCACCGGCCTCAACGATCCCGTCATCAAAACGCTCCACCCGCTCCACGAGAGCTTCATCAAAAAGGCCATCCTGGGAACCGGAATTCATACTCCCGATTCTTCCAGCCACCCCTCCCGCACCCCGGCAATTCACACGGCGTTTTAAGAACCCGGCCGACTACTGACCCGCGCTCCTAGGCTTTCCCTCGAGAAGACCGGCACCGCGCCGTGATCCTCGTCCCTAGCTACCCCTCAACGGCCCTCTCTTCACCCAAATCGAACGGGTCATGAAAATCAACGAACTCAGCAAGAACCGGGAGATGCGCTCAGGAAGCTACATCGAACTTCTCATTCGATGACCTTCGTAGCGTTCCCTGGATGGCATCCAGGGAGAGAGCCAGTTCTTCGGCAAGGGCAGCCACGATCATGAAGGACGGTGTCGCGATTCGACCCGTCTCGATCTTCCGGAGTGTCTCAGGGGATATCCCCGCGCCAAGGGCCACCTGGACCAGGGTCCGCTCACCACGCGCACTACGGAGCATCTCTCCGAGCAGCCGCCCTGCTCGGATGTCTTCGGGGCTTAGGGGAACTCTAACCATCTTCCAAGCATAGTACCGTTATAATAATAACGGTCCTATGTTGGAGGAATCATTGATTGAGCTACTCACGCCTCGCGAAGTGGACGAGGCACGTCTCTCCGGCCAATTCGTGGCGAAGACACTGTCGGACTTGAGGGAGAGAATCGAGCCCGGAACGAATCTCTTGGAAATAAACGACTGGGCAGCTTCGATGATCCGGATCGCAGGAGCCCGCTCGTGTTATGTCGACTACGCCCCGTCGTTTGGGCGCGGCCCCTTCGGGAAAGTCATCTGTACGTCCGTCAACGATGCCGTTTTACACGGCCTTCCTCATGACTACGTTCTGATGGAGGGGGATCTGCTTACCCTTGATTTCGCAGCCAGTGTTAACGGGTGGGTCACTGATTCCGCAATCAGCTTCGTTGTAGGGGATTCTTCTGCCCCTGAAGACGGGTACATGATCGAAACCACCGAGAAAGCGCTTTTGGCCGGTATCCATGCAGCCCAGTCCGGAGCGCGTATTGGGGATATCTCCCATGCAATCGGCTCAGTGCTCGAATCAGCGCACTTTCAGGTCAACACCGAATTTGGCGGACACGGGGTGGGAAGCACCATGCACCAGGACCCGCATATTCCGAACATCGGTAAGCCTGGACGCGGATACGTGCTGCGCCCCGGACTGCTTCTGGCAATAGAACCCTGGATCATGGACGGCACCAGCAAACTCGTTACAGCTCCTGACGGGTGGACCTTGTGCAGCTCAAATGGCCGCCGGACTGCGCACTCCGAGCACACGATTGCCGTCACGGAAGCCGGACCCGTCATTCTCACTCAACTGGCCTAAAAAGCGCCGGCCCGAGGCATCGCTAGGCCGTGCGGCGCCTCCGCACCAGCCCCAGGCAGAGCGCGGCCGCACCTGCCGCAACGGCTGCGACGACGCCGAACGGAACAGGATCGTTGGCTCCGCCGATGCCCACCAGGGGTGCGGCGAAGCCGCCGAAGGCGAACCGGGCCAGCCCCAGGAGCGAGGAAGCCGTTCCGGCGATGCCGGGGTAGTCCTTGAGCGCAAGCGACGTGGCCGGCGGGCTGGTCACGGCCACGCCGCTGACCATGGTGAACAGGGACAGGATGATGGCGATCAACGGCAGGTGCAGGAGTGCCGTGGCCAGCAGGCCCAGGGCGCCGGCGAGCGTCATGGCCAGGCCTGCGGCGAGCGTTCCCCGTTCGGACCACCGTTCGGCCAGGCGGCCGCCGATGAATCCGAAGATCACGAAGCCCAGTGAGTTCAGGCCGAACGCGAACGAGTAGCCCTGCGGGGAGAGGCCGTACATGCCCTGCAGGATGTAGGTTGCCCCGCTCAGGTAGGCGAAGATCGCGGAGTACGTGAAGCCGGTGATCAGCACGGCCCCGATGAACACCCGGTCGGCAAGGAGCGTGCGGAAGTCACGAAGCGTGTGGGAGAGCCCTCCGGTGGTCCGTCGGTCGGCGGGCAGGGTCTCCCGGAAAACCAGCAGGCAGGCCACGAGGATGGCCACACCCACGGCTGCGAGGAACAGGAAGACTCCGCGCCAGTCCGTGACGGCGGCCAGTTGGCCGCCGATCACCGGGCCGATGATGGCGGCAAGTCCGCCGAGCACTGTCAGACGGCCGTAGTAGCGGAGCAGCTTGCCGCCGGAGTAAACGTCCCGGCCGGCAGCCTGCGCGATCACGATGCCCACGGCGCCGGCGAGGCCCTGGACGAACCTTGCGGCCACAAGGGTTTCGATGGTGGGGCTGATCGCGCACAGTGCCGAGGTGACGGTGTAGGCCACGACTCCGATGAGCAGCGGCATCCGCCGGCCGAAGCGGTCCGAGAGCGGGCCGGCGATTACCTGGCCCATCGCCAGTCCCAGCAGGCAGGCCGTGATGGTCAGCTGGGCCACCGATGTGGTGCTGTGAAGCTCCCCGGTGAGGGCCGGCAGGACGGGCAGGTAGAGGTCCATGGAGATGGGACCGAAGATTGTCAGCAGGCCGAGGACCACCGCGAGCGGGCGGCCCACGGTCAGTTCACGTGCGGGTGCAGGGGCGCCAATGGCGGTCACGCTGGCTCCGTTCCTGTGGGGGTGGGATGGGCGGGGCAGGAGCCCTGAGTTCAATGCAACAGCTGAGTTCAATGCAACCGCGTCGCCGCAGCCTTAGCGAGGGCTCCGCTTATCCGGGTTCTGCCAGTACCTCCCTGCGGATGCCGGTGCGCGGTAGCGTGGATGAGTGGACAACAGGATGGCAGTGCGCGAGTTTCTCGCCTCGAGACGGGCCAAGCTCACTCCCGAAATGGCAGGGCTCACGCTCTATGGCGGACGACGCCGGGTCCCCGGCTTGCGCCGCGAGGAGGTGGCCATGCTCGCCGGGGTCAGCGTGGACTACTACACCAAGCTTGAACGCGGGAACCTCGCCGGCACCTCAGAGAGCGTCCTGGACTCAATCGCCAGGGCGCTGAAGCTGGACGAGGCTGAACGGGACCACCTCTACAACCTTGCCCGCGCGGCCAGCCCGGCCGGCAGAAGCCGGCGCCGCCCCCTGCAGAGCGGGAGCGTCCGGCCCACCCTGCAGTTCATGCTCGACTCCATCACTGGTTCGCCGGCGTTCATCGGCAACCACCACATGGACATCGTGGCGGCCAACCAGCTGGGCTACGCCCTGTACTCGGAGATGTACCGGAACCCCGCGCGGCCCGCCAACCACTCCAGGTTCATCTTCCTGGACCCCAAAGCGCGGGACTTTTACCCCAACTGGGAGCTGGCGGCCAACACCAACGTCGCCATCCTGCGCACGCAGAGCGGACGCAACCCGTTCGACAAGCGCCTGGCGGACCTCGTGGGGGAACTGTCCATGCGCAGCGAGGAATTCCGGACGCGGTGGGCAGCCCACAACGTCCGGCGCCATTACGCCGGGACCAAGGTCTTCCGCCACCCGGTGGTCGGAGAACTCGAACTCGCCTACGAAGCCATGGAGCTTGCCGAAGATCCCGGGTTTACCCTCACCGTCTACCCGGCCGTGCCCGGATCCCCGTCCGATGAGCGCCTCCGCCTTCTGGCCAGCTGGGCCGAAACCGAACGGATCCAGGACCTTGCCGCGGCAACCCAGCCCCAGGACATCCGCCGCGCCTGAACAGGCACGCCTGAACAGGCGCCCGCTATTCCCCTGGTCGCCTCAGTTCGATGGGCGTCTAGGGTCCGGCAGCTGCCAGAGCCGCGAACGATCCGCAGGGAACGAGAATTTCAGGGAACTGATGAGCCGTTTGAGCGCGGCGAATTCCTGTGACTGGACGTAGCGCCGCGCATCCTCAGCTGATGAGAACGTGCGTGCATAGCTGGATCTGGGTGCAGCAGCGGCATGGCCTGGAGTGTCGAGTCCCAGGACATCACCGAATCTGAGGATCAACGGTGGCGCCCCAGGAAACGGTGGCGCCCCAGGAAACGGTGGCGCCCCAGGAAACGGTGGCGCCCCGGGAACACGGACAGAATCCCCGCAGGCGTTCCCGCCGGATGTCTGCGGCACGAGTCCGAAGGATCCCCTGGGTTCCTTCCCGGTTGTCAGCCC
The DNA here is from genome assembly GCF_005280255.1 of Arthrobacter sp. 24S4-2. NCBI lineage: Bacteria > Bacillati > Actinomycetota > Actinomycetes > Micrococcales > Micrococcaceae > Arthrobacter > Arthrobacter sp. 24S4-2. The sequence goes on along the minus strand of NZ_CP040018.1, from coordinate 4,377,374 downwards.
ATACGAGAATGCGGACGCCAGGGCGGGATCCAGCAGTTCTGCGCCTGTGGTGACGTCAGTCCGCTGCAATTGCAGTGCGGGTTCCAAGGGGAGGGGGCACGCTTGTGGGCCGGGCGATGGACCGAAATAGAGCATGGCAACGGGCAAGGAGTTTTCGTCAAACACGGTGGCGTGCAGTCCGGGATACCCGGCCGAGGGCTCCTGCCGGTGCACGCTCCACGCGACCGGCAGCTCGATGCTTGCCTCGATCGCGCTGGAGGCATCGGCCCAGGGGGTGACCAAGGCGGCGGCACGCCATTCCATGGAGGAGGCGGCCGGGGAGCCGGCGGCGGCTGCGGCACTCCCCGCGGGGCGGCCTCCGCCGTCGTCGCCGCCCTGTTGCTTCGACGCCGGCGTGAGTGCGACAGCCACCCCCAGTCCTCCTGCGGCCAACAGGGTGAACGCCAGGACGGCGTGCATGAGGTTCCTCCCAAGGCCTCCTGGCCGCGACGGGGTCTTCGGCAAACCGGGTCCAAGCGTTTCGACCCCATCGGATGCAACCCTTTTACCGGCATCGATGGGAAACAATGGCGATTGGACGCGCGGCGCCGCGTCAGAAATCTGTTGCTCAAGCGGTTTCATCGGTGCTGCCCGCCAGGGCGTAGCCGAGCCGCCGGGCCCGGCGGTCCGCGTGCCTGTAGGCCTTCTCCAAGAGCGCTCCCGCGCGCGTCATGGAGCAACCCAGGTAGTCGGCAAGTTCGCCCATGCTGAGGTGGTCCCAGTAGACGAGCCTCAGCACTTCGCGCTCCATGGGGCGGAGGGACGCGATGATCCCGGCGATGGATGCCTGCTGTGCCACCTCGTTGTCCCTCTCCCGAATGGCTGCGGCCGCCGGGCGTGCTGACGCGGCCAGCAGTGCTCCAAACGGGACGTCCTGCGTTTGGCTCTGGGCCCAGCGGAACGCGTCCATGGCAAGTACTTGGGAGTAGTCGGCATCACCCGTCCTGCGGGCCAGGAACAAGCTGAGTCTGTGGAAGTCTGCTGGAGAGTCACCCGTCTGGCTGGGCATGGCCCGCCCCCTATTCCGGTTGGATGATGCGCACGGACGACAGCATCCGTTTGTACGCCTGGTATTCGTCCGTGCCCTTGAACGCCGTGGCTTCGTCGAGCGAGGCGAATGTGGGGGTCAAGGACGTCGTCGATGTGGACAACCACCCGGCAGCCACGCCGTTGAACTGGAAGTGGTCTGAAACAGTCAGCATGGTGCCGTTGGGAAGGGACTCGATGTGGTGGTACTCCGTGCATCCGTCCACTGCGGTCCCGGCCGGCAGGGAAGTGATTCCGAACGATGCCTTCAGCCGCGTGCCTGTGACAACTCGGTAGACGAACCTCGGCGATGTTGTTCCGGGTGTTTCTGCGTTGAAGGGCACATCCACCGGGATGCTATCCAACTCCACATAGTCCTCGGGCGTAGCAACGCAGGCCTGGGGGTCGCGCTGCGGGAGCACCCTCCCGTAGTAGATCTGCGCAAGGACGTCCTGGGTTGGGGTGTCCCGCACGATCTTGATGGACAGGGAGTCGTAGCTTTCGTTGGGTACGTCGCTGATTGTCGTAAATCCTGGGGCCACGTCGATCTGAATCTGCGGACCGGTGGCTCCGCCGGTTTCCTTGGTGGATAACCGCACCACCCGCCATCCGTCCGATCCGGACACCGTGCCGCTAACGCTCGGTGATGGGCTGACCGCAGGCGGTGCCGGCTGCAGTGGGGCCAGGACTTGGGTCAGTACGACGGCGGCAATCACCAGCGCAGACAACGCAGCCACAGCGACCGCAACAGTCCAGGGCCTTCGGGCAAGTCTGTTCCAGGGGTTCCGGTTTCTGTCACGGTCAACAAAGTCCGGACCGGTGACATGCAGGGCGGCTGCGTCGTCGAGCGCTGTACGCAACTCGGCCCGGGCATCCAGCCGCGGCGCGTTTGAGGGCCGCACGGGATTGGCTGCTTTCAGTAATTCGTCAATCCTGTCCATGGGAGTGTTCACCTGCCTTGTCCTTATGGCCGGCTGTGAGCCTTGCGGGCAGGGCAGCGGCGAAGGCACGCTTGGCCCGATGAAGGCGGACCGCAACGCTGTTTTCCGTGCATCCAAGTGAAGCCGCGATCTCTGCGGTGGAGAGTTCGTCCCAGAAATGCAACATCAGAATCTCCCTCTCCCTTGGCCGCAGCTTTCCGAGCGTTTCTGCGACGGCGGCCTCCACCTCATCACCGGCAGGTTCGGCGGCGGCCCGGACACCTGCTGCGAGCTTGAGGATCAACTCGCGCCTGCGCCGTCTGCCGCGGTACTCATTTCCGATGACGTTCCGCGCCACGGCGAACAGCCATCCCACCTCGGTAGTGGGCTCATACCGGGATTTTTGCCAAGCAATGCGGAAGACGTCCGAAGCGAGCTCCCGAGCTACTTCCAGATCGCCGACGCGGCGGAGGATGTAGTGCAGGACGCGTTCGTGCTGGGCGGCATGAAGGGAGATGAACTCGGCTTCCCGCTGCAACAACATCACGCTGCCCTCGCTCGTTTGAGGCCCTGGGTTTCCCTATACACCCCATGTTTCCGCGAACCGCGGGATTCTTACAGGCAATGCCGGGGAATTGAATTTGCCCGGCGGAGGCTCAGCACAGGCTGACGCTGGGCCACCGCTAGTTCACGCCCGCTGCTTGACGCATCTCTCGGCTTCCGCATATCCTGAACGAACGGTCGGTAATTATTTATCGGATATGCATAGGAGCAACCATGGCATCGCAGAGCCTGCAGTCAGTGCCCGCTGAGCTAACGCCGGGACGGCATGAAAACAGTTCAGCAGCGGCAGCCCGGTACGAGGCGGAAGGCCAGGCGTACTTTGACCGGGTCATGGCGGAGGACTCGCGCATCGAGCCGCGCGACTGGATGCCGGCTGCCTACCGCAAGACCCTCATCCGGCAGATCTCGCAGCACGCACACTCGGAGATCATCGGCATGCAGCCGGAAGCCAACTGGATTTCGCGCGCCCCCAGCCTGAAGCGCAAGGCCATCCTCATGGCCAAGGTCCAGGACGAGGCCGGCCACGGCCTGTACCTGTACTCGGCCGCCGAGACCCTTGGCCAGCCGCGCGACCAGATGATGCAGGACCTGATGGACGGCAAGGCCAAGTACTCCTCCATCTTCAACTACCCCGCCCGCACCTGGGCGGACATGGGTGCCATCGGCTGGATGGTGGACGGCGCCGCCATCGCCAACCAGGTGCCGCTGTGCCGCGCCTCCTTCGGCCCGTACGGCCGGGCCATGGTCCGGGTGTGCAAGGAAGAGTCCTTCCACCAGCGCCAGGGCTTCGAGATCCTGCTGGAGCTCTCCCACGGCACCCCCGAGCAGAAGCAGATGGCCCAGGAGGCCGTGAACCGCTGGTACGCCCCGGCGCTGATGATGTTCGGCCCGCCGGATGACGATTCACCCAACTCCAAGCAGTCCATGGCCTGGAACATCAAGCGCTTCAGCAACGATGAGCTCCGCAACCGCTTCGTCGGCATGATGATGGAGCAGGTCAAGGTCCTGGACCTCACCCTCCCTGACAAGGACATCCGTTTCAACGAGGAAACCAAGAAGTGGGAGCACGGCCCGCTGGACTGGGACGAATTCCACGAGGTCCTGAAGGGCCGCGGCCCCTGCAACGCCCAGCGCCTGGAACGGCGCCGCGAAGCACACGAGAACGGCACCTGGGTTCGCGAAGCCGCAGCCGCCTATGCCGAGAAGCAGGCCCGCAAGCAAGCAGAGAAGGAATCCGCAGCATGAGCCCCAACGCTCCCGAAACCCCCGCCGGCAACGTCTGGCCCATCTGGGAAGTCTTTGTCCGCTCCAGCCGCGGCCTGTCCCATGTGCACGCCGGTTCGCTGCACGCGCCGGACGCAGCGATGGCGCTGCGCAACGCCCGCGACCTGTACACCCGCCGCAACGAGGGCGTGTCCATCTGGGTTGTCCCCGCGGACGCCATCGCCTCCAGCGACCCGGACGCCAAGGGCGCCTTCTTCGAATCGCCCCAGGGCAAGGACTACCGCCACGCCACGTACTACACCAAGAGCGAGGGCGTGAAGCACCTGTGAGCACCCCCGAAGCAACAACAGAAGAAACAGTCGGCCACGGGGACATCTCCGTCGGCGTCACCACAGCGGGCACCAGCGGAGACGCCACCGCCAGCGCCACCCGCATCACGCCGGGCAACGCACTCCGCCCGGAGGACATCGCGCTCGCGGTCAGCCGCGGCACCGCCAGGCCCAGTAAAGATGCTGCCGAGTTCGCACTGCGCCTGGGCGACGACGCCCTGGTCCTGGCCCAGCGGCTGGGCCACTGGATCTCCCGCGCCCCCGAGCTGGAGGAGGACGTGGCCCTGGGCAACATCGCCCTGGACCAGCTGGGCCATGCCCGGTCCTTCCTCAGCTACGCCGGCGGAGCCCTCGGAGGGGACGGAACAGCCAAGAGCGAGAACGATCTTGCCTACTTCCGCGATGAAGAGGAGTTCCGCTCGGTGGAGCTGTTCGAGCAGCCCAACGGGGACTTCGCCGTCACCATCGCCCGGCAGTTCGTGGTGAGCTACTACCAGTTCGAGCTCTACCGCCGGCTCACCGAGTCCACGGACGCCACCCTGGCCGGCATCGCCGCCAAGGCCGTCAAGGAAGTGGACTACCACCGGGACCACAGCGCCCAGTGGGTGCTTCGCCTGGCCCTCGGCACGGACGAGTCCCGCGCAAAGATGATCCACGGCTTCAAGGTCATCTGGCCGTACGTTGACGAACTGTTCCGCGACGACGAACTCACCGCCCGCCTCGCGGCGGCGGGTGCCGCCGTCGAGCCTTCCAGCCTGCGCGCGGACTTTGACCGCCTCACCGGCGAGGTCCTGGCCGAAGCGGAACTGGACGTTCCGCAGGTTCCGGCCGCACACGGCGGCGGACGCCAGGGCAAGCACTCCGAGCACCTGGGCTACCTGCTGGCCGAGATGCAGGTGCTGGCCCGCCAGTTCCCCGGGGCGAGCTGGTAGCCATGCCGGACATGTATGTCAGCCACCCCACCGCGGACGCCGGCACCCTCGGGGGCACCCCGAACGAACAGTCCGCAGAGCAAAAAGCCTGGGACCTCGCGGCCACGGTGTGCGATCCGGAGATCCCGGTGCTCACCATCGCGGATTTGGGCATCCTGAGGGATGTGAAGCTTTTCGACGACGGCGGCATGGTGCCCGCCGTTCAGGTCACCATCACGCCCACGTACTCGGGCTGCCCCGCGATGGACGCCATCCGTGACGACCTCACCGCCGTGTTCGCCAAGGCGGGCTACCCGAACGTCCATGTGGAGCTGGTGCTCAGCCCCGCGTGGACCACGGACTGGATGACCGAATCCGGCAAGGCCAAGCTGGAGGAATACGGCATCGCGCCGCCGTCCGGCCACTCCAACGCAGCAAGGCATGCCGGGCCCATCCGCCTGCAAATGGCTGTGAAGTGTCCCCAATGCTCCAGCCTGAACACCAAGGAACTCACCCGCTTCGGTTCCACCTCCTGCAAGGCGCTGTACGTCTGCCAGGACTGCAAGGAACCGTTCGACTATTTCAAAGTTTTGTAAGGAACAGGTGCTCCCATGACTGTTGTCCGCCAGACCGCCGCCGAGCAGGCGGCAGCCACCGGCCGCCGTCGTGCGTCCTTCCACACCCTGACCGTGGATGAAGTCCGCCGGCTCACGGACGATGCGATCGAGGTGACGTTCGGCGTCCCCGCGGGGCTGGCCGGCCAGTACGACTACCTGCCGGGCCAGTACGTGGCGCTGCGGACCACCATGCCGGATGAGGACGGCGAGCCGCATGAGGTGCGCCGCAGCTACTCGATCTGCGCCGAGCCGCGCAGCTTCGCGGACGGCAGCAGCGAGATCCGCGTGGCCATCAAGAAGGACCTGGGCGGCCAGTTTTCCACGTGGGCCAACGCCGAGCTGAAGGCCGGCGATGTGCTGGACGTGATGAGCCCGATGGGTGCGTTCGTCTCCAAGCACGGCCGGGACGGCAAGGCCGTGGAGCAGAACGTCATGAACTCCATGAACCATCCGGAGGATCTGGCGGGGGAGCCCGGCAGCTTCGTGGCCATCGCCGCCGGTTCCGGCATCACCCCGGTGATCGCCATTGCCCGCACGCTGCTGGCGGCGAACCCGGACACCCGCTTCGACCTGATCTACGCCAACAAGGCCGCCATGGACGTGATGTTCCTGGAGGAGCTGGCGGACCTGAAGGACAAGTACCCGTCGCGGCTGGCCCTGCACCACGTGCTGTCCCGCGAGCAGCGGATCGCGCCGCTGCTGAGCGGACGGATCGACGCCGAGAAGCTCCAGCAGCTGTTGGGCACGGCCATCCACGCGGACGATGTGGACGAGTGGTTCCTGTGCGGGCCGTTCGAGCTGGTGCAGCTGTGCCGGGACACCCTGGCCGCCCGCGGGGTGAAGCCGGAGCACGTCCGCTTTGAGCTGTTCACGTCGGGCAAGCCGGACCGCCCGGAGGGCAACATCGGCCGGCCGGTGATTGAGGACGAGTCCAAGGAGACTTACAAGATCACGTTCAAGCTGGACGGCCTCGAGGGAAAGGTGGCCAGCCCCACCCATGCGCGCGAATCCATCCTCAACGCCGCCCTCCGTGTGCGCCCGGACGTGCCGTTCGCATGCGCCGGGGGAGTGTGCGGCACCTGCCGCGCCAAGCTCGTCACGGGCAAGGTGACCATGGACGAGAACTACGCCCTGGAGCAGGATGAACTGGACAGGGGCTACGTGCTCACCTGCCAGTCCCACCCCACCACCTCTGAAGTCACCGTCGACTTCGACGTCTAAGCCTTTCCAACCCGGCTGTCACGGCCACGAACAGGAGCCGCATGATTTCCCTGACCATCGCCGACGGCGTCGCCGAAGTTGTCCTCAACGCCCCGCACAAGCTGAATTCACTGGACGAGCAGGCGCTGAAGGATTTAACACAGGCGTACGACGACGCCGCTGACGCCGCCTCGCGCGGTGAGGTGCGGGCGCTGCTGCTCAGGGGAGAGGGCCGCGCCTTTTGCGCGGGCCGGGACATCGCCGGCGTGACGCCGGAAACGGACGATGTCCAGGGATACCTGGGCGGGCTGCTGCAGCCGCTGCTCAAGAAGATGACGGCCTTCCCCGCTCCGACGTTCGCGGCGGCGCAGGGCGCCTGCCTGGGTGTGGGGCTGGGCCTGCTGCTGGCCACGGACGTGGTGTACGTCGCGGAGGACGCCAAGTTCGGCTCGCCGTTCGCCAAGCTGGGAGCCACGCTGGACTCCGGCGGCCACTGGTACTTCACCGAGCGGCTGGGCATGCACCGCACGCTGGACCTGATCTACACGGCCGAGCTGATGACCGGCGCCGAGGCCGTGGCGCAGGGTATGTTCAGCCGTGCCATGTCCAAGGGCGAACTGCTGGAAAGCACCCGCGGCATCGTGGCCGAGGTTGCCACGGGCGCCACGGGTGCCTTCAACGCCAGCAAGGAGTTGGTGGCCCACATCCGCGACCAGCGCCTTGGCCTCTGGGAGGCCATGGAGGAGGAAAACGCGGAGCAGGCCCGGCTGTGCAAGAGCGAGGACTACGCGGAGGGTTTCCGCGCGTTCCAGGAGAAGCGCTCGCCGGAGTTCAAGGGCGCGTAGCGCTGGTCGAGCTTGTCGAGACCGTCGAAATCAGGCAGCCGGATCGTCAGCCAGGATCACACTGTCCGTCAGTTCGGTCCAGAGGTCCGATTCTGTCGGCATGTTCGCGGGGCAGGCAAGGGTGAGTTCCATCAGTCCATCTCCGGCGGGCATGGAACGCACCGCCATCCGGTAAACCAGGTCCACGTCGCTCCTGTTCTTGAAGCGCAGCTCGGCCTCCTGGAGTTCGATCACGTTGCCGTCGGCCTTCCGGAGCCTTGGTGTAGAGCGAGTCGGCGCCCGGTCACCACCGTCACCGGGGCGCCGGCCTGGCTGCTGCCAGCCCTGGAGGTCCGGCTCTTGCGGCACACCGGGCTGCTGGTCATTGTTCAAGATGTTCCCCCAATATTTGTGAAAGCTGCACCTCGAAGTATGTCCGGAACACGGAAGGCCCGCGATGGGCAGGGCTGCCCATCTGGCGCGTAATCTCTGCCACCAATTGCCAGATTCCTAAAACGATTTGTATGGTTCAGCTATGACTTTGGGGAAAAGAGTAAGAAAAGCCGTCATTCCTGCTGCCGGATTGGGAACTCGCTTCCTGCCCGCCACCAAGGCAATGCCGAAGGAAATGTTGCCGGTTGTTGACCAGCCCGCAATCCAGTACGTGGTGGAAGAAGCCGTCAAGGCCGGGCTGACGGACCTCCTCATGATCACGGGACGCCAGAAACGGGCCCTGGAGGACCACTTTGACCGCGCACCGGCCCTGGAGCGCACCTTGGAGCTCAAGGGCGACCTGGACCGTCTGGAGGCCGTCCGTCACGCTTCCAGCCTTGCGCCGCTGCATTACCTGCGGCAGGGTGACCCCAAGGGCCTGGGCCACGCAGTGCTGTGTGCCCGCCAGCACGTGGGGGACGAGCCGTTTGCTGTCCTGCTGGGCGATGACCTCATCGACGAGCGTGATGAGCTGCTCAGCACCATGATCGATGTCCAGGCCAAGACGGGCGGTTCTGTCATTGCCCTGATCGAAGTGGAGCCGTCCCAGATCAGTGCCTACGGTTGCGCCGACATCTCGCCGGTGGACGGGGAGAACTACTTCCGGGTGAACCGCCTGGTGGAGAAACCCTCCGTGGACGAGGCTCCGTCCAACTTGGCCGTCATTGGCAGGTACGTGCTGCACCCCGCTGTGTTCGACGTGCTGGAGGAGACAGAGCCCGGCCGTGGCGGCGAGATCCAGCTGACGGACGCCTTGCAGACGCTCGCGACGTCTGACGGCGAGGGAAGCGGCGTGTACGGCGTGGTGTTCCGTGGGCGCCGGTATGACACCGGAGACAAACTCAGCTACATCAAGGCGGTTATTTCCATCGCTTCGGAGCGCGTGGATTTCGGCGAAGACCTGAAGGCCTGGATGAAGGAATTCGTGAACGAATAACTCCGTTCACTGTCCGTTTTTTGACAGGTTCATCGCTGGCTGGCGTTGGGCCTGTCGCCGTTTAAGGTGCCGGACTATGGCCCGGATTGCGAACACGCCAATGACACAGCCAGCCGTGTTTGTGACAACGTCTGAAGGGCTGGCGAAACGATCATGCAGGAACAGTTCCTGCCCTAATTCAATGCAGCCAGACACCAATAGCCCGAAGGCTGCCACCTGCCACCATCGCTTGCTTGGGAACGCCAGCGCGGCAACACAGCCGAGGGGAACGAAAAGCACAACATTTGCCGTTGCTTCCACAAAGGCGTAGTTGATCCAGCGCGGAAATCCCAGCGAATGGATGGCTTTCAGGAAGGCGGCGAGTTCACCGCTGACGGGCTCGTCCACGGGGGTGGGCCAAAAGGCAATCAACGCCAGCGGAACCAGCATGGCTATGAGGATTGCTCGCCACAGGCGTGGCTGTTCCAGGCGCTTCAAGCAGACCTCAGGACGTCTTCAGAATGGCCAGGACGGACACTGAGATGGCAGCGATCGCCAGCAGCGTCAGGAAGATGTACGGGAGCGAATGGAGCGGCGGTAACGGCACGGAAAAGTCGAAATGCCAGCGAGGTGTGCGCCAATGTCTCCCCATAGCTCTAATGAATACCACAAGGTCACAGGTTTGCACTGCGGTTCTTGTTAAGACAGAAGGTGGGTGGTTCTCCGGTTTCCCGGAGAACCACCCACCTTCTTTGGTGCTTGTTGGTTTAGCCTTACGCTGCGGCCTCAGCCTTGGCGCGGCGGCGAACCACAACTACCGAGGTTGCGCCGGCGGCCAGTGCGCCTGCGCCCACCAGGGACCACAGGACGAGGCTTGCGTCTGCACCGGTGTTGGCCAGGCCGGCACCGGTGTTAGCCAGCGGGGCACCGCCGGTGTTGGCCAGGCCGGTGCCGGCCACGGTTACTACTGAGGTTGCGGTCTTGCCTGAGGTCAGGCCGGTTGCCGTGATGGTGTAGGTGCCGGCCTCGCTGATGGTCAGCGGGACGGCGAAGGAGCCGTTGGCGTCAGCCGTTGCGGAGAACGTCTGGGTTGCCAGCGGCAGGGTGATCTTGGTCGGAACCGTGCGGCTACCGTTGGAAACGCTGGAGCCGTTGGCTGCGGGCGGGTTTCCCGGAGTCACGGTGATAGACAGGCCTTCGCCAGCAAGGAAGCCGTTGCCGCGGAAGACGAACTGCTCGCCGGGGCCAACAGTGCCGTCAGAAACTGCGGCGTTGGCCGGCGGTGCCGGGTAAGTGGCAGCCATGGAAGGAGCTGCGCCGATGAGTGCGATGGTTCCCGCAAGTGCGAGTGCCGCGATTGATTTCTTCATGAGTCCCCCTGAGACCGTATTACGATTTTTGTCACGCATTAGGTGGAGATTTCCGATCCCCCGAGTGACCGTAGGTTGAAATCTCATTTGCTGCCCAAGTAGAAGATAGCACTCCGTGACGGGTGTTACCAAAGTGAATCAAGTCGCTTTACATACTGTTAACGCGATGTCTACTTGCTCGGAATGCATTCGGCGGGTTCCGTTGCGAGAGCCACGTCTTTTACCGGCTGGACGGTGGGTGTGACAACCAAGTTAGGTTCGGTGTGCTGCACAATCTTGCCAAAAGTCAGGTCGACTGTGCTGCTTTGTCCGGGTGCCAAGGTAACCGTCACGGAGCCCACGGGTCTGTTGCCGTGTCGGTGAGCAGCAAAATCGGTCTTTTTGCCGTCTATAATCGCCGTTTCAACATTTGATTGAACCGGGCCGTACGCGATGACGTTTGTCTGCACAGTTCCCTCCGGCACGCCGAAGTTCCCACCGCCTGTGACGTACTCGGGCAGCGATGTTGCTGAGTCTCTGGGAGCCGTATTAGTGCTGGTGATGCGGACCTTCACCTGCCCGTACTCATCCCCGGTGCACTCCTTCACGAGTTGCACAGTGCGCTTCATGTAGTAATCCATTTTCGCGCCAGTTCCGTCGTTGAAGTAGACGCCAAACTGCGCCGGCGCGACGCTAGTGCCATCAATTGAGCCGCTCCACGGATACGTTGCCAAGACGGATTGTTCGTCTGGCTTAGCAGACCAAACTAGGATCCGGCTCTCGGATGTGGCTCGCGTTATGCTCTCGACGAGTCCCTTGGCATCTGCTTTGTCGCTGGACAATGCCGAAAAGATCTCCCGTGCAGCGCTTGCAAAGTATGCGTCCTGAAGTTTCGGCTGTTCGATCTTGGAATAGACGTCTGAAAGGAGGGTTGATACGACGTTCTTACTACTGAGCTCTGTCGGAAGTCCAGCAACCGCCACAGTGGCAGGGTCGGCGCTGCCAACTTTGACTGGCCCGGTGGCGTTCAAGATGTAACTAAGCGCAATAGGATCCACGGAAATTACGCCATCAACGAGTTGTCCCGTTTTCTTTTCCCACATTGCCTGAGCCGTGCTTGCAGCAGTCGGAAAGTCAGGCGTCAGGTTTACATCCTGCATGTACTTGCCGAGCCGCCCAGAGTAAATCTGCTGTTGTTGCGCGTCCACGGGGAGAACCGGTGACATGATGCCCACGTCTACGGCGCTGCTCTGGGCGCCCAAAGTCAACTTGCCGTGCTTTGCGGTGACGACCGCCAAGGCGCCGGGTATGCCTCCAGACGCTCGGGCCTCCGCGTTGTTCTGGACCATTATGAGGTAATTGCGTGGCTCGTCTGCGCCGAGCATGGCTGGAACAAGTCGTGAGGCGTCGGCCGACATGCTTATGACCCCAGCTACCGAGGTCAACTGTGCCTGTGCCGCTGCCAAGGGCTCTGCTACCTGCGGCAAGAGATTGCTCGAATCTATGGTGCCAAGTCGCTCCGCCGAGACTCGTACGGCGTGGGCAGCGGACGCAACGCGCGGCGCAGCGCCCTGGAGAGGACCAAGGTCCGTTGCTTCGCTGCCCGGCATGAGCGTGTTCCAGTTAAGGGACTGGAACACCTCGACCAGCGGTACAGCCGCCAGCGTTGATACGTCGTCAGCCGATCGTGCAACCTCCGCTACTGCACTAAAATTCGGTCCGAGTCCGGGAAAAGCTGACGCCAGCGTCCAAAGTGGATCGTCTGTCGCTTGGCGGGCTGCGCCAGTATGCACCTGGATTTGCTCAACGGTCGTGGCTGCTTCTTGCGGCTGATCCTGGGACAGGTTTAGCTGAAGCGTAGGGATGAGTTGTTTGGCTGCAGTGAGCTCGTTCTTGACGACACTGGCCTTGACCGCCAGCCATCCGGCAGACGCCACCGCTATGACGGCAACAAAAATCGCAACGAGGGCCCACGTAATGGAATGCCGACGAGGCCCTCGTTTGCTGGACATTTGTACTTTGGCTGGGGCTGACTCGTCCCCAGACGCCTTTGCTTCGCTGCCCGGAATTCCCATACTCAGGGTCGTCCCAAACCGCGATAGGTCCAGCCAGCCGCCCGCCACTTGGCGGCATCGAGCACGTTTCGGCCGTCGAGAATGCGCAAACTGGAAACCTGTGCCCCTATTTCGTAGGGGTCAATGGCGCGGTATTGCTGCCATTCTGTAAGTAGCAGCAATGCGTCAGCGTTCGCTATCGCCGCGTCAAGATCGGGTACATATTGGAGTTCCGGGAACCTTCGGGCCGCATTCGCCAGTGCTTTCGGATCGGTTACCGTCACGACTGCACCTTGCAGTTGGAGCTGTGCTGCAATGCTGAGGGCAGGGGAGTCTCGGACGTCATCACTTTCCGGCTTGAATGCCGCGCCCAAGACTGTTATCCGTTTCCCAAGGAGCATCCCGCCGCACAGCTCCCGAGTGAGCTCCACCACACGTGTCCGACGCCGCATGTTGATCGCATCCACCTCCCTGAGGAAGGTCAGGGCTTGGTCGGCGCCGAGCTCGCCAGCTCTAGCCATGAATGCGCGGATGTCTTTGGGGAGACATCCGCCGCCAAAGCCGATACCGGCGTGAAGAAATTTGCGACCGATTCTGTCGTCAAGACCGATGGCATCGGCCAGACGCGTGACATCGGCGCCAGCGGCCTCGCAAACTTCTGCCATTGCATTGATGAAGGAAATTTTGGTTGCAAGGAAGGAATTAGCTGCCGTTTTGACGAGTTCTGCCGTCGGATGGTCCGTTACCAGACGCGGCGTCCCACTGGCCAAAGAGCCCGCGTAAACGTCGTCCAGCACAGCTACTGCCGGGTGATCCTCGAGACCGTCGCTTACGCCGTACACCAAACGGTCTGGGTTCAGTGTGTCAGCGAGTGCATGCCCTTCTCGAAGAAACTCAGGATTCCAAACTAGGTGAGCCGACGGCTCCCGTGACTCGACAAGTTGCGCCAGCCGGGCAGCAGTTCCGACTGGAACTGTCGATTTTCCTACCACGATATTTCCCGGAGCCAAGTACGGCAACAGGGTGTGAAGGGCGGCATCGACATATGTCATGTCTGCGCCATTTTCGCCTTTTTTCTGTGGTGTTCCCACGCAAATAAAGTGAACGTCGCTGCCTGCGGCCGCAGCCATGTCTGTTGTGAAGGAGAGGCGACCAGTGTCTTGCACGTCTCTAAGAAGAGCTTCCAGACCAGGCTCGTAGAAAGGCGCTGTTGCGTTTGAAAGATCCGCAATTTTTAGGTCGTCAACGTCAATACCGACAACCTCATGGCCAAGTTTTGCCATGCACGCAGCGTGCACGGCCCCGAGGTATCCACATCCGATAACCGAGATTCTCATTGTTATTACCTTCCCCAGAAAAGTTCGACGACAAAATGCCGCCAGAATTAAGCCGTGCTAATAGTGGTTAGAATGCCCCGGTGCTGGCGAATACAGCCTTGAAAGTCTTGAAAAGAATCACAACATCACCCATCATTGACCAATTCTCTACGTAGTAGAGGTCGAGTCGGATACTTTCTTCCCAACTAAGGTTCGATCGTCCGCTTACCTGCCATAGCCCGCTCATTCCAGGACTCACGTATAGCCGGCGGTGAGCGGCGTCATCGTAAAGCGCGACTTCGCCTTCACGTTGTGGTCGAGGCCCAACTAGGCTCATGCTGCCGCCCAATACATTCAAAAGTTGCGGAAGTTCGTCCAAAGAGTATTTCCGCAGAACTCGTCCGATGCGTGTTATTCGTGGATCATTTTCGACTTTGAATAATGGCGTCTCACCGGAGCCTTGAGCCTCTAGTAAAGCCTGGAGCTCAGCGTCGGCATTTACTCTCATTGAACGGAATTTCAACATGTTGAACGTTGTTCCGCGCAAACCAATTCTTTCCTGCCGATAGAAAATCGGACCGGGATCCGTGATGCGGACTAACAGGGCTAGAATCACAAAGACGGGTGAAAGAATTGAGACCAGCAGGCCGGCGCCGATGATATCGAAAGCCCTCTTGGCGACTTTCTTACCCCAGTTAGCTTGGGTGTCGACACATGAATTAGTGGCAAACCGGCCACCGGTTGTGTATGAATTCGAGGTCCTGCGATATCAGTAAGAGCAGGGGCAAGGATCATGCCTATGTCCCTGGCCGCCAATTCCCACCCCAGTCGGCGAAGGTCTTTGGGGTGCATGTTAACTCCGGCCGAAACTGCAACGGCGTCAACTTTCGTTTTAAGAATGATGTCGAAGATTGACTCGAAGTCGGACTGGACTCCAGTCACAGGTACGGACAACCCTGGGACTTTGTCCCAGCCCGCGGCTGCGCCAGGTAAGTGCGCCGCAACCGGCAAGTAGCCTGCCGCCGGAGCGCTCTGAAGCGAGAGTGTCAAGTGGGCTGCGGAGTAGGGGCCGCCGATGATAAGTACACGCAGACTGCTCTTGCCGTGCGCTCGCTCGAGACTTAGATGCTGCCGCACGAGCCATCGGCCGGCTAAGAGCCCCAACGCGCCAGCCGGAAATGCCAGTCCAACGAATCCTCGCGCTGTGTCGATCCTCAGCGCATAGGAAAATATTGCCACAAAGCCGAAGAGCCAGGCGGAAGCGGCGATCACGCGCTTGTATTCCTCCGAGCCTGAACCGAGAACCTTTGCCTCTCGTGAGCCCCATATTTGAAGCATGAACCACCAGCTAATACCAAGCACGGCTGCTAACGCCAGGTAGTCAACGTCCTTAACACCACCGTTACTGAGGTCCGAGAAACCAAAACGGACCCCGAACGCCCCAGCCATAGCCCAGAGAACGACTAGTGCGTCGACGATCCGCAGGCGCATTGAGTATCTTCTGCGCCAATTTCCGCTCCATGGGTGCCCGCCAATTTTCTCCGGGCTGACTTGCACTCGTTCATTTGCCCCCACAGTTACTCCCACCCCTGCTATAAATGCGCCATGATTGTTGTATATGCCGCCCTGCATGTCCAGGTAATTCCGCGACATGCATCCAAGAGTGCAGTGTGGCTCGGAATAGAAGGGCAGAACGGTTCCTTGAAAGTTGGGGCCAACATCCGAGTCAACGCGGCATCCGTTGCGAGACATACTGCTCGATGATCAGATTCGACCACGACGGCAGCGGGTGGGAGCGCACGGTGTCGCCCTTCTCGCGGGCGCCGGAGCCGGAAAGTTTCAATCGAAAGATAGTTGGCAGATGAAGTACCGCCACGCTCAGAATACCCACTTCGAATTCGTGTGTAGTCAATGTGCCCCCAAAAATTGCGAAAAAGACTTAGAGAGACCGATCGCACTTCAGGTACGGTCATCGTGTCTGGCGGTTATCTTACCGTCAGATTGCCCAAGCTCTCGAAACATACAATCAGCGGGGCGTACATTACGTCCTGGTTTGAAGACCGTTCGGCTGCCTGGACAGCTGCCGCTTCGGAGTTGCCCTCACGAAAGTGCCCGAGCTCACAGCGCCGGCCGATAAATTCCAGGACGCCGTTGCAATGGCGCATAGGGGGGCGTCTCTTTTACGGAGAAGTGAGAGGGTTGTCTGCTTCATCCGGAGATGCCCTCCGCGATGGCGGAGGGCATCTGCGCGGAGACAGTTCTGGCTTTTCAGAAGTAGCGAATTCTTGTGGTCAACCGCCGGCCTGTTACGGTCTTGACCTTCATTCCTTTGTCAGTGGGTACACTAAGCGTGCAGCAAGAACGATCGCGGGGGACTAATCGACTGTCGTTGCAGCTGCTCTGACGTGACCCCATTCGCGTGCTGCGCTAATTGCGTCATCGAGTTCCGGGAGTAGAGGGGTATTTGCCATGGTCAACCAGGGAGACCGAGATATACGTTGGTCCATCATCACTGTGGCGTACAACAGTGCAGACGTACTACGTCGTCACTGGAGCTCGCCGATTCCAGACGATGTGGAGTGGATTGTAGTAGACAACAACTCCGCTGACTCCAGCGTCCAAACAGCGCGGGAGTTGGGAGCCAAGGTCATCGAGCTCGGCCGAAACGCAGGATTTTCGGCAGCTAATAACTCGGGTATGGCATCTGCAACTGGGCAGTACATCGGCTTCGTGAACCCGGATGTATTTGTCCAGTGGGACAGCTTGGTCCAGCTTGAGACACTCATCGATGCGAGCGGTGCGATTGTTTCCCCCAGCTCCTAAACCCCGACGGATCGCGGCAGCCTAACGGACGTGGAGCGCCGAGCTTGATGAGCAAAGTACGGAATCGACTTGGGCGTGCCAATGCGTCTACGTACCAAGTGATTGCCGAACAGGGCCAAGTAAGGTACGTGGCCTGGCTCATCGGGGCAGTTGTCGCAGGGCGGGCAGAGACCTTCCGGAGGCTTGGCGGCTGGGACGAGAGCTATTTTCTTTACTACGAAGATAAAGACCTGTCCCTTCGTGCATGGCGCGAGGGTGTACCCGTCCTTCTTGACGGGAATACGTTGTGGACGCACTCGTGGGCCCGCGCAACGAAGCATTTCGCGTGGGCGCCTTGGAAACGCGAGATTTCTTCGGCTTTCACCTTCTACCGTCGGGAGCCGCGACTTCTATTCACCTCGTCGCCGAGCAAACCGAACCAAACAGCCTTTGACCAAAGCGGGTTAACATTTGTCGTAAAGGAAGAAGTCAAGTGAAAGTAGTATTTGCACTTCGTGCCGACGCGTTTACGAAACCTGGCGGCGACAGCAAGAAGGTTGAACGGTACCGGACTGGACTGAACCTTCTAGGCTGGGAATCAGAGGTCGTTACTTCGGCTCGTGAGTTGTTGGCGACTCCGTCCGACATCGTTCACTTGATGAATCTCGATACACCACGCGAGAACATGCACTATGCAAGTATTGCGGAGCGTTCAGGGCGTCCCTTCGTGATCTCGACGATCAGACATCCTTTCGACGGCATGTTGTCAATGTACGAATTTGGACATGACCGCTTCTACAGGCAACTAGGTCGGCTGGGGATTGAAGCAGAAACCGGCATCGGATTTAGGGAACAAGTCAAACTTCTGAAACAGAAGAATGTTCCTGCGGCCTTGATCCGTGGCACATATCGGTCGCTGCAGAGGCAACTCGTCAAAAAGGCATCGATCGTCTTCCCCATGGCCACTGGCGAAGCGAACGCCATCCGCAGTGACCTCGACGCGGGAACGAAACAGAAGATCATTCGCAACGGTTTCTCTTTTTCACCCACAGCCGGATCGGATTCGAGGCCGGTGACCGATTTTGATTTGGTAAGTGTCGGTCGAATTGAACCGAGAAAGAACTCTCTGATGTTGGCGCAAGCGGCCGCGGGAACGGGTCTCCGGACAGCCTTCGTGGGCTCGCTGAATACCAATCACAAAGCTTATGCTGACAATTTTTTGCAGCAGATCGCGGAGCACGAAAATCTGGAATATCTCGGCTCAAAAGATCATAACGAAATTATGGGAATTCTCCAGCGCTGCGACGTCTACATCAACCCCGCATGGTTCGAAGTCGTTTCCCAGGCCGACGTCGAGGCTGCCTGTATGGGTCTCCGAATCGTGTCCACGCGTCACAGCTATCTGGAGGACGCACTTGGAACTGAGGTACAGCGCTTTGACCCTATTGGCCTTCTGGGGAGTGGGGCAAGTGACCGACTCTTGGAGTTGTTTGACGTGGCCACCAAAGTATCCGGTGCCGCGAATCGTGATTGGGGTGAATGCTCAGTGGAATTGGATGCTGCGTATCGCGAAGTATTGAGAGTCGCGTAATGAAGTCCTTTGCCTCAAGCTTGGCCGATTGGAATCTGGACCGAGATTTTCACTATCGCAATTCGGACCGCACACCGCCTAATGGTGTGAGAGCATGCGTTTCGCTCGCTAACCCCTCGTTGCTGGCAGCCTGCCTTTTCAGGTTGACTGCTTCCACTTCCGGCCTGGCCCATAGTTTTTGCAGATGGCTCTGTTTATCTGTCTTCGCGAGCGATATTTCGACTGGTGCAGTGTTTGAGGGAGCCGTGGAGTTCCCGCACCCAACAGGTATCGTCATTGGGCGGGGAGCGCGTGTTGGCTCGAACGTCCGCATCTTCCAGAACGTTACGATCGGTTCCTCGAGAAAGGGAGAATATCCCGCTGTTGGGAACGGGGTGACGCTTTACAGCGGAGCTGTAGTGGCGGGCGATTTAGTGATCGGCCCGGGAGCCGTCATAGGCGCGAATTGCGTGGTGACGAGGTCCGTGTCTGGTTCTGATGTCATTCGATCTCCCTAGGCTGGCACGAGCGGCCCGTGGATTGGCCTTCGCGGGAACGACGTTTGTTTGCGTGTCATTAGTGCTGGTGGTTCCCGCACTTATTGGGGCAGACACTAACCTCCTACTCCACATTGCGGCACTCGTGGTCGGTGTCCAAGCAGCGCAGTCAAGCGTTATTCAGGTTGGACGGAGTCTAGATTCCGCGCTTTGTGGCCGGCCTTGGCTGCTCGCGATTCCCGCTGCGATATTCGGGGTTCTGGAGATGCTAACGGCAACGGATCCGGTGGTTGACGCTGTTCTGTCGACAGTGTCGGGATCGTTCCTCGGGCTCCTCCTCGGACGTGCAGGTCTGCTAGTGCTGGGCGGCAAGGGAGGCACGGCCTTCCAAGCCTTCCAGGCGATGAAAGCATTAGGATTTGTGGCCGCGGCATGTGCGGCTGCCCTGGCAGATAGAGTGTTGCCTGGATTCGGACCCTTGGTCGCAACACTTACTGTCGGCCTCCTTGCTATTTTCCGGCCTCGGGTGGGGAGGCGGCGAATGGGATATTCCAAACCAGAACCGCTGACGAGGGGCACAGGCCTTTCGGTGACGATGGGTCTCCTGGCTTCTCTGTTCTACCGGAATGACGTCAATTGGGTTCGGACAGCTTTGGCTGATTCTGATGACTTCATTGTTTGGCATTACGGACTTATAGCGTACAGCGCCGTGCAGGGAATAGTGGGTTTCTTAGTTGTTCAGCTCTTTTTCTCGCACAGGCAGAAGTGGAAAATTCGCGTTCAGGGTTGGTGCCTTAGATTCGGTTTCAGGTTCGCATTAGTATGGGCGATTCTCGTAGCTGTTGCTATCTTGTTACTTCCCGCACTTCCGATAATCCAGTCCGTACTTGGAAGCGCTTTGTTGGCGGGAATAGTCGGCATACTATCCGGACTTTCCCACGTAGTGGAGATAAGTTGGGCCCCTTACCTCGCGGGTGTCTTGGGCGCTGGAACACTGTCACTCGCTTTGGTTCTGCATGTTGATGCCCGAATGGTAATAGTGCTCGAAAACGTGGTTATCGGTTCGATAATAATCTTGCTGATTCTTATTTTCCGGAGGCGGCAATGGAATTCCTTCAACTAATACTTATCCTTACAATAATTGCCGCACTGGTTCAGATCGTGACCTGGGTCCATCGCGCCGAGTATGCCGCTGCAGTATTCGGTGCCGCCTATGTCGTGGTGTATCTTTGCGATATCCTGAATATTTCATTTAGCGGGGTAACTTATATTGCCGCTTCAATAGGCGCCAGATCTGCAAGCTCGGAAGCCATTTCAGTTGCCATTTTTTTCCTCGTCACTACCTGGATATTGTATTCCTTTGGAGTCGAGATCATCTCGGCTAGATGGAAGAGTCAGCGCATTGATAGTTTAGTTCTAATCGATCGAAATTTTAGTCTTTTTGGATTTCTCGCACTTTCCGGGACTTTCGGAGGCGCCGTTCTCTCTAAAATTCTGAGTGTTGGTATCGCTCAGACCCTTGAGCTTCGTCAATCAGTATTTTCCGATAATTTTTTGATCCTTTTAGGCTATTTCGTATTGCCGGTTTTGGTCTCTCTCGGACTCACGCGCGCTGTACAAATTCGGGGCGCTCGGGCTCTGATTATGTGGATTTCGCTGGCAGGTCTCTTAGGTGTCACCGCCCTCACTGGCAGTCGTTCGGGGCTATTTTTAGGCGCAGTCATTCCAGTCCTCGCTCTCTATTGGAAAAAGATCGCAGCTTCCGCGCGATCGGTAAAACGGGACTTGCAACGCGTCTTCCTGGTGGCAGCACTTATTGCAGTTCCGGTACTCGGCGGTGGCGTTTACTTGGCAAACACCCGCGGCCTGGTCGAAAGCGCCTCCTTCCTGAATGGAACAGATGTAAGTCAAGCGGATGTATTCGTGGACCTAATTGCATCCGATGCTGGCGGAGTAGCCGGCGGGTCGACCTACCTGGCTTCCATAACTTCTGCTGTACCTAGGAGTCTTTGGGCAGAAAAGCCGTTGCCGGGCAATGTTGTCAGCAGCATGGTGCTGACACCCGATCGATATTTCCTAACGGGGGCAGAAACGACCGCTGGTCTGTTGGGCGAAGCGTTCATTAATGTCGGCTGGATGGCACCCATGATTGCTGCTGGGTTAATGATCATCTTCTTGCTCTTGTGCTCGAGATTTTTGGCGTCTCGAGATGACATCTTGTGGATGGTTGGGATAATTCTATTGATTCGCGGCCTGAACCTGCTGCGAGGTGACATGACAAACGTCGTGGTTCCATCGATGACGGCAATTATCGTGTGGTATGTGCTCTACAAAAAGGCAAAGCCGGGGATAGCTCCCCGTGTGCCGGTAGGCGCGAGATGACTCGCCGTTGGGTGGCATAGGTTTACTTGGTGTTTGTAGGGTAGGCACGCCCTGGACGGGGCAGGCACCGTCCGGAATGCAAGGCCCATTGGGGAAGCGTTACTTGATCTTCGGAGTTGAGGTGTTGGACTGGTAGGCGCGTCGATTGAGATACCCAGTGCCCTGGTCCCAATCTCCCGATCACTTCCGCGGGGCAGTCCCGGATCATGACCATGTCCGGGAAGCGCTTGGTGCGTTGCTCCTTCCGACGACGTGGCCGGCGGCCGGTCCGCAGGGAGACAGGGAGACTGTTAACGCCAACCGAAAATAGGGCCAGGAACGCCAACTGAAAATAGGGCCACCGACCATTATGGAAGGTGGTCAATTTGGATGATTGGGCGGAGATACGCCACCTGTTTTCGACGGGTAAGCACTCGAAGCGTGCGATCGGCAGGATCGTGGGTGTTTCCCCCGGAACGGTGGACCGGGCGCTGGCGTCGGACCGGGCGCCGAAGTATCAGCGGGCATCCGGGTATCGAGTTTTAATGACTTTGCTCCCAGGGTGCGGGAGTTTGTTGGTGAAGACGCCGACGATGCCGGCCGCGACGCTGGCGGAGCGGGTGGGCTGGTCCGGTTCCGCGTCGTTGTTCCGGGCGAAGGTCGCCGTGATCCGGCCTGAATACGCGCCGGCTGACCCGGCTGACCGTTTGGTCCACGAGCCGGGGTTCCAGGTCCAGTGCGATCTCTGGTTCCCGCACGAGCCGCTGCCCGTTGGTGCGGGCCAGACTGACACGCCACCGGTGCAGGGGAATCCCTCGGCGTTCTCCGGTTTCATCCAGGCGCGGGTGCTGCCGTCGCGGACGACGCCGGACCTTCTGGGCGGAATGTGGCCCTTCGCATTTAGGCATGGTTAGGGCTGGCTGAGAGCACCGCCGCGTGGCATGGTGCGGAGCGGTGCGGCGTGGTGCGGCTGGAAAGAGGTCAGGGCCTCTTTGAATTGGTAGCGACCAAGCAAACCAATACCCAAAAGAGACCCTGACATGAATAACTCTATGTCTTGTTCCGGTGGCCGCTGGTGCACGCGCGCTGATGCTCTGCTCGGTGTCGAGGGCATCCACATCAGCTCCGTCACGGCAACCGAGAACGGCCTGGTTCTGCGCGTCGAAACCGGGGAAACCCTCAGCGGCTGCCCGGACTGCGGCGTCATCGCGATCGGCCACGGACGCCGGCAGGTCCAGCTTCATGACATTCCCTGTTTCGGCAGGCCGGTGCGGCTGCTGTGGGCAAAGCGGGTCTGGCGCTGCCCGGACCCAGACTGTCCGGGGAACACCTTCACCGAGGAACACCCACTGGCAGGGCCGCGGGCGAAACTCACCGCCCGAGCAGTGGCATGGGCGACCGACGCGCTGGCCCGGTTCGACACCTCAGTCTCAGCCCTGGCCCACCAGCTCGGCGTCTCCTGGCACACCGTCTGGGACGCCGTCAAGGCAGAGGCCACCAGACGCATCGGAATCACGGACCGGCTCGCCGGCGTGGACGCGCTTGGCGTCGACGAGCATGTCTGGTCCCACACTGGCCCGCCCGGATCGGGCATGGTCACCGGCATCGTGGACCACACCCGCGACGCCAACGGCACTGTCCATGCACGGCTTCTCGACCTCGTGCCGGGACGGTCCGGGAAGGCCTACGCTGACTGGCTCAGAGCGCGCGGCGAGGAGTTCACTGCCGGTATCAAGACCGCTGCGTTGGACCCGTTCCGCGGCTACGCGAATGCGATCCGCGACGAACTACCCGAAGCCATCACCGTCCTGGACGCGTTCCACGTCGTCAAGCTCGGGACGGCCATGGTCGATGAGGTCCGCCGCCGGGTCCAGCAGGACACCCTCGGGCACCGCGGACGCAAGGGGGACCCGCTCTACGGGATCCGTCGGACCCTGCAGATAGGCGCCGAACACCTCACCGACAAACAAACCGCAAGACTCGATGCCAAACTCACCGCCGGGGATCCGGACCACGAAGTCACTCTGGCCTGGCAGTGCTACCAGAAGGTCCGCAACATCTACCATGCCCTTCCGTCGCGGGGACGGGAACTCGTGACCGAAGTGATCTCCTCATTCCCGACGTGCCCGATCCCGGAAGTGGCCCGGCTCGGCCGGACACTCAAACAATGGAAGACCGCGGTCCTCGCCTACTTCGACACCAACGGCGCCTCCAACGGGCCCACCGAAGCAATCAACGGCGTCATCGAAACCACCCGCCGCATCGCCCGCGGCTTCCGCAACTTCACCAACTACAGACTCAGATGCCTACTCGCCGCCGGCGGCCACCGGCCCTACCGGACCAAATCGACCAACCATGCCTAAATGCGAAGGGCCCGGAATGTGGACTCTGTTGCAGGACGCGCAGGCGGTTCCGTCCAGGCTTGTGGGACAACGAGTCCGGCATCGGTAGGCGCCGGCCCACGGAGCCGGTGGCCGCGTTCGCCGGGTCCCTGGGATTGGAGATCAAGCTGCTTCCGCCGCGGGCTCCGGAGTCCAAGGGCATGGTCGAGCGGATAAACAGGTTCTTCGGGCAACGCTTCATGCCGGGCCGGGACTTCCGGTCACCAGCGGATTTCAACGGCCAGCTGGAGGACTGGCTGCCCAAGGCCAATCACCGGTACTCGCGGTCCCGCCACGGCCGCCCGGACGAGCTGATCGTCCCGGACCGGGAGAAGATGCGGGAACTGCCGCCGGTGACCCCGGAAGCCGTCTTCGGCAACGCCGTGCGGCTGCCTGAATATTTGCGCTTTTGGGGTCCATCTGTCGTGTGTTTGGGGGCCGGTTGGCAGAGCGCGCAGTAGCGGTCTTGGGTGCCGGTAGTGGCGTGTGTGGGGGCCACCCAGTTTAGGCTCCTTCCGTCGTGTGTATAGGGCGCACGGCGGAAGGAGTAATCATCAATGGTACGGAAGATCAGAGCGAAGCTCGTGTTGCAGTTGCGCGCCGAGGGCCTGTCAGGCCGGGCAATTGGGCAATTGCGGCATCGCAGGGAATGTCCCGGAAGAGCATCACGGCGGTGCTGGATGCTGCCGACGCGACCGGTATGGTGTGGGACGATATCGCCGACAGCACGGACCGCGAGGTGTATGCCCGGTTGTTCCCGGGGCGCGGTGAGCATCAAAGCGTGTTCGCGCAGCCGGACTGGGACCAGGTCCACCGGAAGATGGCCCGGGTCGGGGTGACGCTGAAGCTGCTGCATAACGAGTACGCCGATTCATGCACTGCTACCGGTGAGCCGGCGATGGGTTATGACCGGTTCTGCCGGACCTACCAACGCCACGTGTTGGTCACGGGGGTGGCATCCCGTGTCGGACACAAGGCCGGGCAGACGGTCAAGGTCGACTGGTCAGGGCCAACGATGCAGTTGGCCGATCCGGTCACGGGCAAGGCCAGGACCGTTTATCTGTTCGTGGCATGCCCAAACGTCGGTGGGAGCCGGTGGCCCCCACAACCCCGGCCGCTGGCCCCACCGGCAATATCAATGGCCCCAAAAGGCAATATCGGGTGGCTTCCAAACCTTCAAATACTCAGCTGCCACGCGATTACTACGTGCGGGTGTTCTCCAACGACTATTCCGTGGACCCGTCGTTCATTGGGCGGATCGTGGATATCACCGCCGATCTGGATACCGTCTGGGTCACCAATGACGGCGTCATCATCGCCACCAACGTCCGGGTCTGGGCCCGGCACCTGGTCCTGACCGATCCCGCCCACGTGGCCCGCGCAGCGGTGATGCGCCGGGACTTCCGAACCCAGCGGGTGCACCGCCCCGAACCCGAAGAAGCGGTACAGGTGCGGGATCTGGCCGCCTACGACGAGATCTTCGGCATCGACCTCGGCCAGCACCCGGCCCTTCTGGAAGCGGCTTCATGACCGGGACACCGTCACAGATCGAGTACTACGCCCGGGCCCTGCGCGCACCACGGATCAGCGACGGCTTCCGCCGTCTCGGGGACCAGGCCAGAGACGCCGGCTGGTCCCATGAGGAGTACCTGGCCGCCGTCCTCTCCCGAGAAGTCTCCGAACGCGAAGCCTCCGGAGCCGCGACCCGGATCAAGGCCGCGAGATTCCCGGCCCACAAGGACCTTGAGAAGTTCAACTTCGACCACCAGCCCTCCGCGGACCGGAACCTCATCGCGCACCTGGGAACCGGGGTGTTCCTCTCCGAAGCCAAAAACGTGGTCCTCCTCGGGCCACCCGGCACCGGCAAAACCCACCTCGCGGTCGGCATCGGCATCAAGGCAGCCAAAGCCGGTCACAGGGTTCTCTTCGACTCCGCGACCGGCTGGGTGGCCCGGCTCCAGGAAGCCCGCTCCCGCGGGAAACTCGCCCAGGAACTAGTCAAACTCCGCCGCTACAGCCTCCTGGTGGTCGACCTATGCCGAGCCCGTGACTATGCCGAGGCAATCCGGGGGCGGTTGGTAAATCGGGTGCGGGCGCTGGGTTTTCTCGTCGGGGCGGGCGTTCTCGTGTCGGCATAGTTCCTGGGGGTGGAGCCTGATCATGGGAGCAACCGTGCTTGCGTGAAGGAGGCGAAGTGCAGTGTCGGGAACGAGAAGGAAGGCCGGTCAGCTCGGGCCGCAGGTCGAGGGCTATCGGGCCTGGTTGGCGCAGCGGGGCTACACACCGGGCACGATCGTGAACATGCTGAAGGATTTGGGCCAGGTCGGCCTGTGGCTTTTTGCTGAACGGCTGAGGACAGAGGATCTGAACGAGGAACGGTTGGCAGCGTTCCAGTCTGCCCGGCGAAGGGCTGGCCGGAGCAGGAGCCCGGGTCCCCGCGCGTTGGTGCCGCTGTTGAGCTATTTGCGGGAGACGGGCATCGCCCCTGAGGCCACGCCGTTGGTGACGCAGTTGGGTGCGCTGCTTATTCAGTACCGGTCGTGGCTGGTTCATGAGCGGGGCCTGGCCTCGAGCACGGTGCTGCGGTATGAGAACACCGCCCGGCGCTTCCTTGAGGAGTCCTCGGCCGGTGGTGTGTTCGCTCCGGAGGCTTTGACCGGGGCGAACATCAATGCGTTCCTGCTGCGGGAATTCGCCAGGGTGTCTGCCGGTTCGGCGAAGGGCCGGGTGGCCGAGCTGCGTTCAGTCCTGCGCTTTCTTTACCTGGACGGCATCACCGGGTTGAGTCTGGGGGCATCCGTTCCTGCGGTGGGTGGATGGCGTTTCGCGACCCTTCCGCCACCAGGGATGTCCGCGGAGGATGTGCAGCTTTTGCTCGACAGCTTCGACCGCAGCACGCTGGTCGGTGTCAGGGACTTCGCGATAGTCATGCTGGTGTCGCGGTTGGGGTTACGGTCCATCGAGGTCGCCCGGATGGAACTGCGTGACGTGGACTGGCGGTCCGGGGAACTCATGGTCCGCGGCAAGGCGCGCCGGCAAGACCGGTTGCCGTTGCCAGCCGAGGTCGGCGAAGCCCTGGCAGCCTATCTGTCCTGTGAACGGAACCCTGCTGCTGCCCGTCATGTGTTCCTGACCTGCCGGGCTCCCCGCGGACCGATCCGCGCCGATCTGGTCGGTGATGTTGTCGAGCGGGCCTGCAAACGCGCAGGCCTGCCCAAGGTCGGACCGCACGGGCTCAGGCACGCGCTGGCCGGTGAACTGCTCCGCAGGGGCGCCGGCCTGGTAGCGATCAGCCAGGTCCTTCGCCATCAGGATCTGGCCACCACCGCCCTCTACGCCAAGGTTGACCTGGTAGCGCTGCGCCGGGTGGCCCAGCCGTGGCCGGGGGCCGTGCGGTGAGTGCGCTGGAGCAGGATCTCGCGGACTACCTGCAGCTGCGCCGATCGCTCGGACACGAACTGGCCGAGGCCCGCTGGCTGCTGCCAGGCTTCGTGGCTTACCTCGACGCTCACGGATCGCCAACCGTGACGATCCAAGCAGCGCTGGAATGGGCGCAGCAATCCCCGACAGGCCAGGTGACGACCGTAGGGCCGCGACGGATGACGGCAGCCCGGGGCTTCGCCCGCTACCTGGCCGGCATTTACCCCGGCACGGAGATCCCGCCGTCGGGTCTGATGCCACACCGGCAACGATGGCGTCAACCATTCATCTACTCCACCGCCGACATCGAGGCACTGATGAACCAGGCCCACCAATCGATCACCTCCCCGCTGCGGGCCGCGACCTACGAGACACTGATCGGGCTGCTGGCCTCGGGAGGTCTGCGGATCGGCGAGGCCATCAAGCTCGACCGCAGCGACGTTGACTGGTCCGGGAACGTGCTGCTGATCCGCGAGTCCAAGTTCGGCAAGTCCCGCCTCGTTCCGCTTCACAGCACCGCCATGCAGGCACTGAGCGCATACGCTGCACTGCGCGATAATCTGCAACCGCGACCGAAGGAACCAAGCTTCTTCATGTCCCTGACACACAAACGGCTCTGCTACACCGTCGTCAGCCAGACGTTCCGGAAGCTCGTCAACAACGCCGGTATCGGGACCGGGGCGCGCCCTCGGCACCGAGACTTCACGATAAGCGGCATTAGGCGGACGGCGGGGTTATGTTCCCTGTCGTTGTGTTGTGGCTGGTGGGCGCCATGCGGGCGGTGTTTTGGGGCGCATAATCCCAGCGTCCGGCGTCAGCGGGCTGACGATTCGAGCCTTGCCTGCAGGGCCCTGTGTGGGGGTCCTTAGAAGGTGTTGGTCGCTGCGGGCACCGATGGAGAATCGCTTTGTCAGTTCATTGCATTAGCGAAGAGTGGGTGATTCTCATGGGAGAAGCAGATGTCAGATCCGCTGTTGGTCGTGTGGCGGCGGTGTTGCTTGAGGCCGGGAGGGCCGAGGCCACGGTCCGGCGCCATCAGGTCGTGTTGGATCGATTTGCCTTGTTTGTGGGCGGGCGGGGTGTGGACTCGGTGAGTGATCAGGTGTGCGTCGATTTCATTGCGAAACAGACTGGGGTCAGGTTGGGGTCGTTGCGTGAACCGGTCAGGGACAGGGCCGTCCAAGCGGTTCGCCGGCCGGTGGTGTTGGTGGCGGACGTACTGGCTGGCCGACCGGTGGAAGTCGACCGGCCGGTGGTGTCTGCGAAGGATGGTTGTCCGAGGATGTTTCGTCTGCTTAGGGACGACTACCTCATTGCCTGCCGGCGGCGTGGCAACGTGGCGGCGACGGTGGTCGCGAAAGACAGGGCGGTCAGCCGGTTCTTGGCGTACTTGGAGGACGTGGGCGCGACGGATCTGGCCGTGCTGGGCGTGCGGGACTTGTCCGGTTTCCTTCTGCGCCAACATGGGCTGCGGCGCAAAACGATCGCGTCGCTGAGGTCGTCTCTGGCGGACTTCCTGGACTTTTTGGCCGTGTCCGGCCGGATGCTGGGGAGCTTGGCGGGCCTGTTGCCGCCGCAAAAGTACGTCCGTCACGAGTCCGAACCGCACTTGTGGAGCGCCGTTCAGGTCCGCCGGTTGCTGGCCGGGATCGATCGTCAGTCCGCGATCGGCAAGCGGGATTACGCGATGATCCTGGCGACTGCCCGGCTGGGCCTGCGGATCTCGGATCTGCGTCACCTCGAGCTGGGAGATCTGGATTGGCGTGCGAAGACCATCACGATCATCCAGCGCAAGACCGGCCGGCCGTTGAGCCTGCCGCTGCTCGATGATGTCGGCTGGGCGGTTATCGACTACGTCCAACACGGCCGTCCCGAAACGGCCTGTCCGAAGGTGTTCGTGAAGCACCGCCACCCGTTCGACACGTTCGGGTCTGCTGCGTCGGTCGCCACCCGGTTGTCCCGGCATGCGGCCCGTGCCGGGATCGAGTTCCCGCCGGAGAAGGTCTGCGGAATGCATTCTCTGCGCGGCTCGCTGGCGGTGGCCATGATCGGCAACGGCACACCGATATCGGTGGTCTCGGACGTTTTGGGGCACGGCTCCAGCGACACGACCCAGGCCTACTACCTGCGGTTCGACACCGAAAGGCTGCGGTGTTGCGCGGTGGACGTCGAAGACGTCATCGACCAGGGCGGGGCCGATGGTGGGCACGATGTCTGAGACGACGCTGCCGGTCCTGGTCGCCGATTTGGTCGCCTTACGCCGCGCGAGCGGATACAAGTTCAAAGTCCCGGAACGGGTTCTGCACCAGTTCGCCGACCACTGCCGGTTGCAGGGCTATGCGGACGGGTCGATCACCAAGGAAGCGATCGAGGGGTTCCTTTACGGCCGCCACCTGCGCTCTTCCACTCTCAGGCGCAACGAGGTAGCACTGCACCAGCTGACCGAACACGCCCAAGGCTTCGGCTGGGACGCCTACACACCGGTGGTGGCAACGCGGGTCCGTGTCCGCCATCAGCCGCCGTATGTGTTCACCGACGACGAGGTGCGCCGCCTGTTCGCAGCGATCGACTCTCAGGCTATGTCCTCGTACTCGAACAAGGCACTGGTCGACCCGGTTCTTTTCCGGGTGTTGTATGGGGCCGGGCTGCGGGTCTCGGAGGCACTGAACCTGACGCTGCCAGACGTGGATGCCAACGCCGGGACGCTGCGGATCCGGGATTCGAAGAACGGCGAGGGCCGGACGGTCCCGATCACCGGCAGGCTTACCGCGACCTTGCACGCCTACATCGCGGCCGCGCACCCCGCTCCGGATGTCAGCGATTACGTGTTCTATGCCGCCGCTGCGGGCAGGCCAATCAATCAGGCGACCGTCTACACGCGGTTCCGCGGCTACCTGGCGGATGCCGGTATCCCTCATTTCACCGGCGGGCCTCACCCTCACTCGCTGCGCCACGGCTTCGCCGTCACGAACCTTCGACGCTGGGCTGCAGCGAACGCGGACCTGGCCGTGAAGTTGCCCTACCTGGCCTGCTATATGGGCCATGCTGACCTTCGCGGCACCCAGTACTACCTGAGATTGACCGCGGACGCGTACCCCGATGTGATCGCCAAAGCGCAAATCCGGTTCGGCTACACCATCCCCATCCCACCCGAGGACCAGCCGTGAATGCCCGGCCTGCACCGCCTGCGGATCTGGCCGGGCGCTGGCTGACGAAGTTCTTCACCGACCACCTTGCAGGAGAGCGAGCAGCCTCACCAAGGACAGTAGCCGCTTACCGGGACGCGATGAAGCTGCTGCTCATCTGGTTCAAAGACTCAGAGCGCATCCCTCCCGAGAAGCTGCGCCTGGCCGACATCGACCGGCCCCGGGTACTGCGGTTCCTGGACTGGCTCCAGCAGGAACGGTGCTGCTCGGCGGCCACCCGCAACCAGCGCCTGGCGGTGATCAAGTCATTTTCCCGTTACACCGCCGCCGAACAGCCCGAAAGACTCGACCAGGTCACCCAAATCCTAGCCATCCGGGAGAAGAATGCCCCGCACCCGGACCCGGGGCACTTGACCGGGGACGAGATCAAGACACTGCTGGCCGAACCCGGCCCGGCCAGCCCACGCGCCATCAGGGACACCGCCCTGCTCGCCCTCGCCTACGACACCGCAGCCCGAGTGCAAGAACTCTGCGACCTCGACGTTGCCGATATTCGCCGCTCGACACCAATGACCGTGACAATCCGTGGAAAGGGAGCCAAAATCCGATACGTGCCCGTGATGGCCCAAACCACCCGACTCATCGACGACTACCTCGAACACCGCGACCGGCACCCTGGCATCGGCACCGACGCGGACCCACTCTTCTACGGACCAAACCACACCAGGTTGACCCGGTCCGGAATAGCCAAAATCCTCGCCCGCCACGTCCGAGCCGTCCGAACGCACGACCCCGGCTGGGCTCCCGGGGTGCCAGTGACACCCCACACCCTCCGGCGCAGCCGAGCAATGCACCTAATCAACGCCGGCGTCAACCTGATCTACATCCGCGACCTGCTCGGCCACGCCGACGTCTCCACCACCGAGATCTACGCCCGCGCAGACGCCGAGACCAAACGCAAAGCGATTGAAAATGCCTACGAGTCACTCTCCCCACACGTCCTGCCCGACTGGACCTTGGACACTTCCTTGCTCAACTGGCTCGAATCGCTAGCCCGCTGACGCCGGACGCCGGACGCCGGACGCTGGGATTATGCGCCCCAAAACACCGCCCGCATGGCGCCCACCAGCCACAACACAACGACAGGGAACATAACCCCGCCGTCCGCCTAATGCCGCTTATGCGGAATTCCGCATAAGCGGCATACCTTCGCGGTCCGCACCCTGCTCAGCTGGTACCGCAGCGATGAGGACGTGCAGGCGAAGATTCCAGCGCTGTCGACCTACCTCGGCCACCGCGAACCCGCATCGACCTACTGGTACCTCTCGGCCGCACCGGAACTGCTCGCCCTGGCCGCGGCACGTCAACACACCGGCTGGACGGCGGCGCGATCATGACGCTGATCGCACCGACACTGCAGATGTTCTTCACCGACCGACTCGCCCAACAGCGCCAGGCGAGCCCGCGGACCATCGAGGCCTACCGCGACGCCTTGAAGCTGCTCCTGGTGTTCGTCCACGGGCAGACCGGCAAGTTGCCTGCACAACTGGACTGGGATGATCTGGACGCGACCACCATCGCAGGGTTCCTCACCCATCTGGAGAATGAACGGCACAACAGCGTCAGGACCCGCAACGTCCGCCTCACCGCGATCCGCTCCCTGTTCTCTTACGCCGCGCTGCGTCACCCCGAGCATGCGCTGCTGATCCAGCGCGTGCTGGCCATCCCTCCGAAGCGGTTCGACAAGCGCATCGTGACGTTCCTGACGGCACCCGAGATCGATGCTCTCCTGGCCGCCCCGGACCAGTCCAGATGGGAAGGCCGGCGCGACAGGGCACTGATGCTCCTGGCCATCCAGACCGGCCTGCGGGTTTCCGAACTCACGGGCCTGAACTGCCGCGACCTCACACTGGGCGCCGGCGCTAACGTCCGCTGCGAAGGTAAAGGACGCAAACAGCGCGCCGTTCCTCTCACGAGCCCCGTCGAGGCTTTACTGCGGGTCTGGCTGGCCGAACGAGCCGGCCTCCCGGACGACCCATTGTTCCCGACCCGCACGGGCCGGCGACTAAGCCGCGACGCTGTCGCGCTGCGGGTCAGCACCCACACGAGGACCGCAGCGCAAAACTTTCCCTCCCTCGTGGGCAAGCAAATCCACCCGCACGTGTTCCGCCACAGCTGCGCCATGTCGCTACTCCAGGCCGGCGTCGACACGTCCGTGATCGCACTCTGGCTCGGCCACGCCGGCGTCCGGTCCACCGACGCCTACGTCCATGCCGACATCACCATCAAGGAGAAAGCACTCGCTCTCACCACACCAGCATCCGTAAGCCCCGGCCGCTACCATCCACCAGACAAGGTCCTCGCGTTCCTCGAGAGCCTGTAACTATGCCGAGCCGCTACTGATCCAGATGCTGCACACCAGACCAAACTGGCAGCAGCCTCGGCATAGTCGCGGGCTCGGCATAGGTCGATCTATGCGGATATCCGCATAGGTCGACGAAGTAGGCTACATCCCGTTTGACCAGGACGCCGCGAACCTGTTCTTCCAGCTCGTCTCC
The DNA here is from genome assembly GCF_005280255.1 of Arthrobacter sp. 24S4-2. Lineage (NCBI taxonomy): Bacteria > Bacillati > Actinomycetota > Actinomycetes > Micrococcales > Micrococcaceae > Arthrobacter > Arthrobacter sp. 24S4-2. The sequence goes on along the minus strand of NZ_CP040018.1, from coordinate 4,344,858 downwards.
AGCCGCTACGAACACGCCTCCATGATCCTGACGTCCAATCTCCCGTTCGCCCGCTGGGGCGACGTCTTCGGAGACCTGACCTGCTCGCCGTCGGTGGGCTCCGCCCGAGTTCCATTGCATTCACACGGATGCTCCGCCGAGCATGCAACAGATCCGCGATCGCAATTGGGACTGCCCCGGGTTTGCTTGACTCCTGACTTGTGAGGATTTACTCCTTGCAGCAAGGATGTTCACATGCCCAAGCCTTTCCCTGCTGAGTTCCGACGTGACGTGGTCGCGGTTGCGCGGAAGCACGAAGCCCCGATCTCGCAGATCGCCAAAGACTTCGGGATTTCCGAAGCAAACCTGCACAACTGGCTGAAGAAAGCCGACATCGAGGACGGTACCCGTCCCGGTTCGACGGAGAAGGAAGCCGCAGAGCTCAGGGATGCCAGGAAGAGGATCCGGCTGCTTGAGCAGGAGAACGAGATCCTGCGCCGGGCAGCGGCGTTTTTCGCCCGGGAGCTGCCCCCAAAATGAAGTTCCCGCTGGTCCTTGACCTTGCCGCGGTCGGTATTCCCGTCGCGGTGGCCTGCCGGGTGCTGGGTTTCTCCAAACAGGCCTTCTACGCATGGAAAGCCGCACCGGTCACGGAGCGTGACTGGTCTGACGCGCACCTGATCAACACGGCCCTGGATGTCCACCGGGACGATCCGGCGTTCGGGTACCGGTTCATCGCCGACGAACTCCAAGACCATGGCTTCCGCGCCGGAGAGAACCGGGTGGCGCGCCTGTGCAGCAGCCAGCGGATCTGGTCCGTGTTCGCCAAGAAACGCGGCCCGACGCGCAAAGCCGGCCCGCCCGTGCACGATGACCACGTCAGGCGGGATTTCACCGCGACCGCATCGGATCAGCTGTGGCTCACGGACATCACCGAGCACCGGACCGATGAGGGCAAGCTCTACCTGTGCGCCATCAAGGACGTCTATTCCAACCGGATCGTGGGCTACTCCATCGATTCCCGGATGAAAGCATCCCTGGCCGTCTCCGCCCTTCACAACGCGATAGCGCTTCGGGATCCGGAAGGAACTGTGGTGCATAGTGACCGCGGTTCCCAATTCCGCTCCCATGCCTTCGTCAGGACTCTGAAAGGCAACGGGCTCAAAGGCTCGATGGGACGAGTCGGCGCGTGCGCCGACAACGCCGCCATGGAGTCGTTCTTCTCGCTCCTGCAGAAGGACGTGCTGGACCGTCAACGATGGTCCACAAGGGCCAATCTGCGCCTGGCCATCGTGACCTGGATCGAGAAGACCTACCACCGGAAACGCCGTCAGCGGCGCCTCGGCCGGCTAACGCCGGTCGAGTTTGAGACAATAAATACCGGCCTCAAAGCCGCCTAACAACACTCAACCCCGAGAGTCAACGAAATCCGGGGCAGTCCCATTCGTTCCGTCTCGGAGAGAAACCGGGCGGCGATCACTGCAGGCCGGTGTCGAGAAGTCAGAGCGTACTTCTTGACGTCTCCGGACTTTAGGAAGACTGTGTGGAAGTGCCGCCATCGAGTGCCGGACCTACTGAGTATTTGAAGCTTTGAGCGCCACCTGTTCGTGCGGTTCAGCGCCGGGGTTCGTACGAGAGAGCGCCAGCGGTCGCGTGGCCTTGGCGCCGCTGACGCCCTCCGTGATGGTTGCTAGGCGGTTGCGAGTGCTGTGTGTTCGCGCATGTTGTAATTGCCTGTCTCGATCCAGATCGTGTTGTGGATGATCCGGTCCATGATCGCGTCGGCGTGAACGCCGGAGCCGAGCCGCTGGTGCCAGTCCTTCTGCGAGTACTGGGTGCAGAACACTGTTGACGTCTCCCCGTAGCGGCGTTCCATCAGTTCCAGCAGCATGGTGCGCATCGATTCCGTGGGCCGATCCAGCAACCACTCATCAATGACCAGCAGGGTGAATGCCGCATACTTGCGCAGGAACTTGCCGGATCCGCCAAGGGTGTCTTGGGCGGCGACCCAGGCTTCCTCGAGGTCGGGCATGCGGACGTAATGCGCGCGGATACGGTGTTCGCATGCGCGTTTAGCGATCGCGCATCCCAGGTAGGACTTCCCCGACCCGGTGAACCCTTGGAAGACAACGTTCTGCTGCCGCGCCACGAACGAGCAGGTGCCGAGCTGGCTCAGCAGCGGCCGGTCAAGACCTCGCTCATCGAGGAGGTCGATGCGGCGCAGGTCAGCGTTCGGGTAGCGCAGCCCCGCCCGCCGGATCAGGCCGGTGACTTTGGCATGGGTGAACGACGCGTAGGCGTCATCGACGACCAGCCGGAGACGATCTTCGAACGGCAGGCTGATGCTCAGCGTCTCGTCTTGAGTATCTATGGCCTCCAGCAGCTCGCCCGCGTTCATCTCCCGCAGCTTGCGTTTGGTTTCCGTGTCCAGGCGGCTCATCGGGTCCCTCCTGCGTAGTAGGAGCTGCCGCGCACGTATCCGCCATCTTCGTCATCAGGCTCCTCGACGTGCCCGGTTTTGTCCTGCCCGGTGTCCAGGATCGGCCGCAGGTGGGCGTAACGGGGCGATCGTATCGGACCGCGCAGCGCGAGCCGGCATGCGGCTTCCACCCGGGCTGGTGAGAACCTACGAGACAGGCGCAGGACCGCCAGTGCTGGGTCGTAGCCGGCTTCCTCGATGCGGACTGACTCGAAGATCTTCTCGATCACGGTCCCGGTCGCCGGTCCCATCCGTAACGCCCAGGCGTCGATCCGGGCTCGGTCCCAGGCTTGCCAGCTGTGCCCCTCGGGAAGGTCGGCTTCGTTCGTCCGATACTGGTTTGTCGTCGTCACGGGCAGCAGCAGGTGGCTGGTCAGGCGCTCATCACCCCGATAGATCTCGAGCATGGTGTCCGTGACGCGAAGATCAACATGCGCGCCGATGTGGGTGAACGGGACGGAGTAGAAGTTTTTTGCCCAGACCACGTGTCCGTTCCGGCCTACTTTGCGCCCATATGTCCAGGTGCTGATCTCGAAAGTCACCGCCGGCAACGGTTGCAGCAGCGGCTTCTCCTCGGCCGTGAACACGCTCAGCCGGGAGCCTTCCCGCTTCTGGAACGGCTGTCGGTTGTAGGCATCGATCTGCTCCCGAATCCGGGCCCGCAGCTGCACCAGGCTGGTGAACTGCTCCTGCCTCAGACCCGCAATCACCCAGGTGGCGACGTGGGAGACAGTGTTTTCGACGCTGGCTTTGTCTTTCGGGTGCCGCACCCGGCCCGGAAGTACCGCCGCCGAATAATGCGCCGCCATCTCGCGATAGGCGTCGTTGAGGACGACTTCGCCCTCGCGCGGGTGAGAGATCACCCCGGTCTTGAGGTTGTCGGGGACGATCCGCGGGACCGTGCCGCTGAAGAATGCGAACATCGCCGCATGCGCGCGCAGCCACGACTCCTGCCGCATATCCAACGTCGCCTCCACGAACGCATATCTGCTGAACGGCAGGCATGCGACGAACAAATACACCTTCGAGATCTCTCCCGTTGCCGGGTCAACGAGCTGCATCGTCGGCCCGGACCAGTCGACCTCGACGCTGCGGCCGGCCTTATGGCCGACCCGAGACGACGCGCCAGTGACGTTGGCGTAATCGCCGTAAAGCCTGCAGAACCGGTCATAACTCATCGCCGCTTGCCCGGCCCGACTGCACCCGTCGAGATACTCCTGGTGCAGCAGCTTCAACGTCACGCCAACCCTGGCCAGCTCGCGGTGCACCTGGACCCAGTCCGGCTGCGCGAACACGCTCTCCCGCACCCCGCGACCGGGAAACAGCGCCAGATACACCTCGCCCTCAGACTTCTCCGCAACGTCGTCCCAACCGAGCCCGAGCTGATTCGCGGCATCGATCACCGCCTGAACGCTGTGCCTGGACATGCCCTGAGCGAGCGAGATCGCTCTGCCGGACAGGCCCTGGTTACGCAACTGCAAGACGAGCTTCGCCTTGATCTTCCGTACCATTACCGGTACTCCTTCCACCACGTGGCCGTCACGCGGTGGAAGGAGCTTTTCAGGTGGCGTTCAACCGCACCAACACTGGCGCTGACCAGCGCAAATCGTGGGCTCGGACCCCGGCGCTAACCCGCACCACACATGGACCCCTCAAGAGCGAATATTCACTACGGCTGATTGCCACGATCCGTCAGGCCTCAGAATTGCCCATTCCCTGTTTCACAAGCTGATCATACTGAGCCCGAGCTGCGTTCTTCGGACGGGCGCCCCGGGACTTCCTCGGTCTTTTCATCTCTGCCAATTGCAACTCCTAATTCGCTCAGGTGTTGCAACGACCGCTGGACGCCAAGCCGTCACAATGGCTCACTTTTCCGCCTTCATCGACACCCTGCGCCGCCGAAAGAGCATTCTGAACCTTCACAGGAGCAGATCATTCACCCATACCCGAAGAGCCTGCATAGTGCAGGTCGTCTCATCACCGCGAAAAGGCTTGGTTAATGATTAGTGCACTCGTCGATGCAAAAGCTCGGCCGGATTTCCAGCCGAGCAATTGCATCGGATTACGTTGAGGTGCGAAATAGGTGTTGCAACGCGCCGGATCTATGCGAATTAGCGAAGGGTGCTCTTGACCCACTCCAACTGTGCAGCGATGCCATCCTCAATGGAGACGGTTGGCGACCATGATAAATCACTTGCAATTCGTTCGGTCGAACCTCCGGTTCGCCAGACATCTCCTGCGACGGCAGACGTTCTATTTACTCGAAGCGGTGATTCAACTAGTCCTTCGATAATGTCCAGAACATCATTCATAGATACGTTGCTGCCCCCAGCGACGTTGTAGACAGCGCCCGGCACAGTTTCGGTCGTTGCGGCGAGGACATTGGCTGTGACGACATCGTCGATAAACGTGAAGTCCCGAATTTGTCCGCCGGTGCCATATAGGGGCAGCTCTTCACCTAGTTCGGCCGCTTTCAAGAACCGGGTGAAGGCCATGTCGGGCCGTTGCCGTGGACCATACACAGTAAAGTAACGAAGGGAGGTCGTCGGAACGCCAAAGTTGCTTGCGTACAGAGAGCAGAGGTGCTCAGCCGCGAGCTTGGTCACTCCATACGGGCTGACAGGCTGAGGACGATCGATTTCAGTAGTGGGGTATCGTTCGGCGTTTCCATAAACAGACGACGAAGACGCGTAGACAAGACGCTTCAGCGTAGAGGATCCCTTCGCCGCTTCCAGCAGCCGTTGTGTAGCTTGAACGTTTTCCCTCGTGTAGATATCAAAGTCAGTGCCCCAGGACTTCCGCACACCGGGCTGCCCTGCTTGGTGGAACACATACTGAACATCATCGAGAGCCGCCGAAAGGTCGATGTCGTTGAGATCACGTTCCAGAAACTCGAATCCGCTGTTCTCATTTCGCTTAATGTTGGCAACCTTGAGGTCGCGGTCGTAGTAGTCAGTTATGGAATCTACCCCTACTACCTGATAGCCGTCGGCCAGTAGCCTCTTAACAATGGAGCTGCCAATAAACCCGGCGGCGCCCGTAACTAGTGCCTTCATAGACAATCCTTGATCTTAGTTATCCGTTGTTTTTGGAGTAATGCTGTCACCGGAACCGAGCGATCCGATCCCGAGACGGGCTATCTGGAACCGAACCGGCTGGCAGGATACACACGCGGAGGGTGTTGGTTAGGGTCCTGAAGCGTCTCATCGAAGGTTCCGCCTCGCTCGTCGATTGGGCGAGGTCGTCTTGGGGCCTGATCCAAGGCTCGACCAGACGAAGTACCGCTGGAGACTGAAGCTCGGCTGTCAGGTTTCGAATCGTGGCTGTAGTAGCTGTAGGAGTAGGCGTCCGGACCTTTTGTTGGCAGTCGGTTGAGGACAATTCCAAGAAGGTTTGAACCGACCATTTTGAGTGCGTTCAAGGATTTTTCGAGATCCTGATGCCTCAGCTTTTGTGATCCCACCACTACGACGACTCCTCCCACGTGCTGAGAGAGGACTGCCGCGTCCGTAACGGGGAGAAGAGGTGGGGCATCTACAACGATGCTGTCAAAGGCCTCTTCGAGACGCCTAATGAGGTTGCCCATCTCCTCCGAGCCAAGCAGTTCACTGGGGTTGGGAGGAATCTGACCCGAGGTTAATACAAACATATTGTCTTCACCCCAGGGTTGCAGAAGGTCATTGACATCTGCTGCTCCGACCAAAGCGGTCGTCAAGCCTGCATTGCGCTCAAGTCCGAGATACTCGTTGACCATTGGCCGTCGGAGGTCTGCATCGATCAGACAAACGGTCTGCCCTGCCTGGGCCAACGCAATGGCTAGATTTGTAGCTGACGTGCTCTTCCCTTCGCCCGGAAGTGAGGATGTTACGAGGACAGTCTTCGCGCGACCAGATATATTGGCGAATTGGAGGTTAGTGCGGAGTTGTCGAAACGATTCGGCACGAGGGCTTTGGGGCGCTGCTTGCGTCAGCAGCGGTTTGCGGACTGCGTCAGGGTCAAACGTAATGCCGCCCAACAAAGGTGCGTCTGTTATCCGACGGAGATCCACTTCGCCCCGGATGCGATTATCAAGAGTGGACCGCAAGACACTGATTCCCACACCCAATGCAAGGCCGATGAGCAGTCCTAGTATCAGGTACAGCCGCGTGTTCGGAGCAGACGGTGCATTAGGTGCTATCGCGGGTTTTATGACTGACAGAGCTACGGGGCTAGTGCCTCCGTTCTTTGGTTTCTCAAGAGTGTCCACGGCCTTGATAAGGCTGTTGGCAACGGCTTGCGCGATGGCGGCGGCCTGAACGGGAGACTGATCTGCAACTGAGATGTTGATCAGGACGGTATTCAAGTCAGTTGTTGCAGTGACACGCTGGGAAAGATCCTCGGCGTTGACCTGTAGCCCTAAAGTATCAATGGCGGGCTGCAAGACAACTGGGGAATCGACCGTCTTTACGTACGACTGAACTCGCGCCTGACTGAAGGTGTTTCCCTGTTGAAGTTCCTGTACCGACCCTGAGCTTTGTATGGCCACGAACAACTGTGTCTCGGCTGTATACGTGGGTTTGGTTAGTACGGCCGCAGCACCACCAACGAGAAGCCCAACAAGAGTTATGGCGGTTATCAAAATCCAATTGCGGCGCAGGATGCGCAAGTAGTCGCGTAAATCCAAACCGGGGTCCCCCTGTGTCGAAAACTGGGGCAGTCACACGGGACGCCACCAGAACGGCAATATTCGTGCGGTCCAGCCAATTGTACCCGGCAGGTGCTTCGAACTTTCTTTGCGCCGAACGATGACGACATCAGGCTCCGCTTATCAGGACTTCCTTCTGTAATTACGTGGGCGACTATGGATCAAGCGGACGATGCGTGAATCCTGCATGGAGTGGTGGGAAATCCACGACGGGAAGGATTAGCGCGTATCAACATCCTCAAACACCAGAAACGTCTGCGTATCCAGCACTCCGGGCATGGACTGCAGCTGGTCGAAAATCACCCTCCGCAGGTCCACGTTGTCCACTGCCCGCACTAGCAAGATGACGTCAAAATCCCCGCCGACCAGAGCGATGTGGTGCACCTCCGGGATGGTCCGGAGGAGCTCCCGCAGCTCGCGCCAGGAATGTTGCCGCACTTTAAGCGTCACGTAGGCGGAGGACTTGAGTCCCGCCTTAATAGGGTCAACCAGCGCCGTGAACTTGGTCAGCACACCCTCGCCGGTCAGCCTTGCGATCCGCGTATAGGCGTGCGCCCTTGAGATGTGGACGTTCTCGGCCACTTGGGTCACGGACATCCGCCCGTCCCGGGTGAGTTCCGCGATGATGTTCCGGTCCACGTAATCCAGCGGCACCGCCACCTGGTCTGTCTCGGTCTCTGCCATTTGTCCACAACTCCCGCCGGTAACCCAGCTCACACTTACGTTTCGTCTCTCAGACTAGGTCAGAATTCCATACTTCTCCACGATTCTGCATGGGGCTGGATACGAAAGTTCCTTCAGGACCATACTGGAAGCGAATAGTGGCTACAGAAGGACGGACCAATGACGATCTCCGCGGACCATACGGCCCTCGAGCAGGACTCGCCGGAACAGCCGGCCGGGAACCACGTGACCGAAGGCGCAGCAGCCGAGGTTGTACGCAAGTTCGGCATCACGGTGGAGGACTACATGCTGCCGGCCCGCCACCAGATCCAGATGGTGGATCAGGACGGCGCACTGAATCCCCACACCGAGCAGGGCGCGCAGCCGGGACACGAATACTCGCTGCCGGGTGACGCCGAACTGCTGGCCGCCTACGAACAACTGGTTGTGGGCCGCCGCGTCAATGACCAGAACTCCGCCCTGGTCCGCCAGGGCCGCATGGCGGTCTACCCCTCAAGCCACGGCCAGGAGGCCTGCCAGGTGGCTGCCGCCCTCTGCCTCGCCGACGGCGACTGGATCTTCCCCACCTACCGCGACTCCGTGGCCGTGATGGCACGCGGCGTGGATCCCGTTCAGACCATGACCCTCTTCCGTGGCGACTGGCACAGCGGCTACGACCCCGCCAAGCACAAGGTCGGCATACAGTGCACCCCGCTCACCACCCAACTGCTCCACGCCGTTGGCGTTGCCCACGCCGCCAAACTGCGCGGCGAGGACACCGTGGTCCTGGCCATGTGCGGCGACGGCGCCACCAGCGAAGGTGACTTCCACGAAGCCCTGAACTTCGCGGCCGTTTTCCACCTGCCTGTCGTGTTCTTCGTGCAGAACAACCAATACGCCATCTCGGTGCCGCTGGCCCACCAGTCCGTGGCCCCGTCGCTGGCCCACAAGGCCGTGGGCTACGGCATGGCCGGCGAACGCGTGGACGGCAACGACGTCGTCGCCCTTCTCGCCGTGCTGGGCCGCGCTGTGAAGCTGGCCCGCGAGGGCTCGGGCCCGCTCCTGGTGGAGGCCCACACCTACCGCATGCAGGCCCACACCAACGCCGACGACTCCACCCGTTACCGCCAGGACAGCGAAGTGGCCCAGTGGGTGGCCAAGGATCCGCTGAAGCGGATGCAGACCTACCTTACGGACCGCGGCCTGCTGGATGACGACGGCGCCGCCCGGATTTCCGAGAAGGCGGAGGCAATCGCAAGCCAACTTCGCGAAGGGCTGGGCGAGGACGTCCCGGTCGACCCGCAGGACCTTTTCCGGTACGTGTTCTCAACGCCCACGCCGCAGCTCAAGGAGCAGTCCGCCATGCTCGCTGACGAACTCGCCCGAGACGCCGGCACTGGCTCCTCTTCAGATACGGAGGCCGCAAAATGAGCCCCACAGTAACCACCTCCTCCGAGTTCAACGGCAACGTGAGCGCGGCGACTGCCCGCGCCGCCGCCAAAGCAGCTGCCACGGCTGAAGCAACCGGGCCGCAGATGGTCACCATGGCCAAGGCGCTAAATACTGCCATGGCGGATGCCATGCACGCCGACTCCTCCGTTTTGGTGTTCGGCGAGGATGTCGGGATGCTAGGGGGTGTCTTCCGGATCACGGACGGGCTCACCAAGACCTTCGGCGAGTCCCGCTGCTTCGACACCCCGCTGGCCGAGTCCGGGATTGTCGGGATGGCCGTGGGGATGGCCATGAACGGCATGCGCCCGGTGATCGAAATGCAGTTCGATGCCTTCGCCTACCCGGCCTTCGAGCAGATCGTCAGCCACGTTGCCAAGATGCACAACCGGACAAAGGGCGCCGTCAAGCTGCCCATCGTCATCCGCGTCCCATACGCGGGCGGAATCGGGGGAGTGGAGCACCACTGCGATTCCTCCGAGTCCTACTACGCCCACACCGCGGGCCTGAAGGTCTTCACCCCGGCCACCGTGGCCGACGGCTACCGCATGCTCCGCGAAGCCATCGACTCCGATGACCCTGTGATGTTCATGGAGCCCAAGAAGCTCTACTGGTCCAAGGACCTGGTCGACCTTGAAGGGCTGCGCGCCGAGCACACCTCCAACACGGAGCGGGGGACCTCCTCGGAAGGCCGCGCCGCCGTCGCCCGCCCCGGCACCGATGCGACCCTGATCGCCTACGGTCCGTCCGTTCCCGCAGCGCTGGCCGCGGCAGCCGCGGCGGCAGAGGAAGGTCGCTCACTGGAAGTGATCGACGTCCGCTCCATTGTGCCGTTCGATGACGAGACAGTGTGCGCGTCTGTCCGTAAGACCGGCCGTGCCGTGGTCATCGCCGAGGCGCATGGCTTCGCGTCGGTGTCTTCGGAGATCGTCGCCCGGGTCCAGGAGCGTTGCTTCCATTACCTGGCCGCACCGATTAGGCGCGTCACCGGTTTCGATGTGCCCTACCCGGCGCCGAAACTTGAGCACTACTACCTGCCCGGCGTGGACCGCATCCTCGACGCCGTTGACGACCTCCAGTGGGAAGACTGATCAGATGAGCGAAACGAAAGTGTTCCTGCTGCCGGACCTGGGTGAGGGCCTCACCGAAGCCGAGCTCGTGAACTGGCTTGTGGCCGTGGGCGACGAAATCCGAGTCGACCAGCCAATCGCCGAGGTGGAGACGGCCAAGTCCATGGTGGAGGTCCCTTCGCCGTACGCCGGCACCGTCGCAGTGCTCCACGGCGTGCCGGGCCAGACCCTTGACGTGGGCAAGCCGCTGATCTCGGTCACGCCCATCGGTACTGCGGTTGCTGAATCTAAGTCTTCGGCGGCCCAGCCCGTCGAAACTCAGGACGCTGAAACCGCCGCAGCCGAGGCGTACCGGGATGAGGAAAAGGCCGGCTCCGGCAACGTCCTCATCGGCTATGGGACGCCAGGCGGACACGGCGTCGCCCGCCGCACGCGCGTCCGCAAGCAGCCGGCCGGCGGGGCCGCTGGGACGGGCACTGTTGCAACCAAGATCAGCGACGCAGAGAAAGCCGCCGACGATCTCCTGCTCATGCGCACCCGCGTGCCGGGCAAACTCGGAGCCGTGATTTCACCGCTGGTCCGCAGGATGGCCCGCGACCATGGAGTTGACTTGGGGGGACTCCAAGGTTCGGGAGCTAGCGGGCTGATCATGCGCAAGGATGTCGAAGCGGCAATTGCTCCCAGTCCGACCGTTGAGCCACACCGAGTGGCTGAGCCTGCCGAAACCCGACGTCCGATCGTTGCGCCGCGCTCGCTGGTCGAGCCCGTGGAGGTTGGTGCGGAAACTGACTCCCGCACGGGACTCGGCATCACAGCCAGAACCCCCGTCCGGGGCATTCGCAAGGCAGTGGCCGCGAACATGACCCGCAGCCGCTCGGAGATTCCAGAGGCCACGGTTTGGGTCGACGTGGATGCCACCGCCCTCGTGGAGATGCGTGCCGCCTTGAAAAATTCGGACCCGCACAACACCCCAGGCCTGCTGGCATTCATCGCGCGGTTCGTCACCGCTGGACTGAAGAAGTACCCGGAACTGAACACCCGAATTGTCACCACGGAGGACGCTGCCGGCGGGGACAGCCAGGAGATCGTCGCATTCGACGGAGTCAACCTGGGCTTCGCAGCCCAGACAGACCGCGGACTGATGGTGCCGTCCATTCGCCATGCAGACAAGATGAGCGCCCGTGAACTGGATGCCGAAATTCGCCGCCTCACCGAGGTCGTCCGGAAGGGCAAAGCAACGCCGTCGGAGCTGGGCAGCGGCACCTTCACGCTGAACAACTACGGCGTGTTTGGTGTGGACGGCTCTGCTGCAATCATCAACCACCCGGAAGTAGGCATTCTGGGCGTTGGACGGATCATAGACAAGCCCTGGGTCCTCAACGGAGACCTTGCCGTCCGTAGAGTCACCGAGCTGACGCTCACATTCGACCACCGCGTCTGCGACGGCGGAACGGCGGGGGGATTCCTCCGCTACGTTGCTGATGCGATTGAGACCCCGGGGTCCGTGCTGGCTGATATGTAGGACCCCGTTTTGCTTGTGGCCTGCTTCATTGGATGTTGCAGGCATTCTCAGAGGACTCGCTGACGGCTACGGGAAGCCGTTGGCGTCGACTGCCGGAATGTGGAAGCGCACCCAACCGGTCGTATGGCACTCGAGTCCTGGGTCGTGACCGTGTGCAACACAAGAGATAAAATCGAAGCCGGGTGAGCTAAACAGGGTTATTCAAATGTGCTTTGCTCAGGTGTCCTCGAATGCCAACGACATTGTGGATGCTGCCGCACCTCGGTGGGCTTACAAGAATCAGGAATTGGTAGTTCTCTACTATGCATTGACTGCTCGCGTGCGTCACCGGCATGCCCCGCTGTGCAGTCGCCTACGCTGGTACATGACGGAGCAGGCATTTCTCCTGACGACTGCACTCGGGCATGAGTCCCGCGCCATAGTACAATTATTGGCTGGGCTTTTGGGATTGTGCAGCGTATTCGTCAATTCGGCTCACGCTGAAGCACCGGCTGTTCATGTGGAACGATCAAGTCACGATGATTTCCATAGAACGCCTGATGGGAATGCCGACCAGCGCCATCGACCACGATAATCAAGTAACGCGCCAAGAGCCCAGATCCAGACATTAACGCTGGTGAATCTTGTCAGATCTTTTCTTTCGTTCCGCTTTTTGGGGCGGATCAGAATGTCCGTATGCATGCTATTTCGCTTGGCTTTTTCGCTCTGGTCAACCTCTCGCTGTCGGTGTTTTTGCTGGGCGGGACATTGTAGGGGTACCGTGCAAAAAATGTCCGTCGTGAGTGAGGGAAGCGCGATGTTGGGTGGAGTGGTAGTCGAGCCCTCTGCCACCAGGAGTTGGCACCTCGATGGCAGACCAGTCGGGTTGGTGTTCAGTTAGGGGAGAAAACCGGATCTATGTGGTCTGGTCGGGAGGGCTGGCGGGGACCCCTACTTCGCGCTCCAACCCGTGTTGCCGGTTCCGGATTCCTTTACATACAACGTAGTTGCCGCGCCTCCGTCCGAGCGGAAGTAGACCGATCCGACAGGCGCCGCAACCACTCCTTCAGGTGTCCCCGCACCGGACATGCGGCGTACACCTGCATAATCCTGGTCATAGTTGCTGCGCGTCGTGCCGGATTCCTTGTTCCCCCGTTTGATAAACACGGTCGGCGTAGTGGCTAGGTCGATGCCGCTGCCATTGTTGCCCAGCAAGTCGTTGCCAACAAACGTGAGGTCACCGCCAACACCGACATGTATGCCGTGCGTCTGGGTTTTGCTGCCGCTGTTCCTCGAGTCGTAGCAGTTGTTTCCGCTGACCGTGGCAGAGTTGTCGGTACGGATCAGGATCCCGGCGCCGTTCGGGTTGGTTCCCGCGCCAGCTGTTCCATTGTTGTAGGACAAATTGTTATTCACCTGTGCGCGCACAGTGTAGTAGCTGCGGATACCGCCGCCCTTGTTGCCGGTCAGAATATTCCCATTCACTGTGCAGGCGATCACGTTCCGGACTTCCGAAACGCCGTCAAGGTCAATGCCGTAGTCGGTGATGAGTGTCCCGTTATCGTGAACGTGGTTTCCGTCGACATGGCACCCACTGATGTCACTACAGTAAACGCCTACAGCGGGGGAATCGGAAACCGTGTTGCCACTCACGGTGCAGTTGTCGGAACCAGTGAAGCGGATACCCCACCTTGGCTGCGTGGCGTCACCAACGGCCCCGCCCCTGCGCACAACGTTCCCGGTTATAGCTACGTTCCTGTTCCGCCATCCGCCTACGCCGCCAGGCCCGTTACCTGACGTAGTGTCGGCGGCAACGGAAATGCCGTGCGAGAAGGTCGAATCCACGACGTTCCCTGTGCAGGTGGAGTCTTCGAGCCCGTGAAGGAAAATGCCACGTCCTGCCCCGTTGCTGTAGTTCACGGTAACGTTCGTCACCGTCACACTGGCTGCATCCGCCAACGTAACTTGGGTATCGACCTGGAAAGACGCGATCTTAGATATATGGGTTATACCCGAGGCACCCGCCCCGGGGACAGCCATGAACTTGTTTACATCCGATGATGTGAAGCCGCTACCTGTCACGGCGGCGGAACCTGCCGTCATTGACGCAGTGGTGGCTGCTCCGATGTAGCTGCCCTGCCCGAAAATCGTGTTTCCCACTATAGCGATCCTGTGCGGGCGGCCTTGCGTGTTGCGGGTCGCGCTGTCCGCGTAGGCGTGGACAGCAATCGCGTCGTCACCAACTCCGTTGATCAAGTTCCCGCTGACATGAATATCTTCTAGCGGCCATTCAAGGTACGGGCCTCCAGTGATACCGTCACGCCCGCAATCAAGGATGAAATTGTTGATGAACCGTCCACGCCGCATGCCTTGGTAGGCCATCGCGATTCCGGGCACGTGGTAAAAGCGCAAGCCTTCGCAGAGGAAGTCGTCTACCCTGCGCATCAAAACACCCGCCGCGGGCCTTGGGGGCCTTGCCCGAACGGTCCTCCCGTGTAGGCGCTTTCGATGCTAAAGCGTCGGAGCGAGATGTCAGAGTTACCCGTTGTCTGGGAATTGTTCTTGATGAAAACGGAGCCGCCTGCCGAGGTTGTCCAAGAGAAGTAGAGGACTGACCGGAGGCTTGCCCCTTCGATGGTCACGTTTGAGGGGATTGATATTGGGGTGAAGCAGACGAATCGGCCTTCGGGGACGAACACCGTTCCTCGGCCCGCAATTCCGGCTGCGGTGATCGCTGCCTGGATCGCTGGCTGGTCGTCGGTTACGCCATCCCCTTTGGCCCCATAATCTCTGACGTCGAAAACCGCCTTGCGTCCATAAGTGGCAGAAAGGTCAGGAAGCTGGGAAGGCGGGATCTTCGAAGCTGCGTCCAAGGTTGCCACACCCGAGGGGGCGCCCTTTTCCGAAACCGGAACGTATGAGTTGGGCGGGCTCTTATCCCCTGAAGCGGCTTGGGCGCTATTGGCACTAATAACTGAAAATGCGGAAGCGCCAGTGAGCGCAGTTACTAGGGTTCCGAATCTGAGAAGTCCCCGGCGCTTTACACCGGTGTCGTTTTGGGACGCCGGCTGATCCTTCTTGCCACTTTCGCTAGCCATGTGTAGAAGCTATGTCCCCAAAATTGCATAAACCACCGTGGAGATTACGCGTTTAATTGACAGCGAGTACTTGGTTTATGCCAATGTTACTCAGTTAGCGTGAAGTCGCTCAGAGTGTTGATTGTCAACTTGCGCGTAGTCAAAAGGGCGGATGGGCAGCGAGTGCTTGAGATAAACAAGATCCCCCAGGGGCTACCTCGGCAACACAGGAACAAGTTATTCGTTATCACGGACGGGACTGGGAGCATCGCCAGGGCTGCTTACAAGCTCGGCCTTAGCTGGAACGGGCGCAGGCAGTGGACACTTGAAGCGGCGCCCGTGTCCCTCAACCGCTACTTCGCCACCAAGGACGAACTGGTGGACGCGCTGCTAAACAGGGTCCTGGGCCGGTTCGCCCCGCCGCCCGAAACCGCATGCTCGCCGGAGGACCTGCTGCGTTTGCGCGGAACCACCGCCGGCTGCTCCGGGACCATCCGTGGGCCATCACGCCGCTGATCGGGCGCCCGTATCCGGGGCCCGACGCGCTGTCCATCGGGGAAGCTGCGCTGCGCATCCTGCAGCGTGCGGGTAATACGGGGGATCCCGCCGTCGCCGCGTTTAGCGGCATTGTGGTACTGAACTATGGCTGGTCCTCCTTCGTCCTGGCCCGCGAGGTCGCCGAAGCGGCAACTGACGGGGGCGGCGTGCGACTGCCGCCGGCGCCGGCGCCACCGGAGTTTCCCCTCACGGCGGCCGTGTCGGGTCCCATGAACCGCTACGGGAGCGAGGGGCACAACGAGCTGACGCTCAAGCAACTGCTTGCCGGAATCGAAGCGGACAGCCGGCATCTCACCCGCTGAGCTCTGTGGCCCCGGAATCTTGAGCGAATCGCCGGGTGATCTTCAGCCAAAGCTGAGTTTGGGTGCATAGGCTCAGTGCACACTCCAGGCGAAAGGTGCTGAAATGACCATTACCAGCTATCTCATGGGACTGTCGATCATGCTCGTCCCTACGGTCGCGGCCCTCGGTGCGGCCGCCGTCCTGATTCGGTTCCGTTCCGGCCGTTAGGATTCCGCGGGGTTACGGATCCGGCCGATCACGCCATCCGCGCTCGCGACGTTTCGCGCGCGAAGGACGCTGCTGACAAGTGAATGATCAGCGGCCTCGCATATTGACACGGCCTGCCGCTGAGAGCACGCTGAGAGCGCAACGCGCGTCCTTGGCGGGAGCTGAACGGACATCGGCCCGTGCCTGCCGAACTCTCTTTCTCGGAGCATCTGATCGAGCCTCCGGATGAACAGTTGTAATCACTCCGCATTGAGGAGGGCAAAAATGCCCGCAGTGACTGTCAAGGCCCTTGAGTCGAAGTCATTTAACGAACCCGACGAAAAGCGCCGACCGCCGAAGACTGAGGTTGACGTGGTCACCGTGGGTGATACCACCTTGGGCAGGTTCACTTTTGAGCCAGGCTGGCGGTGGTCCGAGACCGTCAAGACTGTGGTCAACACCGAAAGCTGCCAGAACAACCACCTGGGGTTCTGCACCGCCGGAACGATAACGGTGCAGATGGACGACGGAACGCGCACCACAATTCACGCAGGCGACGCCTATACCATTCCGGCCGGCCATGATGCCTGGGTGGAAGGTGATGAGACGTTTGTGGGCTACGAAATCATGAGTGCGGCCACCTTCGCCAAGCCTGCCTAGTCCCCGAACAACGAAAACGTGAGCACCGGCCGACTGTGTTGGCCGATGCTCTCTCGTTTTCCTCCGTACCGGCCACCCTTTTGGTCCGGTTTGGTCCTTCGGCGCGGTCAGTTGTTCAGGCTCCTGCCAGCAAGGCGTGGGTAGAATCGAGGCTTAAGATCGCCGGAACGCATGAATACGGAGAACAGAATGTCGCGATGGATGGAGGCCGGCCAAGGCAACTATGTGCTGACCACCGAAGGCTCGAAGCTCAATACCGGACTCATAGTCGGCGCTGAACGCGCCATGGTGATCGACACCGGCGGGGGACCCCGGCAGGGCCGGGAAATCCTGGACGCCGTGCGGGAAAAGACCCAGCTGCCGCTGGTGGTGGTGAACACCCACGCCCACTACGACCACTTCTTCGGCAACGCGATCTTCGCGGACGACGGCGTGACGGAGTTCTATGCCCACCAGAACTGTGCGAGCGAGATTGAGGAAAACGGGGACCGGCAGCGCCGCATGGTCGCCACCCTGGAACCGGAAATGGCTGCAGGCGAAGGAGTCGACGCCGAGCTGGTGGTTCCCAACGCGATCGTGAAGGACCAGCCCGTCCTGGTGGACCTGGGCGGCCAGACTGTCACGCTGTTCTACCTGGGCCGGGGGCACACCGACGGTGACCTGCTGGTGGGAACGTCCACCACCCTGTACGCCGGGGACCTGGTGGAGCAGGGCGCGCATCCGTCGTTTGAGGATTCGTTCCCGGAGGAATGGGCGGACGCGCTCCGGCACCTGTCCGCGCTGCGGCACCGGTACGAGTTCCTGATCCCGGGCCACGGGGAACCCTGCAGCGACCAGTTCGTGAAGACCATGGCCAACACCATGTCCACGGCCGTGCGCCAAGCCT